>CADCNH010000069.1 GCA_902802755.1 uncultured Bacteroidota bacterium | reverse complement strand
GTAGCCGTCTGCCACAAGGTGCAGCCTGTCGCCCTCGGCGTAGGCAATGGTGCTGTCGCTACTGGTGTACGACACGGGCAGCCCGCTGGTAGCGGTGGCGGTGAGCGTCACGGGGCTGTCCGCCAAGGCAAACACCAAGTCCTGCTGCCATTCAATCGTCTGCTCCTGCCTGTCAGAAGGGTGCACATAAGGCCGCGCAAACTCCGGGTCTACATACTTGGCGATATACACCTGACTGGAACCCTGATTGTGGGTTGTTATTGTGTCGAAAGTCGCACTCTCAACCAGACTACCTGTAAGATATACAACACTGTCTATGACAATGGGGGAGTATAATTCTTTTCTTGGACCATGAACGTTGTAACGGGATATTACGCCAATCTCGTGTCCGTTGTAGTCCCACGCTAAAAAAGCCACATCCCAACTACTGTAGTCCGTATACCATGTTGTATCGCAGAAAACCATACTGAAAAGGTATGCATTTTGGGCAAGAACCCTGTTGTTGCATGCCGTCAAGGAAGGGACGCTTCCCTTCCCCTCATTTCCCGGATGCCTTACTCCGTATGAGAGAAGCCTGAGATCGTCCAAGTTTAGACGAAGCCAGAAGCTTGTTTCATTGGGGAAATCAAGTGTGTCTTGATTATAAAAAATATGGTCGACAGTGTCATAACGAGGTGTCCATCCAACTAATCCCGATACAAATATTGTATTTGTGTTGTTATCGATATACGGATACATTAACCAAGCCAGCGGACGAGCATTTGAAATATTACTGATTGAGCATGACAATTGAGCCAAGCCGGTTGTTTCCAGATTGGAGTTGTATTTAATAATCCATTTCGGCATGGTGAGAGAATCACCCAAGTACAGGGAATTGGGACTGAAAATTCTCAAATGGGAAGGCATTTCTGTTCCTTGCATTGCCAAATACAAATTGTTTTGTGCATCAACCAAAAAAGAATTCACCTTAATAGTACCACATTGTCGGTTCAATGTTGAATCGAACATATACACAGCATCCAGTATGCTGTCGAAATGGGGGGAGAACTTCAGGATTTGCTGGTTCCACCGCGCTGTGGGGTGCGGTATGGGGTATGTCAGAATATGAGCACTGTCAACCACTATCTTCATCGCCCCGATGGTGCCTTCCCAAAGCCTCCAATAACGGCGTCTATCAGGACATGTGTCACAACGTCCACTTTTCTCATCCGCATGGACACTGCGAATGACATAGATATTGCCCTCGGAATCAATGTTGAAATTCTCTCCTGAAAGAAGACTGGTACTCAAACACACAAGATGGCTGTTTCCCATAAACCTTGGGGTCAGATCATTCCCCAAGGTATCGGTAAATCCCACACGGACAAAATGCTGCTCGGTGACATTACCGTCAAAGTCAAATGTGATAAAAGCATTTACCTGTCTACTCACACTGTCGTTATTGGGTATCAGATAGTCACTGTTGCCTGTCAACAGAGTGTCTAAATAATACAAGTTTCTGTACTCATTATAGCCTCCGACATCGTATGGTGTATAAAGCATCACCATAGCCATAATACAGCTGTCACCCATCATGCGCAACGCATATGCATAGTCGGAAACTTTACCATTGTAGATGGCTTTGTGCCACAGCAGTTCGCCCGACGGGGAGAGTTTGGCTATCACAACGGCACTATTGCGCGGTGTGACGATGACTTCGCGCGGGAGGAGGTTGACCCCGCATAACTGGGCTTGCGGCGAGAATTCGCCGAGGATGTAAAGGTTGCCAGCTGTGTCGACACACGAGCCCTTCAGATTGTTTGCTGCCACTCCCGAAGAGATATCCGGCCCCGTGTAGGTTCTTACCCACTCAAAACCCTGCGCCCTTAGGGAATTGAGTATTAAGAATTGAAAATTGAGAATCAAGAAAGCGAATAAGATGATTTTTTTCATAATGATGAAGAGTTGATAGGCAATATTTAATTCATTTTATTGTTTTTTAGCATTGGAAAATGCAAAGAAAAAAAAAAAATTCGTATCTTT
>CADCNH010000068.1 GCA_902802755.1 uncultured Bacteroidota bacterium | reverse complement strand
TGTTTCACTTTTTTTCAAAACGTTTCTTTTTGATACAGGGAAACGATACTATTGTGTCACAATACTATTGTGTCAACGCATTTGTATTATAGCTGTTGGATTAGGGAGACCATTTTATCTACGGAAATGTCTTTTTCATTGATTTTGATTTCATATGTGCCGTATTGGTTTTTGCCGATTATCGGTTCGGTTACATCGGCCACTATGAAATGAACGGCATTGGATATATCTCCGAAATCTGATTGGACATACATCCAATTAGCGACCTGTTGGAGGGTTTTCTCATATTTCCGGAGGTAATCCTGTTTGTAACTGCGTCTGTATTTTAATCTTTTGAAATTGAAAGTGAGTTTTAAATCAGTTCTCAAGAAGTCAGATAATTCTGTTACTGCCAACAGACTTAATATTACATTGAAGGGATTGGAACCAAATGATGATTTTGATATTACTATATCTGCAAAATCCTCAGGATAGTAGGTCTTGAATTTTTTACAGATGGAATCTGCAATTGCTTTCTGTTGTTCCAAAAGTGCATTGTCGTCTGTTTCTACTGCATGCATAACATTCCAAAAGACTTCTACGGCTTGTCGGCATAACCCTTTAGGTTGCCAACTGTGCACTCCATCGGATTTATAGAACAAATAGTAGGTCATTCCGTCAAATCCATAATGCTGATTGGTGTAGTAATTGGCAGTCATAACGGAATGCTTTGCCAAAAACACTAATGATGAATATAATTTCGGGTCACATTCTTTCAAGTGTTCCTTTTCCCCTGTTACTACTTTGATTGTTCCATTATTGAAAGATAGAGCCGGACTTCCGGAATGGAAAGGTGCAAACATGAAATTCACCTCCGCTTTGGTGTCAAATAACCGGTCAAATTCTTCACCCAATATTTTATAATCCATCATGGACATCGGTCTAAATGCTTTCTGGGCATTTAAATTGAGGCAACAAAAAGCCGATGCAATAACGCTGATTAATATGAATCTTTTCATTTCCGTTTTTGTTTGAATTACAGGGACAAACATATTTCTATTTGTTTTTCAGAACAACAACTTGGCGTTGCAAAACTGTTGCATTTGGAGTGCCATACATTGGAATAGAATGGTTGTGGGGGCGATTTTTTGCAAGTATGGCCGGGAAAACGGGGGAAATGGGGCATTTTGATGCCATACTTGCGGGAAATATGGGCTACAAGGCTTGTGGTGAGAGGTATGGCCATAAAAAAGAATTGAGAACCGCCCGGATGGCAATTCTCAATTCTCAATTTTCAATTTTCAATTGGAATTACTCCGCCAGGAGCAATTCCATTACCTGGACGGCGGCCTTGGCAACGCTGGTGCCGGGGCCGAAGATGGCGGCGGCTCCTGCCTTGTAGAGGAAGTCGTAGTCCTGGGCGGGGATAACACCGCCTACAACTACCAGGATATCCTCGCGGCCCAGTTTCTTGAGTTCCTCGATAACCTGCGGAACCAGGGTCTTGTGACCGGCGGCAAGTGAGGAGACGCCCAGTACGTGGACATCGTTCTCGACTGCCTCGCGGGCCGATTCGGCCGGAGTCTGGAAGAGCGGACCCATATCGACGTCGAAACCGCAGTCGGCGTAACCGGTGGCTACAACCTTGGCGCCGCGGTCGTGACCGTCCTGACCCATCTTGGCAATCATGATACGGGGCTGACGGCCCTCCTTCTTTGCGAACTCTGCTGTAAGCTGGCAGGCTTTCTCAAAGTCTGCGTCTTTCTTGCTTTCTGATGAATACACGCCTGATATTGTTCTGATTACTGCTTTGTATCGGCCTACAACCTTCTCGCAGGCGTAGGAAATCTCACCCAGTGATGCACGTACCTTGGCGGCCTCGACGGCAAGTGCAAGCAGGTTGCCCTTGCCGGTCTCGACGCACTTGGTGATGGCATCGAGAGCCTTCTGTACATCGGCCTCGTTGCGGTTTGCACGGAGTTGTTTCAAGCGCTCAATCTGCTGGTTGCGGACGGCGGTGTTGTCAATCTCAAGGATATCGATGGGATCTTCGTGATCCAGACGGTACTT
>CADCNH010000067.1 GCA_902802755.1 uncultured Bacteroidota bacterium | reverse complement strand
CCATTCTATATTCTTTTTATTGCTTCTGTTGTGGTGTAGGCATTGGTCGTGGCTGAAATCGTAGGGGATTGTCGCGGTCGTCCCAGATGGCGGCTTTGAGCAGTCCGCCGACGGGCAGTTCCAGTCTCATCTTCTTGCCGATTCGGAAGTAGGGCGTGACAATAGGCTCAGTGGTCCAGCGGCCAGACATGGGGTTGAGATAACGGCGTATGCCGACGTTCGAGCCTGCGTGGTCACTAAAACGGATGTCAGCATAGCCACCGTAAGCTGTGGTACTGATGTAGGGACTGAGGGCGGGGCCAACAGTGGGATTGATGTTGTAATAGTAGCCGAAAGCGTGGAGCGAAAGGTGTTCGCTGACTTCAAAACTGACGTTACCACCGATGCCATATTGCGTCGCAAGTGTACCCTGCATCGGCATCCAGTATTTGTTGGCTATGGCCGATGCGGTGAGGTGCAGCCGTCCAAAGTCTTGATGCAACGCGACCACGCTAGTTTCATAGCTCATCAGCCCCGGCATGTCAACCGTTGCGCCGTTGATGCTGAGGAATCCGCCCTGCCACAGAACGAATGGCTTTGTGCCCTGCATCGTGTATTGTTCCTTCAGTTCTGTGCCTGGCCTTGGATTGTCCGTCGTCCTCGGCAGTAGTCCCGGCTGCAATGCCTCGACATTGAAGCGCATCGTGTCCGTCAGTATTTGATCACGGAATTCCATCGTCCCAACGACAGCATCATTCCCTGACAAGGTTTTCTTGTCGTGCCCCTCGGTCTGTGCATTGGCGGTGATGGTGGCGACGGCCAAGAGAATGGTGATGATGGCTTTCTTGTTCATTGTTTCAAATTTTGTTCTTTCCTATTTAATAAATAAAAGAGAAAAGTATAAAGTATTGAAAATGTGCTGACACATACTGCACGCTTCTTCCAATACGGAATATCGCCAATCAAGAGCCATACAGCAATACAGATAATCAAACTGGCAAATGCAGACAGCATTGCTTTTGATATAATTCTCCTAATCTTTTTCGAGTCCATTCTATGTTTTATTTATTATTTCATACTTTTTGAGTGCAAAAGTAGTCATATTATTAAATATGACAAAGGAAAATGGGGAATGAGTGTCAATCTGTGCCGTTTTGCCAAAAATCGCATTCAAGATATTGAAATATAGGGCTTTAGCATATCCCTATTGCAAGATTCTCAGAAAAAAACAACGGTTTTGGAACGCCACGAAACGGTTAAAACGGGTGAAAATATGGCTGAGAGTGCATATTTCTTCGTAACTTTGCAGCAAAATTGCAATGTATGAAAATGAAGAGAATTGCCTGGTGGTTACCCTTGGTGGCGTTAGTTTTCGGTTGTGGTGGTCTGCCTACATCCAAGGAATTGGCAGAAATTGACCAGTTGCTGGCGGCTGAGAAAAACGACTCGGCCTATCAGATTATATCTACATACGACCCTGCTTCGTTTAAGAATGAGTCGGAACGAGCCTACTATAATCTGCTGATGACCCATGCGGCTTGTGTCACTTATCATTTCCCTGCATCAGACTCGCTTATCAATGAAGCCATTGGCTATTACAAACGAACAGCCGACAAAGAACGGTTGGCTGACTGTTATTATTATAAAGGTGAACTATACTTTCAACATGAGGACTGGCCCAAAGCAATAGAGATATACAAATTGGCAGAAGAACAGGCGGAGCAGACCGATAATATCTGGCTGAAATACAAAATATATGATGCCATTGGAGGTGTCAACCAGCAAAGCGGAAACTACCAAATGTGTCTGGACTATGGAAGAAAGGCGTTGGATTACATCTTACGAATAGGGAGAAGGAGTTCCATTTGTGGTGCATATATGCAAATGGCCACAACATTTGCCTTTTTGCAACAGACGGACAGTGCCGCCTTCTATACTGACAAGGCAATACCTTATCTGAAAGATTACCAGAATGTCGTTGGCGAAAACATTCATCCTGACTTTTTTTCAAACATTGGTTACAATTATATGGTAGTCGGGAGGTATGAAGAGGCAAAACAATATTTGGAGCAGTCGCTGATGGTGAAGGTAACGGCTG
>CADCNH010000066.1 GCA_902802755.1 uncultured Bacteroidota bacterium | reverse complement strand
TTGTTTTATTAAATCTATTATCCAAAATTTTGCCAAAGTATTCTACAAAGATGTAAATGGAGTGTTAAAAGCATTAACTGAACTGGGAAAGGATATGGTTGGTTGCGTTACAGATGAAGGCATAAGTCATATTCCAATAATAGGAGAAATTGCATCTATGATATCCTGTCCTCAAAGTATTGCAGAGAATTTAGGCAGTTGTATCCATTTTGAAGATGAGCAAATTCGAGAAAACACAAACAGCAAAGGCGCGATGGATAACCTGCAGACCACCATTGACAATCTTTACTACACCAACTTTTATGCTCAGGAAGGAATGCGTGGGCTCCTCAGTTATTTCATTGACGAGGAATGGATGACGGAAGAAAACTTCATAGAGTTTTTCAATCAGTTCGAAGAACTTGTGGATTCGACTAATATGATTTCACAGGCAAATGCTGAGGCACTTGCATCGTCATTTGTCGGCACTTCCGTCGATTCCACCGTCATCATGCACTTCATCGACAGATGGAACAGAACCCAAGAATACCACAGCCTTGGCTACTTCTCCATAGAGGATCTTCCCATTGGCTACGATACCAATTTTGTGCATGTTGATAACGTCGTATTAAACAAAATGTCTGCCATCGAAGAATACTACGAGAATGAAGGATATGCAGCTATGGAAGAGGTTTATGATGAGGCTGTGGATAACGCTGTTGCCATTATAGAGCGGGCTGGACGGTCGAGCGTTTGCTCAAGCGTGAAAGTCAAGTTCTCGCAAACGCTAACCATGACACGTGAAGCCTTCGAAGGAACTTTCACCGTTCACAACGGTCACGATTCCAAACCTTTAGAAGATGTTGAGGTGACATTTGATATTTGGGACGATGAAGGTCATAATTGTAACGCATTGTTCCAGATTACCCCGATAGCATTCAACGAGTTAACCCAAATTGACGGTAGCGGCACCTTGGGCGCAGGACTTGACGGCAGTGCCATAATACAGTTCATCCCGACCAAGAACGCCGCGCCTACCGTTCCAAAGAATTACTTCTTTGGTGGCACGTTCAGCTTCACCGACCCCTTCACTGACGAGTACATCACATACGATTTGTATCCTGTTGAACTTACCGTCAACCCAAGTCCTGACCTTTATGTAGACTACTTCATGCAGCGCGACATTTTAGGCGACGATGCGCTTACCGAAGAGATGGTCGAACCGAGCATCCCTGCTGAACTTGGCGTGAGAATCCACAATCAAGGTGCTGGAATGGCAAAGAACGTTACCCTTGAGACGGCTGAGCCCGTGATTATCGACAATGAGAAGGGTCTTGCCATTGATTTCGCGATGTACGGAGCTTCTTACAACGGCAGCCCGACTCAACTCGGTTTGATGAACATTCCGTTTGGCAATATTGCAAGCGGCACAACTGCTGTGGCCGAATGGCTGTTTACCAGTTCGCTGCTCGGACACTTTGCATCATACGAGGCTCATGTCATCCACAATAACAGCTTTGGCAATCCTGAGCTCAGTCTTGTGAGTAGTCTCAGAATCCACGAGCTTATCCATCCGATCCGTGTGTATGGTATTGGTATGGACGACGGCATCAACGACTTCCTCGTGAACGATGTAATGGATATTCAAGAGATGCCAGACACCATTTATTTCTCACAAGGTGGCAGAACGGGAGTCGGAGTTGTCGATGACATTAGTTTTGACCATTATGCTGAGCCTAACAACACCATAGTCACCCTTACAGTAGATCCATCAAGAATTGGTTGGAACTACGGTGTCTGTGACGATCCTGGTATGGACAAATACGAGATTGTGAGTTGTACGAGAGATTTCGATGGTCAGGTGATTCCGAATCAAAACGTATGGCAAACCTTTGTAACACTGATTGATGAGAATGAACCTAACTACGAGAACAAGCTTCACATCGTCGACACCATTCCTTATGCAATGGAAAACGTGACCTATACTTGCTTCCAGGTGAAGTTCAATAAGCCCATTATCGACTCTACCTTTACCTACGAAGACATGGTCTTGAAATGTCAAAACGGCCCGAATCGTATGGACTCCACCGTGGTTGTCGCTAAAGTAGTCGATTCGCTCTACAATGTCAGTATCGCGGGGCTCACCAATGATACCGGTTATTATGTGTTGACAGTTCACACATTGAACATCAAGGATGAGAAAGGTTATGGAGGCTACAACGGCAAGCAGTCCTCATGGATACAGTTGTTGAACGGTATCTCACAGTCCATGACTTTGCAGGCCGGCTGGAACTGGTGGAGCACCTACGTAGAGCAGAGCAACATCAACGGACTGACCATGTTGGAAAACAGTCTCGGACACAAGGGCGTGACCATCAAGTCGCAATTCGATTTCGTGCAGAATTTCTAGTCGGACTATGGTGAGGATGTGTGGTTCGGCTCGCTTGAGGGAATCACGAACGAGC
>CADCNH010000065.1 GCA_902802755.1 uncultured Bacteroidota bacterium | reverse complement strand
CATTTGGTTTTGCGCCGGATTGGACACTCAACAGCTACACACTCGCACAGTGGGCGCAGATGGAGGCAGCTGGTGCAGTATTTCTGCCTGCGGCGGGCTTCCGCAACGGCGCGGTTGTTTTCTTCGTGGGCCGCTACGGAGGCTATTGGTCGTCCGCGCCCGGCGGTGGGTTCATGTACTTTGACAGCTACTATCTCATTGCGAGCCTCGAAAATCGCATCATCGGGTTCTCTGTACGCCCCGTTCTGGATAATTAATTTATTAAAACGTTAAACCTTGTTGCGGGCAGTCTCCGCTGCCCGCAACAAATAAAAAAAGAGCACTTGTAGTATAACAATTTCTAAAATTATGAAGAAAAGAAATGCGATTATGTTGGTCTCCATTCTGTTCTTCTTTACGATCATTGTAACAAGTTGTCAAAAGGAGGTTGAGCAGATAGAGGGAGCATTGCCCGGTTTGTTCTCAGTAAGTGACAATCAAAAGGTACGCTTCTCGCAGGGCAATCTGCAATATCAAGCCAGCACTAATACATGGCGTTTTGCTGAACAACAGTATTCGTATGGCGACTTGTTTGGTTGGGGAACGGGAAACAATCCCAGCCTATCATCAACAAACGACCTTGATTATGCCACCTTTACCGATTGGGGCAATAACCCCATCGTCAATGGAGGCAATGCTCCCAACATGTGGCGAACATTAACCCAGTCAGAGTGGGTTTATCTCCTCAAACGCCCAGGCAAATCTGGTATGGGTATTGTAGGTGGATATACTGGATGGATTATCTTACCCGACAATTGGCTACAGCCATCCGGGTGTCCTGATTTCGTGCCGGGAAATCAAGAGTACAATGAATATTCCCTTTCAGAGTGGATGGTGATGGAGTTGGCGGGTGCGGTATTCCTCCCTGAAGCGAAATACAATGCTGAACCTCATACCGCTATGAGAGGGCCCTATGGAGAATACTGGGCGTCCACCCCCGACGGTGAGTACAAAGCCTATCGTTTATATCTATATGGCTACAATGTGCCGGTTACGTGGGCCAGTTGTGTTCGCCACAATAAATGTTCTGTACGACTTGTTCACTAATGCGACATGGTTTGATTCAGTTTCCGAGTACAGTGGGAGTTGGCACCGCTATTGCTGCATGGCGAAGTAGGTGAGGATGGTTTTGGACTCATTGTATGCATACCCCACATGCATACATAGGCACGTTCTTCATCCAACCTTGATCAACGTATGGTCTCATTGAGAACCGCAGACCTTTTAGGTTGTCGTGTTCCTGAATAAAAGTCCGGAGCGATTTACTCTTCACATTCTGTTCAGCCTTGACTTCTGTAGGTATTATACGATTAGCTGTTTGTAGTAAGAAATCGATTTCGAGTTGTGAATTATCTTTGCTGAAATAATATACATTGGCACTCTCGGCAGCAATAATTTGTTCCAGAACGTAATTTTCCGAGAATGCACCTTTGAACTCGGAGAACGCGGCATCACCTATAAGAATGTCTTGTGGCGTTGTCCCTGTCATGGCAGCAAGAAGGCCTACGTCAATCAGATAAATCTTGAAAGCAGAACTGTCGGCATAGAACTTGAGTGGTATTTGTGGCGTTTTACAGCGCTCAACACGATACACCAACCCAGCATCGATAAGCCATTGTAGAGCTAGTTCGAATTCGTTTGCACGAGCACCTTTTTTCATCATTCCGAAGATGAACTTCTTGTTTTCTTTTGCCAATTGTGCTGGAATAATATTCCACACTTGGTGAATACGTTGTGCAAATGTCAATGAGTGTTTGGCAATGTCTCGTTCATAAGCGTCCAATATTTCAGATTGTATTTGTCTAACCTGCCGAGCCTCTTTGTGGTCTACCCATGATTGTACAGCCTCAGGCATACCTCCACAGAAATAATATTGTCGCAAGTAATCAACCAGAGTATCATGAGAGGTGGTGAGATTATCCCATCTGCACCCAGCTAAACTTTCGTACAATTTTTCTCTATCGTTTGCCAACAGAAACTCGCCAAATGTCATTGGGTACATTCGCAATGTGTCAATCTTTCCAACAGGATAGCTTTCATCGCTGCGCAGCGAAATGCCCAATAAAGAACCTGCCACAACAACATGTAGTTCACGTTTATTTTCACAGAAGTATTTAAGTGAAGATAAGCCGTTATGGACTTCTTGTATCTCGTCAAAG
>CADCNH010000064.1 GCA_902802755.1 uncultured Bacteroidota bacterium | reverse complement strand
ACAGCTTCCAAAGTAATTGTTGCTGTTCTTTGCTCAGCGTTACGGTCCTGGCGTCTTTTTTTTTCGACGCTTTGCTGTTTGCCCGTTTGGCCTTGCGGACATCTGACTTCAACTCCTTAATCTCTTCCTGTGCCTTGGCAAGCTTTTGCTCTAACCGCTCAATTTTCTTGTCTTTATTCATATCTAACTATCTGATTTTCAGATACAAAGATACGAAAAAAGCTTGTAATAAACGAGGGATTTTGGAAGATTAACGCAATTCGACCGTAAATAAAGGCAATCAGGGGAAAATCGAGGAAGTTCAAAAATCGGGATTACGCAAAATTGGGAGGATTGGTGAAGAAGTTAGGTTGCCAAATCGTAACCCTGAAAACAGGTTGGGAAGCGGGGTTAAACTTTGTTAATCGGCTACGCAATTCTGGGAAGAACGGCGCATCATTCACCGCCCGTTTCAACTGCCTCAAACTGCTATATTTTGCATAGCGATGGATTCCGAAAAAGAATGTAGTTTTGCAGCCGGAATTAAAAAACGTAAGTGAAGTATGAGCAGATCAACTTTCAAAATTATGTGCCTAATAACTATTGCTTTAATTATCAGAACTTTAGAAACCATCCCATTCAGAATAGGTAATGGTTTAGAAACCACCTGAATTCATCATTCTGCTTTGTCTCAAAATGTCAAAAATCTGATGCAAAGGTAATTGTTTTCTGTTAAACTGCCAACTTTTTTGCCAAATATATTATTTTTTTTCTATTTCGAATGCAATCTCAATCTTATATGCAGAACACGGCAATTTTTAGTATAGGTAATTTTTACAACTTTCAATTTGATAGCAAATTGATTATTTTGGAGACTTTTTTGTGTCAATTTGCGTCAAAATAAGAGTCAGAAAGTTACAAAATGTAAGTTATTTGAATTTTTAACAAACAATTTGTAATATATTCCTTTGTTTTTCTTTCATTTTGCAATACCTTTGCATCCAATATATGACAAAATGGCACTTGTATGAAGGTAAAGAAACGTTGGATTATTCTGATGACGGCAATGACGCTGATAGCCATTGCAGGTGTTTTAGTAGGCGAGCCCACATTTGAGTGCGACTGGTCGGTGATTTCCGCTGCAGACGTGGCTTGGCTGATCACAGCAACCATCTTTGTGCTGATGATGACACCAGGACTGTCATTCTTCTATGGTGGTATGGTGGGAGCGAAGAATGTCATCTCGACTATGCTACAGTCGTTTATCGCGATGGGACTGATTTCAGTGCTGTGGGTGGTGATTGGATTCTCGCTCTGTTTCGGTGATGACATTGGCGGCATCATCGGCAATCCGCTGACGTTCCCTATGTTCCACAACGTAGGCGGTGCCGTTTATATCACGCCAGAAGGTAATATATTAGGTGGGGCCACTATTCCATTGGCCCTCTATGCCCTATTCCAGATGAAGTTTGCTATCATTACCCCGTCGCTGATTACGGGGTCGTTTGCCGAACGTGTGCGTTTCTCGGCCTATATGTTCTTCATGATGTTTTTCTTCTTCATGATATACTGTCCGCTGGCCCACATGACGTGGCATCCTGAAGGATTATTCTGTCGCTGGGGAGTCATCGACTTTGCTGGCGGTATTGTGGTACACGCCTCCAGTGGTGTGGCTGCTCTTGCCGGAGCCATCTATTTAGGCAGGCGTAAGGCAGAGACCCGCAGAAGCGAACCAGCCAATATTCCCTTTGTGCTGCTGGGAGCGGCCCTACTATGGCTGGGCTGGTTTGGCTTCAATGCGGGTTCTTCGCTGCATGCCGACGGACAGGCCGTCAAGGCCTTCCTTAATACAAATACGGCATCGGCTACTGCCATGATGACCTGGATTTTCTTCGACTGTCTGAGGGGGCGCAAGCCCTCGGCCATGGGCGCTGCCGTTGGATGCGTGGTAGGTTTGGTAGCCATCACCGCGTCAGCAGGCTATGTCACCGTTGGACAGAGTATCTTCATTGCCTTCGTCATCACGCTGATTTGCAACATTGCAGTCTATTGGCGTTCACGCAGTAGCATCGACGATGCCCTCGACGTGTTCCCCACTCACGGTACAGGTGGTATCTTTGGTACTGTGCTGACGGGTATCTTCATTCAGGAAGGACTCATTGCAGGTACGTGGGACGGTTTCGTGATTTTCCTCTACCATCTGCTGGCCATCGTCATCGTCTTTGTCTATACGTTCGGCATGAGTTGGCTGGGCT
>CADCNH010000063.1 GCA_902802755.1 uncultured Bacteroidota bacterium | reverse complement strand
TTTTGTAGGAATTGATATAATTTTTACCCCGTTTCTAAAAGCCTTTACCACGATTTCGATATCAAATCCCATGCGTTTGAATTTTATAGTTTTCAATACAGGTTCTATTAATTTTAACGGGTAAACGCGAAACCCACACATTGTATCAGGTATGTTTTTATTCAAAGTTTCAACCATAACCCAAAATTTAGTTATTTTGCGGCCAATTAAACGCGACCGTGGCGCAGATTCATCATATGTGGGATTACCAATAATTAAATCGTTCGGATGAGAATTTGCAATCTTGAAAAACAAAGGAATGTCATAAATATCGTGTTGCCCGTCTGCATCAATTTGCAAAGCATGTGTAAACCCATTTTTTATCGCAAATTGAAAACCTGTTAACATAGCGGCACCTTTACCACCATTTTTCAAATTTTTTAAATAGAAAAATTTATGTTTTTTGCAAATATTTTTTATCTTTTTTGATTGTGTGGGGTGGCTTCCGTCATCAACAACAATAACATCGTGTTTAAATTGTGATAATTTATCGGCAATCTTCTGTCATAATAACCAAATCAAGGGCGAAGCGATAGATGAGCTGATTGAAGGGCTGCCTTTCAAGCCAGGAGAAAGGGGACTCTTGTGCACTGTTAATACAGAGGACGAGCAGAATGTGATGACCAAGGCACAGGTAGCGGCAGCAAAGGCCAAGGGCTGGATACCATGCTATAAATATGGCACATTCGGTGAATATGGTTACCCTGATTACGAGGGAATCGATGACCCGACAAACATCGGCGCTACGCTAAATGATAATGGAAAAATGACAAATGATAGTTGGTACGACCTGAGCGGCCGCAAGATAAATTCTTCATTCTCCACTCTTCATTCTTCATTAAAGAAAGGTGTTTATATCATGGGTGGCAAAAAGGTCCTGATACCTTAGCCCTCACCCAACACCTATTCGGCGAAGAGAACGCTCGCGTCGCTCGCTAAGGAATAGAACAAAACAAGGGGATATGTCAACCAGAACATACCCCCTTGTTTATTTTTACCACGAATTGCACCAATTACTCGAATTTATAACAACTAACATTGAACCACGAATTACACGTTCCGCGACTACAATCGCGCCTTGGTGCTAAAGCATCCAAGAATTGCACGAATTATTAAACTGCTGATTGTTAGTGATTATAAATTCGTGCAATTCGTGGTTAAAAGCTACTGGGGGTATTATGAAACACCCTCTTTTTTTGCTGCGCCGGAACGATGTTGCGTCAGCGGAGGGGGAAATGGATGGTGAAGCGGGTGAGGTGGTCGTTGGGGTCGGTGAGCAAACTGAACGTGCAGCCGTGAGCTGTCAGAATGTCGCGGATGAGCAGCAGTCCTATGCCCTGACCTTGCGGTTTGGTGGAGTAGAACGGGGTAAAGAGGTTCTGAGCCACTTCGGGTGTGATGCCACAGCCGTTGTCGGTGACGGTCAGTTGGGTGGGCTCAGTTGTAATCACGACGTGCCCACCTTCTCCCTTTATGCTCTCGATGGAGTTCTTCACGATATTGATGAGGACTTGTTGGAAGAGGACGGTGTCTAAGCGGACGGGGGTTGCCTCATCTGTAAGACGGAATTCCAGACGGACATTTGCCGCTGTGCAGAGGCTCTCCATGAAGGGCCGGCAGGCATCCACCTCTTCGCTCAGGTCGCAGAGTTGTAGCTGCGGCTGGGGTATCTTCACCACTTGGGCAAAGCGGGAAACAAATTCTGATAGCGTAGTCAGTCGTTTGCTGGCATCATCCTGAAACTTGAAATTTGAATTTTGAATCTGTCCGATGATTCCTGCCACGCTATTGTTCACCTCGTGGGCTATCATGCGGATGACTCGTTCGTAGGCCGCTTTTTCTGCAAGACGGACTTCCGAGGTCAGCGATTCTATGAGGAAGAAGGGATGCTTGTAGCCGCGGTCGGGAAAGGACTGATGGGTGATGCGGAACAGTTGCGGTTTGCCGGGGATACGGACGGTGGTTGTTTCTCCGAGCGTCAGGGAACGCATCGCTTCTTCTATGGCAGGCGACATCATCTGTCGGGCAGCAGGGTTCATGGACGTGACGTTGCCCTCCAGGTCGCACTGTATGATGCCCATTGGCGAAGCCTCAATAAGAAGGCTAAGGAAAGTGTATTGCTCCTCGAGGCTCAGATGCTCACTACGCAAGCGGTTCAGCAGGTCGTTGAAGGTGCGCACTATGACATCCGTCTCATGCTGTCCCGACGG
>CADCNH010000062.1 GCA_902802755.1 uncultured Bacteroidota bacterium | reverse complement strand
TATACAATGCGCGGAAATTTAAAAATTTTCAAGAGGTTCTGCACGTTGAAAAGTGGATAATGGAGTTGAAAGTCAGGCGTGTGAATGGATTACAGAGTTGAAAAGCCGGAGTATGAGTTGTGGTTT
This sequence comes from uncultured Bacteroidota bacterium, assembly GCA_902802755.1. Classification (GTDB taxonomy): domain Bacteria; phylum Bacteroidota; class Bacteroidia; order Bacteroidales; family WCHB1-69; genus RUG11690. Next base: position 2,178 of record CADCNH010000062.1, on the reverse strand, counting down.
AGACACTGATTTCGATGACTCTCCTACAATAAAATTTGGTGATAGGGCATGGCAGCCAGCCATGCCCTTTGCCAACTCAAAGCCGAAGTTGTAGAATGAGAGAGGATGGTCTGACGCATGATTCTCTGAGTCAATTCGCTCGCACAGGAGTCAGTCAGCCGCCTTTCTCATTCGCAACATTCGTTTTAAGCAGGTAGTGCCACCGTGAAGCCGGTGAGTGCGTGTTACCGCCGAGGAGATTGAAGAGGCAATGAGTAAAAAGCGGACACCATCAATCAAAATCCGGGAGGAACAAAGATGAACGCAGTCGGCATAGACGTATCAAAAGGCAAGAGCATGGTGGCAATACTCCGCCCATTGGGTGAGGTAGTGCAGACGCCAATGGAAATCAAGCACAACAAGATGGACTTGAAACAATTAGCTGACCTCATACTTGCTTTGGAAGGTGACACGAAGGTCATCATGGAGGCAACAGGAAGGTACCATGAGTCGGTTGCCTCGTATCTGCACGAATGTGGAATTTTTGTCTCGGTGGTCAATCCAATTGCCATACACAACGCAGGAAACGGCGTATCCGTCCGCAAGACCAAGACAGATCGGAAGGATGCCATCAAGATTGCAAAATTCGGTCTTGACAATTGGGTTGATTTGCGAGAATATACTGTTATGGACACTATCAGACAACAGTTAAAACTATTCAGCCGTCAGTATGATCTCTACATGAAAACTGTCGTAGCACTTGAGAACAACCTCATGTCCATGTGCGAAAAGACGTTTCCGGGTGTAGAAGATCTGTTTAGCAGCCCTGAGCGTGGCGACGGGCATACCAAATGGGTCGATTTTGTTGTCACCTTCTGGCACAGCGATTGCGTGAGCAATATGAGCAAGAACGCATTTATTAAACGCTATCAGAAGTGGTGCAAACGAAATCGCTACAATTTTTCGGAGAAGAAAGCAACGGAAATCTATCAGGAAAGCATCAACCATATCACCACATTGCCAAAGAACGAAAACACCAAGGCACTGATTCAAATAGCTGCCAAGGAACTGATTGCCGCAAGCGAGAATATTGCTGCCATTCGAAAGGAAATGACACGGCTTGCAAAACAGCTTCCAGAGTATGATGTTGTTCGGTCAATGTACGGTGTCGGTGATATTACAGCAGCCCAACTGATGGCTGAAATAGGCGATATCAGAAACTTCAAGACAAGGCGTTCTATCGTTGCCTTTGCCGGTGTTGATCCATCAATAGACCAATCCGGTAAGGATGATGGAAAGGGGAAACCTTCTACTAAGAGAGGCTCTCCACATCTGCGGAAAACGCTATTCCAGATCATGTCTACATACGTCAAGGTAAAACCCGCAGATGAACCAATCTATCAGTTTCTTGAAAAGAAAAAAGATGAAGGAAAGCCCTATTATGTCTACATGAGTGCAGGTGCAAACAAATTCCTGAGAATCTATTTTGCTCGTGTAAAGGAGTGTATGGCTGCTATTGAGCCACAATCACAGGAACCTTCCACGGACGGCTGATACTTGTTGAACCGCAGTGGAGCGTAGCGGAACGAAGGTTCAACAAGTATCAGCTTCTATCGCCGCAGGCTGGAAAATTTTCACGTTCTCCGGCTTTTTTCGTTGTACCATTTTTCCATAATTGTAAACTTTTTGTTTTTCACTCATTTTTCTCTTGACTTTTTATTTGCAGGCTCCTGTTTTTTTACTTTTTCATAACGAAGTACCATTGCAATATTATCAAAAATAGAATAGTCGTCTATTAACGCAAAGTTCTGTACAACAAATCCGATGTTTTTTCTGCGAAATCTGGTTAGTTCATCGCCCTTTAAACTGTGTACAGCCTCTTCATTAAAATAATACTCACCATTATCAATGACATCAATACCTGAAAGGATATTTAAAATAGTTGACTTTCCTGAACCGCTTTTACCAATTATCGAAACCATTTCTCCATGTTTGACTTTAAATGAAACACCGTTTAGAGCTTCTATTTTAATTTGTTTTCCATATGATTTAAATATATTCCTAACATCAATGAGATACATAAAAAGCGCCTCTATTCTTTTCGTCTTATAATCCCGCTTAAATTAATTGATTTGATTTTGTATGTGGTAATTAGTGTTGAAATTATAATAACCATCATTTCTGTCAAAGCAATGGCTA
>CADCNH010000061.1 GCA_902802755.1 uncultured Bacteroidota bacterium | reverse complement strand
GTCACCTCCTTGAGGTAGTACATCGGTACGGTGTCGCCGTCCAGTATGGTGCCGAAGGTATAGTGTCCCTTTATAGTACCGTTGCTGGGTGTCTGTCCGAAGGCGTTGCCTGCGGCGAGGAGAGCTACCAGTGTCAGTATCAGCTTGCTTTTCTTCATCGTTGTCGATGTTTTAGCGTCAATAATAACGCCTGTTTTGATGTTTTAGTATACCATAGGATTGTTTTCTTGCAGATATAATATAAGGCCCTCCCGAGCGGAAGGGCCTTTTTTAACTAAACTTTAACACGCCGGTAGCTTACTCCACCGCCAGCTTGCGTGCTGCAGTGCCCTGTGGCGTAGTGATTTGCACTATGTATATACCTTTAGCCAACCCGCTGATGTCAAAAGTGCAGCTATGCGTTCCAGCAGCATTGTGGCACTGCACAGTTTCGCCTTTCATGGAGATTATTTCCACCTCCATTATCCCCTCGTCGCACTGCACTGTGACGCTGCCGTGCGCCGGATTGGGTGTCAGGCTCCATTTGGGAGTGTTCTTGGCGGTATTTATTCCTTGGTTACCGAGGGGAATTATTGTAGGACTGCCCCAGTCGCTCCACACTGGCATGTCGGCATGTATTGGGCAGTGATGGTGGCACAAAGTCTTTAGACGTGCGACATAATATACACCTCTGTCTAGGTCTGTGACTGTGTAGCTGCCAGTTTGCAGGCCAACTACAATTCCCGAGTCTATCGGCATATCGTATGGCGTTATTGACAACTGACAGCTGTCACCCTCCATATTCCATTCCAACACGGCATAGTCTGCACCTCTTTCTGTTACCTCAGCCCTTGCAGCAGAACACTCAATCCTCTCAGGCTGGATTATCGGGAAATACCCACCCCAATACCATCTTCTGCCTTCCAAAATCTGTATGGGGTTCGTTGTGTCGATTGTTATCCATCTTTGACCAATGGAATAATCAAATGAGGTATTTAAGCAGGGAACCCAGTGATAATAATCATCGGTGTGATCGAAAAAGTTGCTGTCATATTTTGAACCAATATAAATAGTTCCCTGAAGATTATGGGGTTGGGAGAAAAAGTATTCATAACAGGGAACAGTTGTTTCAACCACATTATTTCCGTCCATTGCCATATATACATAATGTGTTTCCCTTGAATATCTTGTCGCACTGTCTATGACTAAAAGATCAGTGCCGTTTAATGTGGTGCACAAATATATCGTATAACCAGCAGAGTCGTTATCGTGACTATCCCTTCGTACAGTTGCCGCAATACCATAGATATTTGTTTTTTGTTGTAATTGGTATTCATAACCTAACAAATATCCCAAACCCCACGAACATGCATTGTGATTATCATCAGACGGGATTATGTTGTTGATATTTATGCTGTTGAATAAATAGCAAGAATCCCCATAACGCACAGTGTCTTGTGCCGATATATGAGCAAATGTCATTACGCAAATGAATGCAAAAAAAACAATCTTTTTCATAATTATTATTCTTGGTAGGAACAATTTATTTGTAATAGTTTTCGACTGCAAAGATACGAAATGTTTTCCAACCGATAAAATAATTCATGAAAAAACACGGCCATTTGCAGTAATTCGTGTCAAGAAAAAGAAGCCATGTGCCATACCTCATCCATAGGCCTTCAAAAGGTCTTCAATAGGCCTTCGGCATACCCCCTGACGGGAGTCCTCGGAACACCGATGTCTCTCCGTAGTCCCTCCGTATCCGCTCCGACTGTTCTACGGTTGTTTAACGGTTTTTGTCGGAGAAGGGTCGGAGAGAGGTCGGAGAGGGGGCGGAGGGGCGATTGGGTGGGGTAGGAAGAAAAATGTTAAAATATGAAAAAAGTTTTGCAGGTATCTGGAAAGGGTGTATCTTTGCATTTGAAATGATATTGAAATGATATTAGTGAAATTTGGATAAACAATTAAAAATAAGTAATATGGAAAGCAAAGAAGTAGTAAAGAAAATGAGTGCAGTGAACAACGGGTTCCTGCATCTGGTGTTGAATTTGGCGATGGTGGTGGCGGCTATGTGGCTGTGCATCGTCGGGGGCTCCGAAGGGCTGGCAGGTGCCGGTATCCTCGGAGGTGTTCTTTGGGTGCTGTGGGGCTTCCACATCCCCGGCTTCATGGTGATACAGCCCAACCAGTGCCGTGTGCTGACATTCTTCGGCCGCTACAGCGGCACGGTGACCGACAACGGCTTCTTCTGGACCAATCCCTTCTATGTCAAGCGCAAGCTGTCGCTCCGCGCCCGCAACATGGATGTGCCTCCAATCAAGGTCAACGACAAGGGCGGCAACCCGATTATGATCGGTTTGGTGCTTGTGTGGCGCATCAAGGACACCTACAAGGCCTGCTTCAATATCGACG
>CADCNH010000060.1 GCA_902802755.1 uncultured Bacteroidota bacterium | reverse complement strand
GCTCCCAACTCAACTACCAATCCCGTCACCATTCCTACTGATGGCGACTGCACGCCTTGTTGGAAGGTAATCTCTGAGTTTTTGGTCAATGTGTTGGGCGATGTTTCAGGCCTTCCAGTCCCAACGCTGTACACTTGTGCCATCAACACGTTCGACGTATTTGAGGAATTCACTTTTGGCAGGTTGATCACTCGCTCATGGCAGTTTGGCCGTTGTGTCATTTCCGACTTAGTAGACGGCGCGATTGCCGAGGGTTTAGGAATTGGTAAACTTCGCGATGTGATTACCACGATTAGTGATGCGGTCGAGGGATTCCATGAATGTTATAGGACAGAAGATGAGCCTATTGACCGTGATAACACGATGACAGAAGTGTATTTTGACGAACTGGTTCAGGTTGGCAATGCTTTGAAGGCTACCACAGGGATTTTCACTAACCTTTTCGGTGACGAGACATGGCTTTATGAGCCCAATCTTGAGGCCTTCATGGACAACTTCCTTACCATGATAGATACTACTGACTACACGGTCTCGCCACAAGCTTTGCAGCAACTTCTTGAAGTCAGCGAGCTGTCGCACGTGAGCGATGAACATATCATGGCCTTTGTGGAACGATGGAACCGTAGCGTGCAATATTGGGAGGCTGGTTACACGACGGAAGCCGACTTGCCTGCCGGGTATAATCCTGACTTCATCCAACAGGTCTCAAGCCAAATGGATCAATTCGATGAGGCTCAAGAGGCTGCTTTGTCTTACGGTTACAGCGATATGGGAGAGATGCTCGCTCATTCACTTAGAGGCATCAACACCGTTGTTCACGAGCACGAAACCGATGTCTGTGCAAAAATCACCATCCAGTTCAACCAAACGATGACGATGACCAGAGAGGCTTTCGAAGGTACTTTGAAGATTCATAATGGGCACATCTTCAATCCCATGCAGGATATTGACGTGAATATTGTCATTAAAAATGAGAATGGGGTGGATTGCACTGGATTGTTCCAAATCAACGTGAAATCGCTCTCACAGATTACAGGCGTTGACGGCGAAGGCACCATTGACGCCCAAACCGAAGGTATTGTTGTGTTCGAGATGATCCCGACCATAGAGGCTGCCCCAGAGGTATCACAATTCTATTCCTTTGGAGGTTCATTCTCCTTTCTCGATCCTTTCTCGGGCGAGGAGTTGACTTATCCGCTCTTCCCAGTGCGTTTACAAGTAAACCCCAGCCCAAATCTTCATGTGGATTACTTTGTCTCACGCTACATCATCAGCGACGACCCGTTGACGGATTCCATTGAACCCACTGTACCAGCAGAACTCGCCATGATGATAAGCAACGTAGGAGCAGGCGATGCCAACAATGTGTATCTACAAAGCTCTCAGCCACAAATCATCGAAAACCAGAATGGATTGCTCATTGAATTTGATATGGTGGGGTCAGCCATGAATGGTGTGCCTCGTCCCTTGGGCTTGACGGACATCCCGTTCGGAACCATTGAGAGCCATACTACAGGCATTGCTGAGTGGTATTTCACTAGCTCGTTGCTGTCGCGCGTGATCAGTACTACACCGAGTTTAATCCATAATAATAGTTGGGGCAACCCACAATTGAGCCTCGTCACCGAGCTCAACTCGCATGACTTGATTAAGGCGATAACCGCTTACGGTTCATTGGAAGACGGCATCAACGACTTCTTCGTCAATGAGACTCCCGACTTCAACCATATCCCTGACATGATTTATTTCTCAAACGGAGGAACCGCAACCGTGCATAAAGTCATCACGGCAAGCACGGAAGGCGTGTTGTCAGAGACGAACGATGCTATTCTCCTGCATGTAACCCCGATAGCTGCAGGCTGGAACTATACCTGCCTCGACGACCCAGCTGAGGGGTTGCGTGAAATCATCAGCTGCACGAGGGATGACGGACAAGAGATTCCACTCAGCAACGTGTGGATATCGCATGTGACCATGCTTGACGAAGGAGCGCCCATACACGAGAACAAACTCCATATCGTCGACACGGTGTCAGTCAACCAAGCCACCACTTATACTATCGTATATGGTGAAGAGGCTGGCAGTGCCACTACCACGCAATCCATGCAGCTGAAACAAGGCTGGAACTGGTGGAGCACCTATATCGAGCAAAGCAACATCGACGGACTGGCCATGTTGGAGAACAGCCTCGGACACAAAGGTGTGACCATCAAGTCGCAATTCGATTTCGTCCAGAACTTCTATTCGGACTATGGCGAGGATGTGTGGTTCGGCTCGTTGGAGGGGATTACGAATGAGCAAGGCTACATGATCGATGTCACGGAAGACTGCGCACCGATAATGTCAGGCAAGAGGACCAAGCCTACAAGCCATCCGATAACCTTACAACCGAACTGGAAC
>CADCNH010000059.1 GCA_902802755.1 uncultured Bacteroidota bacterium | reverse complement strand
ATGCCAGCAAGTAATCTGACTTTTAGAAACCGTATTCAACCGTAAGATAAAAAATCATTGATGAGAAGCGCCCCAGTGTTCCGTCGGAATGCTGGGGCGTATTTTTTTTCTTATGATTTTGGTCTCTTTAGTGTGCGGAGGATCCACTGGATTCCCTTGGCAACGCGCCAATCGGGTTGCATGAAGTGGTTGCCGTTGTTCTTCTGGATGTAGCCCTCGCGCTCGCTGGTGTTGGCCCAATGGTAATTGCGGTTCTTGTTGGCGAGAGGAGCGGGCTGCACGCAGCGGTAGAGAGTCTCCACCTTGCTGCCCTTCTCAGAGATAGCTGCCGATTCGATGATACCCTCACACTGGATGGATGCACGCTCCAGGTTGGCCGTAGAGGTCAGCTTGTCGAGCTCGCTACCCTCGGGGATGACCACCATGCGCAGACCGGCAATCCACGGACGGATGTCCAGACCAGGCTCCAGCATCTGCTGGGTGATACCAGCCTGACCATTGTGAGGCTGCGACTGCGCATACAGCTTGAACGTGCCGAAGCCGTCCAGCTTCACGGGCTGACCCTGCAGCATCAGTTCGGTCAGACACTCAGCCACCTGCGTCAACACACCCTGCACGATGGCACGGGGATAACCCAGACCGTGGCTCATGATGTGCTCCAGCAGACCACGAGTGGTCAGGGGCTCCTCTTGAATCACCTCGGGATAAAACTTCCCGTAGGCTGCGGACTTCGTGTTCACATTCTTACGAAGACCGATTTTGACTGGAATTTGATTTTTTGCCATAATTTTTTAAGTTTAGTTTAGTTTTACAATAATGTTAATTTCGGTCTGAAACAGCACCTTTGGATAATGGTACCGGCGCGTCCGCCTTATCCTCTCCTTAAGATTGCGCGCTCTTCTCGTGGAGTTACCCTACGGCACATGAATTTCGACGGTGCAAAGGTACGACGATTTGATTGTTCCTACAAATTTTTTGAAAAGCGTTCTTCGCGCACGCAAGGTGTGTACCGCGCGTACATTATATATGCACCGAATCGATTTTTGCTTACTTGTTCTATTTACTTAACTTTGCGTTAACTTTTTTTTAATTCCCCTCACAGCGTGCCTGGCCCCGTGTGAGGCTTAACTTGACATATGTAAAGGTTTTCGTGTTTTTTTTATATTTTCCGCAAAAAAATTACCTTGAATGTCCCAAAAAAGTGTAACTTTGCAACTTGAAATTAGTTTTAATTATAAAATATCTTTACAGAAAGATGAAAACAATGAAAACCCTGGCCGCCATTTTGACATTCAGCGGCAGCTGAGCATTTTCTATGCCTTCTATTTGCGAAAGAAAAAGAATGAAACAATCAGTAAATAACAAAACAAATAAACGTAATAACAACATGATAAAAAAAATATTCTTATTGATTCTTTCCCTGTTCATCCTCTGGGGTGCAGGAGGTCAGGCGTGGGCACAGACCGAAGAATTGCTGACGGCTACAGTAACCACCTACTCGTGGGACGACGACAACAAGCAGCTGGTAAAGACGCAGGAAAGCAAACAATGCCGCCCTTTTGGAGGCCAACACGAAGAAGATTGGCTTTACCTAGGAGAGAAGGATAAGACTACCTGGTATTATGATGGCGGTGAAAGCAATATACGTTACAAAGTGCTTGTGATTTTAGGAGAGGTACACCTTGTTTTGTCAAAACATACGGAAGTTTACCTCAAACATATCAAGCTTGAGGCTAAAAACAATGCCAAACTCCACATCCACAGTGCGGATGGAGGCTATGGAGCATACATTGAAGTGCAAAATTGGTATTCAACTGAATCAAACTATACTGATGGAGATACGAAGGAAACTTATTATAGACATTATGAAAATGCCGCTGCGGTTGGCGGTGGTAACGGCGAGAATATGGGTAGCCTTTACATGCATGGCAACAAACTGACCGCAAGCATCCAAGACGATGCCCCTGCAGCAATTGGCGGCGGAAAGAATGGTTCTATCGACCCGAATCACGAAATTGTCGTGTACGCAGGCACTTTAGAGGGCAAAGCACTTTTACATTCTCCTTGGAGTCATATTCACGAATGCACCACGCCACTTGGAGCGGCTATCGGCGGTAGTGACAACCACCCGCAGGGAGGCCCCATCACCGTTTACGGTGGTGAATTATGTGCCGTAAGCGATGGTAGAGGAGCCGGTATCGGCGGCGGTGAAGACAGTTATGGCGGAACAGTTAATGTCTATGGAGGCCGGGTCATCGTCGAAAAAAAGTGGATCTTAGAATATGGCGGAGCCGGCATTGGCGGCGGCTATGAAGGTGGCGGTGGCGACGTGCATATCTATGGCGGTAGTGTAGAAGTGGTTGGCGGAAAATATAGTGCCGCTATTGGAGGCTATCAAGGTCATGGCAAAGGAACGTTAGAGATTGCCTCAAATTTGAGAG
>CADCNH010000058.1 GCA_902802755.1 uncultured Bacteroidota bacterium | reverse complement strand
TATTTACACTACTATGTCGATATATTGTTAATATACGACTTTTTTTTTGCATTTTTCTCTTCTCATCCTTTTTCTTCATAAATTCGCAACAAGAAAAAGTACAAGGTTTTTCTACAAAAACTAAAAGAACCATAAAAGGGCAAGGAGATTTCAATTCAACCCAAGTTTAACTTTTTAGAGAAAGGAGTTTATTATGAAAAGGATTTTATTTACATTGCTTTCTGCCTTCCTTCTCACGATGGTAGGCAGTCTTGACATGTCTGCACAGAGAGGTATCACTATCACAAAGAAGGTCAATATCCCTGCTTCTGATAAGACATGTAACATGAGATACCTGATAGGACAAACCAGTGATGGGGCATCCCTGAGAGGTACTGAATTTGACGGCTATCGCTATGGCTACCACAAATTTTGCTCTGGAAGAGCATTGAACCCCACAACAGGGGAATGGGACATTATACCTACACAGTGGAACGGTCAAGGCGAATGGTACACGTATGTATATTTCTTCTTTGACATCTCAGGCAAAAACCATAACTGGGCTGTGTTCCTGAATGGATCTACTATCGTAGATGTTCAGCCGTATCATTATTATTATGCCTTCGACCAGACGAACACCAACAATTTCAATCGTTCATTTACGATATGGGATTTTGAAGTCGATTGGGGGCAGACCTATCCTGATCCAAATTTGATGGTGAACCCGAATTTGAAATCTACCCTGACAACGGCGAAAGTAGGAGGTCTTAACATTCGGCTGGTGAAATAGTCTTTACTCTCATCATCTCCTGTCCTTTTAATTGGGCCATCCATATCCAAATATGGGTGGCTCTTCTATTTAGAACCAGGAAACTTTTAACTCCAATTTAACAGTTTTCGTTCCAAGAATGGTAATTTTTGTGCTATTTACGGCAAGAAACGGTCTATTTCTGGAAATAAATGTACCATTCTTGGAATTATTCTTGGAAATCTTAGAAATTTTCTCGCGGCGGGATGCTCCCTACAGTCGCATCCCCGGCCAAACCATTCAGCTTTGACCGTAACAAGGTAGCCGGTGGCTGACTCTCTTCATACGCATCCGCTATCCGTGCTGAAGAACTGTTATCCGTGTCCGTTATCCGTACCCTTACGGACTATCCGTGGTGATAATCCGTGTCTGGGCCACTACGTGGAAAGGGAATCCAGAAGCATGTCCGTGTCACTCTAAGGCAATCCGTACTGCCGCTATCAGTCCCACTCTGGGCAGCATGGCATACCAATGTCGAACTCATTCAGAGGCGAACAATGTTCTGCTTCACCAGTATCGACGTTGGTGTGCTACATGCTTTGGTCGCCGGACATGATGGCAACGGTACGGATCTGTATCGCCACACAGACGAATGACAACAGGGGCGATGGCGTGCCTCGCGGACAGAACACCCGCAGGAAGGCGACTTAACGGACGGCGTGATGCTAAGATTTGTGCCAGAGAGGTGCTGCACTATGTCGATGGGTGCAACAAGTTACCACCTATCGCCATTTTCCGACGGCATACTGCTGTCAGAAACCCCTTGCACGTCACCGCCGCAAATCCACATCCCTGCACGTTCCTATCACTTTCCTCCAGGTGTTCATGCCATGAGTCACTGATGCCACCACACCCCTAACGTCATTTCCGCATAGTACGGGAACACAAGGCACCACGCACTATGCCGCTTCCTCCGAGACGGTTTTCAACTAACTTCGTTAAACACTTTCTACCTTTGTACTTACATTTCCATCATTCAATTCAAGAAACACCAATAACAGCCCCATCACCATTCGTCCATCTGATAAGACCTTACTGTTCTCCCTGTTAGTGCAAGCATTAACCTGGAGTACACCCGGACACATCATCTGGAAGTCGGGCGATAACAAAACTTCCGTCGGGAACAGAAGCATAGTTATCGTGCCGATGGCACAAGCCCGTCTGGCGAATGGATCTTTGGACTGTATTAAATATTCAAATCAGGGTGCTTCGCAATACCATTCCAATCCTTTTTCCTTAATCCTACGCCCACACCAAAGAGTATGTTCCATCCTGACACAGAACCTTCTCATACTCAGCAGCAGAGCCGCAGGGTAGGATAAGGCACTGCTTACAGGAACATGGGCGATGACAGACGATTTCAATTCCTTAGACAAACCACTGGCAATCTCCGACAAAGCTCCGAAGCATCAGCAGTTTGTCTCTTCCTTGAAAACGACACTCATCCTAATGCCCATGTGGTGAAACAACACTCTTTCCCAACCCCCAAAAATACGAACTTCCAGATGATTTTATACCTCCATTGTACCAAATACCGCCTATTTGGTACTTTTTAATTATTTTGTAGAATAAACAAAAAACGCATTTACCACATCGATGCGTTAATAATCGTTTTAAAAACGCAATGATAAATAGTGGAAAAAAAACGCAAACTTGAACAAAACATGAAGGTCTCATCAATGTCAGGTTATGAAGATGTTTTTCACCCTAAACGGTTCATTCCGCTTAGTTGCCGCCGTTTTCCTTGCAAAGGTAGGGAGGCTCGTAGCCATGCCAAGTACCAGTCGCACACTCCCTATTTCAGAAAAATTTTGTAAAGCCAAGGCATTTTCTTTTG
>CADCNH010000057.1 GCA_902802755.1 uncultured Bacteroidota bacterium | reverse complement strand
CGCCGACAACGGGCACGGACACATCCAGGGCATCTGTCCCGCAGGCTGGTATCTGCCTACACCCGAGAAATACGAGGCTCTTAACGCCTATGGTGCAGATGCATTAAAGTCGCCTCTTTACTGGATTCCTAGCGGTGGCAACAACAGCACTGGATTCTCAGCCCTGCCAGCCGGATACTATAGTGGTATCGCCAACCGCTTTGAAGGAATGCTCGGTGAAACCTACTTCTGGTCAACATCCAACACGGGTGGCAGCACCGGCATATCCGCATTCTACCTGTACCTAAATTGTGATATTCTCATTGAAACCAACCAGTATTCAGGTTTGGGTTACAGCGTACGCTGCATTAAGGAGAAAGAATAACGACGTTTTGTTTGTTTTAATCAGGGTGAGAAAATCCCGGTACCAAGTCCTGCCAACTGTTGTTCATTCGACAGTTGGCAGGATGGTATAAGGGAGGACATGAGTTGTCTATACAAATATCAAGTTAAAAAAGCTTGAGTCAACTTGAACTTAAACTTGGACCAACTTGATTTTTTTTTTCTCATAACACCTTTCTATCTTTGAAATCAATTTTGCAGAGCTAAAAGTAATATACAACTACTTGATTTTCAATATTTTTTAAAAAAAATACACTTGGTAAAATCACAAAAAAAATAATAAAAAATGAAAAAAACGCTACTTGTTTTCTTCTTTTTTTTGAGCACAGTGGGTCTTTATGCCCAAAACAACTGCCCGCTCAATATCCGGGTGAGCACGGAGGATGGCACATGCTATAACAACTGCATGATAAACATTGCCTTGGTTGATGGCGACAACAATCCCTTGGATGTCTCAACAACGGATTTGTCTGACATTAAGTATTTCAGGATAGACATGAACACAGGCGACACCGCCTATTCAACCACGAACAGTTTTATGGTTTCAGTGGGCACATACAAGGTGGGGGTGGAGGCCGTGTGCTACCACTCAACCTCGTCCGACAGCATGTATATCCGCGTGAGCAAGGACACCCTTGTCTCCACAAGAACCTCATACGTGACCCCTGTTCTTAGTATGATTAGCAATGTAGCTGGATCAAACACAGGCTTCGGCACAATTCACAGCCTCAGTTGCCAGAATACAGGTCGGGTCCAGTTTAATATCACGGGAGGATCTTTCCCCTATTTTATAGAGATTAGAGATGAATCAGGTACTCCCATAGACACGGTAGTGTTTTCCGAACGCCAATACAATGGAAATAGAAAAACACGGTATGATTACAAAGATTATTACAGTATCGACGGCCTTGCCCCTGGCAAGTACAAATTTTATGTCTGGGATGGCTGCGAGTACCATCTCCCTATGGTGTGGCAAGAAATTTTGACGGAAAAACTACCTCATGTTAGAGATATTTGTGTTTATAGCAGCTCCTATCCGTACAGTATAGATGCTGTTGTATATGGAATGAATATAGCTGTCGGAGGTAACAGAACTTATTATCTAGATAGCCTTTGGGAAGTCTCTGAATACCGCTTTATCTATCCGGAGATCAATGGCGTGAGAGACACTACCCCCTGGAAACATTTCAAACAGAATCAATACTATAATGGTTCTTTTAGATTATATGACACCGTTTATCAGGCCAACAGTTTCTGCGATTTATATGACAAGAGCATTACATTTCAAGCCCGGAACACGAAATGCGAGGAATTTCCTATTACCCAATCATATCGCTTCTATAAAATTAGAGATAATATGCTTCATGTATGGTCAACCATAGCCACAGACTCAACGGTTACGTTTCCAGAGCAATACGATAGCTGTGGAGTTTATGCTTTAAAAACAATAGAATATGGAGGTCCCAGCTACGTTCTTTCCGTTGATAATTATTCAAACTATTGCGGTACTGATGAACCTTATGCGTATCATCACATGCAACCCGTGTATTGTGTATATACCGACACGAGCACACACAACATCATCAAGATTGATAGTAGTTTTTCAAATGGTGGTTCTATAAAAGGTTGTAGAAGTTATTTAACACCAAATGACATCATACCCTTATACGGTAGTCTCGAGGATACGAGCATAACGATTCCGGTTCAGCGAACAGTAATCGACAACTCGGGATGTGAATTATACTCCAGATTTGATAATCTTACGTTTGAAAAAAAAATCGTTTCTCGTGGAGGTGAATACGAAAGATTAAGTTTTTCTACTAGTAACAGCACAACAAGTACTTCGGAATGTTGTTCTTCTAGTACTCGTGAGGTACGTTTATACTCAAATCATGCCCCCCCTATGAATTTTTTAGGAAATGTTGTCGTAAGACTGATTGTAAGTCCGGAAAACAACAAATATAACTTCACCGCCACCTACGATCAAAGTAGCCAACAATGGACCATAGTCAAAGACAGCACTTCAAATTTGGCAAGAATATCTAATAATGGTTTTAATTTCTATATTACAGACTACTGTTTGCCTACCGGCACCTATACCTTCAGTATGCTGGGAAGTATAAAAAAATTATTAGAAACCATGACAGAGACGGGATGCCGACGATAAGCACAAGCTTCACTGATCCTTATTTCAGAATCTTTACAGGGCCCGAAGGTGGCTATTTCGGTGGTTATGTACGTCTTGGCGATAACATGCGTGTCACTATGCCTGGTACGTATGTTATAGAAATGGCTAGCGGACAACATAATTACTGTTATGACACTTATCAATACGACACCATCTATTTCTCAGGAGGGACAGTGGAGTTTGACTACGCCATGGGTTATGTTTGCGACTCCACAGCCACCACCGGCTATGTCCGTGCAAAAGGGAAAAATGGCACAGAACCATACCGTTACTCTTTATACAGTGCCCCAGACTTGGCAGGCACCTTGTTGGGCGAAAACGCCACGGGCCGTTTTGACAACATTCCGCTCCGCTCCGGGCAGCAGGTCTCAGTACAAATCACAGACTCCTGCCTGGCCAGTTTCCACATCAACTTAATTGTGCTTGACTTGGAGAAGACACAGAAAAACTGGTTTGCAAATGGCCTCAATGTAACAACAGCCTGCGAGGGACACCATGTTCAAGTCTATACTTTGGGTAGTGAGGACTATTTCTCGTATGTCTGGACGGGCCCCAACGGTTTCCATGCCGACACCAGGGACGCAATGGCATTCATCCCGCGTGACGCTGAGGAGGGTTACTTCAAGGTGACGCTGTTGAACACCGGATGTGCCAATCCCATCACCGACAGCGTCTATGTCAATGTGAACAGGGCACCCAAGGTGGCCATTGCGGACAATGCGACCGTCTGCCCTGGCGAGGAGGTGCAGCTCAGCTTCACGGCGAGCGGCACGGGAGACGTACACTACATCATCGGCCACGAGGAGAACTCAGTTGTTAGCTATCAAAATTACACCAACAGCGACAGCTACTCCTATAATCCCACTTCCTCCGGCATTTTCTGGGTTCACGAGGTCAGCGACGATCTTTGTGTCTATTCAATACCTAAAGATACCGTCCACATTACCCTAAGAGACAATATAGCATCATCCTGTGATGTGCTGACCTTACCTGACACAGTTTGTCCTGATGGTACCGCCTTGCTTTCGGCACAATCACTATTGGAACCTCCATACATTATCCGTTGGTATGAGGACTTTGAACAGCTTCATCTTCTGAAGACGGACACGATTCCCGATGCTACTGGGCAGAGCCAATATGCCCTTCCCCACTTGTTGCAAGACACCACCCTGTATGTGACCGCTTCCAATGACGTCTATTGTGAGACACAGCTTGGCACAATACTCCGATGGATGAACATGCAGCCGGGAAACAGCAGCCTCAAATGCGGAGAGAGCATGAAGCTGTATGATTCGGGAGGGCCTGACTCACCCTACGGCAAATTCGAGAATATCACACACACGTTCACCTCCACCGATGGATCCCCACTCTCGCTGAAGTTCAACAGTTTTATGGCTGACATATACAGCAAGTTATTTGTGTTTACGGGTTCAGGTGTCAATTCCGACTCCATCATTGCCACCTTATCAGGTGACCTAAGCAGCAATTTGCCAGCGGAAATCATGTCCAACAGTGGCAGCATGACACTTCAGTTTGTGTCTTCCGGGCTTGCACCAAGCAATGGCTGGGATGCTGTTGTCAGCAACAGTCCACAACCCACCACTGTCGCGGCCTCTGTTATTGACAGTGTAAAGCTTCACCTGTCGACCATCACGGCCACTCCCATCCATTACAACGGCGGCATCACCTTGCAGGCGGCTGCCACAGGAGGCAAAAGCCCGCAATACGAGTACCAGTGGTTCTCGAGCGAGGATGGTGTTGTATGGAACCACGAGCATACCGTCGTCACAAACGACACCACATATTACAACTTCAACAACCTCATCAAATCCCTTTATGTGAGGGTTGTGGTCAGGGATGTGTCGTCAACATCCTGCGGCATTACAGACACCGCTGTTTACCACATTCCCATCGCGAACATCAAGTTGTCGTTGAGCCTGTCCGTCTCAACCGACGATCCCTGCGTGAGTCACAATGCCGTGCTAAGCGTGAGAAACAACGGTCAGGAGACCGCCGAGGACATCGTGTGCCATGTTCAGGCACCCAATGGGCTCTTCGAGCTCTTTGGCCATGATGTCATAAACATAGCTTCCCTAGAACCGGGAGAGTCATGGACAGACACCTTCAGACTTTCACTCACAAACAGACCTGCTGTTGACACCGTTGTTGCCTTGAAAGCACAAATATGGTCATGCCGTCAGGGAGACTCCGTACCCGAAGTTGTATATGGAGACTGGGATTGGCAGGGTGCGCCAAGATACGCGGACGAAGACAGTGCCAACATCCGCCTTCTGCCATCGTTTTCCGCCAGCGAATACCATATCACCACCGTCAACGACGAAGTGTGCTATGGCAGCGATGCCCAGCTTGCCGCTTTCTCCGACTTGGCTCAGACAAACACCACCCGTTATGTCACGCTCCGTACTGCCGAAAAATGTCCGCCCATGACTGCAGGCGTGATGGTCTATAAACTGGAGACGCCCGCCACCGATACCGTGATCATGCACAACGGCGTCACATACGTAGGTGCGGAAAGCCACATTAAATTCTACGACTCTGGAGGGCCCAATGGTAATCCTAGTGCAGAGGAGTTTATTCATACTTTTAGCACGGAAGAAGGGGAAGTCTGTGTGTTTTTCCGCAATATTTCTGTCAATGGTTTGCGCATTTATGACGGTAACAGCATTAGCGGAAGACTACTTTTAGAGGGGGCTGGAACTTTTTCAAATAGATTATTTACCAGTACAACAGGAAGCATTACCGTCCGTTCTTTAAATAGTGGTGAATTTTCGTCATATTATGGTTGGGAGGCAGATGTGGTCAACTCCCAAACCTTCAAGTCGGCCGAAGCCCTGGCGGCTATCAAAACACCATCCGCCAACATCGACATAAGCGCCACCCATGACACGGTGTGTCATGGTGAGACCGCGGTTCTCACCGCATCTTCCACTATCGGTTTCCCCCAGTACTTCACCTGGTACAATTCTGACTGGTCAAATGTTGTGTTAAGAGACACCCTGACTTCCGGAATCTCGGTGTTGGAACTTCCCAACCTGAAAACAACCGAGAATTTCTACGTCACAGTCCACAACGACACAATGTGCCCTCCCTTTGTGGCCAAAGACACCCTCATCAATAAATTCATCGCAAGTAGTTCGCAATATAATAACCAAACGATTTTCATAATGCGGAACGAAAGCATCACATTCACGGATGAGGGCGGGGAATATGGAACTTATGGCATTATGCCTGCGGGGAGATATATCACCACGTTCACGGCTATTGAAGGAACTGTGAAAGCTGTTTTCCCAAACGACATATCCTTTAACAGACTAAATAATGCAGATACACTTTATGTGTACGACGGGTTGGATGGTGACAGCCTTTTGTTCAGGGGCACGAGAACTACAATATCAGGCATAACCTTCGAGTCAAGCGGGAACACTCTGACATTTAAATTTTCGAAAAATTACATTTACGATGTTAATAATGGGTGGAAAGCCACCATCACAAACATTCCCAGCGCTTCTTATGACACCACTCAGGTTTGGGCGTACATCAGGGAGCCTGTCGCCGGACAACATATCATTGCCACCAGTGATACTGTTTGCTATAACGGGACCGCCCTGTTGCATGCCTCCGCACCAGAAGTCGGGTACCCGCAATACTACACCTGGATCAGTCAGGATTTGAAAAATATTGTCTATCAAGACACCCTGGACGGCATCGGCAAGACGGAATCCACCCTTTTGTTGGAAAACCAACGAACAGACACCTTGTATTACGTGACCCTTAAGGCAGACACGGTATGCCCCATGTTTTATGACAACAGCATTTTCGTCACAAAGCCAAAAAAAATGTATGATTTCCTTATGACGGAGGATAAGAACAATCTTGCCACGGAGGTGCGTTGCTCAGACAGTATAAGATTCCTTGATGACGGAGGAATATCTGGCAATTATAAAAAAAGAATGAATGTCACACACACTTTTACTTCTATCGACAACGAGCCTGTCTTGCTTGTCCTTTCCAACTTTAGAACAAATTACAGTTATGATTATTTAACCCTTTATGATGGAACCAGCACATCAGCTCCTCAAATTGTAAGATTGTCTGGCAATCTGGTTCCTACATCCATGCCCAGAATATACACCGCCAACTCCGGAAGTCTGACTGTGAGATGGGTTACCAACATCGTTTCTACGCAAAGCGGATGGGAAGCTTATATCACGACCACAAACTATTGTACTGATGAAGTGGACACAGCAAGCGTGCATGTGCTCTCTGAAATACCTGCCGCGTCAATAGCACAGACAACCTGTCAAAGTGCGACACCGTTCAGCTATATGGGGTTCAAAGACCTTGATGTATCGGTGCCCGGTAACTATACGATTGACTCGGTATTCACCTCCTCTTTGGGCTGCGACAGCGCGGTGACGCTGAATTTGACAGTCACCCCGATATTCTTCCGCGAGGAAAGTGCGGAGACCTGCGACAACGTGCCTTACGTGTGGACTGGACACAGCGTGACCATCCCGACCACGGCCGGCAGCCACATCGTTTGGGACAGCCTGAAGACCGCTAACAACTGCGACAGCGTCTTTAAGCTCAACCTGACAATATATCCGAGCTTCTTCCGCGAGGAGAGCGCGGAAACATGCGACAACGTGCCCTACGTGTGGACCGGACACAGCGTGACCATCCCGACCACGGCCGGCAGCCACATCGTTTGGGACAGCCTGAAGACCGCTAACAACTGCGACAGCGTCTATAAGCTCAACCTGACAATATATCCGAGCTTCTTCCGCGAGGAAAGCGCGGAGACCTGCGACAACGTGCCTTACGTGTGGGCAGGACACAGCGTGACCATCCCGACCACGGCCGGCAGCCACATCGTTTGGGACAGCCTGAAGACCGCTAACAATTGCGACAGCGTCTATAAACTGAACCTAACAATATATCCGAGCTTCTTCCACGAGGAGAGCTCAGAGACCTGCGACAACGTGCCCTACGTGTGGACCGGACACAGCGTGACCATCCCGACCAC
>CADCNH010000056.1 GCA_902802755.1 uncultured Bacteroidota bacterium | reverse complement strand
CGTTGATGTCGGCAATGTCCAATGCCACCGTTCCTTCGTTTGTTACCATCAGGTTCACCTCGGTGGTGCCGGTGAAGGGGTTGGGGTTGTTTTGCGACATTTGTAGAGACACACGGCCGTGAGTCTCTACATCGGCGATACCCGTGCCATTCTGCATGGTCAAGGTGGTATCGGGCCAGTAGATGGTCTCTTGCCAGCCCTTGGTCAGGTTGGTGATGGACACTCGGTGGAGCTGTACATGCTGGTTGGCCGCATCCTTGGCGGTGAAGGTGAGTGTCACACTTTGGGCAAAAGCAGTGATGCTTATCAATATTACTACCAAAAATGATAGGAGTCTTTTCATAATTGTGTTATTTTTAATCAGTTCAATGTATCCCTTTTGGAACACAAGGCAAAGTTAGGAAAAAATTTGATATACGACATAACACATTTGATTTTTTCAAATCAAGGAAGCCTTAGAATGAAACAAAATTTGCACGCAATGCTGATTTTTGGAAATTACGAAAGCGATAAAATCGAAAAATGCTGCAAGTTTGCAACAAACTCCGAAAGCTATCTCAAAATATCGCTATTCATCAAAAATTGGTGCAAGCCCATGAAAATAATACCGTCATCATTGGTATAGGTAGCGATGTCATCACCTTGGATGACAATTTTTTGAAAGGAATCGCCTATTTTCTTTAGAGATCTCAGTTCCTGATTCTGCTTCATTTCTGTAGGCAAAGCGTATGCTGATTGTATATAATATTTGTCAAACCCATTTGTAGCGATGAAATCTACTTCATATTGAATGTAAACTTGTTTTCCATCCCTCATTTCACGGGACTCTATCAAGCCTACATCCACAAGATAGTCACGTGATCGGAGCTCATTGTAAATCACATTTTCCATAATATGAGTGACTTCCTGCTGTCTAAAATTCAACCGTGCATTTCTCAGACCGACATCAACACAATAATATTTCTTAAAGGACTTGTAGTATTCCTTTCCTTTTATGTCATATCGTCTTGCACCTTCAAAAAGGAAGGAATCGCATATATAATCCAAATATTTCTTAACTGTTTCCTCGTCTATTTTGATATTTTGGACACTTTGCAGGGAATTGGCCATTTTGGTTGGATTTGACAGAGAACCTATGGCGGAGCATAAACTATCTGCTATTGCCTCAAGTGCAACTTCGTTCCCTATGCTATATCTTTCAATAATATCCGTAATGTACGTTTTTCTCCAAAGATCCTGCAGATAGTTTGCTTTCTGAAGCGGGGTCTTTCGGCTGAGTAATCCGGGCATGCCTCCAAAGGTATAGAACTCTTTCCATAGTTCGCTAAAAGGTTCATTTCTTTTCTCATATAATTCCTTGAATGAAAACGGATTGCATCGTATTTCCCGACCCCGATCCCGGAATATTGTACTAATATCCTTAGACAGCAATTTGGCATTGCTGCCCGTTACATAAACATCCACGTTATCCTTACTTCTTAAACCATTAACTAGTTTTTCAAAGCCATCTACTTCTTGGATTTCATCCAATATCACATAATACATCCGCTTAGGGTCGGTAATCTTACCGTATAGGTAGGCCTTAAGTTTCTCCTTGTCAGCCAATTCGCTTTGGTTGTTCTCGTCATCAATATCTAACGAAACGATGATGATGTCTTCTTCCGGAACACCATCTGCAATCAAATATTCTTTATACAAACGAGTCAACAGCCATGATTTACCGCATCTTCGTGGGCCAGTGACGACTTTCACGTCTCCATTTTCTCTGCTGTCAATCAATTTTTGGAGATATACCTCCCTTGGTAATAGTTTGCTCATACTACAATCGGAATTTTCTGCAAAAATACAACAAATTCCGATTCGGTATAACAAAAAATCATATTTTCATCCGAAGATTCAATATGAAAATAATACTGTTTTTGTTTCTTTCGCCTACTCTCTTCTGGTTTTTCGGCTTCCACCATGTTATTGTTTAATTGATTTTTCTGAATTAATATTTTTTGATATTTTTCGCCCGCCTTACGGCGGGTTTGCTTGACAGACCGCTTTTGCGCTCCGCGCTTGTGCGGTCTGCTCTAATCGCGGACACAACGGACCGAAAAGCCGTAGCTCTTGAAGTCGACGACCCTGGACACGTAGGCGTAATCGTAGTAGAGACCGCGGTAGTAGGCGTAGTTGACATAGTTCTCTGTAGCACTCCAAAAGTTGGCGTCGTCGCCGAAATTGCCGTATTCGCCAGCGGGGTAGCCGCCAGCGGGAAGGGCCGAGAATCCAGTGGCGTTGTTGGCACTGGGGTTATTGCCCACGGCACAAGTGCTTGTACTACTATTCCATCCTGTGGTGGAGGCTAAAGCTTTGGCTATGTTCCCGCTGCTACCGTTGCACTGGTACTGCGTCTGGCTGCTCACATAATTGGTTAGCTGTGTCCATTCCGCATCATCCGGAACATGCCAGCCTGTAGGGCATATACCCTGTACGCCACTGGGATTGGCACTGCTGGAAGATGAGTTTCCCATCACCGCAGGCCAGTTGTAAAGATAACCGTAAGTGGACACATTGGATGAGTTGTTGTCGGGATAATAACGGTATGCCGTTGTGGTGCTTGGGCTACTGCCCAAAGCGATACTGGTACCATTGGAATAATGTGTGGTACGTAGGTTTTCCTTCATCCAGCACTGATTGCCAATTTGCACTGTATTGTAAGTATTATTGTCAATATCGGTCACCGTGGCCGCTCCCGAACAGGGTTGGCCATCATACGGATTGCCGACTGTTTCAGCGAACTGCAAGGTGAAAGTCTGCGAGGCGACTTGAGCCTGCCAGATGCGCTGGCTCTCCGCCTCGTTGCAGTTAATGGTTGCATAGCCCACGTATTCCATCTGGTCACCGAAGGTGAAAGGATTGTTGGTAGCGCCACGGGGATTGGATTTGGCAGATTTTGGCAAATAATCATTCAACATAACGACACCTGTGTATTCCATTTTG
>CADCNH010000055.1 GCA_902802755.1 uncultured Bacteroidota bacterium | reverse complement strand
TTCATTGTTTTTAAATTTTAAATGGATTATTATAAATGTTATCTATTGCTCAAATAACTCAATGCAAAAGTACGAATATATTATTCTGTAGAATGCAAGAATGGAACCAAATAATATAAAAATCGAACACATGTCAATGTTTTCATGGTAAAAACACCGGTTTTTGTGTTTGGGCATGCATATTTCATTTGTTTTGCAAAGCATGCTATTTGCCATGGACCAAGTCGCAGGCAAATAGCTATGCTTTTCAGCAACATTATCTTACGAGTATTCCGATGTTAGGATAGTCATCCGTGCGGAATGGAATAGCTGGAAGTCCATCTTGATTGTAAAGATTGCATTCAGGATTGTCGCCCCAGGCATAACGCACTGCAACAGGGAACTGCACATCAGGGCTGCTTACTACTATGCTGTTGCCTTCAATAACAGCATCAGCCCAATGGAACACTCTGTCAGGTCCGCATATTGTGAAACCCTTCACTTCTCCGCCTGGAATATTCAGACGTTCATTGCCTGTAACGAGTTGTGACTCGCCACTCCGACTTTCGCCATCGAAAAACACACGGATCTTATTGCCCTCAATTCGATAATCTCGATATTGAGGTCCGTTTGGATTAATTTTCTCGCCGTATGCAATGGCACGCGACTGAAGCGCGAGGCGGTAGCCTACATCTTGTTTGTTCTTTGGGTGTATGTCGTTGGCTTCACCTATATCAATAATACATGCCATGCCAGTGTTTTCAAGATGCTTTGCAGTAAGGTACTGTGCCTCGCGAAGTTCAGCCCATGATGACTCTGATGGCTCATCAAGACGCTGTTTATAATTGGCAAGCTGCACTATGAAGAATGGGAAATTGTCGTGCCACTGGCGGCGCCAGTCCTTTATAAGCATAGGTTGAAGCTCGCGGTACTGCAAACTCTGGTCGCTGTTTGACTCACCCTGATACCATATAGCGCCCTTCAAAGCATAGTCGCGAAGCGGATGAATCATTGAGTTATAGAGGAAAGAATGCACATTTGGCTCACCAGCCGTATTTACAGGCATAACAGGCAGTTCCATCGTAGAGCAGCCAATATGGTAACGCCATTCTCCAACGAGGTCAATAACGTGTTCGGTACTTTCCTTGCTATCTGTAATATAGAATGTATCGTCAGCAGGATAGAAACCGCCAAATCCGCCTGTATCCTGCACACGCACTGTAAGTATGTTGCGTCCAGCCTTTACAAGGTTGCCAGGGATAGTATAGTCACGACGGTATATTACGCCTTCCATAGAGCCTATCTGCTCTCCATTGAAGAACGTAATATCATTATCATCAATACCTCCCATATGGATGTAAAGGTCTTTGCCGGCATATTTTGCAGGCACATCGACAACACGGCGAAGCCAGAAGAATCCATCAATTCCGAGGATGTCCTTTGGTTCACGTGTCACTCCACGCTCATAGTTGATTTTGCCCCATGCGGAGTCGTCAAAGGATGATGATGCATACACCGGCTGGTTATTATCATACCCAGCATCAATGCTACGGACCTTGTCGCCCCACTCCACTATTTCCTTTTGATATTGTGCATCGCGTGCAGATGCCTCTGCTGGCAAATGCTTTACATATTCAATGTTACGGGCCTGTGACGGCTGAACAGAAAGTCCTTCGAGGCTTGTCCACGCTTCGATGATAGTACCACCCCAGGAGGAATCAATGAGTCCTATTGGCACGTTCAAATTCTGCTGAAGATTACGTCCGTAGAAGTATCCGACAGCTGTGAAATGCTTCGCAGCATCGCCAGAACATACGTTCCAACCATTGCCGATAGAAGTCTCGAAGCCATCGAGTGGTTCGGGTGCAATATTTGTCTTAACCTTTAAAAGGCGAATGTTTGGGTGGTTATTGGCATCAGCTATTTCTTCCTCAGCATTATTAGATGACGCGAGTTCGAAGCCCATATTGGACTGACCAGAGCAAAGCCACACTTCACCTATCATCACATTATTAAGCACAGTCTTAGTACCATCGTCGATGGTGATGCTATATGGTCCGCCTGCTTTTGGAGTACTCACTTCAATGCGCCATTTGCCATCGGCTGCTGCTGTGGTGGTGTATTTCTTGGCGTTCCATGAAGTGATAACGGTAACTTTCTTATTAGGCTTTGCCAGGCCCCAAATCGGAGCATTGTCACGCTGTTGCTGCATGACCATATTGTCAGTGAAAAGCGGGCAAAGCCGTTTTGTTACCTCGCTGTTCAACTTTGAATCCTTGAATGGACCAGCCAAACACTGCGCGGCAGCAAGTGCAAGTAAAGATAAGATTGCTATCTTTTTCATTTTTTTATTTTATTTTAAGTGCTTTCTTGATAGCAGGCACAATCAATGACTCCATTACCTCATAACCAGCATTGTTAGGATGCACCTGCTCTGGACTATAACGGCTGTCTAATCCCTTGCCGTCAGCAGAAAGCATTGCATTAAAGTAATCAACATATGGAATCTTATTGGCCTTGGCATAAGCCTCAACACGGGCATTCAGGTGGCGAATCTTCTCCATTGCGTCCTCGACGGTTCTCATTCGTGCGGCAACCTCATTGAGTATCTGCTTGTCCAGCACTTTCACTCCGAGCCGGCGTGCCAGCTCTGCTCCAATCTCGTGACCGCCTGTTCCGAACTGGCGGCTGATGGTAATTACAAATTTCTCCTTGCTCTTCATAGTCTTAGTAATTTTGATAACAATTCCTTTCAATACGGCATAGTTACGAAGTAACATCGCCATCTTGATGGCAAAGTTACGAAAATCTTCTGAGAAATGCAAATCTTTTTACATTTTTTACTATCATGTTTTTTTCATGCTCAGACCTCTGAAAATATTTGGTCGTTTGAGAAAAAAGATGTAACTTTGCACATCGATTTATTGTATGAAGTGACGAACAGGCAACATGAAACTATATAGCGACGAGGAACTGGCCGGAATTCTTGACCAGAAGATTTTCCACCTGATCAGCGAGGCTGCCGACCGACAAGGCATGGAATGCTACGTGGTGGGCGGCTATGTCCGTGACATCTTCCTGGAACGGCCGTCGGATGACATTGACGTCGTGGTGGTCGGCAAGCCTCACCCCCTATCCCCCTCTCCAAAG
>CADCNH010000054.1 GCA_902802755.1 uncultured Bacteroidota bacterium | reverse complement strand
GAACCCGACGAGCGGGGTGACGAACGTGATGTCGTCGTACAGGATGCAGCGGATTGCGGTGTACGACACCAAGGGCACGAAGGTGCACGAGCAGGAGGTGGACGGGATAGCGGCAGAGGTGGACGCAAGCTCATGGCCCAAAGGGGTGTATATCGTGGCAATGTATCTGGACCACGGCGTGAAGACCCGCCGATTGGTGGTACAGTGAATGAAAGTTGGTTCTATTATTTAGAGTGAGCGTGCCTCCCGCACGCTGAGTTGTATTCACTTAATATACCCCACACTATAAGTGCGGGGTTATTGAGTGTTTGCCCCTTTGAGGCAATTTAATTAATAGAAGTCCCCTTTAGTTATAAACATTCATATTTTACAATAGAGCGGTTGGAGACAAGCCCTTCAGGTGTCATTCGTTAAATAAAGCATAATTAGGCGGGGACGATGTACACTTTTTATTGCTTGATATGGGGATTTTGGCGAGTTTAACAAATTAAATTTGGATATTTAAGAAATTATTTATACTTTTGTAAAGAAAAAGAGTACCATGTTGTCAATAAATACAATCGTGAATATTAAGAAGTTGCAGCATTTTATCGATAATTAATGACCCAATTGATTGTAAATAATACATAATAAAAACATATAAAAAAAACGTACCGCCATGAAAAAATTGTTAGGGTTTTGCATGTTTGTGATGGTTGCATTAGGGCCATCGGTTGTGCAGGGACAGGGAGGCACGCTGCGTTCCTCGACTGCGGCTAACGGTTTCTCCAATATTGTCAGATATTGCAGCAGCAGGGGAAGCTATGTCAATGCGTCCATGAACCCAATGGGCGTGGGTTTCCAGTTTTCGCTGACCGACTTGGCTCAGTTAATTGATGCTCAATTCCCCAACGATGATTATGTGGTATTGGATATGGAACTGCTGGATGAAATGGTGTTTTTCTGTGGCTTTGACAGGGTGTTAAACTCAGGTCTGCTTGGCTGGTTCAACATCGAAGGGCTCTTCTATGACAACGAGCCGATACACATTGACACTGTAGGGCTTATCAGGTTGGAGAACATAGAGGTGTTCCGTGGGGAGGAGGACGAAATTCATGTGGTTGGCTACGGAGTCCATTCGGAAGGCTGGGTTATACCCGATGTTTCGCTTCCAGATTGGGTGTGTTTGTACAAGGCTTTTGAAGCTGTAGGAGACCCGACCTGCAACAACATGCAATACCGTGTTGCAGAAATGTACAGCGGAGGGTTGAACAGTGATTATAGAGACGTTAAAGTTACTGACGACTTTGTGGTTTTTATGCAATGCAGTGGGAATCAACAATGCAGGCATGAAATAGGAATAGGTGTTGACCTCGTTGTGTTCCCCAAGAATGATATGCTGTCGGTTCCTTATTGTTCTTTGCAACAGTTCCAAACCATTGATGATTACATGATATATGGTCCGGGTTGCACATATGTTTTTTGGGCGAACACTGACCCCTTTAATACTAATGCCAAAATGGTTAGTATCGGAGAAAACAGACTTGCCGTATGCACCCATCGGATAGACTTGTCACCAGATACCTCAGGTTTGACAAATTGTAATGATTGTTTATCAATTTTCTATAATAACAGTTTTCTTACCCACCGTATCTACGATGTTTCGCCGTTGCTGATGAATAATCCTGCAATGATTGTATCTGCCATTGGGGCAAAACTTCCAAGCACGTATGGTCATGTGGGAGATGTAAAAGGTCTTGTATATGACATGGACAAGTACGCGGTGCTACATGATTTCGAGAGGGGTTCCTCTTACGAAAGCGCAGTGACAGTGTTTGATTTCACAAGCGGCACACCGGCGACCGTGACATCCAGCTATCAAACCTTGCCCATAAGTGGATGGAGAACAGAAGGTCTTTGTTCAGAAGGAGCAACCAGCTATCTGGTCAGCGGGTTTGAGTCTTCAACCATAAATCATTTTTTCAAGAAAACACCTTTTGTGGATGAAGGCGTGAATTGTTCCGTCTTGGATATATTCGACGTCACCGACCTCAATATTATAGAGGCCAAGAATAATACGTGGGGTGTAGATGCATCGAACTGGTTTCCACTGATATTTGAGGATCACTACCCATCAGTGAATCAAGAAGAATTGCAAATCATTTGTGAATAATAATAACTTTAAAAATTAAAAGATATGAAAAAGCCTGTTTTGATGGTTTTGGCATTGGCGGCAGGTGTTGCCGGGTGGGCGCAGCGGCCAGTAGGGGACACGCTGAGGATATTGGACACCACCTATTATTGCCACCCGCGCGATATACGCTATAACGATGGACAGTGTACGGCGGCTGTTTGCTTGTGGCATCTACGATCATTGACAGCAAGCGATTATTATCAACCATACGGCTCATACAGCAGGGAGGATTTGGGAGGAGGAATGAGAGGCGTCAACAGTAGAATGTGGGCAGGCAACGGAACAGTAGGCAGACAGATGGAGACGGACAAGCCGCTGAAGGTGGTGGGGATAGCCGCCCCTGTATGGATGGAACCAGGACGAGTTGTGAGTGATGGGATAAACTATCACTATGATTATTATTCGGTTCACGACACGTTGTTGAGCACAAGGTTGACGGACTCAATGGCGCTGTATAAAGTGACACCGAACGGATTGATAGAGCTGGCGTCCGCGGGATGGAGGATGGACGCACCCCACAGAACCATGGTGTTTTCCCACTTCTTAATAAGCGATGAAGGTCTCGACCAACCAGAAGCATGGAAACCTGATCACGAATACACCCGAAATATGAAAATACCGTTGTATGAGGTGATGTTCGAGGAGCCTGTGATAGTGGAGGACTCGTTTGTGGTTGCTGGAATTGCAATGAACAACGAAGGACATTTTGAAGAACATCCATACGATAAAACGAAGTTGTTTTGGGCATTTGACCACAATCCAACACGATACCTTATGCATATTTATAAGGTGGATTCTCTATCGGATGCGAGGTACAATGGCAGATATTTGATAGGATGGTCTAAATTCAGGAATTATCTATGGACATTGAAAAAACGAGAAGGCGTAAGGGGTTTTGTTGATATTAGAAATAATCATCAGATTGTTCATGCTCAATTTGAGTGGCCACTGGTCTTCCCGATAATAGAGTTGGGGTTCGACACGGCGTTGTGCCATGATGTGAGCGGGTTGCGTGTGGCGGAGCTTGGAGCGGGACAGGCCACGCTGATG
>CADCNH010000053.1 GCA_902802755.1 uncultured Bacteroidota bacterium | reverse complement strand
AGTATCGCAAGTAATCCTTCGCAATGGTGTCGTTGCGGAGCCATTCGATGGAGGCAAGGTACTCTCCTTGCCGGTGCAGAGAGTCCGGCCCAAAGCAGGTGAGGTAGGAGGCCGTCTCATAATTCTTGGTGCAGCAGGAGTCCTTCTGAGCAAAAGCCGCAAAGGCCGCGCACAAAAGTCCAAAGAACAGGAAATGTCTTTTTCTCATCATGGTTTTAGTTGTTGGGTAAATTCTTTCAGCGTACTCGTGCAGAGCTGGATGTTCTCACGCTTATCAAAATTAACGTAGTATGCTTTTATGTTCAGACTGTCTTGCTCGTTGCGTCGCACGATTTCCTCGGCAAGGCGCTTGTTTTTGGGTTTGTTGAAGACACCTTCGTAGGTGGCCCAATAGATCAAGACCACAAAGTCCGCATCGGCAATATCAGTATAGAAGGCCGTGCTGTCGAAATTGATGACACACTGGCTGTTGATGTACCATGAAAGTGGCTTGTTGGGGTCTGTATGGTATTGAGTACTGTCCGACAGGCTATGAAACAAGGTAAAACTGTAGGCAGTACACCCGCTACTTGTCTCAACGGGAATCACCATATCCCCATGCTTGAATATCAGAGGGTCGAATTTATTACTAGCGGAATCCACCGTGCGCAAGCGGTCAGTTACCCAATAGCGAATGGTTCCCGTATCGGTGGTGAACAGCAGCGGGAACTCGTCAAAATGGAACTTGCGGGCTTTTTTCAGTACCTGTTTTTCTGTTTTCGGAGAGGGCGTTTTGACACCCAAAATCCCCCGTGCCAAAAAACAAGATGACAGCAGCGCAGATAATACTACAAATACAAGGATAATGGTTAAGCTTGATTTTCTCATACTTGTTGGTATTTTGTGATACTGTCGCAAAAAGCTGGTGATTTCCGAGCCGGTTTTCAACAAAGAGAGAGGGGGGTTGGTTGTATAACTCGTTATAATATAGTAACGTGACTGTTTATGCATTTATTGTACCAAATACGTTCTTTCAAACGAGGATGTGAGGTATTATGATTAATCATACTCCACAATTTTGATCTTGCTGATATCGTACGGCCATAACCACATCGATTCGCGCCTGTCGTTCAGGTGCTCAATATCTTCTATCGGCTGAAAACCCCCTCTCCACCCTTGGCAACCATATCTTTGTGGCTCTTTCTTTCGGATAAGACTCCGGTCAATGAAATAGGCCATTTTATTTCTCGGAATATCACCTTGCTCCATTAACGGCATGAACTCGCTAATCAGGCGGTCTTGCAAATCAGAATCTATGTGCATAATCAGGATATATGCGGAGTGAAAGCCTTCGTAACCCACATTGCTCCAAGTTGGAAGTCCGTACTCCTTAATCAAGTTGGTCAGTATCACCGTGTTGACAGAATCCATTGCCCGCATCAACAACCTGAATGAGTCCCTGATCTCTTTTGTTTCCCCATGAACGAAATGATACCTGACAATTGAATCCCTTAATTGCAGTTTTCTTAAGGTGTCAATATACTGCCGGTCCTTGTGTCCATATAGCTGATACAGGGAATCACACAAGGGCCACCAGGATTCCGTTTTATATGCATCAAAAATAGGATTCTCGAAAAACGTAATATCAAAACATTTGTATTGGGTGAGTCTCAACGCAGTGTTTTTAACCCTTTCAGTATCACCACACATTACCGATGCAATACAATACTTCCTCATATCAGCGTAATCCACAATCCGCCCATAGACAGAATCCATCTGGGCATACTTATTAGCGGCAATGGGATAATCGGCTTTGTTGAATGCCCGAGAAGCGCCAGCTTGCAACGAAAAACACTGTTGCCATTCGGGAGACTGCGAGAACACCGACCCCGCGGCGAAAAACAATATAACGGTGAGAAGTTTTTTCATGTCAATTTATTTTTGTGCTTGCAAAGATACAATTATCTCACGGATTCGTCAAAATACATTCTATGAAAATCACCCGCGGCGTGCTCTTCATCTATCTCTTTTTTTAAATTTTCCTTTTCCGCATTGTCTTCGTTCTCATCACCAGAACTACGAATGGTAATGCTATGCCATCGCATAATATTATGGGTGTATTCCCATGATACTTTTTTTACCAAATCTTCAAAAGTCTCCGACAGTCCGAGTGCTTTTCGATGTCTGTTAACCATCTTTATGTTTGTAGGATAAGTGATAAATACAGTACCTCCAATTCGGTAAAAATAGAACTGCCCTTGTCCATACCCATTGGGATCTTCCAGCTCGTCAGTTGCCTTGTTGATCGCAATCATCAAGAGGTATTCATCCTCTAACTTCATATACATATCGGCATCAATGCTGCCCCTTAAAACATGTTCCTTAAATAAATCTTGCAAGTCGTGCAATTCTGCATATACGTAGTGTATTGCCGGGGCATGAAGGTTGTATAGATGATGTATTCCTGTTGTCTGTATATTGATTTTATATGTGTTGAAAAGAAGCTTAATGTCATCTATGATAGCACGATTCATAGAATCCTCAAATGCATTCAGTCCACGACCGTGCCGATATGATTGATCTTTTTCCAGGATTTCATCCAATCTGTTTTGCAAAGCCGTGTCGCAGAGTGAGTGACAACTCGCTTCAACGGACTGTAGCAACTTATAAATTGCAGAATCCACCTCACATTCGCCCGCATATCTTTCAGGAAGTTCAGAATCACCACACTGAACAAGATATTTCGCGTATGTTTCTATTTTATCCACATCGTGGATAAGTTTCAAATTCAACAGGTAAGCGGAGAACAAGTCTTTGGCAAATGGAATTTTCAACGAGAACGCCTTATCATAACACGCATTGGCCGTTGCATAGTCGCTGTCGCAGATAGCCAGCTCTGCCTGATTGATCCAGTAATAATATTTCTTCAAGGACGACTTTTGCGCAAAACACAGTACCGTTGCAATTAAAAGGATAAGGGTTAAGGTTGTTTTTCTCATATTTGTTGGTATTTTGTGATACTGTCGCAAAAAAAAACTGGTGATTTCCGAGCCGGTTTTCAACAAAGAGAGAGGGTAGTTGTATAACTCGTGATAATATGGTAACGCAACTGTTTATGCATTTATTGTGCCAAATACACCCTTTCCAACGAAGATGCCGAGGTGATATGATTAATCATACTCCACAATTTTGATCTTGCTGATATCCGTCGGCCATAACCACATCGATTAGCGCTTGTCGTTCAGGATATGTCCCAGGCCTGCTTGCGCGGATTCCAGCTCCAT
>CADCNH010000052.1 GCA_902802755.1 uncultured Bacteroidota bacterium | reverse complement strand
GGATGACAATTTAAGTGGTCGAGGTGACAAAACGAAGGGGTGCGCATCACTGCGAACCCCTTCTTACAACAATCTATGAATAACCATAAACCTAAAACCTGAAATATATCAGTATATTATTTAAGATGTCATTTTGGCACCTCAGTATTTCTCCTCATTATTTTGCTAACTGCCTGTCCATAGTATCATGGATTTAATGCTAGTTTTCTAATTGCGATGCAAGGGTACTGCAAAATTCTGAGATCACCAAAGATTTTGGTGCTAATATTTGTATTTCTTACACTTTTTGTGTAATTTTGCATGCCAAATTACGATGGATAGCCATCAAAATAATGAACTCATTACTTTCTGATTAAAAACATTATGGAAAAAAGAACGATTAGCGGGGACTTGTTGTCCCGAGGTCAGGAAACACAGGCTCAAATGAGTACTGGTTTCCTGAAGATGAAGTTTTATAAGATGCGCCTCGTCAAATCACATCCTACGATTTTTGGTGACTATCCCCGCTCTGACCAATGGGAGCTGCTTCTAAAGGCGATGAAAGATGACCTACACAAGCGGAAACTGTTGGAGTTCAGACATCCTCAAGACAAAGAGAAAGTTTTCCAACGTCATTACATAGGCAATCAGGCCAATGGTGTCGTGCTAATGACGATAGGTCAAGAAAAGAAACCCACGGATTTTGCATTCGTTTGGATCGTACTCAAATCAGCATATTACGGTGAACCTTATCTGGTATTTGTGAAATTCACGCAATCCTTTCGCAATCCTGACAATTTAGCAAAGATGGTGGAGTGTGCCTTCAACTGGGAGCTCCAGGGCAAAGGTGTGGAGTTGGTCTTGGAACCTTGGGCCCCGAAAGAGAATACGATGTGGGCTTTTGATTTCAATATGTCTTTTATCAAGGAGATGAAAACGATGGATCCAAACGATCTGGTGTTGGTGGGCTATGAGGATGTGCTGGAGGACTATCAAATGAGACTGGCCCGGAAGGAAGAGATCAGAAAGCCCAAAGTCATCAAGAAGTCGGATGATATCGTGACGTATATCCTGGCGGATAATAAGGAAGCCATCGTTTGTTTCTTACATCAGGCACTGAAGGGCCAGAAGACGGCCAAGGGAATTGCACGACCCTTTAGATTTCTTTTCGACCACCAACTGACCGAGCACATCCCCTTTAAGGCGGTGATGAAGGAATTCCCAGAGTTGAAAGGGCTGATCAAAGAGCGGTCATACAACGATTGGACCAATCCAAACAGCACCAGTTATGACAATGATCCCCAATATAAGAAGATGAAAGATACATTTAAATTGTTTTCATAGAGAATTTGCATCATAGGCAACTGCCAAAATGTGCCAAAAAGATCCATTAAAAGGTATTATCTGCCATTATCGATAATACCTTTTATTATTTTTGTTTCATCAATATATTTGTTATATTTTTGTGCCGCATTCTAAGAATGCAAACTTAAATAATAAATATTAGTAACCTGAGACAGGTAGGCCTATTCTGTTTCGCAACATGCAAACAGATGAAACAAGTGATTTTAAAGATTGACGACTCAGCGTATGAGCAGTTTATGGGTATGGTGAGCCTGTGCCCACAGGTGGAAGTGGTGAGTGTGTGCCAGAATGGCGACCAGCAACTGACCATCGACATCTATGTGGCTTCGGCTATTCGCGAAATGCGACAGATGCAGGCGTTTCGACTTCCCTCCGATTATGTTT
This sequence comes from uncultured Bacteroidota bacterium, assembly GCA_902802755.1. GTDB lineage: Bacteria > Bacteroidota > Bacteroidia > Bacteroidales > WCHB1-69 > RUG11690. The sequence goes on along the minus strand of CADCNH010000052.1, from coordinate 1,551 downwards.
ACCTGATGGTGGCCATGAATGAGGGCGTGGTGAAAGGATTGCCTTTCTTCTACACGCCCAAGGATTTCCTTGACTATATGCGAGAGTTGAATTTCGACGGTCTGCTTGGACGCTCCACTGTCTATGATACGATAGCCAAAGTGCAGGGCAAGTACCCTGACTGGACGTTTTCGGATGCCCCCAAGGCGAGTGAGGCGCTGCGCAGAAAGAACCTTGTCAGACTGTTTTTGAGTGCTTTTGTGAGGGCTCAAAGCAGGAAGTTGGACGGTTTGTCGGACGAACTCTAACAGCGTCGGACGGTTCGTCGGACGATAGGAAATAATTGCTTTCCAAGCTGGAATTTGTGTTGTACTTTTGCAATCGCAATCAAGTTGCAAGCGATCTTTGACTTACTGATACAAACCACCGCACGGGAAGGCCCGGGCGAGAAAAAACTTTTTGTGAACAGTTAACGCATGTGCGCACCTGCGCATGTACATTAATCATTAATTTAAAAAAAGACAATTATGAAACAACAAGAAATTCGCCTCCTGGCATGTGACGAAGAAGTGCTCAACGAGGCAGACGACATTCTGGGCGATGAGCTCGCAAAGCTGAATCGCTACAGCCGATACTGTTATACACCAACGGAGATCGGCAAATCCTTCGGCATAGAGGGACGTGACCTGAATTCTTTCCTGGCTGACCGTGGCGTCATCCGCTGGTCGGGTGGTCGCTGGCGACTCAACAGGAAGTACATGCATCTGGAACTCACTGAGGAACGCTATCGCTATGTTCATGGCGAGGACGGACGCCGTCAGTTGAGATCAAGTCTGGTATGGACGGAGAAGGGACGACAGTTTATCGGAGGACTGATATGGAGACAGTAGTGAATGATCATTATGTTCGTGTGAAGAAGTGGTGCGCTTCGTGCGAACATCGGGAAGTGGACGAGGAAGGAACCCGCATCTGTGGGCTGATGCAGCTAAGGGTAAAGGGCGATTTTGTCTGTCCACGCTGGCAGTTGTCTTCTGGCTTGCAAAATGCAGGCATCAGTGGGGGCAAGGTGAAGCATAAAGACACCAAAGCAATTTTCTTAAAGTAATAACCGAGTCGAAGGTGTGAGCGGAGGAAACGTATCTGGATGTAATTGAGCTCAAACTAAAAACTTCGCTTTCTCCTGACACTCACAAATTCGAATCGTTTATGAAGAAGTATATTTTTATTTTGAACGCCATTGAGCTGCTGAAGCTGCTGCTGGATGGCAAGTATGTACAGGGTGTTTTGTATATGGATCAGAACACAGGTCGTATCACCTTTAAGGCGTATAACCGTCAGCCTCGCCCCCACGAAAAGGATGTGCTCGTGAAGAAGCTGCCTTGGGGCTGGGTGAAGGAGTCGGTGGCGCGCATCAAGGTGTTTGGCAGTTTCCCCAAGGATGTAGGTACGGCCCAGGTGATGGGACTGTTGGAGGACAACACCCGTGACGCCAAGAATGCCCTGATTGACCGTGAATTGATTGACTTTGTCTAACACAAAAACTTTTAGAATATGTTTTGCTATCAGAAGAAC
>CADCNH010000051.1 GCA_902802755.1 uncultured Bacteroidota bacterium | reverse complement strand
CCAGTAACCGGATTAGTCACCGTAGCTGTACCATCAGTCCCGCCGTTACACGTCACATTCGTATGCGTAAGGGTAGGCACTGCAGGTTTTTCTGGCACTGTCACTGAAACCGTCTTGGTGGCTTCGTTGCCGCAGTTATCTTTCACCGTGACCGTCACATTCGTGGTACCGGAAATCTCAGTGCCAGCAGCAATCGACTGAGTAATCACGAGTTCTGCAAATGGAGTGCAGTCGTCGCTCACCACCTCATCGGTAAACAGTGCCACTATATTAGGCACGTAGAAACGACATGCCGTCTCACTTGCCGTGGCCACCGTTTCGCTGATAGCATCGGAAGCAATGACGGGAGCCGTTTCCGGATTCACCGGCACAATGTATTTCCAATCCTGATAAGCACTCGAGCAATCGCGATAACGGAAGATATAGGCAACACTCTTGCCACAGTCGTTGGCATTGGGTGTTTCCTCTTTGCCGATAAATTCAATATTGGTAATCTGCTGACCACAGGAGGTTGTACAAGAAGGCTTAGTAATAGCTGCTGGTTCAGGCAGTTCACTGACGCAATTTACTGCTGTAGCCGTCACGTCAGCTGGTTTGGTCCACGTGCCAGGACGTACACGAAGCATCTTCAAGGCTGTCTTGGTGCCGCCGGCGTCATCAGTATAGACTACCAAAACAGTATAATCCGCCGAACAGGCATCCTGAGGAATGGTGTATTTGTATTGGACCGTGTCGCCCGTCAAACCTGTTCTGACAACAGGCGTTCCGTTCTGGATGCTCCAAGAGAGGTTGTAGGTGCCGATAGCATTATCGCCGCGGTCCACATGGGCAATCATCGTGACCTGTGTACCGGGACAAATGTCAGTTGTAGGAACATCCACCAAGAGTTCCACATCTGCGCAAGGTTCATCCTTCACGGTAACCGTTACAAAAACTTTCTGTCCCATACAGTTGCCTTCCAAGCCCACGTATGGGCGCACTTCATAGACCACCGTCTGCGGAGCAAGCGGATTGCTGGTGTTAGTCAAGTTGGCATGGAAATCCGGTTCCATCTGTCCGCTTTCCAAACCTATAACACTGGCTGAGGTCTCTGGAGCAGACCAAGTGTACAAATATCCGTTCTGATGACCGTTAGGAAAACCATGGAATTCGCCACCGCTGCAAACCTCAAACTGGGTGGCCTGAATGGAAGGATGTATTGTGTTATCGTTAATGGTGACTGTGGTGGTGGAGGAACAACCATTCGTGTCCGCGACAGTCAGCGTATAGGTATCTGCACGATACACCTCCAACGAGTAGGAGTTGCCTGTTACTTCCTCGGAGGTTTCATCGTTAGGAATTGTCCAGGTCAACGTGAATGGTCCCTGTTGGTTATCGGTCCAGGTAATCGTCATGTCACCATACGTGTCACAACCAAAGTCATGGTTTTTGATCACATTAATGGCCAATGCATCCGGTTCGCCCACTGTCACATTTTCAGGATCAGAAACACAGCCCTCGGCATCTTTCACCCGTATCTCATAGGTACCCTTTTCAAGGCCGCTGAAGGTGTTACTATTCTGATAGTCAGCCGCGGCCTCGCTATTTATGGAGTATTGGTACGGAGCGGTGCCATTAGTAACAGAAGTGATTTCGATGGAACCGTCGTTTTTCGTGCCATTGTCGGCTTCATTACATGAAACCTGATTTGACACGATAGTCATACTCGGTCTGGAATTGATGGTAATGGTGCCTTTCAAAGTATCATTCTCACAGGTAAGACCATCATGGTTATTTACTGTGCTCACAGTATAAGGATATACACCCACCTCTGTGGAAGATCCACTGATGGTGTTGCCTTCGAGCGTGATACCTTGCGGCAGACTACCCTCAATAACAGTCACACCTGTGGCATGAGTAAAGTTAAACTTTATGGGTTCGATAGATGCGCCCGCACAACGAGCTTGTGTTCGATTACCGCTGGTTTGATCCCATGTCAGTGTAGGCAGAGCATACACCGTGATATCACCTGCTTTCGTCACTGCAGGACAAACCCCATTGTTGGCCGTCACCACGTAATGGGAGGTTACGGAAGAAGCGGACGGCGACGTGGATGTTCCCGACAGCTGGTATGACTCGCCGCTTCCGGTGAAGTTTGTCCAAGCGGGTTGACCTGTAATAGTGAGGTTTGCCCCGTACAGATGGGTTGCGGTGAACTCAAGTGTGGTCATGGCTTCCCCCGCACAGAGTTCCTGATTTTGTTTATTAGAAGGTGCCACCGACAAAGTCGGGTTATCCCGCACCACCAACGTATAGCTGCCAGCGGAGGGTGTCAGTGACGTATTACACTTCGTATCCTTACCCTTACGGGTGAACACGTATGTACCAGGCTGGTTCTTATAGGCGGCCGTCGGCGTATAGGTTTGGCTTGTGGCGCTATTAATTGGAGTTTCAGTTCCACCATTCACTTTCACATACCACTGAATGTTGATATTTCCATCTCCACCACTTACATTTGTCACACTGCCAATTTCATCCACATTGTCCCCAGAACAAATGTTTTTGGTGGTATTTGTGATACCGCCGGCTGTAAATGGGGGAAGTACCGTTAACGTATAGCTGCCTGTGGACTGTTCAAAGTCGGTCTGACACACGCCGTCCTTGGCCCAACGGGTGATGGTGTAGGTGATTGGAGACGTGCCTATAGGAGTTTGCTCCGCAGTGGGCGTAAAGGTGGACTTATCCGTGTTATTGTTAGTAACAGCATTCCCGTTAATGCGCCATTGATATTCGATGGTACCCGTGCCGCTCGAAGCCGCCGTGGTGTTATCCACTGTAGGACGGGTTCCCGTAGCACATATTGTTTGATTATCGGAAGTGATGGCACCTGCGACGAAGGCTTCGGGTGCTGTAAGGGTAATTTTATTATTATCTTTAAGTTCCGCTTCGCAACCGCTGCCATGGACCACCTTGATTGTGTAAGTACCTGCCGGCAGATTGTTGAACGTCACGTCCTTGCCGGAGACACTGCCATCATAGGTTCCGCCGCCCGATAATGTGGCCGTTCCCGAACTCACCGTCCCCTTGTTGTCATCGTCTACCATGACCACAATTTTACCGTTGGTACTATTGGAACACGTCGGATTTGTGGAGGATTTCTTTGACACAGTGATGTACTCGATCCAGACGAAACCCTGGCCGCCTTTACCGCCTGACTCCGACCTGGATTGGTTAGACGAAACCTTACGTACCGAAACTACAGCGCCACTACCACCACCGCCAAAAGGTGAACCATCATTACCTCCTACTCCATGTGAACAATTACCCACAGTACAAGCATCGGCCTGCGCATAACCAGCCCCACTGCCCGGATTGGTGGTATTGTAGGCATGGCCACTATTACCTCCCGCGCCAGAACGAACATAATTTGTTCCAAACCTATCTATGTATTCACCTGTTCCACCAGCTGCCCCATTCACACCTTGTGTACCACCATCTGCATAATCAGCACCATTATTTGCATTAGCGCTTTCACCCTTGTTACCGCCATTAGCTGTTAACGTACTGCCACCATGTATCACAGTAGAGTTGCCCCCCTTGGTAGCTGCATTAGTGGCCGGCGCAACATTCACGGTAAAATTCCCACTAGTAATAGTAAACCACTGATTTGCGTAATCACCACCTGCACCTCCGCCACCATAAGCATTAGCATTTCCGTAGGATGTTGCCGTTGCTTTAGCATTACCACCGCCACCACCAGCACCAATGGCATGGGCTTTCACTTTAGTGGCATTTCCATAATCACTCCATGTACCCGAACTTGAAAATTCTTTAACCTTTTGTCCCCATGCGTTCCCCATACCGAGGAGCATAACAATGCACAATGCACAATGCACAATGCACAATCTGAAAAATTGCGGGCTTGATCCCCGTTTATTTGGGGTTGCCGCAAGCCGGGATAGAGACGCTTGTGTCTCGGTACAACCAGTCAACGTTGAATCCTGAATTTTGAATCTTGAATTCTGAGTTTCGAGTGAATAAACTTGTTTCATATCGTTATTATTTGTTGTTATTTTTCTCAAATTTGCGTTGTGTTTTTTTTGTGCAGAGTTTTACTAATTTAAACATTAATATTATAGCGTGCAAAATTAAGAAATATATTTCATCAACAATCAACAAATAGTATTTTTAATCAACTGATTGAACGAAAGATAAGAATGTTAAAAGATGTTAATGTAAAAAAGATGGGAATTTTTGGGAGGAAAAGGTACGGCTACCGCATGAAATTTTTCTTTTTTATTCCTCTTTTGATAAACTGCTATTGCTCGAAAGAGCAAGCAAGCTCTCTCTTTGCTTGCTTACCGCAGTTTTCTTTTGCTGCCACAAAGTCTTTTCCGATACTTTTTTCTTGATAAAAAAGTGTGGAGAAAAGCGCATGTGAACGCAGTGTGTGCAGCGGAATCTCCGATGCTTCCCATCTCCTGGTCACACAGAAATAGCCTATAAACTTTGAGTTCTGAATTCTGAATTTTAAATTCTCAACTATCAATTCTCAATTGTCAATTGTCAACTGTCAACTGTCAATTGTCAACTTCCCCGCTGGCTTCGAGTACTTCCGCCTCGCTAAGGCCGGTGAGCTTCACTATTGTTGTTATGGGAAGGCCGTTTTCCAGCATCTTTGCAATTATCTGGCGTATGGTTTCTTTCCCTTTTTCAATACCTTTCTCAATGCCTTTTTCCATCCCTTTCTCCATTCCTTCTGCAAATCCCATCCGATGGTGGTATTCCATTGCGTCTTTCACGTCCTCGTATTCCAATACGCTTTTCTCATACTCTTGTTTTTCCATGGCGTTCAGTTTTGATATTTTGCAATTCTCGTACAGTTCCCTGAATACAGTCTCCTCTATGGGTATGTCACCCTCTTTCAGCCTCCACATGTTCTTGATGACATAGCACCATTTCTGTACCTCGTTGGTGAGCTGACCGAAATCTATTTCGGCTGCAAATTTAGTCAAATCTATCAAAAGAAAGGACATTTTGTCGGAAAATTTTTTGTTTTCGTCATCTTTTAGCATGACGTGCTGTATGAATTTGTCCGAGCCTTTCAGTTCCGGAATCTCGAAATCCACCAACACGATGGTGAGAACTGTCGGAAAGCTGTACCTTCTGTCGCCAACCTCCAAGGCCTCGCTGATGTGTCGTGAGGAGTAGGCGATAATTCTGTCCTTGAAAAATTCCTGACTTGCCTTCTGCATCTCCACAATGATGTGGTCTTCGTTCTGACTGGCACAAAGCACATCGAAAACAAGTCGTTTGTTGGTGTCACTGTTCCCAAGTTGCTCCGTGGGAAGGAAGGTCACATCTTCGACACGGCCTATATAAGGCGGAACGAGAGCGTTAAGGAAATTGATGAGATTCTTCTTGTAAGGCTCAGTGCCGAAGAAGCGCTTGAAACCGAAGTCGGTCAGCAGGTTGATGTTTAGATTTTCACTTTTCATAATTCAATTGTTAATAATTTTACTTATATAATTATAAAATAACTTTGCAAAAATACAAATATATTTAATACAAATGAATTGAAATTTTCATCATTTTATGCATGATTAAAAAGTGATCAAAAAGTTTTTTTCCGTTCCTTTTCCCTTGATGGAAAAGGAACCAAAAGATCAAGCCGACATGAATGCCACCCGCTCTGTCCACCCTCTGACAGCGGCGGCAAAAGTAAACTGGACGCTTACGCGCTTTCGCACGCCGCTGTAGGAGGCTGGCCATTCACACCGCTTCCGCACCGTATGTCGGCATGGCCAACGCACAGAACATCAGGGCAATTACCACAGTCGCCCTTGTTTTTCTCTATTTTGTCGCAAAGTTACTCCTGTTATTTTTTGGGGAGGACGATTAAACGTGACGCTCCATACCACAACTTTTTCCGGATTTCCTTGTAATGGGTCAACATATACCTTACCCTCTTTTATACATTCGGAAAGTGAAGACGAAATAGTACTAATATCTTCGTTGCTCAACTTCCACGAATAATAGCAAAAATGCTTTACCGTAAATTGTGGTTTTACGTTATTTCCCTGTTGTGTTTTCACCGTTGTAACATTCCTAATCTTCATTGGGAATGTCTCATTTATGTATCGACACTCTTTTTGATTTGGTGCAAATGTTAGTGCAATATTAACTCCAATATCTAATTTTGGTAATTTTTCACCTTCCATTCTTGCTTTTTTATTTTTTTCAAACCAGTGTTGGAGATATATCCCATGATTTGACACTCTTAAACGGAGAAAAAAACCATTGGAGTATTGATATTGCTTATAGGTTGACAAATTTTCTCTGGTCAATCCAACAGCTTTTAAAACAATCTCTATTACTTCTGATGAAGAAAAAATTTTGTTATCAGGTTCATTTATTTCCATTTTTTTGTATTTTTGCAGTTGCATATGTGACAGTGGTATGGAATGCAGAAAGCTTCTGTTTCTCAGCAGTGGACTGTTCACTGTACTCATGTGTAAAGAGCATCTATTTCGTTGCTCTTTTTTTTGTAAATTTTTGAGAAATAAATACAGCCCAAGCCAACTTTTCTTGCTACAAAAATACAACTAATTTCTATATAAGGTTAATAATAATTCAAAAATTATTTTTTTTTCAACAATTAAACATTGAAAAAAGCCAAATGAGTGAGGGATTTGGAAGTTGACAAGCTGAAAGTTTTTTTTTTGCCATATGGTTCTGTGCGTTGGCCCTGCCGACATGCGTATTATCGGTTAAAAACAACATTTTTTTCAAAGAAGTTACCAACGATTTATCAACAATTTTTAGGAAGCATATTTCATTATATTGACGTATGGTGTTCCCCTTTTTATTACGGCAAAAACTCTAGATATTAGTTTAAATTTCACTGCGTTCAACGCACAACCAAAGCTTTTCCCTTCTGCTCGTTTTCGCTGGTAATAGCCCTTTAGGTCTGGATCGTGTTGTATGGCCGATTTTGCCGCCATGGATAAGTCTGACTTTGGAATTTTATTGGCCATTTTTGACACATGTGTGCCCTTATTTATGCTTGTTCCCGACATATGTTCATACGGCGCGACTCCCACGTAGGCAGCATATTTCCGGCAATCATCAAAATTGGTAAAATTGTTAGTGTAGATTATAAAATTGATAGCATTCACGAAACTAATGCTGGTGACGCTAGTAACTAGTCGATATGTGTGTTCCAATTCTTCGTTACTATGAATGAGATGTTTGATTTCCTTCTCTATTTCCGAAACCTGTTTGTCGAAATACGCCACATTCCTTTCCGCATTTTTGTGTCTAAATTCAGATACGACATCTCTAACCTCCGACATGATATTCTTATACATAGTTCTACACTTTATAGCCATAGCCCTATCATTCATCAAACCTTTGATACGAAGTATTTTGTCATCTTTTAGATGGGTCGGCGTCAAGTTCTCTCGATGGAGATGTGCATACCTGGCTATACGGATGGCGTCTACTTTGTCATTCTTGCCTCTCTCTCCAGCAAAAGCGGATTTTATCAGCATTGCGGGAATAAGAGTAAAATCTTGCATCCTCTTTTCCAGCAGACGTGCAAAATAGTATGAGGGTTCACCAGTGTGTTCCATGCATACCAGCAGTTTGCGCTTGTTGATACCCTGTTCTTTAATCCACGCCATTAACATATCACAGCCATCCTGATTGTTGGTGATTTTTTTATGATTCTGAGCCCCCATTTTACGGTTATCCGAGTCATATAATACACAGTCAAGGGTTCTTTTGGAGACATCAATTCCGATGAAAAATTCTTTCATGGTGTTAATTTTTTTGGTTTTTACAATAAGAATTATTTTTATTTTTGCATGTGTATTTAACCATCTAAAATTAACCATAAGGTTGTTAATCTATTACCTTTAAATGACCCATTGGTCTTGTATTATCGCTGGATCTAACAACCAAAAGGACGGAGGGACTAATACGCATGATAAAGCCTAACTTTAGGTGCGGAAATAGTTCACCCTCCTTCCTTGGTTAATTCAGATTTCAGATGTTAAATACATGACAACAAAAGTACATTTTTTCTGACATTTTGTAAACTTAAATTTCATACTGCAAAACTAAAGGGTGCGGA
>CADCNH010000050.1 GCA_902802755.1 uncultured Bacteroidota bacterium | reverse complement strand
TCAACCTTTTCTGCTGTGCATTCATCATAAGGGTTGTCGTTAGGGCTGCAGCCACAAGTATTATCTTTTTCATATGGAATCTGTTTTCTTTTAGTATAAACGTATGGGGTGTTTGTTATATTATTCGTCCAGGACGCCCTTGCCCTGACGTATTATATCCTGGTCACCGTCCACGCAGTAGACCACGGTGGAGTATTCAAATCCGCCGGCACCGCCATTGATGACTATGTCCACGTCATCTCCCAGTTTCTCATTTAATGGTCTGTCCAGAAGCTCCGGATGTTCGATCAGGAACTTGTACACAAGCCGCTTGCTGTTACGTCAGCGGGCACAACGCTAACCTTGAAGAGCGTCAGAGAGTTAGGCGACCTGACGCAGGAAGGCACTGAGCTGCAACGTGGCTACAATAACACCGAGGCTGATTATTACTACAATCCTGATTATAAAGCCGATTCAACCGATGTTACCAAACGCCATGGTGGTGCAGTCTACGTACATCGTTTCGCTACTGTGAACGCGGAAGGTAAGGTGACTGTGACTAACAATCTCCAACATCTTAATAAACTAGTTTACGATGCTTTCGGAGAAGTAAATGATACGATTTCTACCAAGATTGAGAGCAATGTTTATCTGCCCACCTTCGCAAAGCATACCTACATCACAGATACTTTGTATAAGAGTTCGCGTATCGGTATTACCAGCCCGATTAGAAATAAGAAGCCAAGCTACAGGCAGAATACCATGTCGCCTATCGCTGAAGCAAATGTGAATTCAACGAGTACGGTTAGCAATCCTCAAGTTGCATATAAATCATGGAACGATGAGAACTACTATGACGACTTGGCCCGCTTCTTCTATAGAGGCTATCAGGACGATTATAAGACCACTTACTATGAGCAAAGTGCATCAAATTATTCGCCTGCATTGCTTGATGCTGGAGACGATGCCACTATTGAAAAGACCCTTTATTTCGGTTGGACATGGAACAATGTGGTGACGAGGAAACCCTTAGGATTCTCATACGACAACATTGACTCGCCTGAAGACCTTGCCTGGCTAATCAGTATTGTGAATGGCCTGAATGGTCCGACAGCCCAAAACTTGTTGAACAAAACTATCAGTCAAAAGAAAGACATCGACCTCCTGCAGTATGTTTGGCTTCCAGTAGGTGACCAATTGGCAGGGGTGAAGACCTTTGGCGGCACATTCGATGGTCGTGGTCACATCATCACTAACTTGAGCATGGCCTACTTCGGTATGGGTGACGGACGCTACAACCGAGTCAACTATGGCATGTTCGGTGCGGTTGACGGCGGCGTGGTTGACCGTACCTTCGTGTTGAGCGGATATATTGAACCGGTCAGCGACCTGAACCATAAAGGTGCTGCCAATATTGGAACTTTGGTGGGCATGTTGGGCACGGAAGAAGACGCCAATCCTAACAACATGGTATCAAACAGCGAAGGCGGTGCTGACATTGTCTGCGCAGTACGTGACGATGCATTTAACGTGGGAAGTGTGATTGGTTATATGGTGGAAGGCGAACTCCATTCCTCAATGGGTATGTCCGACATCAAGGCTGAGAAGACGTACATTGATGGCGGTTACATTGGAGGTTTAGTGGGACGTGCCGAACCGAATGTTGAAGGTAAAGTGGCCAATATCAACAACTCCTTCTCCAATCCGAAGATGATGTTTGGCGCAAACAGTGATGTTAAGGCTGGTGGTTTGGTCGGATATAATGTGGCCACCATCAAGAACTGCTTTACCCGTCTGCAAAACAAATTTGATACCCTGAATACTGGTGTTACTAATGCCAAATTTAAGCTCCTCGCCTTTGAGACGAAGATGCCGATTATTTTGGGACACGGTTTCCAGGCACCTGTGCGCGAACAGGCTGGCTTTGACCAAGGTTTCGCGAACCCGTTGTCTAACTGTTACCATTACACCGACCCGATGTCAGCCGACCGCTACCGTTATATCTATAACGACAACAAGTTGCAGAAGAAGGAAGGCAATAGTTGGAATGATATTTTGGAAAACGATACCTGCCTCCTGTTTGTCAACCTGAACAAGTGGGTTAAGGAGAACAATGGCAATGGGCATAAGTATTCATTGTGGGCTCGTCCAACAATTACGGGTATCAATGACGACTTCCCCGTCTTGCATCTTTGCGATTGGAGCGATGGCAAGCAAGGCATCGGCGACTTCCGCAGCATGGCTACCTGGAATGGAGGTCCTAAATTGCAATATGCCGGTCCCGTGCGTGATGATGATGAGCTGAATTCGATGCTTGGCAGGATGACCACCTCTGATTATATGTACATCTATGGCGATGTTGAAGAGGAAGTGGACACTACCATTAAAATAGAAGGTGTTTATCGGCCTAAACAACTCAGCATCTATGAACATGCGGCCATCTTGCATCCCGATTCTTTGGCTAAACATCCGGAAACATACGTGGGTGTTACATTCGACAATTCATGTGGACAGGCTTACTCAACTCCTGGCTTGAACCACATCGAGGAAGGTCAATTATTGACCCGTGACTGGCACATGTTCTCAACACCTTTGAGCAATGCGCCTTTGGGCTTCAATTATGAATTGAAGGTTGAAAACGATTATGTGAACACGAACTTGAAAGAGTATTATACTGGTGGAGACCGTGGTACCTATTTCAACAACCCGTGGCCATACATAGATCAAGCAGCAAATGCTACGTATGGAGAGTTCACTTGGCTTAATCCTAACACTCCAGCACCGAACGATTTCATTCGTTATTGGATGAAGGGTTGGAAGAATAGCCAAAGTCAGAACACGCAAACTCCTACTTTCAACGAGAACGAATGGGTGGACGGTTACTTCCCGAGTAGGGTTGCCGACCAACAAGAATTTGGCGATGGCTGCGTTGAGCATACTGATGAGTATCATCGTTATCCATACGGTATGGATATGTTCTGTTATTATGAACCTGAACCTCATTGGATTAATTTCAAGCGCAATGGCCCGAACCACTGGCACAGTGATGAGAGTAATCCTGATGCACCTCGTCCCGAGCATATCCATAAACATCTTCCTTATACGGAGGAGGATGTGAATGATCAAAACGTATCCAACCAGAATGAGGACTTCTTGAAGATTGGTAAAGGCTATATGTTTGCCATTGCCAAGAAGACCTACCTCCAAAGCCACGGTTTGCTGAACGCGGGGAATAAGAATCGTACTGTCACTGTCCAAGGTAGAGAACATACCGGATGGAACCTCGTGGGCAACCCCTACCATGCCTATCTTGACTTTATTGAATTTGCTTCGGGGAATGGTTCTATTAAGCCATTCTATGCGATATATGATGCGGATGGTTATAAGTTGAGTGTTGGACCAGCAGAGAGCGCATACCTCTATTATCCAAAAGATGGTTCTGAAGGAGGTGAATATGCAGACCGGTACTTGCATCCTCACCAAGGTTTCTTCATCAGATCGACAAATGGAATTGCCTTGAATTTCAATGAAGGCATGAGCGTTACTCGTGAAGATGCCACTAACGTAGCCTATCGCAATTGGAGACCCAACTATCCTTTGGTGAATCTCTATCTGACCAGTGAAAAGGGTTGCAAGGATGTGACCGTTGTCGAGTTCCATAGACCTGAATGGGGCGGCGCTGAAAAACAGAAGCAGTTACGCCAAGGCGATGGCATGTTCTATGCCTACCATGATAAAGTGCATTATGCTGCCTTGTTCACCAAGGAAGGTGCTGAACGTGTTCCGCTGTGGTTCGAGGCCAAGGAAGACGATGTGTTTACCATAAGTTGGAACACGGCAAACGGTTACTTCAGTAGTCTATATCTCATCGACAACATAACTGGCGTGCGGTATGATATGCTTGAAAACAATAGTTATGTCTTTGAAGGCAAGACGACGGATTACTATTCTCGTTTCTACATCGTGTTCGATTGCCTCGATGTGGAGGAGAATGAGGAAGACAAGGATGTCAATATAGCGTTCTTCGACGGTTCACAATGGATGGTAACTGGAGAGGGAAGGCTTGAATTGATAGACCTTCAAGGTCGAATCTTGTGGAATTCCCAAATCAGCGGAGGTCAAAGTCGGGTGAGCTTGCCTGATGTGGCAAAAGGCCTGTATTTCTTCCGATTGGTCAACTCGAATGAGATGAAAGTCCAGAAAATAATCATTAAATAACCAACCTTGTCGAATTTTGAAAATGGAAAATAAAATGAAAAAGTTTAGAATTGTATTCGTAACAGTATTAACCGTGTTGTTATTCATTGTTACTCCAACGCAAGCTCAAGTATTCCTTTTGGAGGATGATTTTGGTGTAAACCTTAGAGAGGCTACCGCAGTGGAGAGTAATACGGTGCCTATTCCATATCAAAGTACTGATTTGGATGAATGGGAATATACTCCGTTAGGCAGCGGATGGCTCATTTTGGCTGGCCTTGGAGGGTTCTATCTCATGAAAAAGCGCAAGGGAAAGGAAAATGATTAAATTCGATAATTTGAGGGCGACTAAAAAGGTCGCTCTTTTTTTTGTTGTTGGTTGTAGAAGATTTTGCTGTTTTGTTTTTGGTCTGTATTTTGTCGAGATAAGAGCCAAAAT
>CADCNH010000049.1 GCA_902802755.1 uncultured Bacteroidota bacterium | reverse complement strand
ACGGGTCCGATATATGGTGGCAGGACAGCATTGAGAAAGTGGATGAGATTGTTCTTGTAGGGTTCTGTGCCGAAGAACCGCTTGAAAGCAAAGTCGGTCATAAGGTTGATGTTCTGATTTTCTCTTTTCATAGTTCAATTTGGATTGATTTAATATTAATATATATATGCAAAATAATTTGCAAATATACAAATAGATTTTAAAAATACATTCACAAAATGCTACAACCTTTCCACCACAGTGATCAACCCCGATAACGCGCCGACCGGTGGCATCTATTCCTGGTGGACGGAATCCGCAAAAATAAAAGTAGAGACACGACAAATCGCGTCTCGACCTGTCATTACACTCTCTTCGTAAAAGGAAACGATGAATTACATATATTTTAGTACCCTAAAATCTTCAACATGGATTTATAACTCTGCTCCTTGGCAAAAAGTTTGGTGCAGAGTTCGCCGTCCTCATCCCTATATATAATAATATGTTTGGGAGCAGGAAGCATACAATGCTGAATGCCACCATAACCACCGACGGCTTCCTGATAAGCACCCGTATGGAACAAACCGATATATTGGGGATCTTCATCATAATTGATTTCTGTCGGTTTGCCCGTCCCCTCGAAATTCGTGTCGGCTGACTGGTGGATTTTCGGCAAGAACACCGCATTCAAATGTGCCTCTGAATTATAGTAATCGTGACTATCACAAGTCAAACCACCCAAGAAGACGCGTTCATACTCACGATCCCAATGATTGATGGCAAGAATGATAAACTGTTGATTGATAGCCCAGGTATCAGGCAAGGTAGTCATGAAAGAGCTGTCGATCATATTCCACAGCTCACGGTCATTTTGTCTTTTCTGCTGTAAAATGGAGAACAAAACCGCACTGGATTCGCCCACAGTATAAGAACCGAACTCAGTGAAAATATCCGGTTCACGCACGCCTTCACGGTCACAAATCTGCTTGATCTGCGACACAATCTCCTCGGCCATGTATTCATAATCGTATTCAAAACCGAGAGAATTCTTAATCGGAAATCCACCACCAATGTTCAAGGAATCCAATTCGGGACAAATCTTTTTCAAATCGCAATACAAGTTAACGCACTTGGTCAACTCATTCCAATAGTAAGCCGTATCCTGAATACCAGTATTGATAAAGAAGTGCAGCATCTTCAATTCAAACTTTGGATTCTTCTTAATCTTACTCTCATAGAAAGGAATAATATCATTATATCGGATACCCAAGCGTGAAGTATAGAACTCAAATCTCGGTTCCTCTTCTGCAGCGATTCTGATACCCACCTTGCATTTGGAATTCAAAGTCGCATCCAACAAAGTAAACTCATGTTTATTATCCAGAACAGGGATAATATTGGTAAAGCCCTTATCAAGCATCATAGCAATATTATCGATATACTGCATCTTCTTGCAGCCATTACATATAATGTAATTATCTTTCTCAAACTGACCCATGTCGTGCAAAGTCTCTACCAAATTCAAATCAAAGGCGGAAGATGTCTCCAGATGCACATCATTTTTCAGCACTTCGGACAACATAAATTCGAAATGAGAACTTTTTGTACAATAGCAATAGTGATAATCGCCCTGATAATCGGACTTCGCGATAGCCACATTGAACCATCTTCTTGCCTTCTGGATATTCTGTGAAATCTTCGGCAGATAGGTAATTTTCAATGGCGTACCATACTGTTTGATAATATCCATCAATGGAACAGTATTGAATATCAATTCATTATCTTCAACCTTAAACTCCTCTTGCGGAAATTCGTAAGTTTGCGAAATCAGATCAATGTACTTTGTTCTCATATTGAAATAGATTTTTATAATTACCAGCGGCAAAAGTACAAAATAAATTAATCGGATTACACAAAATAATACAATGCGACTAATTTAAATTTAATTTTTTAACACAATCCAAGTTATTCGGATTAAAAGTTCAGCCAAACAGCACCTTCACAAAACAGAAATATCGTATTCAAAAAAACAACCGAGCAAGATTAAAGCACCGAAAAAAACAAAAAACATCCTTCCGACACCTCCACAATTCAACAAAAATTATTATTTTTGCAAGCTATAACACTATTAATATATGACTCATGAAAAGATTGAATATTTTTTTCGTTGGACTGATTTTTTTGCTGGCAGGAATTTCCTGTGACACCGCAAAAAATCCGTATCATTCCCCGAAAAGTATTACCAAAGCATTCTCCGAGAGCTTATATACCGGACATTTTGATGAGGCCAAAAAGTATGTGACTCCCGAATCTGTGCCCGTCATCAATTTTTTCCAACATGCCTTCCCTCCCGAAAAGTTTGAAGGTTGTGACCATATCACCTTGGATGAAATCACGGTAAAGCAGCTCACCGACTCCACCGCACTATGCAAATGCATCGTCCACCTGTGCAATGGCAAGACGGGCAATGAATCCACCAATGTGCTGAAGCGTGACGGGAAGTGGTATGTATCGTTGAGACAGGCGAAGGAGGGAGAGAGACAATTGACAATTGACAATTGACAATTAATAATTAATAGTTGATAGTTTTTCATATAGTGATCAGGGGTCAGGAATCAGGGGTCAGTATAGAAAACTGAAAACTGAAAACTGAAAATTGAAAACTGAAACTAATATTCACTTCGCAACTATTAACTATTAACTATTAACTATTAACTATTAACTATTAACTATTAACTATTAACTTCTAAAAGTTAACTATTGAAACAAACTGAAAAAAAAATAGAAAATGGGAAATTTTATTGAAGAGATGAAATGGCGCGGGATGGTTCATGACATGATGCCCGGCACAGAAGAACAATTGGCAAAAGAAATGACTACCGCGTACGTTGGCATTGACCCGACAGCGGATTCACTGCATATCGGTCACCTTGTAGGCGTAATGTTGCTCAAGCATTTCCAGGAATGCGGTCACCGTCCTATAGTTTTGTTGGGCGGTGCAACGGGCATGATTGGCGACCCCTCTGGCAAATCTCAGGAACGCAACCTGCTGGATGCCGACACCTTGCGTCACAACCAAGCCTGTATCAGAAAACAGCTGGAGAAGTTCCTTGATTTCAACAAAACTGGCGACAATGCAGCCATCTTGGTTAACAATTACGACTGGATGAGTCAGTTTTCGTTCCTTGACTTCATTCGCGACATTGGCAAGCACATCACAGTCAACTACATGATGGCCAAGGATTCCGTGAAGAAACGCTTCAACGGCGAAGGCGACGGCATGTCCTTCACCGAATTCTCGTACCAACTGGTGCAGGGCTACGATTTCCTGTACCTGAATCAGCATTACAACTGCAAACTGCAGATGGGTGGCAGCGACCAGTGGGGCAACATCACCACCGGTACCGAGCTGATTCGTCGCAAGACCAACGGCGAAGCTTTCGCCCTCACCTGCCCGCTCATCACCAAAGCCGATGGCGGCAAGTTCGGCAAGACCGAAAAGGGTAACGTCTGGCTTGATCCCGAGAAGACTTCTCCCTATACTTTCTACCAGTTTTGGATTAACTGCAGCGACGAGGACAGCAAAAAATACATCCGTATTTTCACGCTGTATTCCAAAGAAGAAATCGAAGCGATGGAGAAAGAGCATGAGGCAGCACCACACCTGCGCATTTTACAAAAAGCTCTGGCAAAAGACCTTACCGTTCGTGTTCACTCACAGGCCGACTATGACGCCGCCGTCAACGCATCCGAGATTCTGTTCGGCAAAGGTACCGCTGAAGGACTGGCCAACCTGTCTGAAAAAATGTTTCTGGCTGTTTTTGACGGAGTGCCACAAGTGGAAGTCTCCCGTGACATCATCGCCAACGGAGTCAATGTCGTTGATTTCCTCAGCGAGAACACCAACATTTTCCCCTCCAAAGGCGAAGCCCGCCGTATGCTGAAAGACAATGGTGTGAGTATCAACAAGAACAAAGTCAACGACAGCTGCACCGTCAATAGCGACATGCTGCTGAACGACAAATACATCCTTGTCCAGAAAGGTAAAAAGAACTACTATATCGTCAAAGTCAACTAAACACCAAACATTATGAACTGGGCAGTCATCATCACCCTCATTCTCATCGGCATTCTTGGTCTGGTGTTGGAATTTTTAGTCATTCCCGGTGGTATTGTTGGAATAGTGAGCGGGTTTGTCATTGCCGGAGGCATAGGCATCGCTTACTACAAATACGGCGTGCTTGCAGGCAACATCACACTGATAATCACCGTAATAGGTATTCTTGTGGGCATCTATTTCATGCTACGCTCACGCACATGGAGGAAGCTGATGCTCGACACCAAAATAGACAGCAAAGTGAACGAAGTAAATGAGGCCAAAATCAAAGTTGGCAGTGAAGGAGTGACTGTTTCACGCTTGGCGCCAGGCGGAAAAGCCAGTTTTGACGGCGAGATCGCCGAAGTGTTCTCCGCCCACGACTTTATCGACGAAAACCAAGAAATCATAGTCCTTAAAATAGAAGGCAACAAAATAACCGTTAAACTCAAATAATTATTCACCATGGAACCCTTTACCATTACCATTATCATCGCCTGTATCATCCTACTGCTTTTCCTCTTGTGGATGATACCTATCCGCTTATGGTTCACCGCTTTAGTCAACGGTGTACACGTGTCATTAGTTCAGCTGATCCTGATGCGCTGGAGAAAAGTCCCGCCCGGAACCATTGTCAACGCCTTGATTACCGGCACCAAGGCTGGTATCAAGCTCAACCGCGACCAATTGGAGGCCCACTATCTGGCAGGCGGCAACGTCACCAACGTGGTGCAGGCCCTCATCTCCTCCAGCAAAGCCAACATGAACCTTGACTTCCGCACCGCCACCGCCATCGACCTGGCAGGCCGCGACGTGCTCAAAGCCGTGCAGACATCTGTCAACCCCAAGGTCATCGACACTCCTCCCGTGGCAGCCGTTGCCAAAGACGGTATCCAGCTTATTGCCAAGGCCCGTGTCACCGTGCGCACCAACATCAAGCAGCTCGTCGGTGGTGCCAGCGAAGAGACCATTCTGGCCCGCGTAGGCGAAGGCATTGTATCGTCCATCGGCTCTGCCCTCAGCCACAAACAGGTGCTTGAAAACCCCGACAGCATATCCAAACTCGTGCTCACCAAAGGACTCGACAGCGGCACCGCCTTCGAAATCCTCTCCATCGACATTGCCGACATCGACGTGGGCAAGAACATCGGTGCACAGTTGCAGATGGACCAGGCCAACGCCGACAAGAACATTGCACAGGCCAAAGCCGAGGAACGCCGCGCCATGGCCGTTGCCTCCGAGCAGGAAATGAAAGCCAAGGCCCAGGAAGCCCGCGCCAAAGTCATCGAGGCCGAGGCCGAAGTGCCCAAAGCCATGGCCGATGCCTTCCGCAGCGGCAACATGGGCATCATGGACTACTACCGCATGAAGAACATACAGGCCGACACCGACATGCGCGAAAGCATTGCCAAGCCCGCCGGTGCAAAGCCCGTAACCAAGACACCCGAACAGAAATAACACATCAAACAGGACAAGGGCCTCTCATTGGTAGAGGCCCTTGTCTATATACATACAGATGCCATGAAACAAATAACCATCCTCCTGCTGACAACCCTTTTCCTGTGTCCTGCTATGGCACAGAACAGCAAAAACAGCCGTCCTGATGCCATCGTGGGCACCTATCGTGTAGAACATGCCGGCCAGCAATCCAAAGTACGAGTTTACAAAGAGAAAAACGGTGACTACACCGCCCAATGCATCTGGCTTCGCGACAGCATCGACCCCGCCACGGGCAAACTGATCACCGACTCCAAAAACCCCGATAAAAGCCTCCGCAACACCCCGTGCAA
>CADCNH010000048.1 GCA_902802755.1 uncultured Bacteroidota bacterium | reverse complement strand
ATCTCCTGGTCACACAGAAATAGCCTATAAACTTTGAGTTCTGAATTCTGAATTTTAAATTCTCAACTATCAATTCTCAATTGTCAATTGTCAACTGTCTCACCTCTTTCTCGCTGAGGCCAGTGATATCGGAGACAAGGGACAAGGGGATGCCTTTCTTGAGCATTTCCAATGCTATCGTACGCTTGGCATCTGCAAGGCCAGCTTCGCGACCACGAGCTTCGCCTCGCTTCTCACCTTCTTCAAAGTTCCGCCTGCTGGCATATTTGATGGCGTCTTGCACATCCTGGTATTCCAATACACTTTTCTTGTATTCTCGCATTTCCTCTTCGTTTAAGTTTGACAATCGGCTGGCTTCGTATAACTTCCTGAATATCGAATCATTTTCCAGTTACAACTATCGAGCCAGAAAACCGCTGCAAAAAATACAATTATTTTTGATATAAAAGATAATTATTATGAAATTATTTTCAATATCTTTGTTTTGTATTGAATTAATTTGTATCTTTGCAGCGAAAAAATTGACAAGGTTTAATAAAAAAAAATTACGCTATGGAATCAACAGCACTTGACACTAAAAACATTAGTTGGGAAGAAATAAGGCAGATTATGAATGATAACGCCCAGCAAATTAAAGATACTTACCGTAGTATCGTAGAGATGCGAAATTCAATACGGGAACAGATGCAGGAAACGGATATAAGAATCAGGGAGATGACCGAACAATTCACCTCCACCACCGGCCATATCTCCGAAGGCCTTATGGAACCCGCTTCGGTGAGGATTTTCAAAGAGGCCGGATATGACATTGACCGCTATTACCGTAATCTTAAGAAGAAAAACAAAAATAACCAGACCGAGATGGAGGTGGATCTGCTGATGCTGAATGGAACCTTGGCCATAGCAGTGGAAATAAAGACCGACTGTAGAAAGAAGGATATAGACCATTTCCTACGCCAAATGCCTAAATTCAAGAAGCTTTTTCCCGAGTATCGCGACAAAGAAGTGCTGGCTGCAGTGGCCGCCCTCAATTACGATCGAGATGCTGCGGAATATGCCCACGAACAGGGTCTGCTTGTCATCAGAACCGCTGACGGGGACAACTTCTCCCTTGACCCCTCCGACCGCAAGCCGCTGAAGCGATTCTAATAAAAGCTGACAGTTTTTTGACAAAAACATAAAAAACAGTCTTGCTTCGCAAGAAAAACAGAAAAAAACAATTTTTTGAATTCAAAATTTTATGCGAAGCATACACTCCCATCTCTAATGTTACAATGAATAGTTGATAGCTTGCCCTTGGCTATTAACTATTAACTATTAACTATTAATTATTAATTTTCCTCTGTTGCTGCGTGCGTTGGCGATGCCGACGGTTGGGGGGAGCGGGCTTGTGCGGCTGCACTTACCGTCGGCTTGATTTTTTGGATACTTTTTTATCAAGCGAAAAGTAATGAAAAAAAAATTAATGTTTTATAATTATTATTTTTTTATCAAAAAATATTTGTATTTTTGCAGCAATTTTCCGGTTTGATAGTTGTAACTGGAAAATGATATTATTTTCTTAAATAATTGAAAAATGACAAAGCGGAATAAATCTTGCTATTTCCTTGATTTGCGTACAGATTACGGTTTCAAGCGTGTGTTCGGCGAGAACAAGGAGTTGCTAATGGATATACTCAACGAATTCCTCCACGAGGTGATAGGGAAGAGGATAACGGATGTCGTCTATCTTCCGACAGAGCAGCTGGGCTTTACCCAGAAGGAGAAGAGGATAATTTTTGACCTGTATTGTGAGGACCAAAGCCTGAACAGGATCATCATTGAAATGCAGCGTTCTGGACAGGATTATTACGAAAACAGGACACTGTACTACATGGGGCGTAGCATCAGCAAAAGTGTTAGGCGGGGAGACAGGGAATATAAGATGGAAATGACGATTTCATTGCACTTGCTTGACTATAAGAACGATTGGTTCAAGGACAATGATGATGTATTGCATATAATACGCTTGACGGACGAAAAAAATAGAATTTTTTCAAAAAAAGTTGCAATAGTATTAGTGAATTTATGTATCTTTGCGGACAGAAAAAAGGCTGTTGGGTTAAGCGACAAGCGTCGCAAATGGGTCTATCTGCTAGAGAATATGCACAGAATGACCCCTGAAGACGAGATGAAGGAAAATGATACAATATTCAAGAAGTTGTATGAAGCCAGCCGATTGTCAAACTTAAACGAAGAGGAAATGCGAGAATACAAGAAAAGCGTATTGGAATACCAGGATGTGCAAGACGCCATCAAATATGCCAGCAGGCGAAACTTCGAAGAAGGTGAGAAACGAGGTGAGAAACGGGGTGAGAAACGTGGCGAAGCTCGTGGTCGCGAAGCCGGCCTTGCAGATGCCAAGCGTATGATGGCACTTGAGATGCTAAAAAGAGGCATCCCCTTGTCTCTTGTCTCTGATATCACCAGCCTCAGTGAGGAAGAGGTGAGAAAGTTGACAGGTGATTAATGTGCTAATTATCAATGTGCTAATGTGCTAATTGAATTAGCAAATTAGTTCATTAGTTAATTAGCAAATGGTTTTTCTAAATGTATCAACGATAATAACTATTAGCTATTAATTGTTAATTCTCTCCACTGTTGCTGCGTGCGTTGGCAATGCCGACGGTTGGGGGGAGCGGGCTTGTGCGGCTGCACTTACCGTCGGCTTGATCTTTTGGTTACTTTTCGATCAAGCGAAAAGTAACAGAAAAGAAAGCAACAAGTTATCAACAATTAAATATTAATAACTTTAATTTATTATATTTGCATTTTATTTTAGGGCGGCAAGAAAAACCGCCTCACTTTCATATAAAGAACTGGAACAAAATGAAATACAACAGACTCAAAAGACGCCCTCTACTCCACTGTCTGCTCTTTTTGGGTCTATTATTGCTCCAAATTACTTCCCTGCACGCCCAGGTAAATCCCGAATACCACGACTGCACACAGGGTGCCCATCCCATTTTTTCGGCATGGAGACTCCCTGATACGGTTTGTGCGGGAGAAGTAGTACCCTTTCGCATCGGGTATGATACAAGTAATACCATTGTACTGACTTCTCAAGAACCAAGTATAACAACGCCAGGACGTATGTTCATCCCAGATGGAGTCCCTTGTAATGGAAGTTGTATATACACCTCTTCCATTAATGTTTCTGGCTATTCAGGTACTATTCAAAACGCAAACAACATAAAGTATGTAAGGTTGAATTTGGAACACTCAAATGCGAGCGAGTTAAACATTAAACTTGTTTGCCCAAACAATCTTCACAAAGCAACAATTCTTAAATTAGGTCAAACACAAAATCTCAACCAATCATGTCAAACCATAGTCCAAGAAGAGTGTGGTTGGACAGGAACATGTGTACCATTTATTCCCATAAAAAAATTCGGAATTTCCAATAACTCAAGTGACAGAGATGATCCATGCAATCCAAATGCATCAGGAAACACACCAGGTACGGGCTATAATTATTGTTGGTCAAACAATCCTACAGTCTCATATACTACTGTGGGAGATGATGCGATAATCTATCGAAGGCAAGGCAATACAAGCAACTTAACCGGTCTGATTTTTAATGCATCCGATACCATTGGAATGACAAATTTTTATCATCCAGATGAAAATTTTTCTGCTCTAATTGGATGTTCCATCAGCGGAAATTGGAGCATAGAAATTGCAGATGGAATATTTAATGACAACCACAACGGTTACCTTTTCGATTGGGAAATTGTGTTTGATGAAAGTGTGCTGACGACGGGTGGTGGCGGAGTAGATAGTGCGGCGGTGTTGGTGCCCGGCACAGGTGAACAGATGGACAACAGTCATTTTGCCTACGATGGCAGCGACACCACTTTTGTCTTCACCGCACCGATGGTCTCACAAAACACAACCATCACAGACACGCTAAGGCTATTCGACAGCGGTTCGGGCTGCTGGTACGACACGGTGTTGACATTTACCGTGCTGGCGCCTGGAGATTCTGACATTTACACCACCATCTGTCATGCCGACCTCCCCTACACTGTTCCAGGCACAGCCTTTTCGGGAAAAACCTTCAACGAAGGAGGAACTTATAAAGACACACTCGTTGGGATGGCCCATAACGGATGTGACAGTATTATCACCTTACACTTAACTGTCATTGATGAGCCAACAGTCAACATTGTGACCAACCCCAGCAATGCCACCATTTGCGAAGGAAGCTCCATCACCCTGACTGCAGAAACCGATTGCAGTGGTGGTAATATCATGTATGAGGACTTTTCTTGCCTATTATTTTGTGACACCTGCGATGATATCAATTACCATAATCCAGGTGATCCAGGTGGCAGTCCTGTAGAGCTTTCCCAACCGGAATTTTCTTCCATTCTACCCAATTTTCCTACTCGTACTAACGCTTACCCCGCCGGTGATGCTATAAAGCTAGGAAAAGGCAAGTACAACACCGTAAATGCAACGATTGGTTCCATCACTTCTAGACCATTAGACCTTTCTCAACCCTTTGCACTTACCATAAGTACTAAAGGATGGGGAAACAGCAGAGGGAAAATTATCGTATCTGTAGATATGGGTAGCGAACAAGTATTTACCACCTCTAATGATGGATGGCCTGGCACATACACCAGTCAAACCTTATACTTCCCTGCTGCCACAAATAACTCAACCATAACTATTAAAACGGATACCATCCTTCCCAGTAGCGGCCAGATCACAGAAGGTTATCGATGTTTCATTGATGATATTCTCATTAACCGGCAATGTCATTACCTCTGGAACACAGGTAGCACAGACACAACCTCTTCAATATCCGTTTCACCTATCGAAAGCACCACTTATACCGTAACTATTACAGGCGATTACGGATGTTTCTCTACCGCAAGTCAAGAAGTTACAGTTCATCATGTACATAACATGTCCCAAGAAGTTGTAGAATGTGGCAGCTATACATGGCATGGGCACACCTACAATACTTCCGGAAGATACTATTATCCCCATACAGATGCAAATGGCTGTGAACAGGTGGACACTTTATACCTTACCATTAATGAGAGTCCCGAGGTTCAAATTTCAGGAAACATAAATATTTTTGAAGGTCAAAGCACCCTATTGACAGCCACTCCTTCCGGTGCCCAGGCATATCTCTGGTCAACTGGCGACAATACGGATGTATTAAACACAGGGGCATTAAATGCGAACACAACCTATACCGTCACCGTTACTGCTGCCAATGGATGTACAGGCAGCGCCAGTGTTACAGTAAATGTCACCCCTTGTGGTAATTGGCAATTGGTGACCAATGTAAGTCAGCTGGCTCCAGGAGATCAGATTGTCATCACAGATGCGAATGCCAACCATGCCTTAAGTACCACTCAAAACACCAACAACCGCGGATCAGTTGGCATTACGTCCGATGGTGACACCATCACCATTAACGATAATGTCCAAATTATCACCTTAGAGCAAGGCACTAGTAATAACACCTTTGCATTCAATGTAAGCTCTGGCTATCTCTATGCCGCCAGCAGTTCCAGCAACCAGTTAAAAACCCAATCAAATATTACTGGCAACAGTTCTTGGGCAATCAGCATCAACTCCAGCAACGAAGCATCCATCGTTGCACAAGGAACAAGTTCTCATAATACGCTCCTATACAATTCCATATCAGACCTTTTCAGCTGCTATTTATCTGGACAAAGTGCTATCAAAATATACAAACTTTTCACCATACACAGTGATACAACTGTCATTGCTTGTGGTTCTTTCACTTGGCATGGTATCACTTACACCACTTCGGGTGACATAAATTACCATACCACTTCGTCGGTGACAGGCTGTGACAGCACTGTAACTTTACACTTGACCATAAAGCCTGTGCCCAGTATGCAAATCAGTGCGCTTAATCCTTCAGCGGTTTGTGAAGGGGAAAGCCTACTACTCACAGCCACCACAGATTGCGGAGGAACAGAAGTAATTTTAGAGGAAGGGTTTGACGGATTAGTAATAAGTAACACCAATGTTCCAACAGGTAGTTGGATTACACCCTCTCAAACTTTCAAAGCAAACAACAATAAAGTATGGCCAGATAGTGACGCCGTCAAATTAGGAAGCAACAAGTTCACCGGGTCCATGACTTCCACCAACATAGATTTGTCTCAAGACTTCACTGTTTTATGTCGTGCAAAAAAAACAAGTGGGGAATCCAAAATAAAAATATCCTTTGGAAACCAGAACGTCACTTACACCCTGACCACAGACTACACAGACTACAACCACGACTTCACGGGAAATGCCGCAAACTCCACCATCACTATTGAAAACACAGTGACAAAAGCAGCCTACATTGACCAGATTAAAATATATCGCAACAATCCATGCACATATTCTTGGTACACAGCTTCTGGAGAAATTTCAAATGAATTGGAGACGACAGTCACGCCAGCATCCACTGGCTGGTATTATTTCAGTGTAACGTCCCCGAATGGATGTGTAGGCAGAGACAGTGTGCAGGTTATCGTGAATGAACCGACGACTGGAGACACCAGTGCCGTTGTCTGCAATAGTTACACCTGGCATGGAAAGACTTACACCGAGTCGGGCGAATACAAGGACACGCTAACGAACGCAATGGGTTGTGACTCCATCGTCACACTTAACCTCACCATCAAGAACAAGTCCTACGGCACAGACACACAGGAGGCTTGCGACAGCTACACTTGGATTGACGGCGTGACCTATACCTCAAGCAACAAC
>CADCNH010000047.1:2324-10676 GCA_902802755.1 uncultured Bacteroidota bacterium | reverse complement strand
TGCTGAGACAGTTTACCAAGTGCTGCATCAGGATATGCCGGTACGCAAGGCCATGAAAAACCTTGAGGATCTTTTATCGTAAGTAACTGTTCAAAATTATACTACACTTTTTTGACGCTGGACTTATTGACTATGACCATTGACAATGACTATGACCGCTTTCTCAGAAATGCTGAAATTTCAGCTCTTGGTTGAGGTGGTCATTGTCATAGTCACAAGTCATCGTCCCTATAGGTAAACTAATTCTGCTCATCTACTTAACAGGTAATATAAACCTGCTATTATACCAATACCTATCAGTATGGCCAAGATGACACGCCATGCCGAAACTGGAGCTTTGCCGCCTACCTTGCCCGTTTGCCCGTTCACCGCAAACTGATACACTTTTTCCTTGTATTTGAACGACGAAATCCAAACGGGAACCAAAAGGTATTTGTAGGTGATTCTGCTGTAAAGCGTTGAAAAACTGACTGAGTCGGTGCGGTCGGCATTCCAGTGTCGGCGCACATAATTCGAAATGTTGGAATGTAGACGCGACTGTATGGTTTGCTGCGCCAGATGCCAACCTTCCTTCAGTCCGATGGAATAACGCTCGGCGGCGAAGCCAGCCATCACGCGAGGCGTGTAGGGTACCAATTTCGAGAAGTCGAAAGGTTCGCAATCTTCAACACCCGAATTTTCTTGTCGTTTGGAGGCCATCACGGTGACATCATCGAAAAACTCTTGATACACACCCATGACGCGTCGCCAATCGGTCTCAGTACGCGAATGGCCGTCTTTGTCTTTCACCGTCTTGTCGTAACCAGCGCGGGCGGTGAAGTTGGACGTGGTCTGTGCATCGTAGGTCCAGTAGGGGAGATACACTCCTTGGAAGGCTTCGGGTCTGGCGTTTTTCTTGGCTTTTCGTGGGGCAAACCATTTCTTTTTGAGCCAATTATCAAAGTGTTCGCCTGCTTGTTCTTTGGTGACCTCGAAAGGGCATACGGCACCAGGGGCGATGGTGTTTTCCTTGGCAGCTGGCATCACGTTGGTGGAGCCACAGAAAGGACACACGGCAGCGGTCTCAAGGGCATCGTAGATGCTGACGGCACCACATTGCTTGCATTGCACCGACTTCTTCTGTTCGCCCCAGTTGAAGCTCTCGGTGTGCAAGGCCGACTCGAAGTCCATTTCGCAGACATCGTTGCCTTCTTCTGGTTTAGGCAGCTCGCAGGTGTAGCCACAATATTCGCAATGTATGCCCCCCGTGGCGGGGTCGAAGGTCACGGTGGCACCGCAGTTGGGACATTTTTTGTCGGTTTCTTTCTCGGTGGTTTCCGAAGGGAAGGTATCGTATTGGTTTTCAGAGGGTGCTGACATAGGCATTGTCTTTTGAGCAACTTTTTTGAGTTGCAAAGATAGGTGTTGTGGATGAAAAATCAAAGATGGGTTTAATATTAGCAAATAAAACAGCTATATACTTTTATGGCATTGTTGTTTTTTCCTCTCTCCAAAACAAAAATTTCTTACATTTGCCCCCATCAAAGCAAAATAAAACTCCAACTAATCCCTATCCAATGAAATAATCCTACGAGGCATATATATATTTGAAATAGTGTTAGCTTAACAGGCATGAGTATAAAACAATACCCGCCAACTTGACCTTGCGGCCAGAGGTTGACGGGATTCATCGATGCAAAAATAGAAATATTTTAGATATAAATCATATAATTTTGAGTGTTTTTTATGAAATATTGTGAATACGAACATTTTTTCTCGCAAAAGCGACTCAACAGATACCTTTTGGCATGTCATGGCGACAAAAGGAAAACCATGACATTATACCGATACAACTTGCACTTAGCACAAGAATTACTGACTATTGTTAGTTGCTTTGAGGTGTCATTACGTAATGCTATTGACGATATCCTTGTGCCTCAATTTGGTAATGAATGGCTAAAAGATTCTGTTTTGCCAGGAGGCATGTTTACTGCTCCAATACTTCATAAGACCAATCGAACAATCACAGATGCGTTGCAAAAACTTAAGGCACAAGGAACTTATTCGCATTCAAAGCTTTTGGCACAAATGGACTTTGGTATGTGGAAATATATGTACTCTCCGTTGCAGTATAACTTAACCCACCAATCTCTCTTGAACGCATTTCCATATAAGCAACGTTCAACACCGCAATTGCACATTAACCAGTCATATATCTTTAACGAGTTGGATAAAATAAACACGCTTCGCAACCGCATTGCACATCACGAGCCATTATGCTTTCCTACAGGTCAAACAGTGATTTTTACAGGCTACATTCGTAGCGAATATCAAAAGATTCAGACCTTGTTTTCTTGGATGGGTATTGATAGTGGCTCCATGTTGTATGGTTTGGACCATGTTTTAAAAGTGTGTGACAAAATAGATGGACTATAAAGATAGAATTGAAAAATGATACAGGGCTACTGTAATTATATAATTATCCTTATCTTTGCCTCCGAATTAACGAACCAAAATCTAACCAAATAAAAATAATACTGAATGAGATAACAACCTCTCCGAGACATATCTAATGAAATAGCGTTAGCTTAATAGCTTGTGTTATTGAAACTTCCACATTTTTTTGCATATTTCAAGCATTAGGCAATGCTCATGTGTTTTCCACGTGAGCTTTACTAATAGTTGAAATATGCGGCCGTGGAAGGCCTCACTAACTAACTTGAAGTAATACCCACGTTTTTTTGCTTACTCAAGAACAAAAGAAATCATGATTAACTATAAATTATTAAACAAATGAAAATGAATAGTTTACAATTTGGAAAGGCGATGATTGCCGCCTTGTTCATCCTGCTGCTGAATGTGGCTGGGGTGAAGAACGCACTTGCACAAAACCTCGTAGCCACCTTGAAGCATGGTGATGACATTAGTTTCTATTACGGCGCAAATGCCTTGGTGGATGCCCACAATGCTGCCGAAACGGGTGACATCATCACCCTCTCTTCTGGCACCTTTGCCCCGACCACCATTACCAAAGCTATTACACTGCGTGGCGCTGGATGTATGGAAGACACCATTTCGGGTGTACATCCTACGGTGATTCCAAGTAACATGTACTTCAACGTAGAAGACACCGTGAACTACTTGACCGTGGAAGGTGTTCTCTTCTCTGGATACGTCAATCGTTATTGGCTTCACCATCCCAAGTTCGTGAAGTGCAATTTTAATAGTTTTGGTCATTCTGGCGATTCAATGGACAACGCCCAGTTCATCAATTGCGTGTTAAATAGTATCAGCTTCTCTTATTCTTCCAACACCACTTTGATTAACTGTGTGATATGGAATACCAATAATATGAATAATGCTAATAGAACAGTAACCGCTTTTAATTCTATCTTTTGTCTCACTGCTAATAATCCTGCCGCATTAACCGCCTACAACTGCATTTTCTTTAGAAGAGGTTATGATTACAGTCTTTCCCAGTATAGTGATGCGCACAATTGCATTGGAATTAGAAATATTTATGCAAGTACTTCATTGTTCAATTGCAACAATTACAACTGCATGGAAGTGAATAACTTCTCGGATGTCTTTGAAACCTTTGCAGGTGATTTCTCCTACGAGGAGCCTTTCATCCTGAAAGAGGAAATCGCCACGGGCTTCTTGGGCGATGACGGCACCGAGGTGGGCATTCACGGCGGATATATTCCATACGACCCACGTCCGTCATATCAGATTGTGAGGCACTATAGCGTGCCCCAAAAGTCGGACAACGAAGGCCACCTCAATGTGGAAATCGAGGTTTACAACGAAGGAGAATAGTTCAATGAAATTTTAAAAATCATTATGGTTTTTATTTCAAATTCCATAAAATTCAGATAATCATTGATATAAGCTTTTTCAAATTCGCTAATTCTTGATTAAATATTTGAGTTATGAAACGTTATCTATTAACCATAGTATGTCTGCTGATGGGCTTCGCGCTAAGGTCGCAGTCGGTCTACACTTGCCAGTATTGGTTCGATGAGGACGATGGGCAAGCCGTAACCACGACTTTCGGCGGCGACATCTGGCAGGCGGCCATAGATGTAGGCTCGCTCCCCGACGGAGTGCACACCCTGCATTTCCATGTTGCCGACACTTCGATGAACTGGAGCTCGCCGCAGAGCTTCCTCTTTATCAAATTGACTCCCGTTGCGGAAGTTACCGATGTGGTCTGCCACTTCTGGTTTGACCAGGATGATGACAACCTGCAAAGCTATCCGTTTGGCAACGGCATGTTTCCGCTCATTATGGATGGCCTTGCCGATGGCATTCACACCCTGCACGTGATGGCTGAAGGCAACGACTTTGCTTCTACGCAGAGTTTTTTGTTCATAAAGTTGACACCAGAATTGCCTATCACCCAAGTGCAATACCACTACTGGTTCGACTGGGACGAGGACAATATGCAGGGTGGAATGTTTGGCAACGGCCTGATGCAATTGGACGTGAACGACCTTGAAGAAGGTGTGCATACCCTTCATGTGATGATGGAAGGCAACGAATATGGCGCTACCCAGAGTTTCCTGTTCTTCAAGAAAGAAATGGAAAATCCTTCTGCCGAATTGACCTATTTCTATTGGTTCGACGAAGACGACACCAACCTTTGGAGAGGCACGCTCGGCGATGGCATCCTTCCTATGGACGTCAATGGCCTTGAGGAAGGTGAGCACGTGTTGAACATCGTGATTGAGGGCAACAACATGACAGCCACACAAGGCTTCGAGTTCACGAAGTTGCTGCCCGGCCCTTGTCCTTATCCTGACAATCTTATGTCTACTGTCAACTATACTTCGGTAGTATTGTCGTGGGATTGTGAAGGGGAGAATTTTCGTTTGTGTTATTACAGCCAAACTAACCCAACACCTGTTTATGAAAATGTAGCTGGCCATTCAGTCGAGTTGACTGACCTTGAGCCAGATAACTATTATTGGCAGGTGCAAAACCTTTGTTCGCCAAGTGATACTGGATTATTTGTCTCAGGACCTTCATTCACCATATTAGAACCTATTATCTATGCTATAACAGCATCGGCCAATCCAGCAGACGGAGGTGTCGTATCAGGCAGTGGTTTATATAGAGAAGGCATGATTTGCACGTTGAGCGCTGTTGCCAACTATGGCTACACTTTTATCAATTGGACCAAAAACGGTGAAGAAGTGTCGAATAATCCTACCTTCAGTTTCACTGTAACTGAAGATGCAAATTATACCGCACATTTTTATCGTGCATCCGTCAATTATTATGTCATTGTTTCCGCTGATCCAAGCGAAGGTGGTATAATAACGGGTAGCGGTGCATATAATTATGGGAATTATTGTACTTTGACAGCTACTCCTAATGAAGGTTGGTTTTTCAATAATTGGACAAAAAACGGAGTTCAAGTATCCAATAATCCTACTTACAGTTTCACAATAACTGAAAACGCTGTTTTTGTGGCTAATTTTTCGCAAGGATTGCCCGAACTTCATGTATCCAATATTGCCCATTCCAACCTTGCAGGTGGACAACAAGCCACTATCAGTTGGACGGTTCAAAATGATGGAACAGCGTCTACTCCGAATGGCGCAATGTGGAATGACCGTGTGTGGCTTTCGATGGAAAACCGTGTGGCGGCTGACGACAACAACCCGATTTTGTTGGGTACCTTTGAGAATATTTCTGCCTTGAATGTAGGCGAATACTACACTCAGACGCAAACTGTCAATATTCCTGTTGAGGTTTCGGGAGAGTATTTCTTGTTTGTGCTTACGGATGCATACGACTGCCATACCATTTTTTGGAATTCAACAGGAATGGCTTTACCGTATAACCCACCACCATATATTGGATGCTTAAGTCACCATTGTCCTTCAGGTTGTCCGAATGCTGCTGACAATAGAATCTATGAGTTGTCAGAATTCGAACATGGCGATCAGCCTGGTGATTATTACAACGACAATTTCTTCTATACTTTCGTCGACATTGCCGTTCCTTTGGTACCCGATCTTCAAGTGACTTCCATTATTACACCTGACAATTTCTTTTCGGGTTCAAGTGTTGAAGTTACAGCCACCATCTCAAATTTGGGCGAAGTAACTACATTTGGATCCGATTGGACAGATGCCCTCTATTTGTCTACAGAGCCTGATTTTAATTCAGCGATTTGTCTATCGACGGTTTTACATTCTGGTGTCTTACAGGTTGATAGTACTTATCAAGTAACTTTCACGGGCAATATTCCTTTTGATGTGTATGGCGAGGCTTTTTTCTTTGTAAAGACAGATTGCTATGGGCAAATGTATGAACATGTATTTAACCAAAACAATGTCATGATGTCGGATGCTGTGAACATCATCCTGACGCCGCCTGCCGATTTGGAACCTTCGGAGTTAGTCGTGCCGGTTGCAGTAAGCTCGGCTGAAAACCTGGCTTATAGTTTCAAGGTCACTAATGTCGGGGCGGGCAATCCGAATGTGAGTGGTTGGAAAGATAGGGTTTACCTATGCCAAAATGCCGACACTCTGGATGATACCGCCATTTTGCTGAAAACCATTAGCCATTATGGTGGATTGCAGCCAGGAATGAGTTACATTATCAATGAATCCGATGCTTTGCCATCATCGGTGACTTCGGGTTTCTATTACCTGTATGTGGTTTCGGATTCGGATAATGATGTGTTTGAATATCTGTTTGAAAGCAATAACCGTGCTCAATCTTCAGTAATCTCTATCACCAGCCCTGATTTGCAGATTACGGAAATGACTGCTCCCGAACAAATTGTTTCGGGCTATCCCATCAATTTAACTTATACAATTATCAATAATGGGGATGGAGCCATCATTAATCGAAGCATTACTGATAGGATTTTCCTTTCTGAATCGGGGAATATGAACAATGCTTTTGAAATTGCCAATACGCGACACAATGTCAACCTGCCTGTCGGTCAAAGCATGACAGTGACTTGTAACGCTACGGCTCCTACAGGCTTGGCCGATGGCACTTTCCACTTGATTGTGGTGGCCGATGGAAACAACGAAATACACGAGGCAAACGAAGACAACAATTCATCCTCTCACTATCCGATGCCCGTGATGCATCAGCCTTTGGTTGACTTGCAGCCTGTTTCGCTGATACTTCCTGAAATCATCCAAGCAGGTGATGAAGTGACAGTAGAATTTGACATCACCAACAACGGTGATTTGGATTTGCTCAACAGCAACTGTACTTTTAATGTATATGCCACATGGAATGGTTACGAGATATTTTGCCCCATGCAGTCGCAGACCTTGCCGCTTGGTAGCAATGTTTCCATCGGCATAGGACAGACGGTTCATTTCGTCAGGAGTATCTTCGTTCCAGCTTCGGTGACTTCGGTTTGCACGACCTTTAAATTGTATGCCGACAAAGAAAACCGCGTGACAGAATCCGACGAAAACAACAACACTATCATGGCCAATACTACTGTGTTGGATTGCCCTTTGCCTGACCTTGTGATAACCAACATTGGGGTTGCAGAGTTGCAGGCAGGTAAGGAGACACAGATTACATTCGTGGTGAATAACAACGGAACTGCCGACTTTGAAGGCAGTTTCCATACTACAGCCTATGTCAGGTCTGCTACGGACACGATACTTTGTCCCTTAGTGCTTCAGGTCAGCCCAACTGGAAACAGCAATACCATTCCTGTAGGAGGAACGCTATCGTTTATGCAAAAAGTTCTCATTTCCCCCATGGCCTCTGTTTCTTACAATTATTTTGATGTTATCGTAGATGAAGAAAATCTTGTTTTGGAGTCTAACGACGACAACAATGCCACTACCATTTCGGCGACAGTTATCAACTATCCTTTTGATTTGAAGACTATGACCTTGCAAGTTCCAGAATCAGTTTGGGCGGGCGAATCCACCTCCCTAACTTGGACAGTGAAAAACATAGGTACTTGTCCTTCAGATGAGATTCCAATGTATGTGAAGAATAATGGTACTTATACTTTGGTAGAAGATGAAATGCTTCCTCTACCTTGGTTAGATAAGGTGTATGTTTCGAATGATGCTGTTTTAAGCGAGGATGACATAGAAGTGTGTTCAGTGGCAAGGCAAACGGTACTTCAACCTAACGGTATATATTCGGTGGAGCGGTCGGTAACATTGCCTTACAGCCATCTCGGTGACCAGTTTTTGCTATGCGTCAGTGATGCCTCTCGGGTAACTTATGATTCAGATACCCTGAATAATATTCAATCCGTTCCGATAGATGTGCAGTTAGGTTCGCTTCCCGATTTGCGCATCACCTCACTCACTGTGGAGGAGAACATGACTTGCGACCGTGCCTATTGGGTGCATTATACCGTAG
>CADCNH010000047.1:0-2314 GCA_902802755.1 uncultured Bacteroidota bacterium | reverse complement strand
TGAAGGTGAAAGGGTGACGCAGAAGGAAAATTGGACGGATGCCTTATTTATCGGCGAGAATATGACCTACATTGGCGCATTGCAGTTGGGTGCAAAAATCCATCATGGAGCGTTGGAAGTGGGGGAGACCTATGCGGATTCAGTCGAAATTCTGATTCCGAATGGTTTGGATGGCGATTATTTCTTGATTGGTTGCACCGATAAAACCGATCAGATTTTTGAGCATAACAACGAGAATGATAACTTTTTGGCCATCCCTGTAACAGTGCTCGCTCCAAGTCCTTGCGATTTGATTGCTTTGCAGCCTGAATTTCCGGCTTCAGTGGTCTCGGGTGAGGAAATGACAGTGTCGTGGCAACTGCGCAACATTGGGCAGAACCCCGCTATAGGTCGTATCCGAAATGCTGTTTACCTTTCCTCCGATGCTGCTTGGAGTAGTGATGATGTGATGCTTGGCTATGCCAATACTGATATCGACCTTGCTGCCAATGCCCAGCAAGCCTGTGCATTGAGCGGTATGCTGACCAGCGTTCCCGAAGGCAACTATTATGTCATCGTGAAGGTTAACATTCTGAACGCATTGAATGAATTATCCTACGAGAACAATATCTGTGTTTCCATGCTGACCACCGCAGTAGGCTATCCGACTTTGGCCATTGGTGAACAGGTGGATAGGTCTTTGTCTTCCGACCAATATGTCTACTACAAGTTGGAGGTCGGGCCAGAATATGAAGGTCAAACGCTTTCGTGTACCTTGACCACGACTGAACAACAGGTAGCCAATGGACTTTATCTCTCGCATGAGACTGTGCCCACTTTGTCGCAGTATGATTTTGGCCAATACGTACCCTACGCCCAAGAGATTGAAATTCTGATTCCCGCTTTGGAACAAGGCGATTATTACCTTTTGGCTAAGGGTTCTTCCCAAAGCGGTAGCCCGCAGCAGGTGAGCATAGCCACTAACATCATCAACTTTGAGATTCTGCACATTGATGCCGACCACGGTGCCAACACGGGTTCCATCACCACGAAGATTACGGGCGCGAAGTTTGACAGCATCATGGATTTCCGTTTGGTGCAGGGTGATGAATACCTACCTGCCGAAAAGGTGTTCTTTAGCAACAGCACGGAAACCTACACCACTTTCGACCTTGCTGAGATGCCGCTTGGCACCTATGCTTTGGAAGCCGAACTGCCTGGGGGCATTATTACCATTAAGGGCGATGCCTTTACCATAGAGGAGGGCCTGCCTGCCGAATTGGTCGTTAATGTTGTGGCTCCGTCGAGTGTTAGAAATGGTAACACTTTCCCTGTGATTATTGAGTACGGCAATATTGGTACTACCGATTTGAATGTATCAGGTTTCCTGGTGGTGAGTGGTAATGGTCATCCCATTGGATTTACTTCGGACGAGTTGGTGGAGGGACTTACTGAACTCACTTTCAGCACGGCTGAAAACAACAGCAACCCTGATGTGTTGCGTCCAGGTTACCGTACTTCCAAGGCGGTTCTGATCAAGGCTAATTCTGCTAGTAATGTCAGGGTTATTATCTATGCCATTAGAAAACATTATTAATGAAAGGAGAATAATATAATGAAAATCAATAGATTAATTATTTTTGGCTTGTTGTTTGCTATTGTTTCGGCACAAGCCCAAAACATCATTCGGCCCAAGATTGCCTGCCCCAACGGCATTTGGGTGAACAGCTACAACGGCGTGCTGTTCTACCAGCGGGCCGATATGTCCATCCCCAACCGAGGATTGGACTTGGCCGCCGTGTTTTACTATAACAGTTCATACAATCACCAGAATTACGGCTATGGTAATGGCTGGAGCCTCGGTTACGAGATGCGTTTTATGGAGGATTCGTTGGGCATCATCATCGAGAAAGGTGATGGTAGGCAGGACCTCTACACCCGCTACGGCAATAATTTTGAGGCACCCGCTGGAGTGTTCAGCACTTTGAGCATCGATGGTAGCGGCTTCACCCTTAGGGAGAAGGACGGAACGCAATACCGCTTCACCGACCTCGAATCGAAGAAGGTGACCCAAATCGTCAACCGCTATGGCAACGCTCTCAACTTGACCTACGAAAACGGCCAACTGACATCCATTGCCGACATCAACGGACGCAGCATTCTCTTTGAGTGGAATGCCGACACGCTGATGACACAGATGAGCACCTCGTTTGATGACCGCACTTGGACATACGCCTACGACGAGCAACGCAACCTCGTGAGCATGACTAACCCGATGGGTTACACGGTGCATTATGGCTACAACCGCGACAACCGCATCAAGACCTTCACCGAC
>CADCNH010000046.1 GCA_902802755.1 uncultured Bacteroidota bacterium | reverse complement strand
ACAAGAAAAAAAGAGAACGTTTTCAAGCCTGTATTGACGCATTCAAAATCATGCAAGCCCAATATCCCAATTCAGGATATTACATGGATGCCAAGAAATTGGCAGATGATGCACAAAATCAAATCAATAAAATCAAAAATAATAACTAATATCAATGAAATCAGCAGATTACAAAAAATTAAAGGTTAATCCTTTCGCCATCACCCGCGACATCGTTAAAATGGATGATCAAACTGGCAACATTTACAAGACCGTCGTCGTTTTGTCTAAAAGAGCCAACCAAATCGCCGCTGACCTGAAAGAAGAATTCCACGAAAGATCACAGGAATTTGTCAGTGCCACCGACAATTTGGAGGAATACCACGAAAACCTCGGGCAGATTGAATTAGCCAAATATTTCGAGCAGTTGCCCAAGCCCACTTTGCTGGCCATCAACGAATACGAGAACAAACAGATTTACTTCAACGACGTTGAGAATACCGACCAAAACAGATGAGCAACACAGGCTGTAAACATATAGTCATTGGCATTACCGGAGGGATAGCGGCATACAAGTCACTATCCCTTATCCGCTTGTTTAAAAGCGCAGGTTACGAGGTAAAAGTTACAGCCACTCAGCATGCCTTGGAGTTCGTGACACCCCTCACTATTGAGACCTTGTCGCAGAACAAACTCTACACCGACATGTTCGAGCACGGTCACGAAATGGATGTGCATCACATCGCCATGGCCGACTGGGCCGACTGCATTATTGTGGCTCCTGCCACAGCCAATATCATTGGCAAATTCGCCAATGGCCTTGCCGATGACGCACTGTCCACCCTCCTATTGGCCTGCAACAAGCCCATCTTCATGGCTCCCGCCATGAACTGCAAGATGTACGCCCATCCGGCAGTACAGCAGAACATGCAGACCCTTCAGCAACGTGGAGTCCATATCATCGACTCCAAATCTGGATTTTTGGCATGTGGTGTGGAAGGCAAAGGCCGCATGGAAGAACCCGAGCAGATTTTCGCCACCGTTTGTCAGTTCCTGGACGGTGAGCAAACACTCAAAGGCTACAAAGCCCTCGTCTCCGCTGGCCCGACCTACGAACCCATCGACCCCGTCCGATTTATCGGCAACCATTCCTCCGGCCTGATGGGATATGAACTGGCAGAAGAACTGGCACGCCAAGGAGCTGAAGTAACCCTGGTGAGCGGTCCCACACACCTGAGCTGTTCCAGCCATATCAACCGTGTGGATGTCAAGACTGCCGGCGAAATGTTCGACCAATGCATGCACTACGGTCCCGCCGCCGACATCATCATCATGGCTGCCGCCGTGGCCGACTACACCCCGAAAGTTACCGCCAACCAAAAAATCAAAAAACACGAGGAAGGTCTTAATATCGAACTCGTAAAAACCAAAGACATTTTGTCCACTCTCGGACATCAACGCCGTGAGGGACAGTTAATTACAGGATTTGCTTTGGAAACCGAGAACGAATTGGAGAACGCCAAAGGCAAACTGCAAAATAAAAACATCGATATCATCGTTTTAAATTCTATGAATAACCCAAAGGCTGGCTTCAACAAGCCCACCAACCAAGTGACCATGATAGACAAGGAGGGACAGCTAATCCAAGGTGAGGCCAAAAGCAAAGCCGAAGTCGCCAAAGAGATTATTCAGTTTATAATCAGTAAATTAAACAAATAGAAATCATGAAACGTTTGTTGGTTTTATTCCTTCTGACCCTGATGACGGCAAGCTTGTCCGCCCAGGATTTCCAATGTCAGGTGTCTATCAACTCCTCCAAAATCAGCGGTTCCAACCGTGAACGCTACAATGCACTGCAACAGGAGCTGTACAAGTTCATCAACGACCGGAAATGGTGCCAATACACCTTAAAAACCAACGAGCGTATTGAATGCGGTCTGATGATCAATCTGACCGAGGTGTCCGGTGATGTGCTGAAAGGCACCATGACCGTCCAGTTGCACCGTCCCGTTTACAAGACCAACTACAAAACCACCGTGCTGAACTTCCAGGACAAGAAAATCCAGTTCACCTACGATGAAGGACAGCCTTTGGAGTATGATGACAACGTCAACCTCAACCAATTGACCTCTCTCATCGCCTATTATCTGAACCTTTTCTTGGCACTCGATTTCGACACCTTCTCCATGAACGGCGGAGCACCCTACTATACCAAATGCCAAAACATTGTCAACTTATGCCAGAGTGTCGCCGAACCTGGTTGGCAGTCTTTCGAGTCTGGACAAAACAACCGCTACTGGCTTGTTGAGAACCTCACCAACGGCACCTACAGCAAAATCCACGAGTTTTTGTACAACTATCACCGTTTAGGTCTGGATGTCATGGCTGACAATCCCGATGGTGGAAGAGCAGTGATATTCGAAGCACTCAAAACCTTGCAACAGGTGGCACGACAGAAATCCAACCTTGTCATTGTACAGTACATGGTCGGCGCTAAATCCGACGAAATCATCAATATTTTCAAAGAAGGCTTAGCCAACGAGAAAACACAGGTGGTCAACATCATGAAACAGTTAGACCCTGCCAACTCATCAAAATATGATGCCATAACCGCCAGCACCAACAAGTAACCAATTATGCTCAAAGCCCTGCAAATAGAGAACTACGCGATTATCCGTTCCCTTAAAATCGATTTCGACAAGGGCTTCACGGTTATTACCGGCGAGACAGGTGCAGGCAAATCTATCATTATTGGCGCTTTATCACTGATTCTGGGCAAACGTGCCGATACAACCGTCCTTCACGACAAAACAAAAAAATGCTTTATCGAAGGCACCTTCGACATCAAATCCTTGCATTTGCAGGATTTCTTCCAACAAAACGACCTTGACTACCAAGACATCACCTACATCCGACGTGAGGTTACCGAAAACGGCAAATCCAGAGCATTCATCAACGACACACCAGTTACCCTGTCGCTGCTCAAAGAGCTGGCGGAAGCATTGGTGGACATCCACTCCCAGCACAACAACCTGTTGGTCAACAACGAGAATTTCAGGATTAATGTGTTGGATTTATATGCCCGCAATCACTCCCTGCTCGAGGAATACAAAACAACCTATAACGCTTACAAGAAAGCGGAAAAACAATATGCTGAATTGTTCGAGCTGCAAAAGCAGCAGGATCAGGAACACAGCTATCTCGAATATGTACGTCAAGAACTTCATGATGCCCAGCTGAGTGAGGGGGAGCAGGAGCAGATAGAACAACAGATAGCCCTGCTTTCCAATGCGGAAACCATCAAGTCAAAACTATACCAGAGCATCCAACTTCTTGAAGAAGAGGAAGAAGAAAACATTATTCACCAGCTACAAATCATACGGGACCACTGCCAAAGTATCAGTCAATTTGACGCAGGAATCGAAGAATTAAGCCAGCGTTTGGACAGCAGTCTGCTGGAACTGAAAGACATAGCCAGAGACCTTAGCCTGAAAGAGAGCAAAATCGAAGTCAACCCCCAAGAACTGGAAAGGCTGAACGAGCGCTTGGACCTGCTGCTGAATCTGGAGCACAAGCACCATGTCAACAGCAACGAAGAACTCATTGATTTGCTAACATCAACAGAGGCCAAATTGGATTCTATGACAGCTAATGACGAGCTGCTTGAGCAAAGTCAAAAACGCTGCCAGGAACTCTATGGCAAGACCTTGGAATTAGCGACTACCCTTTCCCAATCCCGCCATCAATGCACTGACAAATTAGAGCAGGAGATGATTGGCCGCATCAAGCTATTGGGCATGGAATACGGAAATTTCAAAGTAGAGATCATTTCCGGTCAAAAACCTGGACAGACCGGCATCGACAAGGTGCAGTTTCTGTTTTCTGCCAATCGTGGCAGCGAGCTGAATGAGATTGAGAAGACTGCCTCAGGCGGTGAAATCTCACGCCTCATGTTGGCCCTCAAGAGCATTATCAACGACAACAGCCTGTTGCCAACCGTTATTTTTGACGAAATTGACTCGGGCATTTCGGGCGAAGTGGCCGGCAAAGTGGCATCGCTCATGCAAGAACTATCACTTAAACACCAATTGATTGTCATCACTCATCTGCCGCAGATAGCAGCCAAAGGCAAGAAGCACTATTTTGTTTACAAAGATGTTGCCGATGACAAAACTTTCACCCAAATCAAAAGTCTGAATAAAGAGGAAAGCATTCGTGAGATTGCCACCATGATGAGTGGCAATCCTGTCAGCGATGCTGCCCTCAAGACCGCAAAAGAACTGAAAAACAATACTTTATCATGAAAAAAATCATCTTCATCATATTATGCTTTTGTTGCGTTTTCGGTTCATACGCACAAAACAAAGAGAAATTCCGCAATGCCAAAGACAGCAAATTTGTCTTTATGAGTACCGTCGGCGTGGCTGGTGGTGCCGGCAGCATCAAGATACCCAACCGTGAAATACAAAACCGTCTGTTTTCTGTCCAGATAAACCAACTGTTAGCCTATCAGTTCAACCCCAACTTCTTCATGGGTGTGAACTTAGGTATTGACTTCTGGCGTTATACGGCATTCATTCCGTTGACTTTCAACCTCAGCGTTAATTTCACCAAGACCAGATTCAGTCCCCACTGGTATGCCAACATGGGTTATTCTTTTAAGTGGTACATGAACCAGAAACCCGAGTTGACAACCCGCATAATCCAAGGAGCCAAAGCGGGTCCCGTAGTGGAAACCGGTCTCGGCATCAACATCAAAGTCAGTGAGAAAGTCTCCCTGCTGATATTAGCCACTTACAAGATGCAGCATTCCAGCATCAAATACAGTGTGGACATTCCTGATGAGCCCGACAATTCAGAGTATTTTACCAACAGCGAAAAAAATCACCACTACCACTTTGGCGGGGTGAAATTCGGTATTTTATATTAGAAAATATATCTATTCAGCATAAAATAATAATCATTAAAATACAAAAACATGAAAAAATCTATCATTCTGATGTGCATTTTGAGCCTGTTGCTCTTCAATTCCGGTATGGCTCAGCGTTCT
Source organism: uncultured Bacteroidota bacterium (assembly GCA_902802755.1). Lineage (GTDB taxonomy): Bacteria > Bacteroidota > Bacteroidia > Bacteroidales > WCHB1-69 > RUG11690. The sequence continues at coordinate 3,396 of CADCNH010000046.1, read as the reverse complement.
AACTATTACCGTATAACGGATAACAGCTATAGCGACATCAAAATCTCCTACTCTATTGATGTTCAGAATCTTCAAATTAAGAACATCAAGACTGAGCAAGGTAACTATTGCCAGCTTTCTTATGAGGGTATGACTCCCACACAGAATGATGGCCAGCCCGAATTGCCTGTCATCACCAACCTGCTGGAGATTCCCTTGTGCGAGAACATGCAAGTGAATGTTGTTAACAGCACTTACGAGACCTTTAGTCTTGCCGAACTGGGAATCGACCACCCTATTATGCCGGCACAACCTCGTCATCCCAAATCACAAGACGGTCCCTTCTCCTTTGTGATTGACGAAGCGACATACGCTACCAATAGCTTTTATGGAATGCCGTTGGCACAAAGCGAGAAAGTGGGCATGCTCCGCAACATCAACATAGGCAGACTGAGCGTTTCTCCATTTGAATACAACCCTGTAACTGGCCAACTCAGAGTTTGCACACAATTAGATGTGGAAATCACTTTTGTCAACCCCAACATTCCCAGAACCATGGAGATGAAGACCAAACATGGCAACGGTATGTTCGACGGACAGCACTATGGTGTTATCAATCCCATGAGTGCTCCAGGTTACAGAAACGAAATCAGCAGTGCTCCCATCAAGTATTTGATTGTGGCACATTCCATGTTCAGGAACAATGAAGAACTCCAAAATTTCATCAATTGGAAGAAACGTATAGGTTATTTAGTGGAGATTGCTTATACTGATGACAGCAATGTAGGTACTACCACCACCAGCATCAAGAACTTTATCAAAGCCAAATACGACAATGCCACAGCGGAAGACCCCGCTCCCACATTCTTATTACTGGTTGGCGACAAGCAACAGATTCCAGCTTTCACTGGTCAATCTTCAAGTGACCATATCTCCGACTTATACTATGCCACCTGGACTACCGGTGACAATATTCCCGACTGCTACTATGGCCGTTTTTCCGCCCAGAATGTCAGCCAGTTGAGTCCACAAATTGAAAAGACCTTAATGTATGAACAGTACACCATGCCAGACCCAAGCTATCTTGATGATGCTGTATTGGTTGCAGGTACCGATGGCAATGGATATTCTCCCACCCATGCCGACGGCCAGATCAATTATATAGCCAACAATTATATAAACACCACTAATGGATACACCACGGTACACACTCATCTCTATAACTGCAGCTCACAATCGGCTACCATCCGTTCTGAAATCGGTGCTGGTGTCGGCTGGGCTAACTATACTGCCCACTGTTCCGCAGAAGGTTGGGCTGATCCCAGTTTCGTCAATAGCCATGTCAACTCCATGAGCAATCTCAATAAATATGGCATTATGATTGGAAACTGCTGTGAATCAGGAAGATTTGAACAGAGTTCCTGTTTTGGTGAAACACTTTTACGTGCCTCCAAGAAAGGTGCTGTGATTTATCTCGGAGCATCCAACAGTACATACTGGGATGAGGACTATTACTGGGCAGTAGGTGTTCGCAGCAGTATTACCACTACAACCCCCACCTACAATGCCAACCATCTCGGAGCTTATGACCGTATATTCCATACGCACAATGAAGCATACAGTCAATGGATTTCAACCTCTGCAGGTTTCAACATGGCAGGAAACATGGCTGTTGAGTCTTCTTCTTCCTCAAGAAAATTATATTATTGGGAGATCTACCACGTGTTTGGTGATCCTTCCATCAAGCCCTATCTGTCGGAGCCCTCAGCCATAACCGCCAACATTCCCAATGGCAGTGTTATAGGTATTTCTTCTCTTGATTTTACCGCAGTACCTTACGCATACGTGGCCTTAACCCAGAACAACGTACTGATAAGTGCTGCTTTCGCCGATGCGAATGGTCAGGTAAGCTTGGCATTGCCCGCCGACCTGATTCCCGGTCAATACGAGATAGCCATCTCTGCCCAGAACTACATCCAGTTCTTCCAAACTATCAATTTCGCTTCTCCAAACGCTTTTTATGCGGTAAGCAATATCAGTTTGAACAACTGCGCAGCACTCAGCAACGACCATATCAGCAACTGGGATTTACATGTTGAAAATGTCAGTGCCATTACAGGAAACAATGTAAGAGCCAAAATACAAGCCCTTACCCCAAACATCTATTTCCTTGTTGACTCTGTATATATTGGCACCATGAATGGCAACCAGAACTTTGACCTCAACAATGCTTTCATTTCCAGAACCAGTGCGTCACTGAGCAACAACGAGCTGATTTCCGTCAGAGTGACCATACTCTCCGACAATGGCACTTTTGAGCGGAATTTCACTTATAATGCCATCGCTCCTGAACTTCAGGTGGAAAGCACCATCATCAACGCAGGCACTCCGAATGTCGGAGAAATCAATCCTGGCGAGAGCGGAACCATCACCTTCGTGGTGAAAAACAGCGGTCAGAACAACATTACCGCCCTCACAGGCCATTTGATGTCCCATCACAGCGACATAACAGTCAACAGTAGCAATGTGACCGTCAATGAAATTACCAGCGGCAATACCACGCAAGTGACCTTCAACATCAGCGTAGCCGCCTCCGCTACAGTGGGAAGCATGTATCCCATGTCATTCAGCATCAACAACACACAATATGAACTCAACATGCCTTATAGTCTCATGATTGGCAGAGCCATGGAAGACTTCGAGAGCGGTGGTTACAATGCTTTTGCATGGAATAATAATGGCGACTATCCATGGCAAATCACCAGTAGCAATACATACGCCGGCAATTACAGCGCACGCAGCAATAGCAACCTGCCCGATGGTAGTGGCAGCTGGTGGAGTCCCACCAACAGCAATTCCGACCTCAGCATTACCCTTAATGTAACAGAGGCAAGTCCTATCTCCTATTTCCGTAAAGTATCCTCAGAATCTAACTACGACAAGTTCTCTTTCGCCATTGATGGAACAACCAAAGAAGAATTGAGTGGTGAAGTTGCATGGGGACAATCCAGCTTCGATGTTACTCCCGGCAACCATACCTTCAGATTCAGATACTCCAAAGACGCCAGCCAAGCCAGTGGCAGCGACTGCGCTTGGATTGACAACATCGTCTTCCCGATTTCAGGCCAAATCATAACACCCTCATCTCCCGTGCTGCTTATTGACCACTATGACATTGAAGGCACCTACGCCAACAATATCGTGTTGCGTGGCGATGAACCCGTCATCAATGTTATTTTCAAAAATGCAGGAGGTACGGTGGCCACCAATATCCAAGCCACACTGACTACCGCTGAAAACGATATCAGCATCAACAGTAATGGTGCCAGCAGCACCATTGATTTCCCATCGATGGCCATCAATTCATCCAAAACCGCACAATACAATATCGCTAAACTCAGTGAGATTACTGAAAGC
>CADCNH010000045.1 GCA_902802755.1 uncultured Bacteroidota bacterium | reverse complement strand
AGCAATACTGGCAGAATAGTCTTTTATCCATTGATAAAGTTTGGAGAATGGATGGGAGAAACCCATCCTGTAACTTGGACAAAAATAAGGTATTTTGCTAGATTTAAAAAAATGCCAAACTTAAAAGCTCCAAAAGATCTCAATGAAAAAATCCTTTATTTGAAACTGTATACCGACACCTCTGCATGGACAAAGTTGGCTGACAAGTATAAGGTCAGGGATTATGTGAAGTCTTGTGGATTGGAAGATTATTTAATTGGCCTAATTGGTGTGTGGTATCGTGTTGATGACATTGATTTTGGACAATTGCCGGAGTCTTTTATTTTTAAAGCAAATAACGGATGTGGAAAGAGTTCGAATCTAATTGTCAAAGACAAGAAAAAACTCGATATCAAATCCACAAAAAAAATTCTACAAGGATGGTTGAATGATAAACATGTGGGGGCTTTGGGTGCGGAACCACAATATAAAGACATTGTCCCATGTGTAATTGCTGAAGAGCTTTTGCCTTCTGAAGATGGCCAAAAATCCCCTATCGACTATAAAATTTGGTGTTTCAACGGGAAGGCTCATTACATCAGAACCTATAGCGACCGTGATAAAAATGGTGCTGATGCCATGACTTATGATACCCATTGGAATCCAATGCCTGAGGTTTGTATTTCAAATTCCCGTTACAAACAAGATGTTATATTACCGAAACCAGAGAATCTTGATGAAATGATTAGGGTGGCTGAAACATTAACGAAGCCTTTCCCCTGTGTGCGACTTGATTTATATAATATCCATGGTAAAATATATTTTGGTGAGATGACCTTTACCTCAAATGGAGGTATGATGAATAACCTTACACCAGAATTTCTGTTGAAATGTGGTGAAATGATAAATCTGAATTATAAATAGTTATGCTAACAGTTATCTGCCCCATTTACAACGAAGAAAAATACATTGGACGTTGCATTGAGAGCATCATGCAACAGGACTATCCAAAGAATGATTTGGAAGTCCTTTTTGTAGACGGCATGAGCACCGACCGCACAAGGGAAATCATTGCCTCGTATTTGTCGCAATGCCCATATTTGCGCGTGCTCGACAATCCACAAAAGATCGTGCCTTACGCCATGAACAAGGGTATCAGTGAGGCCAAAGGCGACATCATCATGCGTCTGGATGGCCACTCGTTGTATCCATCAAACTACTTTTCAGAACTAGTAAAATGGCATAACAAACTGCCCGATGCATGGAATATCGGTGGAGTATGCGAGACCAAAGTCGTTAATAGTAATAAGACATCTGAATCTATAGCTAAGGTGATGAGCGACAAATTTGGCGTTGGTAACAGCACTTTCAGAACTGGCTCCGATAAGGAGTATCTTGTGGTGGATACGGTTCCTTTTGGTTGCTATAAATCGTTTGTTTTTGATAGGATTGGCCTCTATAATGAAAAACTGGTTAGAGTACAGGATATTGAGTTGAATAAGCGATTAGCCCATGCCGGTGGTAAAATCTATATGGTTCCTTCCATTCATTGTACATATATCCCAAGAGATAATTATGGGGACTTCTTCAAAAACCGATTCCAGACAGGTTATTGGGTGATTAAAACTTGTTTCATCACCCATACGACAAAAAACCTCGGATTAAGGCATTTCATTCCTGCTGGTTTTGTATTGGCTCTGCTGCTACCACTTCTTTTAGGATTTCTGTGGTGGCCTTTATTTTTGATTTCTCCCCTTGTGGCATTGTTGTATCTGGCTTGCATGTTAATGCGCTCCATACAAATTAACGATGAAAAGACTACTGTTTGTGATTTGTTGAAAGCCTTTTGTTGCATACATTTCAGTTATGGATTGGGGTCACTGAAAGCACTGGTGGATGGCTTGTTTAAAAAGGAATAAATATGTCTTGGTGGATTTTCTTAATTATCACTGCAATCCTTGGGGTTGCCGAGTTGGTTTATTTTAAGGTTGCCGATAAATTCAACATTATTGACAAGCCTAATTTGCGTTCGTCACACACTCACATCACATTGCGTGGCGGTGGTATTATTTTCCTTTTTGGTGCTTGGCTGTGGGTGGCTTTCTTTGGTTTGCAGTATTCATGGTTTATGATCGGCCTGACAGCTATCGCCATTATTAGTTTCATTGATGATGTACATTCAGTACCTAATTGGATACGGCTTATTGTGCAATTCTCGGCCATGTTTTTTATGTTCCAAGAACTTGGGCTCCTTCAATGGGATATGTGGTGGGCGGTACTTATCGCATTGATTGTATGCGTGGGTATTACCAATGCATATAACTTCATGGATGGTATCAATGGCATTACTGGAGCATATTCGCTATCGGTATTATTGCCGTTGATATATATCAATGCCCATACCCCATTTGTCAACATGCCTTTTCTTGTTGTAACTGGCTTGGCTATCTTGGTATTCAGCTTTTTTAATTTCCGCAAGCAAGCCAGGTGTTTCGCTGGGGATGTTGGAGCTGTAGGAATTGCATTTATTCTTATCTTTTCTGTTGGAAAACTTATAGTGAAAGAGAATGACTTATCTTATATTGTTTTCTTTACTGTTTATGGTGTCGACACAGTTCTTACTATCTGTCATCGGATTCTTCTACATGAGAACCTGGGAGAGGCACACCGTAAGCATGCATATCAGATTATGGCTAATGAGTTGGGACTATCCCATCCTTTGGTGTCGACGATATATATGTTGATGCAATTACTCATTTCCTTTGGTATGATAATGCTTCCCATTAACCATTGGATTTATATGTGTGGCGTATTCGTTATCTTTGGATGTGCATACCTTTTGTTTATGAAGAAGTATTATCATCTTCACGTTTCCTATCTCGAGAGAAACAATACGAAATAGGAAATGCCTAAGTATGTTGTATGATTGTTCGTTACATTTGTTCATTGTTATCTCTTCTGTCCAAGTAAGAATGAGTGGACAGCATAATTCACAAGAATTAGAATCAAACGAAAGAAGTGGACTATTTTTCCTTTTTTATGCAATTTTGGTATCAAATAATACTTTTTTGAAATTGAACATATGATAGTCAATAATAACCTATTGGACAACTTGACTGAGCAGGCAAAGTGTTCTACACGTCTTCGCATCAATTATGATCTTCGCAATAGTATAGTTGATCATAGTCAAAGAATGTTGAATGCGATTGAACCAGGAAGTGTAATACCAATACATCGTCATCCAAATACTTCGGAAACTGTTGTAGTTATAAGAGGAAAGATAGTGGAGTTATTATTCGATGAGACAGGGAGTGTTTTGAAAGAAAAGGTTGAGATATCACCAGATGGTCCATGCTTTGCACTCAATATACCTAAAGGACAATGGCATACATTGCAATCACTTATGTCTGGTACTGTGATTATGGAAGCAAAAGATGGAATATATGAGCCACTCAAATCAGAGGATGTAATACTATAAGGTTTTTCCGAGAATCTCTATTGTGTTCGACGTTTAAAGTACTGATATGGTTTATTCACTATTAACATTATTATACATTCATTGACATCCACTATTACAATAATCAAGAATTAATATTAACTGACCTGATGTATTATTATGCTCATTGATTGTGTTTAATCGAGTAGAAAAAGTGTTTTGTATGGTGGTCACCGCAGTATTACCAACGAGGTTATTGAATTGTTTTTGTCCTGATTCCTAGGAATCTTTAGTACAAATAATATGTTTAAATACTTCTATTCGATAGTCATGAAAAAAAACTCACAATAATACAATAAAACTGTCTTTGATTTTTGTGGACCGTGATGAGTAGATGTATTTTATAATAAAATTGTATTGTTGGGTAAAGTATTTTATTTATATGCTTTAGTATATTATTGTGGGATGAAATATATGCGAAAGACTATATGGGAAGGCACATTATAAAAAACAATAATAGTGATCGTAATTGTGAGATAATACTCCAGTTACTTGCTGCTGGGCTCAATAATAAAAAATTAGATATAGTTAAAGTAAATAGTATAAGTGTCAAAGACTGGGAAGAAATATTCTTATTATCGAAAAAATACGATATAGTAGCCCTGTTATCAGATGTAATATCAGAAAATAAGGCCATTAGTGTTCCGATTGATGTCCGTTTGAAGATTCTAGGAATGCAAGAAATTGTAGAACAATCATATCACTATCATTTAAATGTCGTATCTGAACTGTTAGCGTTTTTTAGTTCGCATAAGATTCCAACTATGGTCATGAAAGGGTTGTCCTTATCTCGGTATTACCCTGTACCATCCCATCGCAAGTGTGGAGACATAGACATCTATCAGTATGAACAACAGTCTAGATCGGATCAATTAATAACACAAAAATACGGTATACCAATCAAGAATACAATCGCTGGTCATCATACAAGTTATCATTTTCGTAATATTAGTATAGAAAACCACTACCAAATAATCACTACTTATCGCGGCGGCTTAACTATAGAATTAGAGGCATTATTAGAGATGGAGGCTTTAAATGCAAGTGACTACGATATTTATCAACAGAAGGTGAAATTCCCGTCCCCTAACTTTAATGCTATTTTCTTACCATATCATATGGCAGTGCATTTTCAATCTGAGAAAGTTACCATAAGACAAGTGTTAGATTGGATGTTGTTTTTGAATAATGAATATGCAAATGTTAATTGGCCATTAGTATCGCAAGCCTATGATAAGTTTAATTTGTTCTCATTTATTAATGGTATCAATGGTGTATTAATTCATCATTTAGGGATGTCAGATTCTCTGGCATATCAATATAAGAGAGATGAACAATTAGAGAATCGATTGTTAATTGATATTCTAAGGCCTAGCTCAGAATATAAAAAAAACCTCATTAATCGGGTTAATCATATATGGTTTAAGTATGTTCAATCGGGTTGGAAGTTTAGGCTGTTCAAAAAACATGCTTGTATTATTTTTGCACGGAAACTAGTTGCGTTAATATTGCACCATGATGATTTTAATGAGCATGTTATTTCCCTCCCGAATACATAGTTATTTGCTTTTTGAGAGTTTTCCTCTACAAGGTAATTAATAAATGTCCTCTTAATTTTGCTATCAGGTATAATGTATTGTTCTTGTTTTATGTAAAGACAGATCACCTCTTTCAAAAACAATGAAGATTAATAATATGGCTAAACATAATAGAATATTTCTCTGCTTGGCTCGCATGTCAGATAGTAGAATAGAACAGAAATATGTAAAAGAGGCCTTTGATACCAATTGGGTTGTACCTATAGGTCCGAACGTAAATGGCTTTGAATCAGATTTGGAAGAGTTTGTTGGTCATAATAAGAAAGTAGTTGCCCTATCATCAGGTACAGCAGCAATTCATCTGGCATTGCTTGCCAGTGACGTACAGCCAGGAGATGAGGTTATTGTTCAGAGTTTTACTTTTTGTGCATCGTCTCACCCTATCACATACCTTGGTGCTATTCCAGTATTTGTAGATTCAGAGAAAGATACATGGAATATTGATCCGGTTTTATTGGAAGAAGCTATTATAGACAGGAAAGTTAAGACTGGTAAATACCCTAAGGCAATAGTGCCGGTGTCTTTATATGGCATGCCTTACAATATAAAGAGGATAATGGAAATAGGGGAGAGGTATAGTATCCCAGTCATTGAGGATGCAGCTGAAGGTATGGGGTCACGTTTTAATGGACAATCATTAGGCACTTTTGGTGAATACGGTATACTTTCTTTTAATGGAAATAAAATGATAACCACCAGTGGTGGAGGTGCGTTGATTTGTCCTGACAAGGAGGCGGCAGATAAGATTAAGTGGTATGCTACCCAGGCACGAGAGGCCTATCCGTATTATCAGCATGAGACAATTGGCTACAATTATCGGATGAGTAATGTATGTGCTGGTATCGGCCGCGGACAGATGACTGTTGTAGAGGAACACTTACGTCATCACAAGCATGTCCAGAAGATGTATGAGGAGTTGTTGTCAAAAGTGGAGGGTATTAAAATGATGAAGGCTCCCTCGGATACTTATGATGCAAATTACTGGCTATGTACGATGTGCATTGATCCAGAGTTGCGCATCAAAGGGCAAGAGAATGCGTACAAGAAGGTGATTACGGGTGCTGTGGGGGGGGCAGCAGGGGTTATCCATGCGGTCACTTCTGCCACTACGGACTGTCAACCCAATGACAATGTGGAAGCATTGCGAATGTATTTGGATGCAGCGCAGATTGAGGTACGCCCCTTATGGAAGCCGATGCACAAACAACCCGTTTACAAGAATAACCCAGCATATTTGAATGGTGTCAGTGAATCTATGTTTAAGATAGGAATGTGCTTACCCGCCGGTCCATATGTCACTGATGAGGATGTAAGTTATATAGTGAGTTGCATTAAGGACTCTATTTTATAGTAATATGTCATCAATCGAATTAATGTTGTCACTTTCTCGGGCCGCTATAATGGATGAGAAGTTGGCAATTCCAAGTGATTTGAGTATAGATTGGGATCGATTATTAGATGTCAGTGCGGCCCACGGAACATTGGCGTGGGTTTGGGATGCGGTTTGTGATTTACCCCAAGAGCAGCGCCCATCAAGACTACAGTCAATCAATTGGGGGTTGTCAGCACAAGAGATATGGGATACATATCACCATCAGGAATCAGTATTGAAACAGGTAGTGTCTGTTTGCAATGATCATGAAATAAGGTTGTTGCTGTTAAAAGGCATTGGATTATCAAAGTTGTATCCAAAGCCAGAATCTCGTTCATGTGGGGATATAGATATTTTTCTCTTTCAGGATTTTGACAAAGGGAATCAATTATTTTGTGAGGATGGATCAATGTTTGAAACAGCTTTGCATGCGGAATTCTGCGTTCAGAACGTCCATATTGAAAATCACAAAATGCTCTTGTTCCCTAATACTAAAACGAAAAAGGCTGTTGGACAATATCTTCAGTGTCATCTGAATGATGTAGAGTTAGCTGAAGATGGTTATTATCTTCTATCTCCGCTTCCAAACTTGGCATACTTGTTAATGCATGCGCTGAATCATTTTAATTATTCTATTGACACGCATGTAATTTCGGTGAGGAATATCCTTGATCTGGCTGTTTTCATTTATTCTAATAAGAAGTATCTTAACCCGGAGGAAACCTTTGACGTACTTCATTCCATCTATCTTGATAGGGCGTTTGAAATGATAGTGTATCTTTCTGAATGGTTGTTAAAGGTGGACTTGTCAGAGTACCATAAGGGTTTGGTTAAACAACGTGATATAGATAAGATAGAAAGAGTGATTTTTGAGGATGGAGACCATCGTTCTATTGAGAGAATGTCCATGTGGGAAAAAAGTACGTTGTTGTGGAAACGTTTTTTTATGTTGTTCCCATTAACAAAGTATGTTCCGCGAAAACCTAAAAATGGATTGTTTTATAGGGTTTTGAAAACGCAATATAAGATTCTTCGAGGAAAGAAGAATTGGCACTTTCTTTAAACTATTATACTAATTTGTTTTTTGCTTAATATGAGTTGGAATCGCGTTTTTAAGAGCAACTGGTCCAAGGTACTTGCTCTGTTGCTACTTTTTGCTATTATTGCTTTCTTTGGCGGGCTGCTGTTCTCTTGGGGTTATCGTTTCCGTAAGCGTACTCTTTTCCTGCGTGGGTCTTATATGGCCATTGCTGTGCTGTGGGTAGTGCTTACTATCTGGACGATATGCCGTAAAGTTCATTTTGGCGCATTGTGGAGGGGAATGATGAATGAGATTTATCGACGAGCCGAGCATTATGAGAATTCTCTCTATCAGAATTATCAGGATTTGAATTCCCGTTACCCCATGGCCATTGCTGAGTATGAGTCTCATTGTTGGCATCAGCACCCTCGTCCCACCAATGAGGAAATCATGGAATCAGCATTAGCTATATCTGAGCTTGAATGGATTGAGCGGGAGAAAAAAGCTCGTGACAAGGTGGAGAGCAAGCATTCTGGCCATTCATAAAAGCATGCTCCACTTGATAAAAATGGGTTCATCTGAGAAATCAGGTGAACCCATTTTTTGTTTGTCGTAAGTTTACTTTGCTGGAACCGATTCTCCCGAGACGAACAATCGTATCACCTGAGCCAAAGGGATCTCCAGCGGGGGGACGGTCATGATGTCTCTGTCAAGCACGACAAAATCTGCCTCTTTCCCCACCTCAATACTGCCTTTGTTCTTCTCCTCAAAGTATCCCTTCGCCACCCAGCAGGTGATGGAACGCAAGGCCTCTTCGCGGGTAAGTGAATTCTCCATCTGCCATCCGCCAACAGGGTTCCCTTCGAGGTCTTGTCGAGCCACAGCAGCATAAAAAGTATACAAAGGGCTGATCTGTTCAATAGGGAAATCTGTCCCATTCACCACCCAGCCGTTCTGCTCCAGCAGGAGTCGGTAGGCGTATGCATTCCGAACTCTCTCTCCCAGCCTTTCCGCCGCCCAACCCATGTCAGAAGTGGCATGGGTGCTTTGTATTGATGGAATAATACTGTATTTTCGATACAATTCGAAATCATCAGGATGAACCACTTGGCTATGTTCAATACGCCATCGCCTGTCGTTCTTCCCTTTCAGAACAGCTCCGTATGCTTTCAGCATCATCCGTACCCCGGCATCACCGATGGCATGGGTGCATACCTGAAACCCTGATTTGTACGCCTTTCGGCAGATGGAATCGTAGTATTCGTCGGGTATGCGCCCCGTGAACCCAAAGCACCATCGGCGTACAGTTTGATAGAGCAAACCGCAAGCCGCTCTTTGTGCATGGGCCCTTTGGACAGGAAATAGTCCATCGTCTCCTCGTCCGGATTCATCATGGCGTTTACCTTTATTTTCAGTGTTCCGTCTTGCTGCATGCTATCTATCAGAAGGATGTCGTCTAACGGGAGTCCTGCGTCTGTCACACCAGTCAATCCTTGGGCAAAGCAAGCCTGTTGAGCAGCAAGCAGTGCCTGTTTGTGTTCGGTGGGTGATAGTTTGGGAATACGCGCTTTCACGCTGTCGTAAGGTGCATCAAGCAACAGACCTGTCGGGCTCTCATAATGCATGTATTCAAGCAACCTTTTGTTCACCAGTCCCATGTGTCCGTCGATGCGGGTGAGTGCAACATACTTGTCTGGGAAAAGCTCATTAAGTCGTTTGTTGTCAGGGAACTGCTTTCCTGGCCATAAATTCTGGTCCCATCCGCGTCCCAACAACCATTCCGAGGGATACTGTTGTGCATGATCTTGCAATCGTTCTATCACCTCATCAAACGACTTGCAGCCAACCAAATCAACATATCGCACCATCAATTCCCCCATTCCGTTAAAGTGGCAATGCCCATCCATAAACCCTGGATAGACAGGTGCCCCTTTTGCATCAAGCATCTCCCCAGCATGGTATTGCTTCAAGATTCCTTCGGTTGAACCGACTGCCACGAATTTGCCGTCTTTTACTGCAAAGGCTTCGGCCTGGCTGAAATCATTGTCAACGGTATAAACAATGGCGTTGTATACAATCAAGTCTGCTTGTTGCCTATTTGTGCATCCGGTCAATGTGGCAATGGCGGTCATCATTATTGTTGCGATTGCAATCGGTATAGTTTTTTTCATTGAAAAACGTTTATTCAAGTTGGAAAATCTTATCCATCAAATGCCATTTGGCTGCCGACGGGGCATTGGGATCGCATCCCTGAAACTGTGCCACATGGGCCTCCCATTCGGCCTGTCGAGGCAGTGTGGATAGCCGTGCCATATCGCGTTCCCAATCAAATTCATCCACCGTGTCGCAAATCATAAATACCTTATTCCCATGACGATATATTTGCATGTCTAAGATACCCACCTCATGCTGTCCCTCCATTACTTCGGGCCACACATGTGCATGGGCTTCTACGTACTTTTCAATCATCTCCTTGTCGTTGACAAGTTCCAGCATCTGGCAATAGCGTTTCATTGTCTTTCTTTTTTCTGTGATTTATTGATGAATATTGCGTAGCCGAGTACCACGGCAAAGCAAACCAGCGGGACGGAGTAAGAGATGTAAATGGAGAAGTTGTCGCTTAATAGTCCTTGCAGCGGAGTCAGCAATGCTCCGCCCAGAATGGCCATTATCAGGCCGGATGCTCCAATCTTGGCATCGCCTGGTTGTCCACCAAGGTCGGCGCGCTCCACCTCCTCTAAGGCTAAGCCGTAGATAGTGGGAAACATCAGGCTCATGAACACGCTGATGGCTACCAGGAAACACACAAGCACCCATCCGCTTCCGGCCAATCCCACCACTGCAGCGGTGCTGATCAATGCCATTGTAGCACCAAATATCAGTAGTTTCTGGGGGGCGAAGAACTTCATCAGCCATGTGTAGAAAAACCGCGAAAGGCAAAACCCAATGATGGAGATAAGGTACACTGTCGATGCCGACGCCTCGGTCACCCCAAGTTCCTGCATCACGATGCGGATGGTGAAACTCCACACTCCAATCTGCGCTCCCACGTAGAAAAACTGTGCCACCACACCTCCGCGGTATCTCTTGTTGGCCCACAGCCTTCGGACAACGGCTTTCAGCCCCGTGACGGGTTCATCATCTTGTTTGCCCTTGGGCATCTTCACCACCAGCATCACCACCAAAATCCCAATCAGCACTAACCCCAAAGTCATATAGGTTCCCGAAATGGAGTACAGCGAGATGTCGCTGAGGATAAAGTATTTACTCAGCAATATGCCCATGATGGACCCTATCGGGTTAAAAGCCTGTGCTATGTTCAGCCGCCGAGTCGCTGTCTCTGGCGACCCCATCGAAAGGATATAGGGATTTGCCGTGGTTTCCAACACCGAGCATCCTCCCGCCATGATATAGATGGCAATCAGGTAGAACCCATAGCTGGCTGCCTTGGCGGCGGGCATGAACAGAATGGCCCCCAAAGCATAGAGGATCAGACCCAGCACCACTCCGCTCTTGTAGTTGTGTTTGCGGATAAACAGTGCTGCGGGCAGGGCAAGGCAGAAATAGGCCCCATAGAAGGCAAACTGAATGAGCGAAGTCTGTGTATCGCTCATCGACATAATCTTCTTGAATGCCGACAACAATGTGTCGGTCATGTTGTTGGCCAGTCCCCACAGCAGGAACAAAGTGGTGACCAGCACAAACGACTTGGTATAAGGCTTCTCAATAGTCTTCATGGCTGCTGAGTTCAATTTCGTCTGATATGAATATCGATGGCTTCCCCGTGGTCTTGGCAGAACGTCTTGGCGTCGTCAACCACCAAGGCCAGGTACCCACCGCCTCCCGCTCCCGGCATCTTCCATGCGCGTACACCCGGCAGTTGTGAATACTTGTCTATGAATGACTGAACACAGCCCTGTATCATGGCTGGAAAGAGGGTTGTCTGTGCTTCAAACGAAGCTTTATATGTCCTCGCAAAGCGATCCAAGTCCATCTCCAATATCGCCTTCCAACACTCGTCCGCAGCCTTTGCCAACCTTTGCACATTCTCCTTCGTGATGTCCATTCCTGTGGTCACATCGCAGCCCGGCTTGCGTGGGTCCATGGGAATAAGGCAAAGGTGGCTTTCTAACCAGGCCAGTACCTTCTCGTCGTTGCAACGTTCAAAGCGGTCTGGCCAGAAATGGTTGTCGTAGTAGTGGCGGCACAGTCCGGGGATGCAAATCCCAATGGCGTCCTGTGCCCCGCTGATGATGCCGTCCTCGCGCTCAGGGCTGTTCTCGAAGCAGAACACCAACCGTGCCAGCATCTCAGGGTCCATCTTGGGCAGCTGGTACGGCCAGATGCGTTTAATCTGGTTCCGTGTCGAGGTCGACAGGCCGCACCGCTCCCTGATTTCAAAAGTGGGCAACAGCGAGATGGTGATGGCCCACCCCGGGGCGTAGCAGCTCACGTAGGGCTGGTCAATCCATGTGCCGGCAAGGTCCAGTCGTGTCGGCAGGCCATCGCCGTTCCCGTGGCTGTGGCCGAGGGTGGCCTTCAGGCTGGTCGAGCTGCGTGCTTCCATACCCTCGTGTGGCGTGCGCTCCAGCACCACATATTCCATTCCGCGTGCTTCGCACAGCTTTCGTTTCTCCTCCGAGGCACCGTCCGAATTCACCACAAGCATATCCGGCTTTACGATGTCGAGTGTTGGAACAAAGTCCAGTATTCCGCTGCCTTGATTGATAAAGGCCTCTTTCACATATCGGATGGACTTGACCATAAATAGACGCTCGTTTTCTGGGTATAACGTCTTGTGGCCCTTATAGTGGAGGATAGTCTCGTCCGAGCCTATGCCTACATACAAGTCGCCATATTCAGCTGCTTGTCGGAAAAACTCCACATGTCCGCTGTGCAGCAGGTCGTAGCAGCCACTTACAAATACCTTTTTTAACATATTGCAATAACGCCAAGGCATTCCTTTTATTGTGTATCCTCTTGCTTTGTGATTCTACCACTCCAAGAGGGGCAAAATCGAGCTTTCGGAGTGGTGAAAATCCCGTTTTGCAAGGAGTAATTAGTAAGTATTGCAAAAATTATTTCTCTGAAATACAATGATTAATCATCTATTTTGAAAATAATTCTTTGCTAATTGAAAAAAAAGTAGTACTTTTGCACCCGCTTTTGAGAGGAAAGACGCTCTCTCAAATCTGTAGAAAACAGATTGTCCATTGGTGTAATGGTAGCACATCTGACTCTGGATCAGCCAGTCTAGGTTCGAGTCCTGGATGGACAACAGAATAGGCCGAAATCGAAAGATTCCGGCCTTTCTTTTTTTGTCTCAATCCTATCCAACTCCTGTTGTTTTGATACCGCTGCCAGATTCAGTTGTGCAAAAAGTGAGGGGGCAGAGACCCAGACTGCCTGTCTGGCTCATGCCCCCTGCTGAGTGAAATGATGTGAGTAATGGGCGGATTATTCTGTTGTAGTGGTGCTGGTGTCGTCGGCTCCCACTTTCGAGCGGTTCTCCAGTTCCATCTTACCGAAACGGAGCGTTATGCCTGCCGAGATATAGCGGCTGTTGAGCATATAGTTGTTGCTATCGTTGAGCAGGTAGGGGTTGGTGTTGGTTGAGCCGGAACCAATTGTCTTACCCCAGTTGAAGATGTCCTGCACATTGATGTAGGCTGAGAGTTTGCGCTTGAAGAAGTCGGCACGGACACCGCAGTTCAGGAAGTAACGTGCCTTGCGTTCAGCGGCCAGGCTGATGGTGGGCGATGAATAGTTGGCCGAGGCGAAGACCTGGTACTTGTCAAACACCTTCACCCATGTGTTCAGGCGCACGCTCCACGACACTCTGTGGTTCTCCAGCACCCCCTTTGCCCCTTGGTCAAAGTGGTAACCGTAGTCGTAGACATTGGTGTATAGTCTCACATTGACAAATCCCGACGGGCGGAAGGTGACGAATGCTGTTCCTCCCACGCGGTAGGACGATCCCATGTTGTACGGCACGGTGAACTGCACAATGCGGTCCAGTATT
Organism: uncultured Bacteroidota bacterium; assembly: GCA_902802755.1. GTDB lineage: Bacteria > Bacteroidota > Bacteroidia > Bacteroidales > WCHB1-69 > RUG11690. The sequence continues at coordinate 3,391 of CADCNH010000045.1, read as the reverse complement.
GGGTCAATTTCGTCCGTCGAGGTGGTCAGACTGCTTATTTCGTTGGTGCTGAATCGGGCGTAACCTTCCAGTCCCACGCTGCCAAAGGTCATGAAGTATTTGTTCCAGCCTATCTCTGCGTTGTGGGTATAGGAGTAGGTGATGTCTCTGTTGCCGGTCGAATAGCTGTCCACCGAATAGCGCTTGTAGGTGGTGATGTTCTCCTCGCTGGGTCGGCGCATACGCATGGAGTAGTTGAGCTTGAAGTTGTGCATGCTCTCCGTGCGGTAGGACAGATGGATGGAGGGGTTGTAGGTGAGGAAACCACGTGCCAGGCTGTCGATGGTGAAGGGGAAAGCCTCACTTCCGTAATACTTGAAGTCTATGTGCTCATATTGTGCCCCGAGGCCCAGTTCCATGGTGAAGTTCCCAAAACGGCGGGTCCATTCCACGTCGGCTTCCACCGAGTGCTCCAAATCGTCGAAGTCATAGCTCCGCAATTCGTCTCTCACTTCGCTGGTGGACGCACTGTCCACCACATTGTAGCGGCGCGAAGTGTTTTTCAGCCCGTATCCCAACCCAAACGACAGCTCTCCCTCTTGGCTGTAGGGGCGGTTGTAGCGCACATTGGCGTCGACGTTGTTGTTGTGGTATTTGTCTAAATAGCACTTGTCGTAATTGAAGAGCGACACGGTGGTGTATTGGCGGATAAAGTCGTTTTGGCTGTTCCCGTTGCTGAAATTGGAGTGCAGGCTGGCTCGGATGTTGTGGCCGTTTTTGTCAAACTTGTGGGTATAGTCCAGACCGGCCATGCCAAATCCATTGGTCGCCTGTGAGTTGTTCGTGTCAAAATAGTGGAAGTAGTTGTAGGGGTCAAGGTCCGTGCGCTGCCGGTCGTAGAGGCTTGTGCTCTTATTGCCGCTCAGATTGTAGCTGCCCATAAACTCGATGTTCGTCATCGTGTCTATCTCGTAGCTGATGTGTGCAAACACATTTCCGCTCAGTCTCCTGCTGTTGCTCTCGCTGTTGTAGCTCTCTGTGGCAACGGTGTCGTAGGTGCTGTCGGGCACGGGGTTGTGGTCCTTGCGGTAGGTGGTCTTGCTCCATCCCTGAGAGTTGTTATAATTGTAGCGGCCACTGGCATACAGGTTCACGGACAGCTTCTCGTTGGCCCAGGTGTATGACAGCCACGGCGATACGAAAGGTTGCGTAGCCCCGTTCACGCCGAAGCTGATGAAGTGGTTGCTCTTAATGTATGCCGAAGTGATGATGTTGATGACGGCTTCAGCACTGGTGGCGTACTTGGCGGACGGGTTCGTGATGGTCTCGATGCGGTCCAAGGCGTTGGCAGGCAGGGTTTCGAGGTAGGTCTTCAGGTTCTCCTCCGTAAGCCGGGAGGGCTTGTCGTTCACCCAAATCTCGACGCTCGACACGCCGCGCAGTGTGATGTTCCCTTCAATGTCCACCTCTACGCCAGGGGCGTTCTGTAGCGCGTCGCTCGTGGTGCCGGTCTGTATGGTCGGGTCGTCGGCCACGTTGTATATCAGCTTTTCACCATCCATGGCATACAGGGGGCGTGCCGCTGTCACCTTCACCTCTGTCAGGGTTGTGGCTCCTGGTGCCAATTTCAAGGTGCCCAAGGCCGTATTGTTGGTGACGGTGAAGGGTATCAGCACATTCTTGTATCCGATGGCCGACACGCGCAGCAGCATGTTGCCCTGCGGTATGTTGGTCAGCTCAAAGTAACCGTTCAAGTCCGTGATGCTGCCTTTGATCATCGAGGTGTCCTCGGCGCTGAGCACTGCCAGGTTGACGTATGGAATGGCCTCGCCACTGACGCTGTCCTGCAGTGTGCCGACTACCTTAAACACATCGCCCTCGCGCACCGACTTCTTCTGGCGCACCTGCTGTGCCTTTTCCGCGGCCTCCATTTGCTGACGCTGCCGCCTGTAGCGTTCGCGCTCGCTCATTGTGGAGCTGTTTGTGTTGCTGCCCGGAGGGGGTCCCATGGGGCGTCCGCTGCCCGGAAAACCTCCCGGCTGGGCCAATACTGTGGGGGTGAGTGTAAGGAAAAACAGCAGTGCTGCTGTCGAAAAGAATGTTGTGCGTGTGGCTTTCATATAATACTGTTTTATTTTTTTCTGTCTAATATCATTTTGTCTCGTTCGGTCTCTTTTTATTGCTCCGGAGTCGAAATTTTTTTCTGCCGCTGCATCACTATGGCGTAGACGGCAATAACTATCGTCGTCAGCAGTTCTGCACAGGGTACGGCGAGCCACAGCCCCGGGGTGCCCAGCACGCCGGGCAGCAGCGCAAAGGCCGCCACCAGGAACACGATGCCCCGCAGGATGGTGAACAGACTGGCGGCACCGGACCGCTCGATGCTTTGAAGGTAGCCCACGATGCAGATGTTCAAGGCCATAAACAGGAAGCCGGAACCGTAGTAGGGCAGTCCTGTCGAGGCGATGGCATAGGTCGGGCTCTCAGGCGTGAGGAAGCAGAGCACCACCGTGGGCGAGAAGAAGAGGAACACAAGACTCACCAGCACCCCTATCACCACGGACACCAACAGGCTGAACCGCACTGTGCCCAAGACTCTGGGCCGCTTCCCGGCTCCGTGGTTGAAGCTGATAATGGGCTGTGCCGACTGTGCCACGGCGTTGCAAATCATGTACACCAAGGGGAAGAGATAGCACGCAATGCTGTAGGCCGCCACCCCTTCGTCGCCAATGTGGCGCATGAAGGCCAGATTACCGCTCAGCATCATTACCGCCACCGCCAGCTCGCCCACCAGTCCTGAAGCACCCATCCTGATCATATAGCCCACATTGCGCAACGAGAGGGCAAGGCTTGTGCGTGTCCGTTTCAACTTGTGGAATTTCAGTGTCTTGGTGCGGAACAGCATATAGTACATCACCATCACCACTGCCACCAGTCCGCCGATGTCTGTGGCCAGCGACGCTCCCATCAGTCCCCAGTGGCAGGGGAAGATGAAGACAAAGATCATCATCAGCAAACAGGTGGGAATGAACCATATATAGTATTCGTAGGCCGCGCTGTAAAGGGCTCCGCGTGCACCCAGCAGGGTCAGCACTTGACGTGGAAAGCAGTAGCAGACAATGCCCATCACAAGCGACACCGTGGCGCCGGCTATAAACACCTGTGTGACATTGAGGCGCGCCGCCTTGACGTTGCCTTTCGACAGGTGTATTGCTGCAACGACGCTGGCTCCCATACCGAACATCATACCCATACCGCTGATAACCATCATAATGGGGCCTACGAGGTTGATGGCCGCTAACCCATCGGGGCCTATGCCGTGGCCTACAAAAATGCCGTCGGTAAGCAGGAATGCCATGTTGAAAAGCATGCCCAGCAGGGTGGGGAAGAAGATGCTGGCAAACAAACGCCC
>CADCNH010000044.1 GCA_902802755.1 uncultured Bacteroidota bacterium | reverse complement strand
TTGTTCCCACTCCATCATATATGCGCAAGTAATCATAACATCCATTATAGCTGGGCTCTGATGAGTTTGTGCCGCTGATGGAAACAACGGTGTTTTCAGTAGCAGGATATATCACCAGGGTGCTGTTGCAGCTGTTGCTGTAGTCGCCATTAGGTCCACCGTTGTCGTAAATAACCATCCCACAGCTTGTTATTGTGTCGTTGCCTGTGGCAGACATGTTGTACTGTGAGTTGTTCAGGGTGATAGGGCCTACCCAAATGCTGGTGCCGTCGGCTCCGCAATCGGCCTGCACATAGTAATCGTAAGTGGTTCCTTCGGTCAGGTTGCTGATATTGATGCTGTTGTTGTAGGCAATTTCCGTGAAGCCAGTACCAAGGGTAAAACCAGTAGGACCATACTCAATGTTGTAGCTGCTGGATGTACCATTGCCATTCCAGCTCAGCATGACTTCGGTTGTGGAAACAATGGTGGCATTGAAAGCGGTGGGTTTGGCACAGGTGATAAGGCCGTAGGTGAAGGTGGTTTTGGGAATGAAATTCCTTTGTGAAGCGCTAATTGAACCTAAATCAGAATAGCTGTATCCTTGTACGGAAGCACCGTTCACATTCTCACCATACCAGTTAGAAGTTACATAACTGCCTTCAACGGTATTGTAAACACCAATAAGCAGGTTGCCGCCATTGTATGTGTATGGAGTGGTAAATTCAACCTCCATCTCACCGTCAACGATGCTTAACGAGCCTTGATAGACGATGGTGGCATTGTCGCTGCCCACAAATGAGCTGAGGCTTGTCTCGGTGATTTCGGACAGGAATACTTGGAAGTTGGCACTGCCCCATGACACATTGGCTTCCGAAGCATAGAAGGTCATGCTTATGATGGGATCGTTGCTGCTGGCTATGTCCGTAAGCTCAGAAGCGGGTATGACAAACTCCGCTTTGAGATACGCATCGGCGTAATAGCCGTAAACCGGGACGTATGCATTTGTGGCCGTGCCATTATGTACGGTCAGTGTCTGTTGCGCCGACAAAGGTATAGTACTAAACCCTATCAGCATGGTCAGAAGCAGTAAAAAGTAGATTTTCTTCATAATTTTGTATTTTTAATTAGATTAATATTGAAATTTATCTTTTGATTATTTATTGAATCCATAACAGTTTATAAGGTTTCTGTATTCTAAAGATTACACGGCTGATATTGTCGTGCAAGTTACAACAAAAATATGAAAGAAACAATAGTGAGTGTTATTTTTACGTATCGCCATTTTTTTTACCGATAGAAAAGTTTTTTATTGGAAGAAAATAGTATCTTTGCAACTTGTTTTCCACTTAAAAAAATCAATATGAAATTTAAAGTTATCCTCTTCAGCCTTCTTTGTATGGCCATGACCGCTTTGTATGCGGCACCAGTGTCTCCCTCCGCTGCCATGCAGGTGGCGAGCAATTTTTATGCTGTCAACGCAGGCAAGTCAGGTCCGGTATCGTTGACAGATGTTACTTCACAGTCCGGTTTCCAAGAGTTTTACATTTTTGTTCACCCTATGGGAAAAGGCTTTGTGATTGTCGCCGCCGACGATTGTGTCCAGCCTATTATCGGTTATTCGCTGAGCAGCAGTTTTGTGTTCCCTTTGCCTGCGCATGTGCAAAATCAGTTGCAGGGGTATGAGCGGGAAATCGCTTATTACAAAAATAACAATTTTAGGGCTACAGGAGAAATAGAGGAGATGTGGACTTCTTTGCGAAATGGAAGCTATACTCCCAGAAACACTACCTCGGTGTCGCCTATGTTGACTACTACGTGGAATCAAAGTCCTTATTACAATAATTTGTGTCCTGATTCCGCAGGGATTCATGCGGTTACGGGATGTACGGCAACGGCGACGGCACAGGTGATGAAATTCTGGAATTGGCCGGTTACGGGTACAGGTTCCCATACTTATACCGATGACAATTTTGGTACGTTGTCCGCCAATTTTGGGGCCACAACGTATCAATGGTCCTCGATGCCCAATGCTTTGAACAGCTCTAGTACAACTGCCCAGATAAATGCGGTGGCCACTTTGATGTTCCATGTTGGTGTGGCTGTGGAAATGGATTATGGCATTGGTTCCAGCGGCGCTTATACCAATTCCTACGGTTATTCTGATTTGGCATGTTCTGAAAATGCGCTGAAAGATTATTTCAGTTACAAAAACACCATACATAGTGTATATAAGGACCAGACCACCGATGCGGTTTGGGTGAGTGTTCTTACCGCGGAGATGGATGCAGGGCGGCCTGTGATAGAATCCGGTCATGGCGGTGGCGGTCATGCTTTTGTTGTCGATGGCTATGATAATAATGGTCTTTTCCATATCAATTGGGGCTGGGGTAGTGCATACGATGGCTATTTTGCCCATAACGCCTTGAACCCAGGTGGCGGTGGCACAGGCAGTGGCTCCATGGGTACCTACAATCAGGACCAGTCACTGGTGGTAGGTATCGAACCCAATGGTTTGTTGCATACCAATACCAATAATATCTTATTACCGCAGGAAGGCGGTACTGCCAGTTTTATGGTGTCTAGTAATGCTACCAGTAGTGTACAATGGACTGCCACTTCAAACCAGTCATGGCTAACCGTATCTCCCACCTCTGGCGCTGGTTCAGGGCTGGTGACCACAGTAAATGTGACGGCCACGGCTAATAATACGGGGGCTGCCCGTCAGGCATTAGTCACCATTACCCAAGGCACTCAGTCCGTAACGGTTACTGTATCCCAGAGTGAATGCGCTTCTTCCGATATGTGTCAAATTACTTTGGAAATGAATGATAGCTACGCTGATGGATGGAATAGCTCTTATCTGACATTGAGCTCGACATCGGGCTATGTATATGGTACGGCTACTCTCAGCAGTGGAAGTTATGCCACACAGCAGTTTGATGTATGCTCTTCTGCCTTGCAACTTACCTGGACTTCGGGTAGTCAGTGGGATTATGAGTGCTCCTTTGTTGTTTATAATGCGGCAGGACAGCCTTTGCTGACCATCTCTAACCCAAGCGGCTCCTATTCTATTGCAACACCCTGTACCTCTACCCAACCGCCAACAACTTGTGAGGTTACCACCTTCCCTTGGACCGAGAGTTTTGAGAATGATCTCGATTGCTGGTCCACCATTGATGCGGATGGTGACGGAAATGTCTGGGGACGCACAAGCAGCTTTCCGTATGACGGAAGCTATACCCTGTATTCATTCTCGTATGATAATAGTAATCAGGTGGCTCTGAATGCGGAAAATTATTTGGTTTCTCCGCAAATCACTCTGCCGGCAACAGGGACTTATCAGCTGATTTTTTATGCACGCTGCGCGAGTGACAGTTATCCCGATTCTATGTTGGTGAAATTGTCTACCACTGGCAATGTCAATGCGTCTTCTTTCAGCACTACTTTGATGCCCAAGACGGCGATTCCCGCTTCCTATCAGCAATATACCATAAATTTGTCGGGCTACAATGGACAGAGCTTTTATCTGGCTTTTGTCCATGATTCCTATGATGGCTATTATCTCTTGCTGGATAATATTTCCATCGTGAATACCTCACAGTCTTACACGATTACAGCCACCTCTGCCAATACTACCATGGGTACAGTGACAGGGGGCGGCACATATAACTCAGGTGCAGAAGTGTCTCTGCAGGCTACAGCCAATGCTGGTTATCGTTTTACCGGATGGAATGACGGAAATACTGATAACCCGCGTGCCTTTACGGCCATGGGAAATGCTTCATATACTGCCTATTTTGCCGATTTGGGTACCAATGAGTTGCATTATGACAATGGTACTCTTGTGAACAGCATGGGAGCTGGAGGCACTTTGTACTGGGCCGTGAGATTCCCCGCCAGTGTGCTGACATCATATTCGACATTGTCTTCTGTGCGCCTTTGGGATGCGTACGCAGGCTCGTATGAGGTCCGTATCTGCCAAGGTGGAACAACCGCTCCTGGCACACAGTTGGCTTCGCAAACCTTCAGTTTGAATGGAACAGGTGCATGGTTTGATGCGACGCTTTCAACTCCTGTGACCATTGATCCTACCCAAGCTCTTTGGATTGTGCTGTACAACACAGGAGTGGACTATCCTGCTGCGGCAAGCACGTACGCCGGCAATCCCGATGGTTCATGGGTGTCGTTGGATGGCAACACATGGGCTCAAATATACACTTACGGCAATTTTTACTATACATGGATGGTTCGCCCGGTGCTTTCCTCAGGCTCAACACCACAGACTTATACTATTACCGCGGTGTCTGCAAATACTTCCATGGGTGAGGTTATTGGAGGAGGTTCATATCCTGCGGGCACTACAGTTCAGCTTATGGCAAACGCTTATCAGGGTTATGAGTTCGTTAACTGGCAAGACGGCAATACCAGCAATCCACGATACATCACGGTGACAGGGAATGCAAGTTATACCGCATATTTCCAGGCTGTGGCACCATCAAACTACACCATTACTGCCACCTCTGCCAACAGTGCCATGGGTACAGTGACCGGCGGGGGTACATATAACTCTGGCACTGAGGTTTCCCTGGAGGCTACGGCAAATCCTGGCTATCGCTTCACGGGATGGAATGACAATGTTACGGATAATCCTCGCGTTTTCACGGTAACTGGTAATGCTTCTTATACGGCTTATTTTGCTGATTTGGGTACCAACGAGTTGCATTACGACAATGGAACGTTGGCCAACAGCATGGGAGCTGGGGGCACTTTATATTGGGCTGTGAGATTTCCCGCCAGTGTGCTGACATCTTATAACACTTTGAACTCCGTACGTATTTGGGACCAGTATGCAGGCTCATACCATGTCAGTGTTTGCCAAGGAGGTACAAATGCTCCTGGTGCATTGCTGGCTTCACAAACGTTTAGCTTGAATGGAACGGGCACATGGTTTGACGCAACGTTTTCATCCCCGTTAACCATCGATCCCACCCAAGCGCTCTGGATTGTATTGTACAACACAGGAGTGGACTACCCCGCTGCGGCAAGCACGTATGCCGGCAACCCTGACGGCTCCTGGGTGTCGTTGAATGGCAATGATTGGAATTCAATCTGTAGCTATGACTTTGATTTAACTTGGATGATTCGACCAGTGCTTTCGGCGGCTTCTACACCGCAAACCTATACCATCACCGCAGTATCCTCGAACAATGCTATGGGTACAGTAATCGGTGGCGGCAACTATCCTGCCGGCACTACTGTCCAACTTACCGCCAATGCTGCCCCCAATCATCATTTTGTCAGTTGGAACGATGGAAATACCAGTAATCCTCGTTATATTACAGTAACAGGAAATGCCACCTATATCGCCAATTTCGCCATTGACCAGTATCAGATTACAGTATTAAGCGCTAATGATGCTATGGGAACAGTGACAGGTGGCGGTATGTGTGATTATGGTTCAGTGGTCCAAATTCAGGCTTATCCGTCTGCAGGTTATGAATTTGTATATTGGAATGATGGAAACACAGACAATCCAAGAAATATCACGGTAACAGGAAATGCGACTTACGTGGCCAATTTCCAACCCACAGTGGGAATTGACGATAACAATTTGTCAGCTGTCAGTGTATATAGCCATGACCATCAGATTGTGGTATGTCATGCGGAAGGTAAGAGTATAGAGATTTATGATATGCTGGGCAAACTTGTCGCATACGATACTCATAACAGTCAAGAATTACGCCAATTTACCATCTCCACCAAAGGCATTTATTTGGTGAGGGTAGGAGAGGCCTTCTTCAAAAAGGTTATTGTTAAATAACGTAGAGACGGTACCATGCTCCGTCTCAAAAAAAATTCCCCTTCTATTAGAAGGGGTGCCCGAAGGGCAAGGTAGTGACGTAAATGTACTTTCCCTAAAAATGTAAGGCTGCCACAATGTGACAGCCCTACATTTTATTCAGTAACGATTATCAATTATTAATTGTGCATTGTGCATTGTTAATTGTGCATTGCTAATTCTCCCTCACCACGCTTTCTCCGGCTTGGATGATGGCGATGAAGTCTTCGGCTTTCAATGAGGCGCCACCAATCAAACCACCGTCAACATCTTCCTGCATGAACAGGTCGGCGGCATTTTTGGGGTTGCAACTGCCACCATACAGAATGTAGGTGTTGTAGGCCATCTCGGTACCATATTTTTTTTCTACTAACGAGCGGATAAAAGCGTGCATTTCTTCGGCTTGGGCAGGTGTTGCGGTTTCGCCAGTGCCAATAGCCCATACAGGTTCGTAGGCAATGATAACTCGTTCGAATTCGGCTGACTGTAATCCGAATAAGGCTTCCTCTATTTGCTGCTGCACCACTTGGGTGTGCTTGCCGGCTTTGCGTTCTTCCAATAACTCGCCACAGCACACAATGGGAACGATGTCATTTTCAAGCAGCAGTTTGATTTTCTGGGCAATGGTGGCGTTGGTCTCACCGAAATATTTTCTTCTCTCAGAATGTCCTACAATGCAGAACTCCACACCCATGGAGGCTAACATCTCTGCGGATACTTCACCTGTGTAGGCACCGCTGGCGTGTTCGCTACAGTTTTGTGCGCCTGCATAAAACTGGCTTTCCTCTTCTTCCGCTATATCTGTAATCAATTCCATATAGACAAAAGGAGGACAAAGCACCACTTCGGTCTGTAATTTCAGGTCTTTCAATCCGTTTTGAATATCTAAAATCAAGTCTTGAGCATCATCGAAAGACTTGTTCATTTTCCAGTTTCCTACAACTAATTTGGGTTTCATAGCTCTATTTTTAATTATGTTTTTTAACGGGGACAAATAAATATTCGCAGCATAAGATGACTAAACTGCTGAATACAGTGTTTCCTAAAATGACTAACAAGGTCTTCCAGAAATGTTTGAATGTGAAGGCTTCAAGCATTACGGCTTCCAGTTGGTGTACAAAGACGAGAATGACGGTATAGGCCAGCAGCCAGCGGAAGTCTTTCACTCCCGGCAGGGGCTTGTCGGTCATCATGTCGGTTTTGCGTCCGTTCAGGGCAATGACCAAGTAAGGACGGACAAACATCATCAGTGTGCAGGCAGAAGCGTGAATGCCATACGTCATGGTGAACATGTCGATGATGAAACCTGTGACAAAACCGATGATATACTGTACCCAGCGAGGTATCTCAAAGGGCAACATCAGCAAGGCCATCAGGTATAAATAGGCGTTAACACAACCGAACAGATGAATGTTAATGAGCACAAAGACCTGTGCCACAATCACAAGCAGAAAGCGTAATATGTTGGCAGTCGCGTTATTCATCGTCTTTGAAGTTGCTCTTTAGTTCGTTCATCTCTGAAGTGTAAATATTGCGAATCAGATATACCGTGTTGATATTGCTGAAGTTGGTAGCCAAGCGTATTTTGATGGTAAGAAAGCTACTATGTCCGGAGTCTTCCACGTCTGATACGATACCAACAAGTACATTGTTCGGGAATATGTTGGAGAAACCACTTGTGATAACTGTATCTCCAACATTTACAGGAACATGTTGAGGAATATCATACAATTGGGCATACCGGGCGTTGATGCCATCCCATAAAACTGTGCCTATCTGATTGGCTGGTAATAATTTGGCACTGATACGTGCATCGGGGTGCAAGAGAGAAATAACCGAGGCGAAATGCTCCGTTACATCGCTGACCACACCACATATCCCATTGGCGGAAAGCACGGCCATGTCGGTGGTTACACCTTCGGCACGACCTTTGTCAATGATAATATAGTTATGTGTTTTATCGGTGGTCTTATAGACGATATTGGCGTAGGAATAGTCGTACAGCCGCATTTTCTTTTGTTTGAGACTGTCGTCCTGCTGCTGATAGGCGGTATAGACAGAGTCGTCTTGGAAAATGAAAGCATTGTCACGCTCGTTCAGTAGCTCAATGTTTTGCAGTACTAGTTGCTCATTTTCCTTTTCAAGAGAAAAATGCCGTATGACATTGTACCATGCTTTGTTGATAGGGGAAACGATGGTTTGGCAAATATTGGATAGAGCAAAACTGGTGTATCTTACGCTCTTGGAAATCATAATGATACACAATATCTGTAAAATCACAAAAAGGAATAAGTGAAAATTCCGTTTAAGAAATTCAGACAAGTTATTCATTATGAATCAGATGTAAGTGTTGAACTATTTGTTTTGTTCAGCGTATTCGCGGCCGGCTTTCAGGCAGGCGATATTCACGTTAACCACGTCTTCGCCTTTGCGGGCGAAGTTCTCTCTGACAGCGGCTTCAATTTCCTCGAAAGGCAGCTGCAGATAAGGAGAAGCGGCACCCAAGATAACCATGTTGGCAGAACGGGCGGAACCCAAGTCTTTGGCGATCTTGTCAGCATCGATGACTACCTTGTTGGGCAGCTTGTCCAGTTCGGCATTCAGCTTGTCGAAATCCGGATAGTTGGGGATGTTGACAAAAGCTTGGCTGTTGGTGATTAACCAGCCTGTTTCCTTGTTCAGCCAAGGCAGATAACGCAATGATTCCATTGGCTCCACTGAGATGATGAGGTCGGCTTTGCCCATGGGAATCAGGTCTGATGCGATTTCTTGGTCTGACAGGCGGAAATGTGACTGCACGTCACCACCGCGCTGGCTCATACCGTGAACCTCGGCTTGTTTCATGAACATTCCTCTTTTGACGGCCGCATGGCCCACAATGGTGGCGATGGAGAGGATACCCTGACCGCCTACACCTGCTAATATAATGTCAATTTTCATAATTTTTGTTTTTAGATGGGGCAGACCTGCGTGTCAGCCCTTGTTTTTTGTTTTTTTCTTGTAGAGACGCGATTAATCGCGTCTCTACCTTGTGTGATTGGTTATTTTTATAGAGACGGGGTGTGCCCCGTCTCTACTAATACCTGACCCCTGATCACTTCTTTGCGGCCTGCTGTTTTTTCATGCGGCGGCTGAGAGTCTGGATACATTCACGGGTAGGAATGATGACAGATACGCCTTCGTATTCCAATTCTTTTTCGGTGGATGTGGTCTTCTTTGACACCAAGACCTTTGCAGATTTCACCGAGAACGCCCAGTGCGTGAGAATCCTGACCGCCAGTCATACCCGTGGTGCTGTTGTCGAGAATCATCACGGTAACGGGAGTGTTCTCATATACGCAGTCCAACAATGAGGTCATACCGCTGTGGGTGAAGGTAGAGTCTCCGATCACGGCCAAGCAGGGACGAACGCCGGCGTCGGCGGCACCCTTGGCCATGGTGATGGAAGCGCCCATGTCAACGGTAGTGTAAATAGCATTGTATGGAGGCAGAGCACCCAAGGTATAGCAGCCGATATCGGCGAACACTTTGCCCTTGCCGTATTTCTCCATGGCACGGTTGATGGCGTTGTAGGAGTCGATGTGGGGGCAACCTTGACACAAGGCGGGTGGTCTGGGTACTACCAGTTCAGGAACGGGTGTGCCGTAGCTGTCGGGCATACCTAAGGCTTTGGCCAGCAGGTTCGGATTCAACTCGCCATCGCGGGGCAGGGCACCGCTCAAGCGGCCAATGATATTGCCAGTGCGGTTCAACAGTCCGCGTACTTGTTCTTCGATGAAAGGATAGCCTTCTTCCGCTACCAATACGGTTTCACATTCGTCAACCATCTTGGCCACTAACTTGGAGGGAATAGGGTATTGTGAAATTTTCAGCACAGGGTAGGGGCACTGATGGTTTTCGAAGTTTTCCATCAGGTAGTTGTATGCGATACCGGATGCAATGATACCTAATTTCTTGTCGCTGCCTTCAATATATTTATTGAAAGGCGACTTGCAAGCTTCTTCTTCAAAAGCTTCCTGTTTGCCCAACAGGTTGCGGTAGTGCACTCTGGCGTTGGCGGGCAGCAGGATGAACTGTTTCGGGTTTTCCTCAAGGTGCAGGGGGTTCTGCGGGCGTTCGGCCTTGCGTTCCACACCGGCGCGGGAGTGGGAAAGACGCGTGGTCAGACGGATTAACACAGGAGTACGGTATTTTTCAGAGAAGTCGAAAGCCGCGTAGGTGATGTCGTAAGCCTCTTGCTGGTTCGACGGCTCGAATGACGGAATCAGCGCGAATTTGGCATAGTAACGTGAGTCTTGCTCGTCCTGGGAGGAGTGCATTGACGGGTCGTCGGCCACTACCACCACCAAACCACCGTTGGCGCCGGTGATGGAGGAGTTCATGAAGGGGTCAGCGGCCACATTGAGGCCCACATGCTTCATGCACACCATGGCGCGCTTGCCGGCGTATGACATGCCGATGGCTGACTCCATGGCGGTCTTCTCGTTGCCAGCCCAGATGCTGTGCACCTCGCCTGCTTTGCCTTGTTTGGATTCCTGGATAAATTCGGTGATTTCGGTAGATGGAGTGCCGGGATATGCATAAACTCCGGATAAGCCTGCGTCTAACGCTGCCTGAGCGACGGCTTCATCTCCTAAAAAAAGTACTTTTGACATGGTGATAAGATCTTATTATTGTGATTATTAACTCGTTAGCTTTTGCTAGTACATTCTACAAATATACAAAATATTTTAATTGGCAAGAAAAAAAAGTAGAGACGCGAAATCTCGCGTCTCTACAAACAAATGAATTATGAAAAGATTTACTGATTAGCGAACAACAGAGAACTTCTGGTTGATTACGCCGTTTTCAGTATGAATCTTCATCAGATACAAACCACTGGTCAGATTAGCAGTGTTGATTGTTGTGGTGGTACTGTTCGCAGTGAAATTACCAACTTTCTGGCCAGAGATGGTGTAAACCTCAACATTTTCGATGTTGGAAGTGGCGTTCACATTGATGTAGTTGTTGGCAGGATTCGGGTAAACACTTATGTGGTTTTCTTTGACTTCGTTGATGCCAAAGCCTTCGCCTACATAAATGTCATCGATGTTGAGCCAGAACATGTCGTTGCAATTGAAGTGACGGAATGCAATGTATACTTCTTCTCCAGTGTATTCGGAGAGGTCAACAATTTTATGTTTCCATGCGCCTTGTGTTCTTGAACCGCCATCGGCATCCATGGTTTCTTCATACAGCAGGATGAAATCACTGATGCTGGTTCCTGTAACGGAGATATATACACCATAGTGTTCAGCAGCGTAAGATGCGTCTTGTGCGTTAATCCAGAAGCAAAGATTGGCATTGGTGCTTAAGTTGATGGGAGGGGTGATTAACCAGTTGTCAGGAGTCAAAGCACCTCCATCGTATGAGGAAGAAGAAATACAAAGGTCGCCTTCTCCACCATGACCGGTGAAAACATCTCTTGTTTCCCAGTTGTGACCATCACCATCAGCATCAACCTTGAACCAGCATTCGTCTAATTCACCTTGGAAATCCTCAACAAAAGGCAGAGAGACTGCATTTGAGCAGTCAATGGCATTACCGCTTAAACTGATTTGTACTGAGGCGGCGCCTGTTGAAGTCAGGGTTACATTGCCAGTGTGATAACCGACTGCGGAGGGGAAATAGCGTACATACAATGTTCCGCCTGTTGCGGGGATGGTGGCAGTTGCACTGAAAGCGTTGTTGTCAGTTGATAATTCAAATGGATCGGTAGTGGTGGCAGTAATGTCTGAGGTCAACAATGCACTAGTGATGGTAATGCTTTCTGTTGCGACGGTGTTGATGCTGAGAGTGCCGAAGTCGATAGCGGTGGCACCGGCGAAAATTTCAGGTTCGTTGATTTCTTCCAAGGAGAAGTTGTCAAAGAACAAGTAGTTGGGATATTCAAAAAATCCATACATCAAATATGTGCCAATTTCGGTGGCTTCGACAGCAACATATTTGGTACCTGCGGGCAGTAATGCTGTATATTCATTAAATCCATCAGTCATTACACTAACAGGTTGCATCCAGGTGAAGTCGGTATAGTTGTCAGTGGTTGTTGAATAACCAACTCTGAAAATACTGGGAGCAGAAGCTTCTGAGCCTCCATAAGTAGTATAGTCAATGCTGAACAGTATGGGAGATGTCGTGTGAATTTCAGGACTGCTCAGGTAATCAACATCACCGATGACAATGGCGTAGTCACCACTCTCTTCGTCGATAGTTCCTTTCATGAAGTTGCTGGCATCATTGTAGCCCCAGCAAAGAGGAGGATAAAGACCAGTGTTGAAATCATAGAGGTAAGGCAGAGATGCGATACCTGCTGAGCAATCAACAGCGTTACCAGTTAAGGAAATAGTGTCGCTTGAGTTTCCGCTGGTGAGAACCACAATACCTGTGTGGTTGCCGGCGGTGGTAGGATTGTAGCGAACTTGGAAGTCTCCATTTGTGACGGTGGCAGTGGTGGAGTAAGGGATAGAAGCGCTTGCCGCAAAGGTGGCTCCGTTGTCAACTGAAACTTCAAATGGAGCATCAGCGGTGATGGTAATGTTGTTGGTCAATGAAGTACCGATGAAAGAGGCAGTCTGAGCTTCGGTGGGAGTACCCATCATACCAATGAAGTCCATTGCGCTGGGGTTGGCCATAATAGCTTCGCTTGCTTCCATAACTAGGAAGTTGTCAATGTATAAATAATATTTGAAATCGCTGAAATATTTGAGGGCTACGTAAACAGCGTTGGCGGGTACATCTTCTGCGTATGTTTGCCAACCGTTGGCGTTGGTGGCTCTAATGGTGTCACTCCAAGTGAAGTCGCCGGGGTTGGTGCCCGTTGAGGAATAACCTACTTGGAATGTCTCTTCCGAGGAATTTGAGGCTGCGTAGTCAAACATCAGCATTCTGTTGCCAGCAGGCATAGCAGGGGTGATGAGGTATTGGCTATAGTCGGTTGTGGAGCTATATGATGAAAAGCGGAAAGATTGTGAGCCGTCGGTGGCGGCTGAGGTGGAGTGAATCATGGTATTGACAGATGGGTTGTCGTCGCCATAGATGATTGTCCAGCATGTAGCGGGGCAGTCTGCTCCTTCAAAACTTTCAGCAAAGGGCAGCGTAATGTTGCTGCAGTCAACAGCGTTACCTGTCAGGGTGATAGTTGCTGTTGTGGTGTTGCTGGTTAAAGTGATAGTGCCATTATCTGTTCCTGCAACGGTGGGAGAGTATTTCACATACAATGTGCCGCCAGTTTGTGCGAGGGTGGCGGTAGTTCCGTAGGTAGTTCCGTCAGCAGACACTTCGAAAGGAGCGGCTGTGGTGGCAGTGATGCCTGTGGTGAGGTTGTATGCGTTGACAGTAGCGGTGGCAGTAGTGTATCCAGGCATATTTGCAGTACCGCAATCGAGTGTGGTTGGAGAAACTGTAATCAATGGGTCGGTGGTGGCGGGAGTCAGTTCGATGGTCACGCCGTCATTCTGTCCGTTCATAGCCACGGTGAAATGATAAACGTAAGCGGGGTCGAACACATAGTCATCTTTACGGCCGTTGTCGCCAGCGGCAATCCAGATTCTGTCGCCAGGGGTTGGATTGGCGACACAGAAATCGTATGTGCCTGCGGGAATGGTGATGGTTACAGAACCGTCCACAACCACATTGGTTGAGCTTGCACTACCATCAGCATTGGTGGGGATGGTGTACTCAAAGGTGGATGCATAATTAACTGTTGTGCTAGCGTCAGAGGTCAAAGCACCACTGGTTGGGATGACTGTACCGTATGCGGTATGGTCAGCATCCAAAAGGAGTTGGTAACCGGAACCGTCGCCCCATACGTTGTGGGCTTCCAGAATCACGGTTACTTGCTGTTGCGCATTCGCAAAAAATGCCATTGTGAAAAGCGCGAAAAACAAAGTAAAGATTTTTTTCATAACTGTTGTTTTTGGTTGATAATTAATGATATTTGGCTGTTTCTTGTTGTTTTCTTACATTATTTTTTCAAAAAGAATACATTTTGCAAAAATACAAAAAAAATAAAGACGCATGGTGGTGTGTTTATATAAATGCAAGAATGCATGCGATAGGTCTTTGTCCTAAAAAAAACAGAGACGTGCCACGGCACGTCTCTGCAATCAATTGAATTATGAAAAGATTTTCTGATTAGCGGGCAACAGAGAATTTCTTGTTGATCACGCCGTTTTCAGTGTTGATCTTCATCATATACATACCTGTGCTCAGGTTTTCGGTATTGATGGTGGTAGTATTGCTGTTAGCGGTGAAGTCACCAACTTTCTGACCGGAAACAGTGTAAATTTCAACATTGTTGATGTTTGAGTTGGCATCAACATTTACCATGGTGTTGGCAGGAATAGGATAAATGTTCACATTGCTTTCAACATTGGCGATGTTGTTACCTAAGCTGATTTCAACGTCGTCGAGGTTGATTCTGAACATATCCGAAATGTTGTAATGACGGAAGGCGATGTAAACTGTTTGTCCAGTGTAAGCAGACAAGTTGATTACTTGTTGAGTCATGTCAGGAGTAGAAGTACCGGTCATTAATTCAACATTGAAGTCGTTAACAGTGGTACCGGTAGTGGAGAGGAATACTCCATAATACTCTGAAGCCCAGCTTGGATCTTGTCCGGCTACCCAGAAGGTAAGCGTAGAATTAGCTACCAGGTTGATGGCGGGGGTAATCAGCCAGTTGTCGGGGGTTAATGCGCCACTGGCGTACGAAGCGGAGGTGATATGGCCATCGCCAGAATGTACGTTATAGCCGCCACTTTCGCTTTGTGAGTTGTTCAATACATACCAATTGGCACCGTCACCATCATTGTCGATAAGCGTCCAGCCAGAGGGAACGTCTTCACCTTCAAAACCTTCCTGGAGCAGGTACTGTGCGTTTGCAAAAAATGTCATTGCAAATAAAGCGACAAAAAGTGTAAAGATTTTTTTCATAAGCGTTTGTTTTTTGGTTAATACTAATGTTAAATGTTCTTTTTCTTGTAATTTTTCAAATATTTTTTTTATCATGCAAAAGTAGTATTTTTTTTTGAGAAATTGTTCGCTATTGAAAAATTTTTTTTCTTTTTTTTCAACGGGAGAAATTTTTTCAACAAAAAAAATCTATCCTTATCTTTGCATAAAAAAAAGATGTATATTTGCAAACCTTTTGAAGTGAAATAGAAGAAGTAGAATAACTGAACTCAAAAAACTCGCAACTACTTGATTTCACGGACTTTGTAATAATGATTGGATTGTGCTTGGTGGGTTTTATGAATGTCTAAATGTGAATAAATAGTTGCAATTTTCTTCCAAATTTGCACTATTTTGCTTTTAAATGGATAACGAAATTAACAACAAAAATAATATTTGAAGGGATGAAAAGAATTAAAATCACACAAGTGAGAAGCGCTATCGACAAACCATTGCGCCAGAAAAGATCATTGGAAGCATTAGGAATTAGAAAAATGCACCAGACCGTAGAACACAACGCTACCCCGCAGATTCTGGGTATCGTGAATGCCGTTAAACATTTGGTTACGGTAGAAGAAATTTAATTGAGTATTAATCTTGAAATTACATAGAAGAGATGAATTTGAACAGTTTAAAACCAGCTGAGAACGCAACTAAGTTGTCGAAAAGAGTAGGTAGAGGTCAAGGATCAGGTAAAGGCGGTACTTCTACAAGAGGTCATAAAGGTGCCCAGTCCAGATCAGGTTACAAACCGTGTGGTATATAACGCCATCAACATCAGCACTCTCCAGACCTTGGCAGATAACAAGGGTGTGACAGAAATCACTCCTGAAGTATTGCAGGCTAATGGTCTTGCTAAGAAAAACGCTTTGATCAAGGTGTTGGGCAAAGGCGAACTGAAAGCCGCTTTGAAAGTGAGCGCACACGCTTTTTCAGAAACCGCCAAGGCTGCCATCAATAACGCCGGTGGTCAGATTACCGTGATCGGTGAAAAAGTTGACGCTCCCGCAGCTGAATAATACAAAAGTAAATAATACTTATATTATATCTCATGAAAAAATTTATCGAGACCATAAAAAACATTTTTAGAATCGAGGATCTGAGAAAGAGAATTCTTTATACCCTCTTTATCATCCTGATCTATCGTTTGGGAGCTCACGTGGTGCTTCCGGGTATCAACCCCGGTGCCCTCTCAGCATTTACCAAGTCGGCTCAGGAAGGTCTGCTGGGTATGTTGGACTTGTTCTCAGGTGGTGCATTCTCCAATGCCTCTATTTTTGCATTGGGTATCATGCCCTATATCTCCGCATCTATCGTTATCCAGTTGCTGACACTGGCGGTTCCTTATTTCCAGCGTCTGCAGAAGGAAGGCGAAAGCGGTAGAAAGAAACTGAACCAGATTACCCGTTACCTGACTGTGGCAGTGGTCGCTATCCAAGGCCCCGCTTATATCGCTCAGATCCAAGGTCAGTTCAGCGGCGCTATCTCTCCGACTATGCTTACCCCGGTGGTCGGTCACCTGTCAGTGTTTGCCATCACCTCCTTTATCCTCTTGATTTCAGGTACCCTGTTTATCATGTGGTTGGGTGAGCGTATTACCGACAATGGTATCGGTAACGGTATCTCCATGATCATCATGATCGGTATCATCGCACGTCTGCCTTTCGCTCTGAAAGCTGAGTTCAGCTCACGTATCGGTGACATGAACGGTGGTCCTATCATCTTCATCATCGAGTTGGTGGTGATGATGCTGATTATCGCTTTCTGTATCATGCTCGTTCAGGGTACTCGTCGTGTTCCTGTACAGTACGCTAAGAGAATTGTTGGTAACAAACAGTATGGTGGTGTGAGAAACTTCCTGCCTTTGAAAGTGAATGCTGCTGGCGTTATGCCCATCATCTTCGCTCAGGCTATCATGTTCCTCCCCTTGACTTTCGTTTCTGTTACCGAACAGTCAACCAGCGGCTTCTGGCACAGCTTCATTGATTATAACGGATGGGGATACAACATTGTGTTCTTCCTCATGATCATCCTGTTTACCTATTTCTATACCGCTATTACCATCAATCCTCAGCAGATTGCCGAAGATTTGAAGAAGAACGGTGGTTTTATCCCGGGAACGAAACCTGGCAGACAGACCGCTGAATTGATAGAAGGTATCATGTCTAGAATCACCCTTCCGGGCTCCATTTTCTTGGCTATCGTGGCCATCCTGCCCGCTATCGTGAGATTGTTTGGTGTGAACCAACAGTTCGCGCAGTTCTTCGGCGGTACCTCTCTGTTGATTATGGTGGGTGTTGTTCTGGATACTCTTCAGCAAATCGAAAGCCATTTGTTGATGAGACATTACGACGGCTTGACAAAATCCGGCAGAATTAAAGGTCGCTACAGCGGCGGTGCATACTAATGAATATGTTCAACAAAATTCGCTTGAAAAGCGAAGAGGAAATTGAAATAATACAAAAAAGTTCTTTGCTTGTTGGAAAAACTCTGGCCGAAGTGGCCAAGTACATCAAACCGGGAGTTCCGTTGCTCTATCTCGACAGAATCGCGGAATCCTATATCAGAGACCATGGCGGCGTGCCATCCTTCAAAGGATACAATGGTTTTCCCGCTTCCCTCTGCCTCTCGGTGAATGATGTTGTGGTCCACGGTATTCCTAAAGAGGGAATGGTGCTCAATGAAGGAGATATCATATCTGTGGATTGTGGAGCATACTTGAACGGCTATCACGGCGATTATGCCTACACCTTTGCGGTGGGACATGTGTCGGAAGAGAAAAGACTGCTGATGGAACGTACCAAAGAGTCTCTCTACCGTGGAATAGCTGCCGCAGTCGCGGGGAATACCACCGGTGATATCGGCCACGCCGTGCAGACTTATTGCGAGTCGTTCGGCTATGGGGTTGTTCGTGAGTTGTGCGGACATGGTATCGGCAGAAACATGCACGAGAAACCGGATGTGTGCAACTACGGCAAACCTGGCAAGGGTGACAGACTGCGTGAGGGTATGGTCATCTGCATAGAACCGATGATTACTATGGGTTCGCGCAAGATCTACTGCGAACGCGATGAATGGACCATCAGAACCATGGACCATAAACCCGCGGCGCACTATGAACACCAAATCGCCATCACCAAAAACGGTACCAGAGTTTTATCAACATACAAGTTCATCGGGGAAGTGTTGGGGACAGAAGAGAAAATATAATTGAATCAAGATATGGCAAAACAATCATCCATTGAATTAGACGGTGTCGTCATCGAATCCTTAGGAAACGCTATGTTCCGTGTCCAGCTGGAAAATGGCCATGTGATCATCGCGACCATCTCGGGAAAGATGAGACTGCATTATATCAAGATTCTGCCCGGTGACAAGGTGCAGGTTGAGGTATCACCTTACGATTTGACCAGAGGACGTATCACATTCAGACATAAATCATAAAAATAATAATAGAGATGAAAGTAAGAGCTTCAGTTAAAAAGAGATCGGAAGATTGCGTGGTGGTCAGAAGACACGGCGTGGTCTATGTTATCAACAAAAAGAACCCGAAAGAAAAACAACGTCAAGGATAATAAGTATTAACATTAAAAAATAGATTTTAAGCTATGGCAAGAATTGCAGGTATTGATTTACCGAAAAACAAAAGAGGCGTCATCGGTTTGACTTACATCTATGGTATTGGCCGCAGCACTGCAGCTAGTATTTTGGACAAAGCCGGTATCAGCCATGACAAAAAGGTAAATGAATGGAATGATGATGAGTTGGCAGCACTCCGTGGAATGATCAACGAGATGAAGGTTGAGGGTGCTTTGCGTTCGGAAGTTCAGATGAACATCAAGCGTCTGATGGACATCGGATGCTACAGAGGCATTCGTCATCGTATCGGTTTACCGTTACGTGGACAGAGTACCAAGAACAACGCACGTACTCGTAAGGGTCGTAAGAAAACTGTTGCAAACAAGAAGAAAGCAACTAAGTAATTAATTGATTATCAGGAAATAGTATTATGGCAAAGAATACCAAATCAACAAAGAAAAAAGTTGTTAGAATTGATGCAATGGGCAAGGCCTTCGTTTATGCGTCGTTCAATAATGTTATTGTTTCCCTCACCAACAGCGACGGCCAAGTTATTTCATGGTCTTCCGCTGGCAAAATGGGATTCAGAGGCTCCAAGAAAAACACTCCATACGCAGCTCAGATGGCTGCCCAGGATTGCGCAAAAGTCGCATACGATCTTGGCTTGAGAAAAGTTAAGGTTTTTGTAAAAGGACCTGGTGGTGGTAGAGAATCCGCTATCAGAACTATTCACGCCGCCGGTATCATGGTGGAAGAAATCACCGACGTGACTCCACTTCCGCACAATGGTTGCCGTCCCCCAAAACGCAGACGTGTATAATTTATCAAAATCAGTATAAAGAACCTTAAAATAGCAAGAAAATGGCAAGATATACAGGACCTAAAACCAAGATTGCAAGAAAGTTCCATGAACCTATTTATGGAGCTGACAAATATTTTGAACACAAAAATTATCCTCCCGGACAGCATGGTCAGTCCAGAAGACGTTCAAAATTATCAGAATATGGTATGCAGCTGCAGGAAAAACAGAAAGCAAAATATACCTACGGTATTCTGGAACGTCAGTTTAGAAAATTGTTCCACGCTGCTGCCCGTAAGAAAGGTATCACCGGTCAGAACTTGATGAAACTCATCGAATCACGTTTGGACAATGTGGTGTTCCGCTTGGGTATCGCTCCTTCAAGAGCCGCTGCACGTCAGCTGGTGAGCCACAGACATATTCTTCTGAACGGCCAGATTTGCAACATTCCTTCAGCTCTGCTCGTTCCTGGTGACATTGTTGCAGTTCGCGAACGTTCAAAATCTCTGGAAGTGATTACCAATTCATTGAGCGGTAAAACCAATTCCTTCTCATGGTTGGAATGGGACGGCAATATGATGAGTGGCAAATTCATGAATTATCCTGAAAGAGAGGAAATTCCTGAAACTATCAACGAACAGGCTATCGTTGAATTGTACTCCAAGTAATCAGTGATCAGTGGACAGTGATCAGGTGTCAGAAGAAAGGCATTAGATGACTGTCCAAAAATAACGATTAATAACAATAAAAATAAATAGAAATGGCAATTTTAACGTTTCAAAAGCCCGACAAGGTTATCATGATCGAAGCCGACGACTTCCATGGTAAGTTTGAGTTCCGCCCCCTGCAGCAAGGGTACGGTATGACCATTGGAAACGCCTTGCGTCGTGTGTTAATCTCCTCACTCGAAGGCTATGCCATCACATCCATCAAAATCGAAGGCGTGGTGCAGGAGTTTTCCTCTATCCAGGGTGTTATGGAAGATGTTACCGACATCATCCTTAACCTCAAGCAAATTCGATTCAAAAACAAGATTGAGAACAATAATTCTGAAACCGCTAAGATCGTCATCTCCGGTCAGGACAAATTCACCGCTGGCGATATGAACCGTTTCCTGAATTATTTCCAGGTTTTGAATCCGGATTTGCTCATCTGCCGCATGGAACCTGAAGTGGTGCTCTCCATGGAAATCACCATCGACAAGGGTCGTGGCTATGTGCCTGCCGAAGAGAACAAGTCACTGCACGAAGGCATCGGTGTTATCACCATCGACTCTATTCACACTCCTATCAAGAATGTGAAATATGCCGTTGAGAATTACCGTGTTGAGCAGCGTACCGACTTTGAAAAGCTGGTGCTTGACATCGATACCGATGGCTCTATCCATCCAAAAGACGCTCTGAAGGAAGCTGCCAAGATTTTAATCCAGCACTTTGCCTTGTTCTCAGACGAGAAAATTGCTGTTGACTCTCCAGAAACCAGCGTTTCCAATGAGGAATTTGACGATGCTTCCAAGCTGACCCGTCAGATTCTGAAGTCAAAACTGGTGGATATGGACTTGTCAGTTCGTGCTCTGAACTGCTTGAAGACCGCCGAGTTGGAGACTTTGGGAGACCTCGTTGCTATTCACAAGAGCGATTTGTTGAAATTCAGAAATTTCGGTAAGAAATCTTTGGCCGAATTGGAAGATTTGGTGAAGTCGAAAGGTCTGGAATTTGGAATGAATGTATCAAAGTATAAATTAGATAAGGATTAAGAATCATGAGACACGCTAAAAGAATCAATCATTTCGGAAGAACAAGCGCGCATAGAGCTGCCATGCTGTCCAATATGGCCACCTCTTTGATCATGCATAAACACATCCATACCACTTTGGCCAAAGCTAAAGAGTTGAAGAAGTTTGTGGAACCGTTGATTACGCGCAGCAAGAATGACACCACTCACTCAAGACGTATGGTTTTCGCTTCCCTGCACAACAAATTCGCCGTCAGCGAGCTGTTCAGAGAAGTTTCACAGAAGGTTGCTGACCGCCCCGGTGGTTACACCCGTATCCTGAAAACCGGTTTCAGAAAAGGTGATAACGCTGAAATGTGCATCATCGAATTGGTGGATTATAACGAAACTTATACCACTACCGAAACCAAGAAGAAAACCACCAGAACAAGACGTAGCAAAAAATCAGCTCCCAAGGCTGAAGTTGAAGCTCCAGTTGCTGAAGCTCCTGCTACTGAAGAAGCTCCTGCCGCTGAATAGTCAGCACGTTCTTGAGATTTTCTTTAAAATAAAACTCTCTTTGTGTACAACAAGAGAGTTTTTTTTTTAATTTTGCCGAAGCATTTATGACGAAAATCATTTTTATTTACTAACTAAATTTTTTACACTATGGGTTTTTTCAAAGAATTTAAGGAATTTGCCATGAAAGGCAATGTTATGGACATGGCTATCGGTGTAATCATCGGTGGTGCGTTTGGCAAAATTGTAACCTCTTTAGTCAATGACCTTTTGATGCCATTGATTGGTGCTTTAATCGGCAATGTCGATTTTACTACTCTTTCCGCTACACTGCGCCCCGCCGTCATGAATGGCGAGGAAGTGGTGAAAGAAGCTGTTACGCTGAATTATGGTAATTTCATTCAGACGACAGTCGATTTCCTCATCGTCGCTTTCTGTATTTTCTTGGTGATTAAGCTGATCAACAAGGCTTCCAACATGGTGAAGAAACCAGAGGAAGAAGCTCCCGCAGCTCCCGCAGAACCCGAACCCACTAAGGAAGAAGTTCTGTTGACCGAAATCAGAGACCTGTTGAAGCAGAAATAGGAGATAGAAAAACATTTCCGAATTAAGTGCTATATTTGCCGCAATAAAGATAAGTTTTTCTAACCGCAAATGCCAGAATATTCTGGCATTTGCCTTTTTTTGAAATAAAATTATATAGGACGATATTTTGGGAAAAACTTGATTCCCTAAGAACTTCAAACTCCTAAAATGTGAACATATTAACTCTTATGAAAAGATTATTGTTTTTAGTTGCAATATGTTTGACAAGTATGATTTTGTGTGCTCAGCAAGTAGTCACCTTGACTTTCTCAGGTCAAGACACAAGTGGTAGATATCTGCGATTGAATCGGGTAGTGATAAGCAACTTGAGCAGAAATTGGACGGAAACCATTTATTGGCCTGACACTGTCTTGGAGATGCAAAATTCTACGCGTATTGCTGAACATGTAGCAAATGTTTTTTCATTGGAGCAGAATATTCCTAATCCTTTTGATGGAATCACTACGGTACAATTGCATAAAGCTGAAGCAGGTCGGACTACATTGTGGGTTTCCGACTTGTCGGGAAAAGAACTTGTCCGTTATGAAGGCTTGTTGAGTGACGGAACGCATCGGTTTAGGTTGTCCTTGCCCAATGCGCAGGTTTATTTCCTACATGCTCAGTCAGGCAAATACTCTGCCAGCATCAAAATGGTAAGCAAAGGTAATGGAGGAAGCAGTATGATTGAATATGAGGGGCAGACTCTCAGCTATAAGCTAGACTTGGGCAAGGCAATGAAAGGAAGCACAAATCAAACATTTGTTTTGGGCGACATGATGGAGTATTTTTACGGCGTCATGGCGCCGTCGACCGGCTGCGGATCATAGCACTGATCGAACTCATATCCGTCGCCCACGGCCCAGGTGACGGCCTCCTGCGGGAAGCTCAGGTACTGCTTCTCCTTGACCGGACCGCCCGTGCGGGCGAATAGGAACATGTTGGCAGAAGCGCTCTTGGCGGCCGTGAAGGCCCCTGAAGCGTACTGGAAGACGTAGTCGCTGTGACCGGTCAAGGTCAATGCGCCCTCGGGCGACAGCGAGATCGAGGACCGATAGCCCGTTTCCGTCGTGGAAGCCAGGAAAA
>CADCNH010000043.1 GCA_902802755.1 uncultured Bacteroidota bacterium | reverse complement strand
TACCGCCCAAATTTCACTAGTACCAATATCGGGGGATATCGGTACTTCTTTAACGGGCAAGAGGGTGATAATGAAGTGTTTGGAGAAAGTGGTCTTTTCGCCTTTGAATATCGTATGCACGATGCCCGTCTGGGCCGTTTTTGGAGTGTTGACCCGCTGGCCACAAAATACCCGTGGAACAGCACGTATGCGTTTTGTGAGAACACTCCGATTTGGGCAAGAGAACTTGAGGGTTTGGAAGCCCTAGTAATAACAGTTGGAACAAATGATAAGGGAATGAAAGTCGAAGTTCCTAGACATGCTCAAATATGTGAGACAGTTAGAAATGGAGCCACATTGGGTTTCTCCATTTCCCATCCACTAATTGCAAGAGAAATTGGTTATGTAAAAAAAGGAAGTAATAACATTTCTAGTGTAAGTGGAAGAATTGCTCGACATGTAGCGGAAAATGTGAATATGACAACAGGTGAAGGATCTGAAAGAAATGCATTCAGACATGTTTTATGGTCTGCTACAATTGCTAATAAATATGGTACAACAATCGCTTCACAAGTTGGAAATGCCCATGAAGGGATTCCCATGTATGAATCAGGAAGAGTGGATTTTAAACAACCATTAATACAAAATTTGGCTATTTCTGATGATATTGTGGATTTTCTTAATAATGAAATAGGAAGAAATCTTTCTGTGGAAATAACCGAAAACACATCTCCTGTTAGTATTGCAAAAAATGTCCTTGATTTATTTCTTGAAGAAGGATTTTGGACCGTTTCGGGTTCAGAATCAAAAGGATATAATGTTACAAAACATAAAATATCAAAGAGTCAATACGACATAGCGATAAAAGAGCTGGAAAAATTAGACGAAAATGGATATAATGATGCCGATAGAGAGTCGTTGAAAAATGAATAAAAAAATGACTATACACAAAAAATTATTATACATTATGTCAGGTTTAATACTGTTTTTTTTTATGCATTAGATATTGTAAACATGACATCAAGTTTGATTCCATAGAGTGGAAAGAATGGAAAGAGTCTGAAGCGAAGCTTTCCACGAGATGGAATATGCTGAAGGATTTACAACAACAATACAATCTCACACAATTACACTCTGATGAAATTATTGATCTTTTAGGATCTCCAGAACGCATTGATACAATTGAAGGGAATGACTGTTGTTACATGTTTCAATATTATTGTGGGGTAGCTCAGGGTGAACGTGCTTATGGATATTTCAATTTATATTTTAATGAAGAGAATCGGTGTGTTCGCACTGAAAAAAAATCTAATTTTTAATACTCCTGTCAAAATAAGACATCATTATTTTATGTATTTTTTCTCCATAAACCCACCCCTCACATATTACCCAAAATCACCTTGTACTATTATCGGGGGATATCGTTTTCCATAACGGGAAAGAAGCAGAAAGGCACCACTTACGGTTACAACGATTTCAAAAAACAAGTATTTTTCCTTTGTTTTTTTTTCGGACGAACGCGATGCGTCCCCACAAAAAAATTATTTGTCTGTGTATAATTCAGGAATTTCATGTAAATTTGCAGTTTGATTATTTATTGAAATAACTTTAAAATCACAACATAATGGAAGAAGAAAAAGACATCAATCTGACGCAAGAAGAGATTAAAATGCCCGACAACGCTTATACGGAGCTGAAAGAGGGCGAAGAGTACAAACCCATCCTGATGGGTACCAAAAAATATCCTGAAATCAACGCTTGGACCGTGATTTGGGGTATCATCATGGCTATCATTTTCTCAGCCGCCACTGCCTACGCCGGATTACGCTTCGGCCAAGTGTTCGAAGCCGCCATTCCCATAGCCATCATCGCTGTGGGTGCCTCTACCCTTGCCAAGCGCAAAAGTCCGCTGTCCGAGAATGTCATCATCCAGTCTATCGGTGCCAGCTCGGGCGTGATCGTGGCCGGTGCAATCTTCACCCTGCCCGCCATCTACATCATCCAGGAGACCAATCCTGATATCCAGATGAATGTCAACTTCTTCCAGATTTTCTTAGCCTCCCTCTTCGGCGGTTTCTTGGGAATTCTGTTCCTGATACCCTTCCGCAAGTACTTCGTTTCCGACATGCATGGCAAATATCCCTTCCCCGAAGCCACAGCTACCACCGAAATTCTGGTATCGGGCGCCAAGGGCGGAAACCAGGCGAAATTATTGGTTATCAGTGGTTTGATTGGAGGTCTGTAACGGCAGCGCCATCCTCTTAGGCACAGGTTATCTGATTGGTCTGAAATACGCCATGATTATCTGCGCAGGCTCTTTCCTGTCATGGTGGTTTATCGTTCCTTTATTGGGACAATACGGTGTCACCCCTGACGGAGTACTGATGAGTACCATGGATCCGGACTTAATCTTCTCGCAATATGTAAGATACATCGGCATCGGCGGTATCGCCATGGCCGGTATTTTAGGCGTTATCAAATCCGCCGGTGTCATCAAGACCTCGTTGAGCGTGGCTTTCAAAGCCAATAAAGGCAAGAGCGGCGAAGAACAGCAAGTACTTCGTACCCAACGTGATATACCCATGAAGATAATCCTTTTCGGCTTCTTGGCTGTCATCATCATGATGGTGCTCTTCTTCATTTTCGGAGGTATGCAGATGAACCTGACACAGATTATCGTCGGCATCCTGGTGGTATTTTTGTTTGCTTTCCTGTTCACTACCGTGGCTGCCACGGCAATCGCCACTGTAGGCACCAACCCTGTTTCAGGTATGACCATGATGACCTTGATTCTCAGCTCCTTCATCCTGTCAGCCGTAGGTTTGCAAGGCGGCACCGGCATCATCACCGCATTGGTAGTGGGCGGCATCGTTTGCTCCGCTTTGGCTATGGCTGGAGGTTTCATCACCGACCTGAAAATCGGTTACTGGATTGGAACATCCCCCTACAAACAACAGGGACTGAAATTCTTAGGCACATTAGTGTCAGCGCTTACCGTAGGCGCAGTGATTATGCTTTTATCAAAGACTTACGGCTATACTGGTGAAAACGCATTGGTAGCTCCACAAGCGAACGCCATGGCCGCCATCATCGAACCTCTGATGTTCGGTGGCCAGACTCCCTGGATTCTGTATATCATCGGTGCCATTTTGGCCATTGTGCTCGACCGCATCGGCGTTCCTGCCTTAGCCTTCTCTTTGGGTATGTTCATCCCCTTGCAGTTGAATATTCCCTTGCTGATTGGTGGTGCTTTGGCATGGTTCATCGGCAGCCGCAGCAAAGACGAGGCTGTCAACAAAGCTCGCAAGGAAAAAGGCACTTTGTTAGCTTCCGGTATGTTGGCCGGCGGTGCCATCATGGGTGTGGTAAGCGCCATCATGAAATACGCTGGTGCCGATGTGGCAATGCCAACCGAATATATCGGTTCATCAGCATACAACATCCTCGCTATCGTGATGTACACCGCATTATGCGTGTACTTAGTGGTACATTCATTGTCTAAAAAAACTGAAAATTGAAAACTGAAAACTGAAAATTAGCAAATTAGTTAATGAAACTGAAAAAAACAACAACTTTCAACTTTCAACTATTAACTATTAACTATTAACTATTAACTTAACTGCCCCCTAATCACTAACCCCTAACCCCTGACCCCTGACCCCTGACCCCTAACACCTAATACCTAATACCTAATACCTATGAAAAAATTATTCCTTATCCTCATAATAGTGTCCTTGGGCTGGAGTTTGTCGGCTCAGGAGGAGACACCGTCGTGGAAGGAGACACTCCAACGACATGACATACAAATCGGCATTGGCGACCCGATACTACCCGCACTTGCCAGCGGACATTACATTGTGTTAGCCTCTCGCCCTAATCACCTATGGCAACAGACAGCCTTTGACTGGTTTGGACCAGACACATACAAGGGCATATACTGTACACCCAACATCAGTATCGGCTACAAATACCGTCTTGCCAAATGGTTCTGGCTTGGGGCAACAGTCTCCTATACGGGTCTATATGATGTTTATTATGACCGTGTGACAAATGAGAAACTTTCCACCCAAAGTGACCATATCATTACCATTATGCCATCGGTTCGTTTCTCCTGGCTCAACAAAAAATATGTCACTTTGTATTCTGGTCTTTCCGTTGGCTACGCATTAGACATTTACCAACGCAAATCTGCTACTGATCCATACATCGACTATGGGCATGGCATTGGCTTTCAACTTACCGCAGTAGGTGTTCATGTGGGCCGGAAATGGTACGGCTTCACTGAAATCGGCGTAGGTATGCAGGGCTTTATCCAGGCCGGTTTTGGTTATAATTTCAACAGCAAAAAGAAATAAGCGATTGTTTCACTTTTCAAAACAGACTAAATTATGAAAAAGAATATAATCATCATTATAGCGATTGCCTTGGTTTGCGTTGGTTGCTATCGTGAGCAACGCGGCAAACTCACCCAACGAGGCAAGGAAATCCATGATTCATGGGAGAAAGCCACATTTGACGTTATTGAAACTGATGTCATACCAACCTTTTATCTTGACGCATGGATTAATGCAGAAAACGACAGTATCCGTTACAGCATTGAAGACCAATACCTTCCAGATTATCGGATAAGACCTGAGGAAAACAATGTATATGTACTTTACAAAGGTTCCGAGAAGACTCTCACCATCAATACATACGGACAATCATTGAACGATGAAGGCTCTCATTGGCTAATCGCCAAACATAACCCTGATTACTTTGAATATGGGGAACTGCCCCAATTCTACACCTTTCCTATAGGTGAAAAAATACACATCAGCAAGGATGGCGAGCAATGGCTCATCCAAATGGACAGCACTGAATGCTACGGCAGCAGCTGCGACTGGCATATCAAACCTCTGGCAAATGATGGTAACATACTGTTTGCCAAAGAAACCTACACGTTATCCGGCAATGGCTTGTATAAATACATGAGCGGTCCTGTTTTCCTGCAATATAACATTGAGAAAAACATCCTGCGAGAAGCCCCATACGGATTCTGCTATTGCAGCGATGGAGTTGTACAACTCATTGCCCATCAACAAAACTTCGACGACATCAATGTCAAGGCTGAATATTTAGGCGATAACAATGTCAGCATCACCTACCGAGGAGTAACAGAAATCTGGTAATAATTATAGGACAGATTATCTCAGACTTTGTTGTGCCATCCTGTTGAGTGCTTCTTTGAAGACATCGATAAGGATGGCATTTTCTTTATACCCTGCCGCATCTCTGATACAGGATTCCACCAAGATGTCGTAAACCTTTGATTTGTCAATCATATATACCGCACGGACAGTATATGTTTTATCCTTTTCAGTATATATTTCCATAGTTTTCTTACTTAAATTTTGGATCACCATCGGAGAAATCTGATGAACAATCTTCTCCATAGCTGAAATCTGGTCGGCAGAAGCTCTTTTCTGCATCAAAATCATTTTGCACTGACTGATAAAAGGTAATTCCACCTGATAAGTCATATTGGTCATCCCTGTAATAAAATTCTTTTCTCTTGTATCTTTCAGATTCGAGCCTGAGGTTTCCACCTGTGACCATAAATAAAGCGCATCCCCCAATTTTGGATTCAATTCACATTTCAGTTTAGCGGTTGACGAGAGCTGTTCCTCAATGGTGTAACTGTCAGTTTTCCAACCATCGTTACTCAACTTGGCAGCCATTTCCTTGAAATTATCAGCCTTGACAGGAGTCATCACATCTCCTCTTCCCTTTTTGTTTTGTCCAAACAATTGACCACCAGTCAATAAAAGAACCGCACATACTACAGAAAGCGTTAATTTCAGATTTTTCATAGTCTTTATGTTTTATTGTTATTATCTCATACATTTACAAACTGCAAAAATACAAAAATATTGTTGATTTGCGAAACACCGATATTGGCAAATTCCATTTTTTCAAAAAAGCATCCATTTTCTTCCAAAAAACAAGTCATAGACTCTTTTTGCCATTTTTGGATTAGTCGTCAAAAAAAGTTTATTTTTTTCACTTTTTCTGACAAAAATAGCTATTTTACAACAATTTGATTTTCAAAATTTAACAAGAAATAACACTTGATTTTTATACCAGCAAGCTGTATTTTTGAAGGAAAAAAAATGAAAGAAGAATTACTTCAGTATTTATGGCAGCATAAGATTTTCATGCAGAATGAACTCAAAACCACTGACGGACGCGAAATTCACATCATCAGTCCCGGCATGTTGCACCATGACGCAGGTCCCGACTTCAAACAAGCCGTCATCCGTATCAACGACATTATCTGGGCCGGAGATGTCGAGATTCACGTGAATGGTTCCGACTGGTACCGGCACCATCACCAGAAAGACGAGAAGTACAAGTCTGTCATACTGCATGTTGTATATAATGCCGACATGGAGATTGTACGCCAAGACAAGGAGCACATTCCTACCTTAGAACTCAAGCATTATATTTCTGAGGAAATGCTGGAAGAGTACAAAAAATTAACCCTTTCAACCAACAATGTACCCTGCGGGAATAGCATTGCCTCCATTCCATCACTCACCCTCACATCCATGATCTCGGCCTTTGCCGTTGACCGATTACTGCGGAGGCAAGAGCAGTTGTTTCGACTGCTTAAAAAATGCACCGATGATTGGAGCGAACTGACCTACAGAGCATTAGCCATCAACTTCGGCTTCAAAATCAACGGTACCGCCTTTGAATTGCTGGCACAGAGTCTGCCCTATAAAATCCTGCAACGTCACGGGGACTCGCGCCTGCAAACCTACGCTTTAATTTTCGGCCAAGCCGGTTTTTTGAAGGCCAATAATCCGGAAGCAGGCACACAAACATCTAAAGATGAGTATTTTGCACAGTTATACGATGAGTATGAATACCTACGCTACAAGTACAAACTCACAGCCATTCCTTCTGGTTTATGGAATTTGCTGCGGCTAAGACCCATAAACTTCCCTGGCATACGCTTGGCACAATTCAGCGAACTGTTGTTTACTTGCGCCGATTTATTCAACGAGCTAGTGCTCAGCGAAAATATCAGCAACGTTTACAATATTTTCAATAGCATCAGGCCTCATGAATACTGGCAGACTCATTTCCAACCTGGCAAAGCCACACGAAAACATCCTGCCCATTTAGGGAAAGATTCCATTAACTTACTGTTTATCAATAGCATTGCACCATTAATATTCGCCTTCGGTTCCTTCAGCGGCAAAGACCAGATGAAAAGCAAAGCCCTGGAGATTTTAGAAAACACCCCTGCCGAAAGCAACCACATCACACGACAGTTTTGTGCCTATTCCTTCCCCCACGACTCTGCGATATGCTCACAAGCGATGTTGGAGTTGTATTCCAATTTCTGCAAAAAAAGAAAATGCTATTCCTGCCCGATAGGACAGTATGTGGTCACAAACCTATATGGCAGCAGGGCGTCACCTCCCGCATAATCCACCCCTATCCGTGGTGTGATTTGTACCTGATGATCAGGAATTTGCAGACCTCTGTCTTCTATCCAGATTTTCTCCGACAGGAGAGAATATCCGTTTAACTCCCTGGTAATGCCAAGGGCCTTGGTCAGCTTGCCCGGTCCATTGGTCAGGCTTGCCGACATCTTGCTCTTATGCAGTCGCTGCAGCATAAGTTCCTCGCCATGTGTAGGAAAAATTGCCCTGATAAGCACGGCTTCCGGCTCATTTTCCACATTGGTCACCACATTGAACATATTGTGCATCCCATAACAGAAATAAACGTATGCCACGCCCCCCGCATGGTACATCATCTCATTGCGGGTTGTGCGACGACCCCCGAAACTATGGCAGGCTCTGTCCCCAACTCCTTTATACGCTTCCGCCTCTGTGATTATACCCCCCGACAACTGCCCGTCAATACAAGTAAACAGATACTTTCCCAACAAGTCACGGGCCAAGGCGACGACATCGGAGGATTGGTAATATGTGAGAGGGAGGAGCATGTCAGTGATTAGTGATTAGGGGTTAGGGATTAGAATTAATCATTAATAGTTAATAGTTAATAGTTAATAGTTGACAGTTAATAGTTAATAGTTGACAATTCAAAATTCAATTGCGGTGGAACCGCAGCCTACGCATAGGGGTCAGGAGTCAGGGATTAGAATTAATCATTAATAGTTAATAGTTGACAGTTGACAATTCAAAATTCAATTGCGGTGGAACCGCAGCCTACGCATAGGGTCAGGGGTCAGGGGTTAGAATTAATCATTAATAGTTAATAGTTAATAGTTGACAATTCAAAATTCAATTGCGGTGGAACCGCAGCCTACGCATAGGGGTCAGAATTCAAATTTCAGAATTCAATTAAAAAAATTATTTTTGCAAAAATAAAAATTTTGATGCAACAAAAATCAAAAATTATCGTCTATAACTACAAAATAATGAAACAGAAACTGAAAGAACGGGATATTGTTGCGGGATGCAAAGCGGACAAACCACAGAGCCAGAGGCAATTATATGACAAATATTGCCGGCTGGTAATGGGTATGGCTCTTCGCTACACCCAAAATATTCCCGATGCGGAAGATGTGGTGCAAGATGTTTTCGTCAAAATATTCATGAATATCAACACGCTACGTAATGAAAGCACCTTGATTTCATGGATAAAAACTATCACTACCCATACTTGTATAGATTTCCTGAAAGCCAAAAACAAAAAAATCATCACCACCAACATTGACGATATCACAAACGAAATAATTGACAATAACAACAAAATCTATGACGGCATTCCTACCGAACAATTGCTAAAATTCATCCAGGAGCTTCCCGATGGTTTTCGAACCATCTTCAACCTTTATGCCATCGATGGATATAAATACGAAGAGATTGCCCAAATGCTGGCTTGCTCAGAATCCAATGTCAGATCACAATACCTGAGAGCCAGAAAAATTTTAAGAGAAAAAATTGAAAATTATGAATAATATAGACCAATTATACAAAGATCGGTTCGAGAATTTCGAAGCCCCCGTTTCTGACGGTTTGTGGGATAAAATTGAAAACAACCCCACGTGGCAAAAGCATCTGCGCCGACAGAAAGTCAAGAATCTGGTTTTATATTCCGCTATGACCATTGTGGCCATCGGCACCTGCACTGCCCTGCTCTTGCACAAACCTCAAACTGACACAGTACTTCCTGAAGAGGAAAGCACAGAAACAATTATCAACAAGACCAGTCCTGCAACAGCAGAAACAACTGACGCTCAAATTATTACACAACAGAACATCACAACAGAAAATCCAGTAGCAGTAAAAGAAGTATCAAATAGCAATATGGTTTCAGCCTTCGAAGCCGTTATGGAAAATACTGAGGCACATCCCTCCAATAACGCTGTCAGCAATAGTGAGAACACGACACCTCCAAGCGAAAACGCCATTTCCACAAGCCAAACAGAAAACAAGGACAAGGTCAACACCAAAACCGAGTCAGAGCAAACCCCAAATGTAAAACCAAGTCAGAACAAAGAAACTATAAAAGAAGAGTCCACTCCTACCCCTTCCCCTACTCCAGCCAGCAACGAAACTATCAGATCCCTTTTTTCCATCCCCAACGCATTCACTCCAAACGGTGATGGATTGAACGACATTTTCAAACCTGTAACCGCTGCGGAAGTCCACAATTATCAATTGGATATATATATGACGAACGGCCAGCATGTTTTTTCCAGCAAAAACATCGACTATGGCTGGAATGGAGAGTATCAGGGCAGCATGCAAAATGGCGGGAACTACGTCTATATCATCAAATACAAAGATTCTGACGGCAAGGAACATATTGACAAAGGGCAGTTATTATTAATGCGATAAATAGTAGATTTTATCCAAAATAATATGTATTTTTGCATTTAAAAAGTAAAATACATGTATCCTGTAGATAGAAGCCATGCCCCTAAAATACAAGACTTTACACTTTTCAGGCCGCAAAAGCCTGAAGCCCTTGTTTTAGGCAATGGCATTCCCCTCAAAGTCTTCAAAAATCCACAATTAGACCTGCTTCATTTTATTATTAAAATCAAAGCCGGCAGCTTGTATGAAAGCAAAAAAAACGCCGCCGTATTTTGCTATCTGCTCCTAAAGGAAAGCTCAAAACAGTACAGCAGTAGCGAGGTAGACGAATTCTTAGACTATTACGGTGTAAATTATACCGCCAGTCTTTCCATTGAATACGCCAGTATCAACCTGGTCATCCCCAAACAGAACTATGCGAAAGTCCTACCGTATATCTTTGACTTTCTGGCAAATCCGGTATTCAAAGAACAAAACATAGAGATTCTGCGGAAACGCAAGCTCATGGATCTGGCCTACAACCGTGAAAAAGTGTCCTATTGCGCTTCACAATTGATGCTCCATCATATTTTCGGGGATAGTTGCATGACAGGTAAAATATTGGAAGAGAGCGATATAAACAGCATTACTGCAGAAGATCTATATGAACACCATCGCAAAACTTTCTGTGCTGAGAACATCCGTGTATTTGCGGCTGGAAATATAGATGATGAGCTTTGCCAATCCATATCCAGTCTATTCGAAACCATTCCCCACGGTAAAGCGTTAGCTATGGCAAGCCAACCCATAACAGTTTGCCATCCCGAACCCATTGTTGACAAGCACCAAGATTGTCTCCAATCATCTTTTTACCTTTGTCGGAAATCATTGGGTTATACCGATCCTAAACGGATGGATTTCAGTGTATTATCGACCATTTTAGGAGGTTATTTCGGCTCCCGTTTAATGAGTAATTTGCGCGAAACGCATGGTTACACATACGGCATTAACTGCGACAGTCTATATTTTGAAAATTCCTCCATCTTTTATATTGAAAGTGAAGTCAATGTGGATGTTACACGCCAGGCTATCGACGAGTGTTTCAAGGAAATTGAGAGACTATGCCACGAACCGGTGCCTGCGGAAGAGATAGGTTTGGTGCAGAATTACATGGCTGGCCAGCTTTTACGGAAAGTGGATAACAGCGTATCTTACATGACACAATACAGTCGCTGGAATGATGCCGGCTCCGATGAAAGCGAATTTGAACGTCAAATGCAAAGCATCAAGGACTTTGACGGACAAAAATCGATGCTTTTAGCCCAACAGCTTATGCAAAAAAAAGATTTCATCACCATTATATCAGGAAATATTAATTGATTTTCCACGTTTTATAAGATGAAAATGATATTATGAAAAAGATATACACACTGATACTTTGGATTTGCATGATAGCTATGCAAGCGATGGCTATAGAGCCACCCACTTTGCAGTGCATCAACATGAACCACAATGCCACCGACTGTCAGGTCTTCTGGAACCACCCCTCTTTGTATGCGGGAATCGCCACAATAGAAGTATGGGTTAGCGCCACAGCTGCCGGTCCTTTTGTATTAGGCACAACCGTCAATGCCGGTGACACCGTTTGCTCCACGCAATTCAACCTTAACACTGTGCTGGGTCCCAACGTGGAAGATCTGTACTGCTACTTGATTGTCACCCCCGATGCAGCCCATGCGTCCGAGGGCACCGCCCAGTCTGCC
>CADCNH010000042.1 GCA_902802755.1 uncultured Bacteroidota bacterium | reverse complement strand
TAATTCAGATTTCAGATGTTAAATACATGACAACAAAAGTACATTTTTTCTGACATTTTGTAAACTTAAATTTCATACTGCAAAACTAAAGGGTGCGGATGCGGTGTGAATGGACGGCCG
Source organism: uncultured Bacteroidota bacterium (assembly GCA_902802755.1). Lineage (GTDB taxonomy): Bacteria > Bacteroidota > Bacteroidia > Bacteroidales > WCHB1-69 > RUG11690. The sequence goes on along the minus strand of CADCNH010000042.1, from coordinate 10,125 downwards.
CATACAGCGGCGTGCGAAAGCGCTAAAGCGTCCAGTTTACTTTCGCCGCCGCTGTCAGAGGACGGACAGAGCGGGAGGCATTCATGTCGGCTAGATCTTTTGGTTACTTTTCTATCATGAGAAAAGTAACAGAAAAAATGTTGAAAACAAAATTATCACCGTCAGAAACCAGAAGGTGATATTAGATTCAGATGTGGCGGAACTGTACGATGTTCAAACCAAGGAGATTAATCAAGGGGTTAGAAATAATCCCCGTAAATTTCCCGAAGGGTATGTGTTTTTACTTACCTCACAAGAAAAAGTAGAGGTGGTCGAAAATTTCGACCACCTCTACAAACTCCGATTTTCTCCTTCAAATCCCAAAGCTTTCACCGAAAAAGGGCTATACATGTTGGCCACTATTTTGAAGAGTCCGAAGGCGGTGGAGACCACCATCGCCATTGTGGAGGCATACGCCAAACTGAAAGAGCTGTCGAGGGTGATTGCTCACTTTCGCGGCGTGCAGGTGATGTACTTCGGGGCACACGATATTGGCGCCGCGAGGAGGAGAGAGGATGCCGCAAGACCCCATACTGCACTCACTTCGTTCGCTTGTAAGGGGTTGCTAAAATATTGTGTCTTCGACACACATTTTATGCTATGATGCCATGTGCGGAGGCAATGCCGACATGCGGTGCGGATGCGGTGCTATTGTTCTTTCGTCAATTCATTGTATAATGCAAACCCTTTTACTGTCAGCATATATTTTTGGCGAGGATGGCGAGGACGGTCAGGATAGAGCATACGGGCATATTTCTCTTTGATTGCTGGGTTGAGATATAGATTCAAGAAACTCACCCTGTCTTTTAGCCCAGCATCTTCCATAATTTCTTTTATGGATTTTTTGTTATCGCCAATAATTGCAACTAACTTTTTGATATATAGATTATTTGTGTTGAACTTGTTGGGTAACTTGTTGGGTAACTTATTGGGTACTTGTTCGGGGGGGGTAGGTGTACTTGTATGGAGTCCCCATTCTTCGGGCGGATTTACCAAGAGATATCGATTCTTCAGCTCATTCTGTTCCCCCATCAGTAAGTTGCGGAAGAAACGGATTAGGAAAATTGGTTCATAAATCGCGGATTTCTCCGGCAAACTTAAACACTCCTTCGAAGATACGACGGTGAATGGCTGTCAGTCCCGCGACCGTAAATGCAAAGGTCTCTTCCCCCAACAGCTTTGCGATGTTTGCGGTCTCACTTTCGCGGCGTGCGGGGATTGTGCTTCGGTGCATGCGATACTTGCGCCGCGATCTAACACAAACGGCCATATCTACCCAGGGTTGCGGTGCTCGTTCCTCGCACCTTACCCAGGGCTATGCTGCGTGCGGGCTTCCAGCCTGCATGCAACGTAGGGCTATCGTATCACGGCAGCCGTGACAAACCTGCCTTGCGGCTGCCACAATGTGACAGCCCTACATGAGACGAATACAGGGCGGATACAGGCACGAATGCGGACGCATGCGATGCGTCCCTACACCCACTCTTGCCAGCCTGTTTCCCTCACAAAAACATTAGCACATTAAAATCAGTATCTTTTTTCACCAAATTGTATCCAATAATCAAATTTTATTTGTAAGTTTGCATTTTGTAATATCCTCGTAAGAGGAATTCAATTAATTTGCAAGCGCATGAAAGCTAAAATCATCGTCACCGGAGGAACGGGCTATATTGGTTCACACACCATTATCGAATTGATCAAAAGCGGACAGTTCGAGGCTGTGGCTGTGGATAGCTGCGTGCGTTCCACCCCTGAAACTATTGACAGAATTGAGGAAATCACGGGTGTCCGGGTCAAGCATCACAATATAGACATTTGCGACAGAAACGCTTTTTTTTCTGTAATTGAACAAGAGGCCCCCGTTGCCGGCATCATCCACTTCGCCGCTTTCAAATGCGTGCCCGAATCCGTGGAGAAACCGCTGATGTACTACCGCAACAACCTCGGCTCCCTGGAGAATGTACTGGAAGCCTGCGAATTGTACCATATACCCCGACTGATTTTCTCATCTTCAGCCTCTATCTATGGGGATGTGAAAGAGCTTCCCGTTACCGAAAAGACACCGTTTGGCACACCTTTCTGCCCGTATGCCCACACCAAACAAATTGGCGAGCAAATGATTCACTTTTTTGCCGACACACATCCTGACCTGCAAAGTGTTATTTTACGCTACTTCAATCCCGTCGGCAATGACATGAGCGGTCTCAACGGGGAGCTTTCGCCCGATAAACCTAACAACCTGATGCCCATCGTCACTCAGGTAGCCATCGGCAAGATGAAACAGCTGACAGTATTCGGCACCGATTACGACACCCGCGACGGTTCCTGCATCCGCGACTACATCCATGTTTGCGACATCGCCGACGCCCATGTGAAAGCCTTGCAATTTCTGATAGACAAGAAGAATGAAAGCAATTGCGAAATCTTTAACTTGGGCAGTGGCAACGGCGTATCAGTATTGGAAATCATCAATGCTTTTGAGAAAGTCAATCATATTAAGTTGAACTACACTATTGGTGGCCGACGTCCAGGAGATGTGCCCGCCATATACAGCAACAGTCAGCGGGCCAATGCCCTACTCAACTGGCATTGCCGCTATGACATCAACGATATGGTGGAATCAGCCTGGAAGTGGGAAAAACATTTGAGTCACCTGCGTAAAACAGAATAAGCATATTTACACAACAATATGGAAATCAGAGAGATAACAAAAGGAAAAGATATTTGGGAGTTTATCAACTTCCCAAAAAGGCTCTACAAAAATTGTGAGCACTATGTACCCCCATTGGACAATAGTGAATACAACACCCTCACCCGACATCCTGCCTTGAGCTTCTGTGAATTACGTATGTGGATGGCCTATCAGGATAATGAGATTGTGGGGCGTATCGCCGGCATCATCAACCATAAATGCAATGAACTGAAACAGCAGAAACGTATCCGCTTTGGCTGGTTCGACACTATTGATGACATCAACGTGGCGAAAGCTCTGATTGACAAGGTTGAAGAATGGGGACGAGAGCAAATGCTGACAGAAATCTGCGGTCCCTCGCGCTACTCCAACATGGAAAGACAAGCCATGCTCGTTGAGGGTTTCGATCATACCCCCTCCATCAGTGCCGACTACAATTACGAGTACTATCCGAAACTGATTGAGCAAATAGGCTTTGAGAAAGAGGTGGATTATATTCAATACAAAGTAAAGGTATCCAAGGAGTTGCCAGAAAACTTCGACCGTCTGGCTGACATTCTTTCCCGCAAATACAAAGTAAGACTCCGACATCTCAAAAATCGTGACGAGCTAAAAAAATGTGGCTTGGAATTCTTCCATGTATTAAACCAAAGCTACGCTAAAATATTCAATTTCATACCTTTGACTGACGAGGAAATCCAGTGGACCATTGAGGAGGATTTCCAAGTGGCCGACACACAACTTTCTTCCGTCTTGGAAGACGAGAATGGCAGAATTGTAGGTTTTGCCTTTTGTCTGCCCTCATTAAGCCAAGCTTTCCGCAAAGCCAATGGCAGGCTGTTTCCCGGCGGAGGCTGGTACTATGTGGTCAAAGCCCTACGAAAAAACAAGTACGTGGATATGTACCTCACGGGAGTACTACCAGAATACATGCATACCGGCATTCATGTCCTATATCATAAGCAGTTGCATGAGAATTTCATTGCCAAAGGCTACGAATATGCTTTCACCGCCCAGCAGTTGGAGACCAATGTAGCCTCGCATATCTGGAAAAAATATGAGACAGAACCTTATTTTAGGAGAAGGTGCTATAGGAAAGACATTGACAATGCACAATGCACAATGCATAATTAATAATTAAAAGTTGATGGTAATTATAGGTGGGCGGTATGCAGTGGTGACAGGGGCGAGCCGGGGCTTGGGTAAAGAGTTGGTTATAGCTTTAGCCCAACGGGGTGTTAGTTCCATTATGATTGGCACCAACGAGAATGTTGGCATTGTTTGTGCCGAAATTAACGCGAGATATGGTGTCAGATGTGTTTCTCTCACAGCTAACCTCTGCCAGAAAGAGGAGGTTATGGCTTTAGCGGAAAAAATCAACAGTCAATATGAGATTTTCATGCTAATCAACAATGCCGGCATGGGTGGTAGCAGAGCTTTTTTAGAGGCTGATGCCGACTATATCGACCGCATTATCCAGCTGAATGCAAGAGCCACTGCCCTATTGATGCATGAACTGTTGCCAAACCTTTTGAAACGGGAGCGTGCCTATATCCTCAATATCGGCAGCATGGCCGCTTTTACCGCCACCGGCTACAAGACCGTTTATCCTGCCAGCAAAGCCTTTCTGAAACATTTTTCCTACGGCATGAGAGAGGAATTCAAAGGCACACCCGTCAGCATCAGCTACGCCTCGCCGGGAGCCATGGCCACCAACCCCGAAGTGACCGCACGCATTGAGAAACAAGGTTTTTTAGGACGTTTCACCTTAAAAACAACCGAGAAAATTGCTCACAAATGTATCCGCCAAACATTACGAGGCAAAAAACACATCATCATCAATCCATTAAGCTACCTTTTTTCCGCCATCACCCCGGGATGCATCAAGAATGCGATCATGACTAAAATAGTAAAAAGAGAAGTTGTCCGATAAAGACATCCGACAACTTCCCAAACAATACTATTTAACAAAACCACAGGAGTTTACTCCCATTTCATATTAGTCACGCACACAGCGCACAGACATGCCATTTTGCTTAAAAGCCCCGTATTCTTCACTTGTAACCGTTGCCTCATAGTAACGCATCACACGGTCTATAGCTACCAGATCATTTTGACCTGTACCATTGCCATATTTAGTGGCGGTCCAAAAATAGGCACTACCGCCAAAATAATTCGGGGTTTGCTGGCATTCTCCCGCAGGAAGGGCATTAAAACCTGTAGCGTTATTTGAAGACTGATTATTACCCACAGAATTTGGAACAGAGCTTTGATCCCAGCCACTTGTTGAAGCCAAAGCTTTCGCGATATTGGCAGCACCGCCACTTTGAAAATTCGACTGGGTGCTCAGATAATCCGTTAGTTCCTTCCATTCCGCATCAGAAGGCAGATGCCATCCATTAGGGCAAGCGCCCTGCACCCCACTCGGATTGGCGGTACTGCTACTAACTTTATTCGTAGCAGCCGAGAAATTATACAAATAGCCATATGTATTGACAGTAGAGCTATTGTTATCCGGATAATAACGATAAGGAGTGGAAGCACTGAGGTCGTGCATCATTTCTCCCAATGGTATAGTTGTTCCATCGGCATAATGGGTAGTACGCAAATTTGAGGCCATCCATACCTGATTACCCAATTTTACAGCATCGTACGTATTGCCATCATAATCCTTGACAGCATTCTGAATCAAACCATCACCTTCCGGTTCCTGATTATCAACAGTCACCTTGTCTTTTTTACATGATGACAGGGTAATGGCAAACAAAAATGGGAGGGCAAAGCCCAAGACTAAAGCAAAGATTTTTTTCATAACTATAATTTTTAAGGGTTGATTTTTTTTCATACATCAATAAGACGTATAAAAACAGAAAAACGTTACAAAAAAAATTTTTTTTTAGCATGAGGTGCGTTCCAACAAAAAAATTATCAGTCTGTGTATAATTCAGGAATTTCATGTAATTTTGCATTGAATAATACAAAACACAACAATGACAAGACGAAAAAGAAAATTTATCCTGGCCTTACTTGGCATAGCCATACTTTGCATATCATTAGCTTTTGTGTTGCTTTTGCCATCACGCCAAGCTTCAGCAGAGATGCCGAGCCAATCTAAAAGGATGAATCAAAGCATCATACAAGATCCAGATTCGATGATGGAGATTCCGCGCTACACAATTCAGCGCAAAGGGAAACAGGTGATACATACAGGATACACCGTGAATTTCAACCCCGAGTGGCATATCCCGAATTGGGTAGCCTACGAGCTGACCGAAGAAGAGCTGGAAGGAGATATTCCCCGCGCACAGAACTTTGAGCCGGACCCGCAACTCAGCGACTGCACCCCTACTACTTTCGACTACTCCCGCTCCGGATACGACCGCGGTCACATGGCACCAGCTGTCAACATGAAATGGAGTCAACAAGCTATGAATGAGAGTTTTTACACTTCCAATATTTGTCCACAGAACCATAACCTTAATTCAGGCGTATGGCAGCAATTGGAGGAGCGTGTCAACATCTGGGCATGTTCCTATGGCAATATTTATGTGGTATGCGGACCCATTATGGGCGAGCAATATGAGACTATCGGAAGAGCTAAAGTCGCCGTTCCCGACGCCTTTTTCAAGGTGTTATTATGTCACATAAATGGTGAGTGGCAAGCCATCGGTTTCTATTTCAAGAATGAAGCCGACACGAGACCTCTGCGCAGCTATGCCCGCAGCATAGATACCATTGAGAAAATGACCGGCATTGATTTCTTCCACCTGCTGGACGACAACATTGAGGACAAGATTGAGGCAAGGTATGAGTTGGAGGCGTGGGGGATGTGACAATGCACAATGCACAATGCACAATGCACAATGCACAATTAACAATTAACAATTAACAATTAACAATTAATATTTTATTCATAGGGGGGGGGGCATCGAATGCGTCCGAATCAAAAGATTTATATATAAATAAAGAAGGCGGCCAAATTCGGTCGCCTTTCTTCTTATAAATAAGTGTTATACAAATATTTATGCATTTTTGATAGCAGCCTGGGCAGCGGCCAGACGAGCTACAGGCACGCGGAAGGGAGAGCAGGAAACGTAGGTCATGCCAGCTTTGTAGAAGAACTCTACAGAAGCGGGGTCGCCACCGTGCTCACCGCAGACACCGCACTTCAGGTTGGCGCGGGTGCTACGACCACGTTCCACACCTAATTTCACCAACTGGCCAACACCTTCCTGATCCAGCGTGTTGAACGGGTCAGCGGGGATGATCTTCTCATCAACATAGGTATGAACGATAGCGTTCACATCGTCACGGCTGAAGCCGAAGGTCATCTGAGTCAAGTCGTTGGTACCGAAGCTGAAGAACTGTGCCACCTCGGCAATCTTGTCGGCCACCAAAGTAGCTCTCGGGATCTCAATCATAGTTCCGAAGAGATAATCGATAGTTACGCCAAACTGAGCCTCGATTTCAGCTTTCACGCGGTTAGCGATAGCTTTCTGGTGCTCCAACTCCTTCACATTGATGGTGAGGGGAACCATGATTTCCAAACGGGGATCGTGGCCTTCCTTCATCAATTCAGCGGTAGCCTGGAACAAAGCACGGAACTGAGTTTCAGTGATTTCTGGATAAACAATACCCAGACGGACACCACGGAGACCCATCATCGGGTTCACCTCGTGCAGTGCATCGATACGTTTCACCAGTTCTTCTTCGCTCATGCCACGTTCTTTGGCCAGTGCCTGGATTTTTTCTTTTTCAGAGGTCTTTGGAACGAATTCATGCAATGGAGGATCCATCAAACGGAAAGTCAGCGGTTTGCCATCCAAAACTTTCAAAGTACCTTTTGCAGACTCGCGGATATAGGGTTCCAGTTCCTTCAAAGCAGCGATACGGTCTTCAGTAGTATTGGTCAGAATCATATTACGCAGCTTAGCCAACGGTTTCTCGCTGTTCTTGCCATAGAACATGTGCTCGATACGGAACAGACCGATACCTTCAGCACCGAAGTTCACGGCGTTCTGAGCGTCATCGGGGTTGTCGGCATTGGTGCGGACACCCATGGTGCGGTATTTGTCCACCAGCTTCATAAATTCCTGGAACAACGGATTCTCGGTAGCGTCAATCATCTTCACTTCCTCAGCGTAAACCCAGCCTTTAGAGCCGTTCAAGCTCAGCAGGTCACCTTCTTTGAAGGTCTTGCCAGCGATATTCACAGTGCGGGCGTTCATGTCGATATGAACGGCGTCGCAACCCACGATACAGCATTTACCCCAGCCACGAGCCACGAGAGCGGCGTGAGAGGTCATACCACCACGAGCGGTCAGAATACCGGTAGCGGCGCGCATACCTTCCACATCTTCGGGGTTGGTTTCCTCACGAACGAGGATGTTTTTCACTTTCTTAGCGGCATATTCTTTAGCTTTTTCGCTGTCGAGTGCGATGATACCCACAGCACCACCAGGACCTGCGGGCAGACCCTTGGCAATCACTTCGTGTTTCTTCTCGTCAGCGGCATCCAAAATCGGGTGCAGCAGTTCGTCCAACTGAGCGGGAGAAAGGCGCATCACCACTTCCTTCTCGTCAATCAGACCTTCATGCAACATATCGAGAGCCATAGTCAGAGCGGCCACACCGGTACGTTTACCCACGCGGCACTGCAACATATACAGCTTACCATCCTGGATGGTGAACTCGATATCGAGCATGTCATGATAGTTTTTCTCCAAGATTTCACGGATCTCGCAGAGTTCCTTATAGGTTTCGGGCATCAGCTCCTGCATAGAATGCATGTGCTTGTTCTGCTCGTTCTTAGTGTCATCGTTCAAGGGGTTGGGGGTACGAATACCAGCCACAACGTCCTCACCCTGAGCATTGATCAGCCATTCGCCATAGAATTGGTTGTCGCCAGTAGCAGGATTACGGGTGAAAGCCACACCTGTAGCGGAGGTTTCGCCCATGTTACCGAACACCATAGTCTGCACGTTCACAGCGGTGCCCCAGTCATCGGGAATACCTTCGATGCGACGATAAGAGATAGCCTTTTTACCGTTCCAGCTCTTGAACACAGCCTTGATACCGCCTTCCAGCTGAGCCTTGGCATCATCCGGGAATTCAGTGCCGAGCACTTCCTTAATCTTAGCCTTGAATGCGTTGGCCAATTGCAGCAATTCGTCAGCGGTGATTTCAGTATCGCTCTTGTAACCTTTGCTTTCTTTGAACTCATCCAGCATATCGTCCAGCTGTTTACGGATGCCTTTGCCGTCAGCGGGTTCGATACCTTCAGCTTTTTCCATAACCACATCGGCGTACATCATAATCAGACGACGATAGGAGTCATATACGAAGCGGGGATTATTGGTTTTCTTGATCAGGCCGGGGAGCGTTTTGGAGCTCAGACCGATATTCAGTACGGTATCCATCATGCCGGGCATAGAGCTACGGGCACCTGAACGGCAGGAAACCAAGAGAGGATTTTCGGGATCATCATATTTCATACCCATAATGCTTTCCATCTTGCTCATGCCTGCCCAGACTTCGTCCATCAGACCTTCAGGAAGCTGGCAGTTATTGCCGTAATAGGCGGTGCAGCATTCGGTGGTGATGGTCAGACCTGCGGGAACAGGCAGTCCCAATAAACACATCTCGGCGAGGTTTGCGCCCTTGCCACCCAACAAATTTTTCATGTCGGCTTTGCCTTCAGCGGTCTTTCCGCCAAAGGTGTAAACGTACTTTACTTTACTCATTTTCAATTACTTTACTGATTAGTATAAAAAATTATTTTAGTCGATTTTTGAAAGGTGCAAAGATACGAAAAAAATCAATTTGCAAATTAGTTAATTAGCAAATTAGCAAATGATTTGGAGCATTAAAATAATTTTAAAAATTTATTGTACCTTTGCACCCATTAAATCTTTGTATTATGAAAAAAAGAATCATTGTAGTTGTTTTGTTTTTAGTTACGACCATAATGTCTAGCAGCATCTTCGCCCAGAAAGTCTATTCCTGCCAATACAAATCGGACGCTGATGTAAAAGTATATGTTTCACAGTACAAGTCTGATGCAGACCTTGTAGTTTATGAGACAAAATACAAATCGGACGCAAGAGACAATTCGGGAATCTGGTACTTTTGCGAGTACAAATCGGATGCGGACATAAAAATATATTTCTGTGAGTACAAGTCTGATGCCGATATTGTCATCTATTTTTCAAAGTACAAATCAGATGCCAGATGGCAGAAGAATGAAAAGAAACACTTGATGTACAAGAAAAACTAAGGGATTACAACATGTTATAATGTTGCAAGACTAAAATATTCTCTTGCTTTTCAAATATAATGAGATGACAACACATTTCGGAGGAAATTTTCCTAAAACGTTGCTTTTTATCGCCATT
>CADCNH010000041.1 GCA_902802755.1 uncultured Bacteroidota bacterium | reverse complement strand
GAAGGGTGATGCACAAATTGCCAAGACCAAGATTGCTGGCTCGGGAGATATCTATGTCGGAAATGTTTCAAAATTAGTGAAATACGATATCGCGGGTTCGGGTAATGTCTATTATTCCGGCGATGCGGAAATCCGTGGTTTTACCGCTGGCTCTGGCATTATTCAGAAAAAGTGAGTTGACGTGCTGCAGTCACGAAATCCTATTACCCCCGCACATGCGTGATAGCGTGTAGTGTGGGGAGTTGATGACGAATGCAAGGTAGGCGTGCGGAAGGCACGCTACAGTTTAGCACGCATATAAGTATGTATGATGTAAACGGGTGACAATGAACAACATAGAAGAACAAATCAAACACCTTACCGAGGAAATCAACCAGCATAATTACAATTACTACATGCTGGACAATCCCACCATCAGCGACTATGACTTCGACCAGCTGCTGAACCAGCTGATCATGCTGGAAAAGCAATATCCCGAATATGCTATGCCCGACAGTCCGACCCAGAGGGTGGGAGGTAGTGTGACCAAGCAGTTCCGCACGGTGAAGCATGTTTTCCCGATGCTGTCGCTTGGAAATACTTATTCGGAAGAGGATTTGCTGGACTTTGACCGTAGAATTCATGAGCTGGTCAGCAGTGGAGTGGAGTATGTCTGCGAACTGAAATATGATGGTTTGGCCATCAGTTTGGTATATGAGAGCGGACTTTTGGTGCGTGCGGTGACGCGTGGCGATGGTGTGCAGGGTGATGATGTGACCGCCAACGTGAAGACCATTGGAACTATCCCATTGCGCTTAAAAGGCGATTATCCTGATTTGATTGAGGTGCGTGGGGAAATCATCATGAATCATCAGAATTTCGAGCGACTGAACCGTGAACGGGAGGAAATTGGGGAGTCTCCTTTCGCCAACCCTCGTAACGCTGCTTCGGGTACGCTTAAATTGCAGGATTCTGCGGAAGTGGCACGCCGTGGTCTGGACTTCAAGTTGTATTTTGTGGTGGGACATCAGCATTATGCAGGAAATCATTTTGATAGCTTGAATAAATTGCACGACTGGGGTTTCCGTAAACCCGATGTGATGGAGAAACGTACTGATATTAACGGGGTGATTGATTTTATGCACGAATGGGATGTCAAGCGCAAATCCTTGCCTTTCGACACGGATGGTATTGTCATCAAGGTCAACGATTTTGCCATGCAACAGCAGATTGGTAGCACCGCCAAGAGTCCTCGCTGGGCCATCGCCTACAAGTTCAAGGCGGAACGAGTGCCGTCAAAGCTGTTGAGTGTGGATTTCCAAGTGGGACGTACCGGCATTGTCACTCCTGTGGCTAATCTGACCCCCATACCGCTGGGAGGTACCATCGTGAAAAGGGCTTCTCTGCACAATAAAGATATCATTGAAGCCTACGATATTCATGAGAATGATGTACTGTATGTGGAAAAAGGTGGTGAGATTATTCCCAAAATCGTCGGAGTTGATGTTTCACAGCGGGAATTGGATGCTCCCAAGGTGAAATTTATCACCCGTTGTCCTGAATGTGGCGCCGAACTGGTGCAAAATGAGGGTGAAAGCGGTACATTTTGTCCTAATGAACTGCATTGCCCTCCGCAAATCAAAGGTAAATTAGAGCATTTCATTTCCCGTAAGGCCATGAATATTGATTCGCTTGGCGAAGGTAAGGTGGAGGTGCTGTTTGATAACGGCTTGGTAAGGACTCCTGCCGATTTTTACCAGCTTTCGTACGACCAGTTGTTGGGGTTGGAGAAGCGTATCCCTGCTACTGATGGCAAGGCGGAACGTATTGTCAGCTTCCGTGAAAAAACCGTTGAGAACATTCTGAATGGCATCCAAAAATCTAAGGAAGTCGGCTTTGAGCGCGTTCTCTTTGCCATTGGCATCCGCTATGTTGGGGAAACCACAGCCAAGAAGCTGGCACGGTATTTCAAGAATGTGGACGCTTTGGCCAATGCCACTGCGGAGGAACTGATGCAGGTGGATGATGTGGGTGAGCGGGTGGCAGGCTCCATCGTTGATTATTTCATGCAGCCGGAGAACCTGGAAATGGTAATTGCATTGCGTAATGCCGGAGTCCAATTCGAAATGTCTGCGGCAGAAACGGCTCCAGTATCCGATAAACTTGCCGGCAAATCCATCGTGGTGAGCGGCGTATTTTCTATCCCGAGAGATGAAATCAAGCGTATGATTGAACAACATGGGGGCAAGAATGTGTCGTCTATCTCTAAAAACACTGATTTTGTGTTGGCAGGCGAGAAAATGGGTCCCGAAAAACGCAACAAAGCGCAGAAACTCAATATTCCGATCATTTCGGAAGAGGAGTTCTACGCGATGATATGATTTTGTCTGTAGAGACGCAATGAATTGCGTCTCTACCATAATTTATGACAATATTAGATACAACCCCCAAAGTCCTTAGCTGAAGGTCGTCTTTCTTTATTCTTTTTTGATGCATCTTACGCTATAGCCGTTGCAGCCGGATAGGTTGCGACATTCCTGCAAGCAGTCTCCGAAAAGCAGTATGGCAATGACTTGAAGGTCGGGCTTGGGTGTCGACCAGTAGTAAGTTTCACCTAACAGATTGGTGTAGCGTTGCATGAAGGCATCATAGAAGCCGGCAGGTAACGAGGTGAAACCGCTCTCGTTGGTGCCAGGCTCATAAAGCCAGTATAGGGGTGAGCGCAGTTGTTTGACCGTGAATGTATGGAGCTCTGCAAAATCTTCTGCTGTTGGTAGAAGCCAACCATCCGGACAGATGCCTTGCACGTTGCCATTGGCATCAGGTGTGGGATGCGAGCCTGTGTCTATGGCGGCAAACCAGTCGTAAAGTCGGCCAAAAATATTCACATTCTCCGCAGTGTTGGGAAATTCGTGGGCATGGTATTCATAAATCTGTTCAATGGGACGTCCATCGCTGTAATTCATTGATTTTAAGTTTTCTGTTGTCCAGCAATACTTGTTGATACGTGTTGCCGGATAAGTATTGCCGTTATAGTCAACAGCATCGGGACAAGGCAGGTATTTGGTGAACATAAGATGCAGAAGCACTATGCTGTCACAGCCGCAGGCGGTTTTCAGTTTGATTTCATATAAGCCTGTGTCTGTCAGGGTTAAACCGGCATAGTGGTATTCATCAAAAGGAGTGATGACACTGTCGGGATGCAGTTGGCGATACACGGGCAGGATGGTGAGCTTGAGAAAAGTGCTGTCGTCCATTAATGAAACCAGGGTGTCGTAGTAGATTCGTCTTTCTTCACTGGGCGAAGAAGAGATGTGAAAACCGTGTTTATCGTAATGTTGACCACTGCAAATGCTGTCCTCAATCCATATCAGTTCTGGAACATAACTTTTGGTAATGACTTTTAGCATGAGACTGTCTTTCATTAATCCGCATACGGAATCTTGTATTGAAAGGAAGTATTTACCTGACATGTTGCTGTCCACAGGAATAAAAAATTGTGGATTTTGCTCATCGGAGGTAAAGCCGTTGGGACCATCCCAATGGTAATCGATATCATCAAGAGTGATGGCAAAAAGTTGGCACCAATTACTGTCGGAGAGCGTTTTGTAGGCTGTCCCATCCTCAAACCAAGCCTTTTTTATCAATTGCTGTTCAATGACTTGTCCTTTGTAAATAAAACTTGTTCCACATTGGTCTGTTACCCTGAGATATACCGTATCACGATGAGGAAGAGGTAAGTTGTAAAAATCACCTACATAATTGGAGTCCAATAGACTCCCGTGTTTGTCATGGATGGTATAGAGATAGGGTGGAATTCCACCTTTTGCACGAGTCCGAACTGTCGAGGCTGTGTCGCCAATATGACAGCAGTAGCTGTAAAAATAGTCGTATTGGAGCGGCTGTTTGAGAACCTGTACAATGGTGTCGCGGAAATGGCATAAGTGTTCTGTGTTGGTGTAGTTGTATTCGTCGCACATCTCAATTCGAATGTTGCCTTCCAAGGATATGTCAATGGTGTCTCCGAGTTGATAATAGCCGGTGATTCTGTTGGGCAAACTGGGATTGCCGTAAACCCTGAAAATAGCTCTTGCAGTTGTGATGGTTGGCACATTGGTGTATTGATTAAAACTATACTGTTTATAATACCCTGCGAGAGGAATAATACGTGTTCCGGTGCAAGTCGGCTCTATTTGATAAACAGCAGGTTCCGGTGCGTAATATTTGCCAATGCCATAGTTGCTATTAGCGAAATGTTGATTCTTTTCAGTAATATAACATCCGGAAACGTATCGGTATGAGAATTTTCCTGTGGCACGCAAGTTCTCGATGGCAAGGTCTCCATGGTAATTGCTGATGGAAATATTGTCGTTGCTGTCTAATCTTACCCATTGGTGCAAGTCGGCCTTGTAAACCATGGACATGTTGCTCAAACCTCCTGGGCTTTCTGTTATTTGAAAGGTGTCTAAATCTGATATGCCCGTGGTGAAGGTGTAGTATTGGGTAAACATGGAATAACCACAATGATTAGACGTTTCTTTAAACCCATATATATTGAATGATGGATTGGTTATGGTTTCAATCGGTTTTGAGGATACAACAAAATCTTTGTCTGCAATGTTGCAACCCAAGGCGTCTAATACTTTGAACTTTGCTGCTTTGTTGTGGTAAATGCTGTCAAATTCAAAGCTGTATTGGTAGGATAAATCCCCATTATGGGCACCTGTGATACCTTGACTGATAATGGTATCCTCTGCAACATCTAGGATGAAGTAGCGCACGTTTCTGTTGCCGTCAATTCGACCAGTGAATAATCTGTTGTAATCATTATAGGGATAGAAATTATTTTCATAGTATGTCTTTTCCACATTTTTGATGTGCCTTCCACATGAATCGGTATAGCTATAACTTAACTCAGGATAAGTTTTGGTCTTTGTGTAATAATGAAAGGTCGCGTTGGGCTTTTGCAAGGTGACCGTATAACTGATTTGCCCATGGCATTTTGTGTCAAGTATTTGCAGTTTCAGTTCTTGTCCCCATAAGTCGCAATATTTTTCGGCCGCATTGATGCTGTGCTCTGTTCTCCCAAAGATGACATTCTTCCATTCGCTGGTATCCGCCTCATGGCCATTGATGGCGGGGTCTATCCAACGGTATTGCCAGTAAACCTTGCCGCTATCCTGTTGTTGTAATATATAATAAGCTGCGTTTCGGCCAAAATGGCTGTTGGCATTGCCGATGGTCAAATGATTGACATAAATATTATTGCGACTGTCACCATTGTTATTATTGGCATAATCAGTCAAAGAACCTGTGTTTTCAATGTTTGGGGTGTTCATTATTTGAACCTCATAATTGGGCAGGGTATAGCCACAAGCATCTGAAAAAGTCAGTCGGTAATTACCCGCCGCAAGACTGTCAACATTATAATAATCTCGAAAATCCATTTCAGCGGGGTTGTCTCCGTTATGTTGCTGGTTATCAAATGTTTCCGTTTTGTAGGGTACGTAATGACTGCCATCATATTTCATGACATTAATTGTATAAGGCATCTTGCCTCCTGTGATTCTCATTTGCACAATGCCTGTTGCCATGCAGGGTAAGCTGCGAATGATGCCAAATCTGTTTTCAAGCGTGAATTCTTGATTTAAAATACCCACATTTGGCTCGGTGTAGGAAGTGTTTATGTTTAATTCAAGTGTATCATATATAATTATATTAGCCCCAATACCTGGCTCCCCAGTGTGATGCAAGGCACTGACTATTCCTATGTAATGTCCAGGAGGTAAATTGCTGAAAACAGGAGAGATGGAATTCTCACTGCTGATGCTGTTTAGGGGTGAGTATAAGGAATACCGAATGTTAAGTGTGTCCAGTTGACAATCCGCCGATTTTGTTAATTTAAATGTAATTTCCCCATCATTGAGACAGGTACAGTGACGGATGTCCGCACCAAGCTCAATTTTACAATAATTTTGCGAAAAGCACTCCAGGTTCAACCCTGTTAAAAATACAAGAAATAACGCCATGGCGTGATAAAATGTTGCTTTCATAATTTTTTACTTTTTGTTTCGTTTTATACTAAATCGTACGCTTGCAAAAGTACAAATAGTTTTCAAAAATACAATAAAAAAATAAATATGAATTTACATTAACTTTTATTTTTGTTAACAGAAATCGGAAGTTGCCTTAATCCAGAAATTTCTGAAATTATTATTCACAAATCCCTGTTAGCTAATAAAATGAATTTAAGAATTTTTACGATAGTATATTCATTAAATTTGCAATTCGTATTATGTTAATATGGAAAAAATAATCTTTGTTGTCGCATTTGTTGTGTTTTTTCTGCTGCCGTTTGGCTATGCACAGGAAAATATTGACCCCAATGGCTATAATGTGTTCTACTATCCGAATGGACAGAAGTCAAGTGAGGGTTTGCTCAAAAATGGACAACCTGAAGGCTGGTGGAAATCTTATAACGAACAAGGAACCTTGGCGTCGGAGGGAAACCGAAAGAACCATCAGCTGGATAGCACTTGGACTTTTTACAACGATAAAGGTGATAAAACACTGATCATCAATTATAAAAATGGTGTCAAGGATGGGGATAAGATTCAATATTTTGACAATGAATATGTGGTTGAACATTGGCAATCCGATACCATAAAGGGTGCTGTTATTACGTATCATGTGGATGGTTGGCTGAAGAAAAACACTCCCTACGAAGCGGGAGTACCCCATGGCATGGAGAAAGAGTTCAATGACACGGGACTTGTGGTGGCCGTAGCCAATTATTACCGGGGTGTCCTTACTCGTCGCGAGAGGATAAACCGCACCGATAATTTCGGCTATAAACAGGGAAATTGGAAGTATTTCTGGCCTAATGGGAATCTTCAGATGGAAGTGACCTACCTGAATGGCAAGATTCATGGTTTCCTTAAGCGATATGATGAAAACGGCAATTTCGTATCGGTGGAAAAATATAATCACGACCAATTGGTGATGGATGCCAAGGAGACCAAACAGCTGGACAGAAAAGTCGCCTATCATTCCAATGGCCAGCCCTCGATTATCGCCACTTATTACAAAGGTGTTCCGGAAGGCTTCCGTCGTGAGTTTGACGAGGATGGGAAAGTGGTTAGAAGTTACGGCTATGAAGACGGCTGGATGCGTTACGAGGGAGTGCTGGATATGAACGGTCTGCGCCAGGGAGTGTGGAAAGAATATTACAAGAGTGGAGAACTTAGGTCGCAAGGAAAATATGTGAATTCCAATCCTGTGGGACAGTGGAAATACTATTTCACGGATAAAACCGTTGAAATAGAAGGCGGCTACGATCAGAAAGGGAGAAAAACTGGTGATTGGTTGTGGTATTACGCCAATGGGGATACCATGATTTCGGCTCATTATGAGGCGGGTGAACTGGATGGCGAATACGTGGAATACGATGAACAGGGCAGGGTAGTGTCGAAAGGCAATTATTTGGAAGGCACTGAGGACGGGCAATGGACCTATTACAATGGCGATTATTCGGAAAAAGGCAGCTACTATGACGGTATGCGTACAGGGGAATGGGTTACCCGTTATCCGAATGGTAAAGCCGCTTTTGTGATTCATTATGAACAAGATGTGATGCATGGAAAATATACTTCATACTGGGAAAACGGAAGAGTGAAACTGACAGGACGCTATGTGAGTGGTCTGCGTGATGGGGCCTGGTTCAAGTATAACGAGGAAGGAGAACTTTTTTTAACTACATTGTACAAAGATGGTAAAGAAATTAAATGGAATACTTACGAGATTAAAGATTGATAATCAATACTATACGTTGTCTTTGGCCCTGCTGTTGACGCTGGGCTTTTGGTTGTATGGACAGCCACTGGCGGCACAGGAAAATGTGCCGATGGACAGCCTGACAGAGGCGGCGGTGAAAAACAGTCTGGACGAACAAAGCGCCAAGATGGACGAAATGCTTCACTTGTGGTATGTGCAGCGTGAAATCATCAGTGCTAACAGCGTGTTGGATGAACTGACGGATGATACAACGAATTTCTGCCACAATGATTCCTTGATGGCTGACAGATTGTCGAAGATAGTGACGGTGGTGCCCTTGGCATACAATGACAAAGTTGGCAGTTTTATCGAGCTGTATTCTATCCGAAGAAAGAAATCTTCGGCAGCTATGCTGGGGTTGGCACAGTACTATTTTCCATGGATGCAGGCGATTTTTGACAAATATAATGTGCCGGAAGAACTGATATATTTGACCATCATTGAATCCGGACTGAATCCCTTGGCTGTGTCCAAAGCCGGTGCCACGGGTATATGGCAGTTCATGTATCAGACCGGAAAACTTTATGGCCTGGAAGTGAACACCTTCGTGGATGACCGCCGTGACCCATACAAGGCCACCGACGCCGCGGCAAGACATTTGAGGGACTTGTATAATATGTTCGGCGATTGGGGTTTGGCCATCTCGGCCTACAATTGTGGGGCTGGCAATGTGCGAAAGGCTATCGCCCGTTCAGGCGGCAAACAGACTTTCTGGCAGGTGAGTCCGTATCTGCCTCGCGAAACACAGAATTATTTTCCCTTGTATATCGGCGCTTTATACCTGATGAAATACCACAACGATTATGGTATCGAAGCCGCAAAAATTGCTATTCCCAGTGCGGTGGATACAGTGATGGTCAATAAGGAAATTCATCTGGAACAGGTGTCTAAAGTGCTTGGCATAGATCTCGATGAGTTGAAAACCCTGAATCCGCAATATAAAAGACTGATCATTCCAGCTTATTCACAACCATATCCCATCAGATTGAGAATCACCGATATGGTGCGTTTCATTGAATTGCAGGATTCTATCCATAATTACCATTATGATGAGTATTTCACCCCGATGAAAGTTTATACCAGCCAATTTACTGGAAAGCCATTAGCCGAGGGCGAAAGCAAGAAGATTTATTATTATGTGAAAAGTGGTGATAATTTGTCGAAAATAGCCGCAAAATATCATTTGTCGGTTGCTGAATTGAAGCGAATGAACAAGTTGAACAGCAACAGTGTAAAGGTGAAACAGCGCTTGCTGGTGGGATATGAGTATGTCGCTCCCGCAAAACCGGTGACGCAGGAAGAAACCACTTTGGTGTCTGACACGCTGGTGTCACGAGACTCTACAGCCAACATGTTGCAAGCTCCTGTGATTAAGGAAGAGCCTGCAACTCCAGTGGTTTATTATGTGAAGAAAGGCGATACGATGACTTCCATTGCCAACCGCTATCATACCACAGCCCGAAAAATTGCGGATTATAATAAAATCAGCAATATGAATGCCTTAAAAGTGGGACAAAAGTTATTAATACCAAGGTGATTTTTAAAATTTTATCGTATTTTTGTCTTTTGTATTATTATACTTTAAAAGGCGATAATGCTGATGAAACGTGGTGTTATATTGCTGATATTCAGTGTGTTTCTGCTGCTAATTGTGTTGCGGGGACAAAGTTATAACATGCAAAATGGCAGTACTGTAACGCTTCCGCTTTCATGTTCCCAAAGTGTGACTTTTTATGATTCTTCCGATCCTCCTGGTGATTGTGATTTTCAGTTAACGGAGAATGATTCTTTGATAACTCATGTTAGTTATAATGCTCCTTTGTGTGAAGGTGATACCATGGTATTAACTTGCACGAATCCAATTGATGGGGTTACTTACCATTGGTGGGGACCAGAAAATTGGTCTGCTACCACTACGGTGCCAATTGTGATGATTCCCAATGTAAGCATGGCTAATGCAGGCCAATATTTTTTGTCGTTGATGGGAACAGGTATTACAGTTGATACGATATCGGTCAATGTTTTTGTTGCTGCACCTCCTGTAGTTACGCTGACTTCCAATCATGACACCATTTGTAGTCAAACTTCGGTGATACTTACTGCCAACGTGGCGAATAACACTTTTGTCAGATATTTATGGTTGTCAGGTAATGTAAGTGATACAACAAATTCAGAAGAAAATCCTTTAGAGGTAAGTCCACAAACTACCACGACTTATCGTGTGATTGCTACTAATGAATGGGGATGTACGAGTTCCACAAGCAAAACAATTACTGTACGTCCTTCGTCTGATGTATCTATATTAGGAGATTCCCTAATGTGTCTTGGAGACAGCATATTGTTAACAGCTTTGTTTGACAACTCTGATTGCAGTTGTCATTGGAATACAAGTGACACTTCACATGCAATATGGGTGTATCCGACAGAAGATGCTGATTATGAAGTAAGTGTGACTAATAATTATGGGTGTACATCCTCAGATACGAAACATGTCGATGTTCTTTATGGTACTCATAATGTGTTGACAGAAAGGGCCTGTGAGGTTTATATATGGCATGACCAGACCTATGACACAACAGGTGTTTATACATACGTTTATACCAATGATGAAGGCTGCGCCAGTGTAGATACGTTGTATTTGACTGTAAGTCAAGATTTTCAGCTTGATGAGAATCCTATTTTGGAGGATTCATGTATAAATGGTCAACTTGCTTTGGAAGCATGCAATGGTAATCAAGTGACCTTGTCAGCGCCGGAAGGCTATGACAGTTACCAGTGGAGTAATGGCAGTACATCGGCAACTGCTACCTATACGGTGAATGGCACAACCACGGCTAGTTGTTTGATTTCTACTACGGATTGCCAATTTACCCTTGTCGCCACGCTTTTGACACAGAGTGGACAGCCTACAATCAACAGCGTGATTTATGATACCATTTGCGAGGGTGAAAGGTACTCCTCCAATTATTTTAACCTGCCGCCACAGAATGAAATAGGAACGCATGCTTTTCGTAATACTTTCTACAATGTCAATACTTGTTCCGGAGGTTGTGTTTCCACTACTTTATATCTAACTGTTCAACAACGTTACTATCATATTTATGATACAGCATGCGTGGGACAGAATTACAACTTTGGTATAATCTCGTTACCCAATTTGGCAGTTGGAGAATATAATCTCAACTTGCCTCCTATCCATAGAAACAATGGCTGTGATTCTATTGTCTTATTAAAATTGAAAGTATATCCACCATTTAGTATTCCCAATACCATTACGGGAGATACTGCTGTGTGTCGTAATGATATTTTTACATATACCTTGCCAAATGCTGATAATGTGGCCGCTTTTCATTGGAATGTGCCGGAAGGAGTAAATATTTATGGAGGGCAAGAAAGACCAGTGGTGAGCCTGTCTTTTACAGACGAAGCATCCAATCCTGCCCTAATTTCACTGACGGGTACCCATGTTTGTGGTATTGATAGTGTTGCATTAAATGTGACACATTATCCGCTTTATGACATTGTTATTAAGGACAGTATATGTATTGGTGAAGAATATCACCGTTATGGTTTTGATTTGGCACAACAGGATAGTGCAGGCTTGTTTACCTATACGCATAGCGATACTACCGTGCATGGCTGCGACAGCATCGTAACCTTGCGACTGACTGTGAACCAGCCTACCACTGGTGTTGATAATCAAGTGGCCTGCGACAGCCTTACTTGGTTGGATGGAATAACCTATTACGCCAGCACAAATACCCCGACTTATACCTATGTCAATGGTGCCGCCAATGGCTGCGACTCCATCGTGACTTTGCATCTGACGGTAAACAACACCGTTTACGACGTTGACGAGCAGGTGGTTTGCGACAGCCTCACGTGGATAGATGGCATAACGTATTACGCCAGCACAAATACCCCGACTTATACTTATGTTGATGGTGCTGCCAATGGCTGTGATTCTATTGTGACCTTGCACCTGGCAGTAAACAACACTGCATACGGCGTTGACGAGCAGGTGGTTTGCGACAGCCTCACGTGGCTGGACGGAATAACGTATTACGCTATGCGACAGCCTCACTTGGTTGGATGGCATAACATATTATGCCAGCACAAATACCCCAACATATACATATCCTGCTGGTGCCGCTAATGGTTGCGACTCTATTGTGACCTTACATTTGACGGTAAACAACACCGCATACGGCATTGATGAACTAATCGCCTGCGACAGCCTCACATGGATAGATGGTATAACATATTATGCCAGCACGAATACTCCCACTTATACCTATGTCGGTGGTGCCGCCAACGGCTGCGATTCTATCGTTACCTTGCATCTGACCGTGAACAATACTGCTTATGACGTTGACGAACAGATCGTCTGCGACAGCCTCACTTGGCTAGATGGAATAACATATTACGCCAGCACAAATACTCCGACTTATACCTATGTCGGCGGTGCCGCCAACAGCTGCGACTCCATCGTAACCTTGCATCTGACGGTAAACAACACCGCATACGGCATTGATGAATTAATCGCTTGCGACAGCCTCACTTGGTTGGATGGCATAACATATTATGCCAGCACAAATACCCCAACATATACATATCCTGCTGGTGCCGCTAATGGTTGCGACTCT
>CADCNH010000040.1 GCA_902802755.1 uncultured Bacteroidota bacterium | reverse complement strand
TAACAGCTCCCGAGGAGAAACAAAGTCACCTGAATTTCAATCAAAATGTCAAAGAACTAACTTTATTCTAAATTGTCAAATTTTAACGCACCAGTAATAATTCAAAATTCAAAATCCAAAATTCAAAATCCATTACTCCCCCTAACCCTCCTAACCTCTTAACCCCCTCATCCCATAATCCTGTAATCCTGTAATCCTCTAATCCCGTAATCCTCTAATCCCATAATCCTGTAATCCTGTAATCCCGTAATCCAAAATCAACAGTCAACTGTCAATTCCGCATTCTGCATTGTGAATTGTTTTTTTCCGTATCTTTGCAGGATATTTTGATTTAGGAAATGGGAACGTTATTTTTCTATTTGTTTTTAGCTTTAGGAATCTCTTTTTTCTGCTCGCTGATGGAGTCAGTGCTGCTTTCTACCCCTTTGTCGTATATCAATATGATGGAGGCTGAAGGTCGCAAAAATGCTGATCTGTTGCGGAAATACAAGGATGATATTGACAAACCTTTGGCGGCCATCTTGTCGTTGAACACCATCGCCAACACCATTGGCGCCGCTGGCGTGGGTGCCCAGGTGGTGAGAGTTTTCGGCAACGAATGGTTTGGCCTCGGCTCCGCTATTCTGACACTTTTGATCCTGGTTTTATCCGAAATTATCCCGAAAACTCTTGGTGCCAACTATTGGCGCAAACTCAGCATCCCGGTGGCCAAACTCCTGCGGGTGCTTATCGTCATCATGTACCCCTTTGTGTTGCTCTCCAAATTGCTGATGCGTGTGATTGGCAAGAAAAACCATGAGTCGGCGGTAAGCCGTGAGGAGGTGTCTGCCATGGTGGAAATGGCTGCCGAAGAAGGTGAAATCGAAGTCTCTGAAAATAAAATTATCCAGAATATTGTCAAACTCGAATCGGTGAAAGTGGAGGATGTGATGACCCCACAGACGGTGGTCTCTATCGCCCCCGAAGAAATGACAGTTCAGGAGTTCTACAAAAACAAGGAATACCTGCACTTCGCGCGTATTCCCGTCTATGCCGATGATGACGAGGACCATATCACAGGCTATGTGCTACGTCAGAAAGTGCTCGAAAGCGTGGCCAACGACAAGTTCAATACCCGCTTGTCGGATATCAAACGTTTGATTGTGGTCGCTGAAGAAGGACAGACACTGACCAAGTTGTGGGAAACTTTGCTGAAGGAGAAAGAACATATCGCCCTGATTGTGGATGAGTATGGCTCGTTCACGGGTATCGTTACATTGGAGGATATTATCGAGTCTATCTTCGGACTGGAAATTGTGGATGAGACCGACAGTGTGGAGGATATGCAGCAATATGCCCGTAACAAGTGGAAAGAACGTAAGGAGGAATATAAGCATATTATCGAAGCTCCTGATGAAGAGGAGGATACGGAAGAAGATGGAAAATAGAAACCTGTTTTCCACCTTTTTTTATTATTTTTGCAAGATTAATTTGACTTAAAACATTAATAATATGACTTTACAAGAATTTCAAAATGATTTGAGACAGGGCATCCCAAGCACTTTGCCCGCACCGAAACCATACGATACAACGGTTAATCATGCTCCCAAGCGTAAAGATATCCTCACCAAAAAGGAAAAGAAGTTGGCACTGAAAAACGCCTTGCGCTATTTTGATCCTTCATTGCATGCTACTTTGGCTCCAGAGTTTTTGCAGGAGTTGCATGACTATGGCCGTATTTATATGTACCGTTTTCGTCCGGATTACGACATGTATGCCCGTCCTATAGAAGTTTATCCTGCCAAGTGCCGCCAGGCTGCCGCTATCATGCTGATGATCCAGAACAACTTGGATCCCGCTGTGGCCCAGCATCCGCACGAACTGATTACCTACGGTGGCAATGGCGCTGTCTTCCAGAACTGGGCCCAGTATCGCCTGGTGATGAAATATTTGTCGGAGATGACCGACGAGCAGACCTTGGTGATGTATTCTGGTCACCCGATGGGTTTGTTCCCCTCTCATAAAGACGCTCCCAGAGTGGTGGTGACCAATGGTATGGTGATACCAAACTATTCTAAACCAGATCATTGGGAAAAATTCAACGCATTGGGTGTCAGCCAGTATGGCCAGATGACCGCTGGCTCTTACATGTATATTGGACCTCAGGGTATTGTTCACGGAACAACTATTACTGTGCTGAACGCCTGCCGTAAAATCGGTGGTGGCGCCGCTGGAAAGTTGTTTGTGACCGCTGGTCTCGGTGGTATGTCGGGAGCCCAGCCCAAAGCTGGTGACATTGCCGGTGTGGTGTCCATTACCGCTGAAATCAATCCTGCCGCTACGCAGAAGCGTTATGCACAGGGGTGGGTGGATGAGGTATGCGACGACCTCGACGTGCTGATGGCCAAAGTGAATGAGGCCCGTCAGCAGAAAATCGCGAAATCCTTCGCTTATCAAGGCAATATCGTGGATCTGTGGGAGTATTGCGCAGAACACCATATCAAGGTTGACTTGGGCTCTGACCAGACTTCCTTGCACAATCCGTGGGCTGGCGGCTATTATCCCGTAGGATACTCATTTGAGGAGTCCAAACGTATGATGGCCGATGAACCCGATAAATTCAAAGAGGCTGTACAAGCCAGCTTGCGTCGCCATGTGGCCGCTGTCAATAAACTGGCTGCCGAGGGCATGTATTTCTTCGACTATGGCAATGCCTTCCTTTTGGAATCCAGCCGTGCCGGTGCCGATATCATGAAAGAAGATGGTACTTTCCGCTATCCTTCATACGTTCAGGATATCATGGGACCCATGTGCTTCGATTATGGCTTCGGCCCATTCCGTTGGGTGTGCACCTCTGGCAAACCCGAAGATCTTGAAGTTACCGACCATTTGGCTATGGAAGTGTTGGATGAAATCATGAAGAATTCTCCGGCAGAAATCCAACAGCAGATGAGCGACAATATCACCTGGATCAGAGGCGCCAAGGCTAACAAGCTGGTGGTGGGCTCTCAGGCTCGTATTCTCTATGCCGATGCCGAAGGACGTATCAAGATTGCTAAGGCCTTCAACGATGCTATCAAGTCGGGCAAATTGACTGCTCCTGTGGTTTTAGGCCGCGACCATCACGATGTGTCTGGTACTGATTCACCATTCCGTGAAACTTCCAATATTTACGACGGTTCCTCTTTCACCGCCGATATGGCAGTGCAGAATGTTATCGGCGACTCTTTCCGAGGCGCTACCTGGGTATCCATCCATAACGGCGGTGGAGTAGGCTGGGGTGAAGTTATCAACGGCGGTTTCGGTATGTTGCTCGATGGTAGCGAGGATGCGGAACGCAGACTGAAAAATATGCTATACTGGGATGTCAATAATGGTATCGCTCGCCGTGCTTGGGCTCGCAATGATGGTGCCATGTTTGCTATCAAACGTGCCATGAGTCTGAACCCTGAACTGAAAGTGACCATCGCCAATATCGCTGACGATAAGTTGATTGACGAAATAGTGAAATAAGGTACAATGAGGGTCCGAGGTCGTTTTTACCTGGTGTTTTGTCCGGCATTTATCCTGTCGGTGCTGCTCCTTTTGTCGGGCTGCAAGCAAAAACCAGCGGAAATCGTTATCGTGCCCGATAGCCAGAAAAACCATCTGCAAAGGAATCATATCTTTGGGAATGTCAAGGAATTAACCTCTTATACCTTGCTCCCTGAAGAGCAATATCTGCGTTCTGATTCCCTTTGCTTGGATTCACTGCGTTTCGATACGGTAGCCCTTGTCATTCAGCATTACAGCCCCGATGGCTATCTTCTGGATTATTGCAAGTTGTCGCCCAAACATGATACACTGACTGTGCGTGTCTTCAGCTATCATTCCGATGCGCGCGCTGACAGCTGGAAAGAATTTTATCCAGGAAGTCAAGATACCGTGGTTTGTAATTATGAGTATGACATGAATGACTTCCTGTCTGCTGAAAAAGTGTACGCCAATGACTCTTTGATATCGCATACAGCGTACAAAACGGATGGAGAGGGTAATGTCATTGAGATGCTGCGCTATTATGATGGCTATACGGTGAAAAACACTTCAAAATACAATCCTCAGGGTTTGTTATGCCGCATCGATGAATTTGAGCCTTCTGGCAAGCTGTTTAAGTATGTCACCATTGAGTATGACAATTATGGGGATGAAGTCAACCGCCGCGCTTTCAAAGGTGAAAATGATCTGATAGAATATACATATACGCAGTACCAGCAGGATGGCTCACTGCAAAAAGTATTGTTTGAAGACCGGCTCCATCACAGCAAAGAACAGTATGAATATACAGGCCATGATGCGCTAAAAAATTGGACCAGCGAGGTTCGTTTTAAAGACAAAAAATTGATTTACAAAAGAATAAGAACTTATATCTATTATTAATCATCAAACTAATTAAAAATGGATTTATCTAAAATTTTATCTGTTACAGGAAAAAGTGGTTTATTTAAACTTTTATCTCACAACAAAACCAGTTTTATTGTGGAATCTTTGACCGATGGCAAACGTTTTCCGGTATTTCCCAACGATGGAGTTGCCACGCTCGACAATATATCTATTTTCACTGAAGATGACGATGTGTCATTGCAGTCTGTTCTTCTTTCTATCTATAAGAAAGAAAATGGTGCTCAAAGTACTGTGAATGTGAGTGATAACAATGCACTGAAAGCTTATTTCGCAGAAGTTCTGCCGAATTATGACCGCGAAAGAGTGTATGTGTCCAATATGAAGAAAGTCATCCTTTGGTACAACCAACTGATTGAAAAACAGTTGATTGACGACAAGGAAGAAGAGAAAACTGAAAAAACTGAAAACTGAAAACTGAAAACTGAAAGTTAACCTTCCTAACCTTCCTAACCCTGAACTTTGAATTCTGAAACCTGAAACCTGAAACCTGTACCCTGAAACCTGTAACCTGTAACCTGTAACCTGTAACCTGTAACCTGAATAACATGAGTGGCAACAATAACAAAGGATGGATCATCACCACTGCGATAGTCGGCATCGTGCTGATTTTTGCAGCTATCTTTTTTTACAACAATTTTTTCAGGCAGACCAATGGTCCTTTGATAGAGACAGTTCCGGCTGACGCTGCTTTTATCTTTGAAATAAATGATAATGAGCAGTTTGTGAAGACTTCCGCTTCGCTGATGCCTTATCTGACAGAGATGTTTGCGCTGGATGGTTTGGCTGGCTTTGAGTCGTTTCTGGAAAAAATGCCCAGAAAAGACGGTCCGATTCTGGTGTCTGGTTATGTGAGTGACGACAAGATTGTGCCCTTGTTTTCTACCCGTATGGAAGAACGTTACTTTAAGAGTTTGCTGAAGTTGCTTCAAATCGACCCTAGAAACAATATCAGCTTCGAAGGTTATGAGATTTACTCGTATGGTACTCATTATAAGGATTTTAAGTTTGTTTTTCACAACAATGTGTTTTCTGTTTCCGAGGATGTTGAATTGTTGAAGAAATCTATTGTGCAGTTGCGATATCCGAGAGGTCTTACCAGCGATAAGTCCTTCAAGTTGGTGCATAAAATGGTGGAAAAGAATGTGAAACAGAATTGGTTACTGTTGAACCCTGAAAAGTATGCGGAATATTTGAAATCCAAGATGGAGGAACAATACGTCGGTTTGATAGACGCATGGTCGGGAAAGTCCTCATGGTGTGCATATCAGATTCGTTTTTCTGATATTGAAATGTTTCTTTCCGGCTATATGGATACTGAAAAGGAAGTAATACAGCAGTTTGGTTCCGCTGTCCCGGAAGGGGAATTCCCGCAACGAGTGGTGCCCATTTCTGCCAACGCTTTGACAGTTGTTGATGACGCCAATCCAAAGTCATTGGTGAAATACTTTGATGTGAACGGTTTGATGGATCAGTATCAACTAAATGATTATCAGCGTATTTCTCCTGTGTATATGGTGTTCTTTTCGCTTCCGGCAGATACATGCAACTATCATTACTGTGCAATGAAAATAGATACTACAGTGGCCTCTTTTGCCTCTTTTTTCAGAGACGAGCGGAATGTGGATTCCATTCAGAAAAATACCCCCAAGGCAGTATATAATTGTGATGTCCTATTGGATTCATTTTCCGATTTTTTTTCGGCCATTTATGCGGATGACAACTATAAGTGTATGATGCAGGTGAAAGACTGTTATGTGTTGGCAGATACCAGCACCACCTTGGAATATTACAAGAAAGTGGTGAAGAAAACCAATTATATCGAGACTGGAAACCAGTTCAGATTTGCCTCCGCCAATACGCCTTCTGATGCGGTTTGGTCATTCACTTATATCAATCAGGATGGTCAGCTGAAAGATTATTTGACGAAGGATTATGTCAAGAAAAGCAAACTGAATGATCTGAAAATCCTCTCCATCTCTCATACCGTACCTTCCCAACGTTTGGTTGGCAGCAATATCTATCTGAAGTTTTAGTGGCCAGTGGTCAGTGGTTAGTGGTTAGATGTAAGAAGTTTGATGTTAGGGATTAGGGGATAGAATTCAGGCTTCAAAATTCAAAACTAACCTTCCTAACCCTCCTAACCCTTTCATCCTATACCCTAAAACCTGTAACCTAAAACCTGTAACCTGTAACCTGTAACCTAAAACCTATTCGATATAATGCTGAACTTATCAATGACATAGATGTTTATATCGTTGAGGATTTACGTACAGGTCGTCGTTTCTTAAAGAAATTGGGCATCAAAAAGGCTATCGATGATTTGGAGTTTTTCCTGCTGAATGAGCATACCCAGGGAGTGGATTTGAATGAGTATTTGCGCTGTTGCGAAGATGGGAAGAATGTGGGTTTGATGTCGGATGCTGGCACACCCTGCATTGCCGATCCAGGCAATGTTGTGGTTGCAAAAGCCCATCAATTGGGTATTGAAGTGGTGCCGTTGATTGGTCCCAATTCCATTGTTTTGGCCTTGATGGGCTCCGGTTTCAACGGACAGAGCTTCGCCTTCAATGGCTATCTGCCTGTGGAGCAGGATAGGAGAGAGGCTCGCTTGAAAGCCTTGGAAACACTGGTAATCAAGAATAATCAGACACAGTTGTTTATCGAGACTCCCTATCGTAACAATCATTTGTTTCAGTCAATTTTGCGGGTTTGCCAACCCGACACACGCCTTTGTATAGCCTGCAATATGGCTACCGACGAGCAATTCCTGAAATCGCAATCGGTTGCCCGCTGGCGCAAAGAACAAATCGACCTTCACAAGAAACCAACCGTCTTCGTTTTGGGAAGGTGAGGGAATGCAATGCACAATGCACAAAGTACAATGCACAATGCACAATTATTAATTGTGAATTGTGAATTGTAAATTGTGAATTACACCAAGGTACGCCATCCAGCAGGAGAAAGCGAGGAAGAACAACGCCCAGATAAAGGCGGGAATATGGGTGAATTTGGCCAAATTGGTGGCATCTCCCGCTCCATTGCTGTCCTTGATGCTGAGAAACAGCAAGATGACAGAAGAAGAGACGGCTTCAATCATTACCACAACAGCGTAAAACAAGGCGGCAATATTGATATATTGCTGATTATTGGCATATATCAGCCACCCATTTAGGCTACAGAACAACACAATCCATATCAGCCCATACCAGTTTCGAATCCAAAAAATGAGCATTACGATCATCAGTATGGATAGACCTGTGATAAGTCCTGTTTGATAGCCTACATCGTTGAGATAGCAGAGAAACCAGCCTGCGAAGGCGGCGAAAGGGTAGCCAGCCAAAGATACCAGTATGTTACCAGCCAGAGTAGGGCATTGGGTAACGGTAGTGCCGGAAGTGTCGCGCATCAGCTCTATTTTGTGCACTTTCCCTTGCATGATGAGTGCCACGAGGGCATGTCCGAATTCGTGTATGGCGGTGTTGATGATATTGAAGAACTTGCCAATGACAGGTACTCTGGGCAGTATCAAGGCTATCGGAATGAAAATATAGATAGCGGGAATGCCGAAGAGTGTCAGCGATTTCATGGGAGTTCTTTTGGGAATGTTTTATCAGCTGTTATTTGCCAGAATGTGCTTAGTCGAAGCTGATCTGCTTGCGTTTCTCTTGAGCGGCGGCGTCTTCACAGCCCGTTGCGGGGTCACCACGGAAGGCCTGGGGAACCGTAAAACTATAACCATTGCCTTGTGTTTCCATAATCTTCTTATAGGGCAGTTCGGGGTCGTTGTAGCATTTCTGCATAAACAAGCCGAAAACGGGCAGTGCGGTGCGGGCACCCTGTCCCAAAGCGGTGGAACGGAAGTGGGCGGCACGGTCCTCACAGCCTACCCAGATGCCACAGGTTAGCACGGGGGTATAACCTACAAACCAACCGTCAGACTGATTGTCGGTGGTGCCGGTCTTACCACCCAAGGGGAAGGTCAGCTGATATTGTCCACGCAAACGGCGGCCAGTACCGAAATCAACCACACCTTGCATCAGTCGCACAGTCTTGAAGGCGGTTACTTGGTCGATAGCTTCATTGGTTTTGGGTACGTAAGTGAAGATGACATTGCCTTCTTTGTCGCAAATCTTGGTGATGAATGTAGGCTCCACATAAACACCCTGGTTGGGAAAGCAGTTGATAGCTCCCACCTGCTCATACAGCGAAAGTTCGCAAGCTCCCAAGCAGATGGCAGGTACAGCGGGAATGTCGGAGGTCATACCCATACGGCGTACCAGCTCGATAACGGCATTGGGACCGTATTGCTTCATAATGTAGGCCGAAACCTGGTTCAGCGACTGGGCCAAAGCCTCACGTAGCGGCATCATCTGGCCTTCTTTGTAGTGGCCAGAGTTGCGTGGAGTCCAAGTGCGCCCGTCGGGCAGGTGGATGGTGACGGGAATGTTGGGCACCATGGTACAGGGTGAATAGTCGCCCGTGGACATGGCTACGGTATAAACGTAGGGTTTGAAGGTGGAACCTACCTGACGGCGTGACAGCTTCACGTGGTCGTACTGGAAGTATTTGTAATTGGTACCACCTACGTATGCTTTTACATGGCCACTGTTGACATCCACGGCCATCAGACCGCAATGCAGGAAGGATTTCATGTAACGTATAGAGTCCATAGGTGTCATTACCGTATCTTTCATGCCGTTCCATGTGAAGATTTTCATTTTTACTTTGGTATTGAAAGCTTTGAGAATCTCCTCTTCGGAAGCTCCTGCATCTTTCATGCGCTGGTAACGCTCGGAGCGACGCATGGCAGACTTGAGAATGCGGTTGGTCTCCTCCTTGCTCAGGTTAGCGAAGGGGGCATTTTCTTTGCCGCGCCAATGTTCAAAAAACATGGGTTGCAAGTACTGGCAAACATGTTCAAAGACAGCTTCTTCCGCATGTTTCTGCATACGGGAGTCGATGGTGGTGTATATACGCAAACCATCGCTGTAGATGTCATAATGTGAGCCATCGGGTTTGGGATTGTTCTTACACCACTCGTTCATATACAGACGCAAGTATTCGCGGAAATAGGTGGCACTGCCGGCAGTGTGGTCCTGCACTGAGAAATTTGACATGTCAATCGGCAGATGTTGTAAGGAATCGCATTCTGTATCAGTAAGATACTTGTACTTGTTCATCTGGGCTAATACCGTGTTGCGTCGTTCGGTAGAGGCGTTGGGATGGCGGGTGGGACTGTATTTGGTCGGGGCCTTCAGCATACCCACCAGCAGGGCGGCTTCCTCGGTGTTCAGTTCGATAGGAGTTTTGTTGAAATAAGTCTTGGAAGCGGATTTGATACCCATGGAATTGTTGCCGAAATCCACAGTGTTGAAGTATAAAGCCATGATTTCATTCTTGGAGAACTCATGCTCCAGCTTCACGGCGACCACCCATTCCTTGAATTTGGTAAGTACTAATTTGGCCTTGCTGGCATGGGGATCACGTGGGAATAGGTTCTTGGCCAGCTGCTGGGTGATGGTACTGCCGCCGCCCTTGTTGTTGTGTGTCAATACGCCGAAGCCCACGCGGAACAATGCCCTGAGGTCGATGCCGGAATGCTTGTAGAAACGGGCATCTTCGGTAGCAATCAGCGCATTTACCAAAGCGGGAGAAATCTCCTCGAATTTGCAGTTGGAACGGTTCTCGAAATAGTACTTGCCTAACAAGACACCATCGCTGGAATATACTTCGGTGGCCTGGTTGGTTTCGGGGTTCTCCAATTCTGCCAAGGAGGGCATAAAACCGAGCCATCCCATGGAAATAAAAGTGAAAAGCAATGCCAGAATGAGTATGCCTGAAATATATATAATCCAGAAAGGCTTGATCCACTTGCTATAAGTGCCTTTAGCCTTTTTTTCTTTTTTTGGTTTTTCAGTTTTTCCACTTGAATACATAATACCGCTATATTGTATTTTAATCTACAAAATTAAATATAATATTTGAGATTGTAGCAGCAATGATTTTTATTTTTCAACAGGAAAATGTATATAAAAATACAAGAAAATTGGTTAATTGGCAAATTGGTTAATTAGCAAATTAATTCAATTTTTTTAATAACCATTCTAACCACCCTAACCTAATCCCCCAAAAGAATTAGCACATTAGCACATTAGCACATTGGCACATTAGCACATTGGCTAATTAAAAACTTGTCTCTCCTCGATTCCCTAATCATCTCCAAGGCTTTGTTCACCTCGTCGATGGTGCCCACACACTCGAAAGGCTTGTTGGGGGCGACACCTCGTAATTCGTCAAAGTATTGCTCCATTTCGGGCTTGTCCAACAGGTCTTCTCCGAAAATGCTCACCATGGTGTCATTGTCGATAAAGGGCGATAAAATAATATAGGCAAATAGGCATTTGGAACAGTTGCAGCACCATTTGTTCTCCTTGCTACCGGCATTACAGCTCTTGAAAACGGGAAAATACTGCGGATGTTGGGCGAACATCTCGGCTATCTGTAATTCGGTGTAAGGACGTAGATAACTGAAGTAGTGATTGCTGTCGTTGAGGAAGGCCTTGACGTAATATCTGAAATCTTCCTCGTATTCTAAAGTCTTGGAATACTGATGGTTGATTTTTGTGCCAGGGATGGTCGGTTCGTTGGCACTCGACTCGTTGGACAGGGCTACTTCGCGGGTGTTGGTGCCATAACTGACCAATAGAGCATAAAAGCTGAGCATGGCTGAGAAGGGGGTATGACCATTCAAAAAGCCTTGTTTGTTAAGCTCCAACAGCTGTGGTGCAATCTCCCGTTGAAGTATCACAATATCTTCCTCGTTGGGAAAACCAGCAATACGGGCACAGTCGAGTGTGGCACCCCGTGGGTTGATGATGAAGGGGATGACCTGGCACTCTTTGCGTAAGGCTTCCAAAGTGACCACCGAGTCCTTGCCTCCGCCAATGGGCACAATAACTCTTGAGCTATCAGAAATATGAGGATATGTCAAAATGCCGGCAGCTGGACATGCTTCTGAAAATTCAAAATGTAAGAATTCTTCTTCTGTGGTTTGAATTTTATTTTGGTAGAAAAATTCTCCTAATCCATTGAAGTACAATTTTTTCCACCATTTTTGCATGGCTTCATCCAATTTGTAGGGACGAAGCAAAAGGGTAGGTGAGCAGGTGCATTTCCAGTAGCTGATGAGTTCAATCATGCCGATCTGGAAAATAATGCCGTTGATGTCTTCCTCGCATAGCGTGGAGATAGCATATTTTCCCAAGGAAAGTCTCATTTTCGGATGAAATTCATATTCGCCTATGGCAAAATGAAATTGCATCCGTATGTCATGTCCTTCAATGGAAAAGTCATAACCGCTATATTCGAATACCGGAAAGTCCTCCCGCAACTGCTCGTATGATCTACTTGTCATCACCCCAACAAAATCATTTATTAATCATCAACTACCAACCAACTATTAATTGTTAATTGTTAACTGTCAGTGTCCTTGCGCTCTTTTCAGCTTGTTCTCCTCAATCTTTTCATACTGCTCCAAGAATGAGGGGATCATCTCGATGGGAATACGTTTGTTGCAGATGATGTCTCTTTTCTTGTTGAGGATAAACATCGATGGATTGCCGGTCTCGTATGTGTTATAAGCTTCCAAATAGTCGATATTGCCTTTGTTTCCACCAACAACCAACCAAGGATGACCTTCTTCCTTTACATATCGTTTCCAGCGTTCTGGAGTGCAGTCATTGGCAATGGCGAATACATCGAAATTACGGGTGCCAGCAGTTTGCAATGAGTCGTACAGCTTTCTCAGCTTTTTGGTCTCTTTGCGGCATTCGGGACAGTCGGGATCGAAAAACCAAATAATGACATAATCTTTCGGCAAGGCATGGGAGGAATGCCAGTTATCGCTGGTGTCGGGAATGATTAATTCTTTGCCATGCTGTCCAATCAGCAGAGGTTCAAGTCTTTCCACGCGCTTGCGGTATTTGTCAATCAGATCCTCATCCATCCAGAAACACTTGCCTTTCAGCTGGTTGTTCTTGGCGATATGAATAAATACACCGTCATGACCGAGATTTTTGCTGGATTCAAAATGATGGGAAAGATAGTTGATCATGTACTGATAAGTGAGAGTGTCGGTACATTTGTCCAAGGTCATATCTACATATTTGTTGATGGTGTCAACTTCTTGATACTGGAGCACTTTTTCGAAGTAGTCCTTGACTTTACCTTGCATCACTGGCATGAAAACCATACGTCCGTCACCTAAGTCGAAATTGTCCCAATAATGTTCTCTGTAATAGGCGGCTCTGGCTTCATTGTTCATGTTGCCATCAGCGTCTTTAATTTCTGGCACGTCAAACTGACTGTATGCTTTCTGCATTTTTACAAACAGATAGTCGGGATGTTTTTCGATCAACTGTGCGATATAGTCTTTCATTCTTTTGTCAATCACACTCATTTTTTCGCGGACTTTCTCCACACTGTCTGTTTGATTATGTTGTTCGAAAAATTGTTTTTCTTTGTTCAATTCAGAGATTTCCTGTTGCGCTTTGACGGTTTGTTTCTGGAAATCAACCACTATGGCATTCTCTGGAGAATTGTGAACGGCCATGTTGGTCGGGTCTCCAGTGGTATCCATGTCCATTATCATGTTGAAAGGTAATCTGTCCACAATGAAACTGGCATACTGAACTCTCTTTTGGGCCACTAAAGTATAGAAACCACATTCGAGTTTTTTAGTGCCTTTGAATCTGTACATACCTGATGCTGTGGCTTTTGCGGAGTCCCTGAGCATCAGCTTCCCCTCGTAGTTGAGGGTCAGATATACGATGGTAT
Organism: uncultured Bacteroidota bacterium; assembly: GCA_902802755.1. Classification (GTDB taxonomy): domain Bacteria; phylum Bacteroidota; class Bacteroidia; order Bacteroidales; family WCHB1-69; genus RUG11690. The sequence continues at coordinate 5,838 of CADCNH010000040.1, read as the reverse complement.
CTTTGGCATCCTTAATGTTGAAAATGATGTCGTAAGTGGTGGCTTCCTTGCCTTTTTTGCTGCTTTTCGCTTTCTGCGCCTGCATGGCAGGACAAATGATTACTAATGACAGTGCTAAAAGAATAAATCTGATTTTTCTCATTGTATGGCGTTTATTTTATTGTCAAACAGTTTATATCGCAAAAGGTTTAATTACAGTTGATAGTTGACAGTTGATAGTTGACAGTTGATAGTTGACGGTTGATAGTTGACGGTTGATAGTTGATAGTTGACAGTTAATAGTTGACAGTTAATAGTTGACAGATTTTAAAGTGCTAATTTTATTTTATGTAATTGACCTTGTATTGATGAGTAATTATTAATTCTAATCCCTGATCCCTGACTCCTGATCCCTGACCACTGACCACTGACCACTGACCACTAACCCCTGACCACTATTCAGTGGTCAACTTCTCATGTATTTCCTCTAACGGAAAATCCCGTGTGATTATTGTATGGTTCTTGTCAAGCAGATAGATAACGGGAGTAGTGATCAGGTCGAAATATTCGATGAAGTCATAATTGGGGTCATTCATGTAATAGTTGACGTTAATCCATTGTAAATCATTGTTTTTGCAGAATTTGTCCCATTTTTCAAGGTCATCGGTGATGGCAACAGCATAAACCTCAAGATTGTAGTGATTGGCGAACTCTTTGTAAAATTCATTCAATTTAGGGGTCTCTACAATGCATTCATCACAGTCGGCATCCCAGAACCAAATGATAATCAAATCTTTATCAATATCTTTGGTGGAATGCTTGGCATTGCTGATGTCATAGCTGACCAAGGCAGGAACGGTTTTTCCGGGCAGTAGCCTGCGTTTCCGCTCGACAGTACGTTTGTAATAGGCCAGCAGGTCATCTGGAATAGTGCTGATACTTTTGCCTGCGCAATGTTTGTCGAATAACTCCACAAACACTTGGTCATTCACCAGATTGTTGGCACCATGCTCAAACAGACTGAGCAATAATGCGGTGTAATATTCGTAGGATTCCTGGTCTTTGAATTTTTCCAAAAACTCGTTTGCTTTCCGAACGATAAGCTGAGGCTCTTGAGGCAACACCTCAAAGAAATAGTTCTTCAAATCCAAATAGATAGGCGTACGAAGCAAACGGGCATCGTCGAAAGCATAGTGGTCGAAATAGTGGTCTATCAACAACTGATATTCTCGGGATGCGTCTGTGGTGTCTTTTTCATCACTTCTGGGTAGCATCGGATTGATGTAGTATTTGGCTTTGATGTAGTGGCCTAAAAAGGATTCGGGTGTCGATTCGTAAAACAGTCTCGCGGTATTGTCAATGGTTTGTGTGGAAGTTTCACGGAACGACTCTACTGAAGCCATCTGTTTCTGAAATTCAATGAATTGTGCGTTTTCTTCCGATCCGCTCACGACGGCTGAAGTGCTAAGACGGTCCAGACTTAAGCCGATGACAGTGATATAACGGTCCTTGTTGATAATCAGGTCAAGGTATTCATTGCCAAACCTGTCAGTAAGAGTATATATGCCGGATGGCATTACCCTTTTTTTGTTTTTGAAGACAATATTTTTGTGGCCTTTCACTTTGGCAGAATCAAAAATATAAGCCTCTTGACCATAATAAGCTTGAAGATACATATAACTCTCATCAATGTTGTAGGTCGTGAATTTGATTTCATATCCCTGGATATTAGTATTTTGTGCTTCTGTATAGGAGCAGACTAACAGGAGAGTGCAGATGAATAAAACAAGAAAACGCATGGTTACAGTTTTTATATGTTTTAACTTGCAAAGATACATAAAATTTTAATGTGCCCATTGCCTTATGTGTTAAAGTATTAATTTATTATAATTGGTTTTTATTCTAATTTTTTGGTCCACCATAAGTTACAGCTGAAATTGCATTTTTTATAAAACTGTGAGGAAATAATCATTGGAAGTATGAAAAAAAAATATAATTTTGCAGCGCTAAAAAATCTATTATGAAAAATAAAACAAGACTGAGTGTCAATATTAATAAAATCGCCACCTTGCGTAATGCTCGTGGCGGTAACTTGCCGAATGTGGTGACAGCAGCCATCGACTGTGAACGTTTCGGAGCCCAGGGTATCACGGTGCATCCTCGCCCCGATGAGCGTCATATCCGCTATCAGGATGTGTATGACCTGAAAGAAGTGGTGACCACAGAATTTAATATCGAGGGGTATCCTTCCGATAAGTTTATCAAGCTGGTGCTTGATGTTAAACCCACCCAGGTGACACTTGTTCCCGATCCGCCTGAAGCATTGACTTCCAATGCGGGTTGGGATACAATCACTCATGCGCATTTCCTGACTAAAATTATTGAGGAATTCCACCGCGAAGGCATTAGAACCAGCATCTTTGTGGATGCTAATCCGACCATGATTGCCGCTGCCAAGAAAACAGGTACCGACAGAGTGGAGCTTTATACCGAAAGCTATGCCCGCAATTTCGGTGATGACCCGGAAATGGCTATTAAGGATTTCGTGGAAGCCGCCAAAGAAGCAAAAAAACAAGGTATTGGACTGAACGCGGGACACGATCTGTCGTTGGCAAATTTGAAATATTTCAACCGCAATATTCCAGGCTTGTTGGAAGTCTCTATTGGCCATGCACTGATTTGCGATGCCTTATATCTTGGTCTTGAAAAAACTATCAGAGCATACCGTCGCCAATTAAGATAAAATTTGGCATAAATGTGCAATCACAGCTATCAACTGTTAATTATTAATTGTAATTGTGCATTGTAAATTGTGAATTATGAAAACCGCGTACGTCTTTCCCGGTCAAGGGGCTCAATTTTCCGGCATGGGCTTGGATTTATACGAAAGTTCAGACCTGGCTCGTGAATTGTTTGAAAAGGCCAACGATATTTTAGGCTTTAACATCACCGATATTATGTTTAATGGTACTGATGAGGAATTGACGCAGACCAAGGTGACGCAGCCGGCCATTTTTATCCATTCGGTGATTATGGCCAAGACTTTGGCTGATTTTCAACCTGATATGGTAGCAGGTCATTCCTTGGGTGAGTTCTCTGCATTGACTGCCGCAGGAGCCTTGTCGTTTGAGGATGGATTGCGTCTGGTGTCGCAACGTGCTTTGGCTATGCAGAAAGCCTGTGAGATGCAACCTTCTACGATGGCCGCCATTGTCGGGGGTACAACAGAGGATGTGGAAGAAGCCTGTGCCGCTGTCGATGATATTGTGGTGCCCGCCAATTTTAATAGCCCTGGACAAATAGCTATTTCTGGTACCATTAGTGGTGTGGAAAAAGCTTCCGCTTTGCTGAAGGACAAGGTAAAACTGGTGGTCGCCTTGAAGGTGGGAGGAGCCTTCCATTCGCCTTTGATGGAACCGGCAAGAGTAGAGCTGGCAGAGGCTATTAACAAAACAGAAATCCATAGTCCGATATGCCCCATTTACCAAAATGTGGATGCCCAGCCGCATACCGATCCCTTTGAAATTAAATGCAACTTGATAGCGCAACTCACTTCGCCAGTCTGCTGGACACAGTCCGTGCAGCGCATGGTGACTGACGGCGCCGAAGAATTTATCGAGCTTGGCCCCGGTAAAGTGCTGACCGGCCTAATCAAGCGGATCAGGAAAGCAATGTGATAAGTTGAAAGTTGACCGCTGAAAGTTGTAAATTGACAATCGGAAGTTTTAAGTTTTTAGTTGTCAATACTTATTGTTTTTTTTCTTCATTATGCCATGAAATTTCAAGAATTTTATGTACCTTTGTAGCATAAAATTTCTATTATGGCAAAGTTTACCCACCTTCACGTACATACTTATTACTCAATACTTGACGGCATGTCCACCATCTCCGGATTGGTGAAACGCTGCCTCGAAACAGGCATGAATTCGATGGCCGTCACCGACCATGGCAATATGTTCGGCATCAAAGAGTTTTTCGACTTCGTTGACAAACATAACAAGTCGGTGAAAGGCGAGATCAAGGATCTGGAAAAAGAACTCGAAACTTTGCAAGTGCAGGATGAAGCAGAAGTTAAGACCGAGGTCGATGCTACCGAAAATACTGAGGATTCGAAACCTGTGGGCGACGCGGAGCCAGAGCAAGCGCTTTCACCAGAAATTCAGCAGAAAATCGAGGAGTGCCGTGCCAAAATAGAGGCCGCCAAACAGCGCGTCTTCAAGCCTATCTTCGGTTGCGAGGTGTATGTGGCCAAAGAGACAAAAACTAACCCTAAGGGTAGTCGCTTGGTATGCACCGGCAAGGAAAATGGTAATGGTAATCACCTGATCCTCTTGGCGAAAAACGAAACAGGTTATCACAATTTGTGTAAACTTGTTTCCGCAGGCTGGATGGATGGCTATTATTATAAACCCCGTATCGACCATGAATTGCTGGAACAATACCATGAGGGACTGATTGTATGCTCCGCCTGTCTCGCTGGAGAAGTGCCACGTGCCTTGTATAATGGTGATTACAATAAGGCTAAAGAAATAGTGTTGTGGTATAAGGGCATCTTTGGCGAGGATTATTATCTGGAATTGCAACGGCATCAAACTGATAAACCAGGTGGCGATAAAGATGTGTATGAGCATCAGAAGGTTGTGAATGAATTGCTGCTGAAGTTGGCAGCGGAAACTGGTGTGAAGCTGATTGCCACCAACGATGTGCATTTTGTGCTGGAAGAGCATGGCGAGGCACATGACCACCTGATTTGCCTCAGTACCGGCAAAAAACTGTCCGATACTGACCGTCTGCATTATACCAAGCAGGAATGGCTGAAATCGCCCGAAGAAATGGAAGCCGTCTTTGGCGATCTGCCTGAAGCCTTGGCCAATACGCAGGAAATTGTGGATAAGGTGGAGTTCTATAAACTTAAACATGATCCCATCATGCCGATGTTCGATATTCCGAAGGAATTTGGTACGGTGGAAGAATATAAGGAACGATTTACGGAAGAAGACCTGAAGGCAGAGTTTGAGGCAGATGCGGATGGCGCGGGACGTATCCAGAAGTTGGGAGGCCTCGAAAGAGTGTATCGTATCAAGCTGGAGTCGGATTACCTCCGTTTGCTGACATTGAATGGTGCCAAGAAGCGTTATGGAGATCCTGTTCCGGAAGATGTGATGGAGCGTATCGACTTTGAATTGAGTGTGATGCGCAATATGGGTTTCCCTGGCTACTTTCTGATTGTGCAGGACTTTATCGCTGCTGCTCGTGACATGGGGGTGACGGTAGGACCGGGTAGAGGCTCCGCGGCTGGCTCTGTGGTGGCTTACTGCTTGAAAATTACGGATATAGACCCGCTGAAATATGATTTGCTGTTCGAGCGATTTCTGAATCCGGACCGTATTTCCTTGCCCGATATCGATGTGGATTTTGATGATGAAGGCCGTTATAAAATTCTGGATTGGATCACTAAAAAATATGGTAAGGAACGTGTGGCGCATATCATCACATACGGCACCATGGCCACTAAATCAAGTATCAAGGATGTGGCGCGTGTGGAGGATTTGGATTTGGCAGAGTCCAATCGCCTGGCGAAACTGGTACCAGACCGCTTCCCTGAGGATTCCAAAACCAAAAAGGCTCCCAAGGTGACCATCGAAAACTGCCTGAAGTATGTGCCGGAACTGAAACAAGCCTATGAATCGGATGAGGAAAAGGTGCATAATGTACTGCATTATGCTTCTGAACTCGAAGGTACAGTGCGACAAATCGGTATTCATGCTTGTGGCGTCATCATCGGTGCGGATGATTTGACTAAATTCGCTCCCCTGGCCACCATCGAGGATAAGGAAACTGATGAAAAAGTGCTGGTAA
>CADCNH010000039.1 GCA_902802755.1 uncultured Bacteroidota bacterium | reverse complement strand
GTTAATGAGTATGAAGTTCTCGTTTTACAAGCAGCTCGACGCCATGGACTGTGGCCCCACCTGCCTAAGGATGGTGGCCAAGCATTATGGCAAGCACTACTCGTTGGAGACACTCCGGCAGAAAAGCTATATTGGAAGAGAGGGTGTGAGTTTGCTCGGCATCAGCACCGCCGCCGAAAGCATCGGCTTCCGCACCATCGGCGTGCATATCACGTTCCTGCAGCTGGCAGAGGTATCGCCACCCTGCAGTTCACCTTTACTGGACTGTTCTTCAGCGAGACAGCGGCATATATCAACAATTAGCAATTGTATAAATGTTATGAAACCTTACCCACAACCCAATATCATAGCCAACCTCTATTGGTTGGGCAAGAACAAGTTCATTGTATGATGCTCCGCTATGGTGTGCAATTGGCCGATAGCGGAGCAACGAACAGTGGATAGAGAATAGTGAACAGTAAACAACTGCACACCAATCAACTATTCGTTATTCATTATTCCCTATTCACTAAAAAGGTGCCTCCCGCAGGGGCATCGAACTCGGAGTATGCTATTTCGTGAACGATGCGCCCTGCTCACAGGCACCCGAGGCACGCCGCAATGCTGGCTTGCGGCGGCGCAGAAAACTGCGGTGCAAAATTACCATTTTTTTCATTGCGGAGCGAGCCGAAAAGCATGCAATTTTGCGTGTTCCCGCGACAGGTGGAGTTGTCTATAACACTTTAATACAAGATAAAATGAAAAAATTCAGTTTAAACCATATATACGAAAATAAGTTATCAGACTATAAAATGAACCTCATTAAAGGAGGTGAGGGCGAAGGTGGCGGGACATCTGGCCAATCGCCCAACACTGAAGCTGAAGTTTGCAAAAGGAAATGTGCTTGTTACGGTTCAGGCGATAGAAAATGTTTGAAAAAATATTAACTCTTAAAAGATTATGAGAGAGGCCATATAGCCTCTCTCATATTAACTTCCTTATGAAAGATATAGTTATATGTAAAACAGCAAATAACTATTACATTTATAGTTTTTGCTCACGAAGAATATTCTCAATAGATAAACTTTCCTATCAATTGATAAAAATTCTCAAAGACACAAAATCAACAATAGAAAATGCTCCGACACAACATTTAGCAAATTTGCTAAACGTATCTGCATCAATCATCAACGATCATTTAACCCTATTGCACAACATATGCGGAGATACAGAAAAGATAAAAAAAATTAAAGCAGAAATCACATCAGGTAGCATTTATTACAATTTATCGAATAATCCACAATTGTCATTGGAAGTAACAGAATGTTGCAATTTGCATTGCACCTATTGCTGCTATGGGAATTTATACAATACAGCTGATACTGCGCGAACCTCTTCGATGAGTACGGATATAGCCCAGAGGGCGATTGATACCTTAATAAGGTTCTGTAATAGCAAATACTCAATTCGAAACCATAATACGATTAATGTGAGCTTTTATGGGGGAGAACCCCTTCTAAATTTCAGGTTAATAAAAGAAATTGTAGATTATTGTTCAAAGAAGACCAATTCAAAAATTGACTTCTCTTATTCAATGACAACAAATGCCTTATTGTTGCGAACCTATATTGATTTTTTAGCACAAAACGAATTTTCTTTATTAATCAGTTTGGATGGTAATGAATACAACAATTCCTATCGAAAAAAAACAACGGGTGAAGGTTCATTTAGCGAGGTTTTTTCAAATTTGATTTTCATTAGGAATAATTTTCCAACGTATTTTAAGGACAAAATTCAATTTAATTGTGTTTTGCATGACAGGAATTGTGATATCGAATCCCTATTAATTTTTTTTGATGAGAATTTCGATAAACGTCCAGGCATTTCTGAACTATCTCTTTCGGACATCAAACCATCAAAAAAAGATTATGTAAAAAGTATTTTTCGTTCAGCGGAAAAATATTTAACAGCCAGTCAGAAATATAATGAAGAAGACATTCCACTAATCTATAGAAATTGTTTCCATTTTATCAGTAATCACACCGATTACAAGTATGACAGCGTCAATGATTTTTATTGTGAAGACAAGGAGCAGATAGCAACGGGAACATGCATACCCTATGGGCGCAAAGTATTTCTAACAGCTCATGGGAAGGTATATCCTTGCGAAAACATTTCACGGGCTTTTCAATTCGGAAATATTGATAACTTTTTTCAAAGCGAACAAATAGAATCTGTAGTACAGACGCATAACAAGCTATTAAAAAAAACATCAGAACTATGTTTGTCTTGTTATAATCAGTACAATTGTCCCCAATGTATGTATAATATCAATTGGGATAACTCATCTTCGATATGTGATTTATATATGACGGAAGATGATTTTTCCAAGGAGTTCTCTTCTGTTATGCAGCAAATCGAAATGATTCCATCGCTTTATCGCACAATTCTTAAAACACCAATAGAATAAAATTATGGATTACCTTGTTCTTTTTCCCACAGTTTTTGTTGAGCAGGGAAATACAAAAGTATTACTCTACAATGTAGACAGTAAAAAAACATTGCTGATAAGTAACGAACTTGTCGTCCGAGACCTGAAAGCACGAAAAGATAATTATTTAAATGTTTTTCATTTGAGCAGTGATATTTTCCGTGTTTCAGAAGCAAAGAATGTTATTCAAACCATTGAAAATGAGTGTTTCGGCTGGATTGGAAGCGGGGCGGTGCCTCCAATTCAACCTGCCCCCTTTTTACAGATAAACGCATCAAAACATAGTCCTACTATAGTCCATCAAAAAGAATACGATTATTTTAGTTTATACGAATTGTCCATTTGCATAAAAGGTGAATTATCCTCAACATTTGGAACTGTATTGACCAGCTGTTCTCAAAAAGAATTGAATTTCAACGATTTTGAATATTTCTTCAAAAACGCATATTTGATGACAAATCTAAAATGCATAAATATTTATGGAGATGATTTTAAAAGATATGTTGGTTTAGCTGATTTTATTCGAATCATTGTTAACCAATCTCTCAAGTGCAATCTTATCATTCATTGCCGTGCAACGGACATTCCAATCTTATGCGAAAAAAATATAGACATAGTCAATTATTGCAAATTTCATGCGACTATTGATGGCAATTCGTCAGTAGATTTCATTTCGGAATTATTTCAGACATATCCTATAAGCACTTTTGTATTCCCCATCAGAACAAGAGAAGATGTTGCATCTTATTGTCGTTTGCTTCAGGTAATTAATATACCAATAAGACCATGCCCAATTGTTATGAAAAGAAACAAATCTTTTATAAAAGAGCAACTCATTATTGATGATATTTTGCATACAAAGAAAACATACAAAGAAATCCTCTTAAACACAAGAATCAACCTGAACTACTATGGCGGTATGTTCATTTCAAGTAGTGGCGACATCTATGCAAGTTTACATGAAGATTCTTTTGGGAATATAAAAAACCAAAATATTGAAGAAGCGACCTATGACCTACAAAAGAATAGCAAATCATGGTACCTAATCCGTGATAATGTCTCCCCCTGTCAAGACTGTGTGTTCAGACATTTATGTCCTCCTATTTCATCATACGAATTTGTTTTTAAGACTTACAACTTATGCAATATAAAAAATTTCTAATTTCTTGCATCACTCTATGCCTCGCTATCGCTACTTGCTGGGGACAAAAGAAGGTGGTATTCAGTGGCTCTGTTTCAGATTCTACAACACGCGCTCCTTTGGAGTACGCAACCATTATGTTATACGACTCTCTACAGAATCTCCAATATGTGGCGATGAGCGATTCAAATGGAAGATTTGTGATACAAAATGTTCATAGTCAGTCTTATCTGATTTCCATTGATTTTGCAGGTTGTCCCACCTATAAGGAGAATATTATGGTGAAATCGAATGAGGGATACTTCTATTACCGTGCGATGCTGAATGCGAGTCAGATGTTAGATGCCGTGGTGGTCAGAAGCTCCCAACCTAATTTCCAAATGCTGGTTGACCGCACCATTTTCCGTCCTGACACCGCCCACCTGCGGAATTGCACATCGGGACTGGATGTGCTGGACAAGGTGCCGGGAGTCAGGGTCAGCGCTGCCGATGATGGCGTTTCTCTGTACGGAAATGCCAATGTGCTTGTCCTTATTGATGGGGAATATTATCATCGCCCACTCTCCTCTATTTCCCCGAAAGATATTGAACGGATTGAAATCATCAAGAATCCGACAGCTCAATTCAGCTCGGAAGTGAAGAATGTCATCAACATCATTTTTAAAGAAGAAAGAAAACAGGGCGTTAGTTTCCGCATTGATGGCTTGGCCTCGTATCCCAACCATCTCATCCGTACCGGATTGCAGTTCGAATATGAGTTCAGCAAGTTTCGGCTGTATGCCGATTTCCGCTTCCGCAACATCCAGTTTGATTCGCACGACAGCACCATTTACCGAAATGAGAATGCAGCCATCCCCACTTCGGATGTCATTCTGAACTATCCCGGAAAATCAAAGTTGCGCAGTTATTCCGTGCAGTACGGCATTGATTACAACATCAACAAGAACAATATCCTTCGTTTCTCCGGGGATTATACAAACTTGAATTTGCTGACCACTTCCATAATGAACGGCCACTTTTGCGAAGGCGACAGGCTTGTCTATCGTAAGACAGGCAACGAGGCTACAGCAACCGTCAACAGCCAGCAAAACTACTCGCTTTTTTACAAACACAAATTCAGCAGGGCAGGCCACGAGCTGAAAATAAACACCAACTTTTTTATTCTTGAACGGAAGGAAAAAAGCGAGAGCCGTACTACCTTCATTTTCCCGGATGAAAGCAGTTCTTTGAACACCATCCAAGACACGACGGACATTCAGATGCGCAATGCCAACCTGTTGGTTGACTATACCTTGCCCATCAACAACAAACTGAAGTTGTTCCTTGGGGCACACGAATATTTCCGTCATATTGACAACACCTATCGGGGCGATCTTACAGCCTACTCTATGACCTACAACGAGTTGCGATCAGCAGCATACTTGCAGTTAGAATATTCTCCGACAGAAAAACTTGTTTTGTCTGCAGGGTTGCGGGCGGAAAACAACCGGAATCGTCTGTACGAGACCCTCCGAAACAACTATTGGCATTGGCTGCCATCCTTTTCGCTGCTGTACTCGCCGAAAGCCGACCATCAGCTTCGGCTGTCCTATCGCGAGCGGTTGAATTATCCCAACTATCGCTATTTAGATCCGTTTGTGCGCTACCGCACTGATTCTCTGACCCGTTCCGAAGGCAATCCGTACCTCAAACCGGAACATATCCGCGCCATTGAATTGGAGTATTCCTACACGTCCGATGCTATTCTTTTGCAGGTATGTCCGTATGTGAAATTCTATTCCAACCAGATTCAGTTGGCACATTCCTTGTCGGACAACAATGTATTGGTGGAAAGATACCAAAACATCGGGCGCTCCAACTACTATGGGGTGTCGGCAGAACTGGAAACGGAGTTTTGCGACTGGTTCGTGCCCTCCCTATACACGGACTTGCACTACACGCATTTCCCCAACCCGGCTTACAACGGCTGGACTTGGGATTTCCAGCTCGATTTGAACTTCTACTTGCCGTTGGATTTTGAAATCTATGCCGCATTCACATACACCACAAAAGATTATCGCCACGATGGATGGGAACGCGAAGGCGCCTTGCTTGATGAAATATCTATTACTAAAGATTTCTTTCATAGTGCTTTGCAGATCACATTGGCGGTGTGTGATTTGATACCTGACCACCTGACCACATACTACCACAACGCTGACTATCAAATGGAAACGCATTCCAACCTCTTCTCCCCATACGCTTTTTTGAAAATTGCCTACCGTTTTGCGAAAGGGAAAAAATTGAAACGTGTGCAGCGCGACCTTATCCAAGAAAAAGAAAACGAATTATAAACATTTCACATGTCCCATTCTTTCCCCTATTATCTCCAACTTGACGCGATGGACTGTGGCCCCACCTGCCTAAGGATGGTGGCCAAGCATTATGGCAAGCACTATTCGTTGGAAACACTCCGGCAGAAAAGCTATATTGGGCGGGAGGGTGTGAGTTTGCTCGGCATCAGCACCGCCGCCGAGAGCATCGGCTTCCGCACCCTTGGTGTGCATATCTCGTTTGAGCAGCTGTGTGAAGCACCGTTGCCCTGCATCGTGCATTGGAAACAAAACCATTTTGTGGTCGTTTATAAAATCCAATGCACAATGGGAGATGTGCCAAAGGGAACGGTCTATGTGGCCGATCCAGGGCAGGGTCTCGTCAAATTCACCGTGCAGGAATTCCTGTCGGGATGGCTCAGCACCAAAACGGAAGGACAGGACGAGGGCGTGGCACTGCTCTTAGAACCTACCCCGGATTTCTATGCTGCGGAGGACGAGAAACCAGACAAGACCAAACTCCGTTTTGTGCTCCAATATCTCAAGCCCTACAAAAAACTCATTGTGCAGCTCTTCCTCGGTATGTTGCTTGGCACGCTACTTCAACTTATCTTTCCCTTCCTCACCCAGAGTATTGTGGATTACGGTATCGGCAACAACAACCTTAATTTCGTTGTCATCATTCTTATCGCCCAGCTCACGCTCTACTTTGCGCAGACTTCGGTGGAGTTTATACGCTCGTGGATTTTGCTCCACATCAGCACCCGCATCAACATCTCTATCATCTCCGACTTCCTCATCAAGCTGATGAAGCTGCCCATCGGCTTCTTCGACACCAAGATGATCGGCGACATCATGCAGCGTATCGGCGACCACAGCCGTATCGAGGCTTTTCTCACCTCTTCCACGCTTAACACGCTGTTCTCCTTTGTCAACCTGATTGTGTTCAGCATTGTGCTTGCGCTGTACAACCTCAAGCTTTTCATGGTCTTCCTTGTTGCCTCAGTCTTGTATGTATTATGGATAACGATATTTCTACGAAAGCGCAAGGAGTTGGATTACAAGCGTTTCGCACAGGCCTCGGCCGAGCAGAGCAATCTATATCAGCTCATCACGGGAATGCAGGAGATAAAACTGAACAATTGCGAGAAACAGAAGCGATGGGAGTGGGAAAACATACAGGCCAAACTTTTCCGCGTGAGCATCAAAGGGCTGGCGCTCAGCCAGTACCAGCAGTCAGGTGCCTTCTTCATCAACGAGACCAAGAACATCCTCATCTCTTTCGTCTCCGCCGCCGCCGTCATCAAGGGCGACATGACCTTGGGTATGATGACCGCCGTGCAGTACATTATCGGCCAACTCAATTCCCCCATCAACCAGATGATCGGCTTTATCCAGTCGGCCCAGGACGCGAAAATCAGCCTCGAGCGTTTGGGCGAAATCCATAACCGCGAAGACGAGGAAGCGCAAGGTGCAATGTACAATGAACAATGCACAATGGTTGGGGATGTGTCGAATCCCAATGCCGTAGAGACGTGCCATGGCGCGTCTCTACAGGTGGAGAACGTCACGTTCCGTTACGATGAATTGTCGGACAATGTGTTGGAGGACATCACGTTGGCGATTCCAGCGGGCAAGGTGACGGCCATCGTGGGGATGAGCGGCAGCGGCAAGACCACGATAGTGAAGTTGTTGTTGGGGTTTTATCCGCCGAAGAAGGGCGATATTCTCGCAGGATGCACGAATTTGAAGAACATCCGTCCATCGGACTGGCGGGCGCGATGCGGGGCGGTGATGCAAGACGGCTTCATCTTTTCGGATACCATCGCCCGCAACATCGCCGTGGGAGAGGAACATATTGACACACAACGGCTGCTCAACGCCGTGCGGGTGGCCAACATTGAGGAAATGATAGATGGTTTACCGTTGGGCTACAACACTAAAATTGGGCAGGAGGGCAAAGGCATCAGCCAAGGGCAGCGCCAGCGCATCCTTATCGCCCGCGCCGTCTATAAGAACCCCGATTTTCTGTTCTTCGACGAGGCGACCAACGCCTTGGACGCCAACAACGAGAAAGTGATCATGGAGAACCTCCAACAGTTCTTCAAAGGGAGGACGGTAGTGGTAGTGGCGCACCGCCTGAGCACGGTGAAAAACGCCGACCAGATTGTGGTACTCAATCATGGGCGCATCGTCGAGGTCGGCACCCACGAGCAGCTGACCGCCCTGCGCGGAGAGTATTACGAATTGGTGAGGAACCAATTGGAAATGGGGAATTGATAATTAGGAGTTAGGAATTGACAAGTAGAATGGAAGATATAGCTTATAATACCATTGAGAATCAGAGTTCGATGGAAGGGAACCTCGACCTCCGCAGCGAGGAGGTGCAGGAAATACTCGGCCGTCCGCCCCGGTGGATAGTGCGGGTGGGTATCAGCATCATTTTCGTAGTGGTGGCGGGACTTTTCGTGGGCAGCTATTTTCTGAAGTATCCTGACATCCTGCCCGCCACAATTACCGTCACCACCGAAAACCTGCCCGCCGGTGTGATGGCCATGACCACAGGCAAGATCGACAGCATCGCCGTTGCAGAGAAACAGGCAGTGAAAGAAGGTGAACTGTTGGCCGTAGTCCGCAATCCCGCCAAATTGGAGGATGTGATGATGGTGAAACGGATGTTAGACGAATCTGATACGCTGGTTGTAGAGACGCAAAATTTTGCGTCTCCGCAAACGGGGCGTGCCGTGCCTCTACAATTGGGCGACCTCCAATCGGCATACACCGCCTTTGACAATGCTCTGACCGATTACCGCCATTTTGTGGAAAAGGACTACCATAACCGCAAAATCGCGGTCATCAGAAAACAAATTGCAGCACAGAAAAGTCTACTTCAAAAGACTTTCAATCAGTTGCAAATCAGTCGTCAACAATTGTCGGCCGCACAAAAACTGTTTGCGATGGACTCAGCGCTGTATGGCAAAGGGATGCTTTCTTTGGCTGATTATCAGTCGGCGAGAAGTGTCTTCCTACAGCAACAGTCCTCATTTGAGTCCGCAAAGATGAGTGTTGACAACCAACAGATGAATATCTTGCAATCCGAGCAGAATATTTTTGACTTAGAGCAGCAACGTATTGACGAAGAGCAACGGTTGACGGTAACACTTACCAGTGCCCGGGAGCAGCTCTCTGCCCAAATGCGTAAGTGGGAACAATCTTACTTGTTGGTTGCCCCGTGCGATGGCATTGTCACATTTACCAAGTACTGGCAGCAAAACCAGAATGTGAATGCAGGCGAGGTGCTAGTAACAGTGGTTCCCGATGGCGATACCAAGGTGATAGGAAAGATACTCCTGCCACAGCAGGGCGCGGGTAAAGTCAAAGTCGGCCAGACTGTCAATGTCAAATTCGACAATTTCCCTTATCTGGAGTATGGTTTGGTTAAGGTAAGCATACGAAATATATCTTTAGTGCCTGTACAAGTGGACGAAAGCACAAAAGCCTATATGCTCGAGGTGGAATTCCCAGATAAGTTACTCACCACTTACGGCAAGGAGTTGGCCTTCTGTCAGGAAATGACCGGTACGGCGGAAATCATCACCGAAGACTTGAGGTTGCTGGACAAATTCCTTAATCCTATAAAGGCAGTGATAAAAAAATAGAGACTGGTCAAGAAACACAAATGAGACTTATTGGTGATTAAAATTTTTATAGCCCAATGTCATTGCCATTCATTTCCACACAATTTTTCATGTTGAATCTATAAACTTTTAGTCACGAACACAGCGAACCGAAGACAATGTTAAAGGTGCATGCATACTATAAAAACACGTTATTCACATTATAAGATATCCCCCCTCGCAGCATACTAATTGTATAAATAACCAAACTTTTCAACATTAACATCATTCCCATCGGGAGAAACACGCGAGGGTGTGGCAGTGGTGGTATATCCCATCGGTATTTCTACGGCAAGAGCATTACGGGTTGTACGTATATTCTTCTGACTTCGTCACTCTTATTTTGAGCATAATTACAATGGTTTGATTACAAAGTCCTTCTGCCACTCAACGGACAACTTCTCTCCAGGACAATGGTCATGAAACACCACAAACTCATTGAAAAACTCTTTGACGAAAATTTCCGGGTGTCCCAATGACGAAGTCAGGAGAGTTAATAGTTAATAATAAATGGTTGATAGTTGATTTTATTTGATAGTATATAAAAAAAGAGTCGTCATTGCTGGCGACTCTTTTTAGTTTGTTTTGCTGAACTTTTGTTATTTGATAACGCCAAGTTCTTTACCCACTTTCGTGAAGGCGGCGATGCACTTGTCGAGGTGCTCGGTTTCGTGAGCAGCGGAAATCTGGACACGGATACGGGCCTGGTCTTTCGGTACTACTGGATAGTAGAAACCTGTTACATAAATGCCTTCTTCCTGCAGTTTGGCGGCCATCACCTGTGACAATTTGGCGTCGTACAGCATCACAGCGCAGATAGCTGACTGGGTCGGTTTAATGTCGAAGCCGGCAGCCTGCATCTTGGTCACAAAATACTTGGTGTTAGCGTGCAGCTTATCCTGCAGCTCGTTGGTAGCTGACATCATCTCCACCATCTTCACGCCAGCGGCAGCCACCATTGGAGGAATAGAGTTGGAGAACAAATATGGACGTGAGCGTTGGCGCAGCATGTCGATGATTTCTTTCTTACCAGTAGTGAAACCTCCGATAGCACCACCGAAAGCCTTACCAAGTGTACCGGTCAGGATTTCAATCTTGCCACGCAAGTTGTACTGTTCCGTTACGCCACGGCCAGTTTCGCCCACCACACCAGCAGAGTGTGATTCGTCAACCATCACCATAGCGTCATATTTGTTAGCCAATTCATAAATCTTGTCCAGCGGAGCCACGTTGCCGTCCATAGAGAAGACACCGTCGGTGACAATCAGACGGAAACGCTGAGCCTGAGCTGCTTGCAGCTGTTTCTCAAGGTCGGCCATGTCGGCATTGGCATAACGATAACGGACAGCCTTGCACAGACGCACACCATCGATAATGGAAGCGTGGTTGAGGGCATCGGAGATGATAGCGTCCTGGTCGGTCAACAGGGGTTCGAAAACACCACCATTGGCATCGAAGCAGGCGGCATAGAGGATAGTGTCTTCAGTGCCGAAGAACTCTGCGATTTTAGCTTCCAACTGTTTGTGCAGGTCGGAGCAACCGCAGATGAAACGGACAGAAGCCATACCATATCCATGGGTATCCAGGGCTTCCTTGGCGGCGGCAATCAATTTGGGATTGTTGGCCAGTCCGAGGTAATTGTTGGCGCAGAAGTTCAGCACTTTTTTACCGTTCTGCAGGGTGATTTCGCCACTCTGTGGAGAAACGATGATGCGTTCGTGTTTGTATAAGCCGGCATTTTCGATGTCGGTCAATTCTTTTTGAAGATGAGCTTGAAAATTGTTATACATGTTATATGAATTTAGGTTTTATTTTGCCAATTTTACTTTCAGCACCTCAAGCATGTCGCGGGTCATAGCATCGAGGTCGTACTGCGGTTTCCAGCCCCATTCAGCGCGGGCGCAGCTGTCGTCCATTGAGTTGGGCCATGAGTCGGCAATACCCTGACGCAGTTCATCGAACTTATAATCCATCTTGAAATCAGGCATATACTTTCTAATAGCGGCAGCAATCTGCTCCGGTTCGAAACTCATAGCCGTGATATTGAAAGAGTTTCTATGAATCAATTTGGAGGGATCAGCTTCCATGAGTTCCATAGTACCTCTCAAAGCGTCGGGCATATACATCATGTCCATATAGGTACCTGGTTTCAGCGGGCAGGTGAACTTACCTTCCTTGATAGCGGCGTAATAAATCTCCACAGCATAGTCGGTGGTACCGCCACCAGGCAGGGTGACATTGGAAATCAGGCCAGGGAAACGCACCGAGCGGGTATCCACGCCGAAACGTTTGAAATAGTAATCGCTGAGCAGTTCACCGGTCACCTTGGTCACACCGTAAATAGTCTGTGGGCGTTGGATAGTATCCTGAGGGGTTTTGTCGTGCGGAGTGTTGGCGCCAAAAGCACCGATAGAACTCGGTGTGAAGAGGGCGCAATGGAATTCGCGTGACACCTCAAGGCAGTTGAGGAGGGCTCCGATGCCCACATTCCAGCCCAGCATGGGGTTGGCCTCGGCTTTGGCCGACAGGATTGCCGCCAAATTGAAGATGGAGTCGATATTATATTTTTTCACCGCATCGGCAATATCTTGCGCGTTAGTGGCGTCGATTTTACAGGAAGGACCGCTATTGGCCAAGTCGCCTTTCAGGGGATACATTAAATCGGCGGCCACCACATTGTCGGTGCCATAGACTTTTCTCAGTGCGGGAGTGAGTTCAGAACCTATCTGACCGCAAGCTCCAATTACTAATATCTTTTTCATTGATAAATGAGTTTAAATTTTGACCTGCAAAGATACAAAAAATGTTGAATCGTTTTTAATTATCCATAACAAATTATGCGTTTTTATTTTGTAACTATTCACATTAAAAAAAACATTATATTTGCAAGAATGAAAAAAATGGCAAAAATTATACTCAACATACTGATTATCATTGCTTTAGCAATACCCTACCGTGGATTTTCACAGGTAGTTTCTTCCGATTCTGTACAAAACAGCCAAGCCCATGCCGCCGTCAACAGCGACAAAGGTAAAAACAGCGGCAAAAAATCAGAAGGCAAAGCCAAGAAAAAGGGTGTCAAGAGCAATAAGGTTTCCTTTGAGACCTTCGACATGAACTATGCCAAGGCCTTGAAATATTACGAGAACGGACAGTACCTGTCGGCCGCACGTATTTTCG
>CADCNH010000038.1:1629-25056 GCA_902802755.1 uncultured Bacteroidota bacterium | reverse complement strand
AGCAATATTACCAACACTTTCTTCAACGAAGACCTCAGTGACAGCAATTCCACCGCTGCCTCCACCCTACCCTTCAGCATCCATTTGGAGCGTTTCGACATTGAATACCATGATGGCACCCGTGCCCCAAAAGACTACATCAGCTATATCACTCTGTTCGATAATGGTATGGTAATACCTGTCCGCATTTCCATGAACAAAATCGGGCGTTATCACGGCTACCGTATCTTTCAGGAAGACTACGACGAAGACCTGAAAGGCAGTGTTTTGCTCGTCCGATACGACCCCTGGGGAACGACACTGGTTTACATAGGTTTTGCCCTACTCTTGCTGTCGATGATATGGCTACTGTTGCGACGCGACGGGGCATTCAGGCGTTTGCTACGTGCACTCTCTGTCGCAAGCCTACTACTTTCCACTACACAGTGGTCAGTGGTCAGTGGTCAGGTTTCAGGGGATAGGTTTCAGGGGACAGAAATAGAAATTCAGAATTCAGAATCCAGAATTCAAAATTCAAATTCCAACAACTTTCAGTTTTCAACTTTCAGTTTTCAACTTAATCAAGAAGAGGCGGAGGCTTTTGGTAGGCTATCGGTGTATTACCGTGGGCGGATCGCACCATTTGACAGTTATGCCCGCGATTATTGCAAAGCCACATTTCCGAAAGGAAGTATGCCAGATGGTTATACTCCGGTGCAGCTTGTCACTGAGATTTACTTATTTCCTCACAAGTGGCCTGACCAACCCAAGCCTGCCATGAAACTCTTCCCGCAACAGAACTTCTGGCTGGCGCCCGAGGATGGTATAAGCGACGCGGACATAGACGACACTCTTTTCATTGCCCATATCATGGACTGGCTCAAGCAATCCATTATGGAGGAAAATCATCAGCAAAATATGCAAATCATCAACTCCATAGCCACTTTTCAAGAGAAGCGTTGCACCGCCGGAAGCATTAACCGGCAAAAGGAAAAGACAGAGATTTCCTACAACCAGGTCAGACCCGAACGAAAAATCTTCCTCCTAGAGATTCTTTTATCCCTGATACTTCTCATTTTCTTTATCACGGCCTTTGATTCGCCATGGGTAAAGCGTTGTTCTATGGCATTTCTACTTTTCAGTCTTGTGCTAATCACTGCTGACATCGGTTTGCGCTGTTATCTTTCCGGACATAATCCTTTCAGTGGACTTTTCGACACGCTAATGCTGGTCTCGGCAGGAATGCTTATCATCGGGGTGGTTGTCAGTTCAAAGAACAAATTCTTCGCCCTACCCTCACTTATCGCATCTGCCTTTATAACCATGGCAGCCACCATGATGGGCGGAAGCAGCTTCTCTCCACTCATGCCCGTACTAATATCTCCATGGCTAATATTGCATGTAGCCATTATCATGAGTTCTTATTGCTTTTTGGTCTTTACTTTTGTATTGGCCCTTATCAGCATCTTTTTAATGATTTTCCAGAAAGAAAAATACAAAAAACTAAAAATCAGATATTTAAGTCAGATATTTTGTATTTTGGGTGTAGTGTTTTTGGCCATTGGCATTATGATTGGTGCCGCATGGGCCAATATCAGCTGGGGCCAATATTGGAGTTGGGATCCCAAGGAAACCTGGGCATTAATCACACTTCTGGGTTACAGTATAGCTTTGCCCGGCGTAATTCCCGCCACAGAAAAGCACGACTGGCTGTATCACCTCATCGTCATTATTGCCTTCCTGCTGCTGCTCACCACCTATTTCGGGGTTAACTTCTGGATGGGAGGAATGCACGCTTACAATTGACAATTGACAATTGATAATTGACAGTTGACAGTTAACAGAATCTAAAATCTGATCCTTAATCACTGAATCCTGATTCCTGACCCCTGTAACCTGATCACTAATCACTGACCCCTGAAACCTGACCACTAATTACTGTTTCACCACTTTAACAACGCTTTCCGTGGCGGTTTGGGTGTTGCGGAGCTTCAGCAGATAAACACCTGCGGCGTAGGATGACAAATCAAGCTGCATATCGTTACCATTCATCTCCCATCTATTCAACATCTTACCATACATATCAAACAGATGTAGCTCTCCGTTAAACAATTGTGCATTATTCATTGTACATTGTACATTGATCATGCCATTAGTCGGATTCGGATACACCTGTATCACTGACATTTCCGCATCATCAATACCCACCCCGTATGTTATCTGCATAGATGCTGGCACTGATGGTCCACAATCATTCAAGGCATATACCGACAAAGTTGCAGAGCCTGGTGATGTAACAGTAACCTGGGCCACGGTTTGGTTGTAGGACACACTCCAATTGGGGTTAGACAAAATCCATTCATACAAAGTGGCATTTTCGACGGGATCTATCATATAAACAAAATTACCCGAGTAAGTCACCTCGCTATTACCAATAATGTTTCCAGTAATAACAGGTTTTGGTCTCACCGTAAGATGAAGTGTACGAATACTGTCGCAGCCATAGGCTGTCTGCAAGTTTTCAACAAAATCGAACTCACCCGGCACATCCTGAACAGGAATGGAAAAACCATAACCGGAATAAGGCTGTCCTTGGCAGATTTCCGCTGTAAAATCAGCCGAATAGCTTGGGTGCACAGCCAAGGTATGACTTTCTTGGGCCACACAACCATCAGCAGAAATGGCGGTTACCGAATAAGTCGTCGTCGATGCAGGACTCACCTGGATGGTATTATTTGACACACCCGTATTCCAACTAAAGGAAGCCGCATTAGCACAGACCGCCGTCAGTGAAACAGTTTCATCGGTGCACATATCATTGGGACCGGCAATCACAATCACCGGGGATGACAAAGTGGATACGCTCTGACTTGTTGTGGCAGAGCATCCATTCAAATCGGTCACCTGCACAGAATAATAACCTGGAGTTGTAACGTTTATTGAAGTCGTCGTATCACCGGTATTCCACAAAATGGAGCCATTGCCGATAGCAGTCAATACACCCTCCGCATCTGGGCAGATAGCGGCAGGACCTGTAATAGAAATCTGTGGATTAGAATACTGTATCAAAGTATGACTTGTTGTATCGGTACAACCATATTGGTTGAATGCGACCAGCTGATAGGTTCCACTGGCATGCACATCAATCATAGCGGCGGTCTGTCCTGTGCTCCACAAATAAGCCATACCACCTTGGGCACTCAGCATGGCGACAGAGCCCTCACAAATGCCGTCAGGAGCCGTAATTGAAGCGGAGGGTCTTTCATTGACCACCACCTGACGTGTGGCTTCTACCATACAGATACCATTATAAGCCTGTACCGTATAGCTTGTACTACTTTCGGGTGCTATTACAATATTGGGACTGGTAGAGCCTGTACTCCACAAATAATCCGTAGCCCCTATTGCCAATAATTCTGTCTGCTCGCCATAGCACAGCATAGTATCACCCAAAATCATCAGATTTGGATATTCATAGACATGGACATAAATGGAGGCACTATTGGTACAACCCGTAGAATTCGTTACGGTCACCGTATAAGTGCCTGTTGTAGCGACATTAATACTTCTGTTGTTAGAGCCCGTGGACCAATGGAAGCTGCTGGCATTGGAACTGGTAAGCACCGTCACTTGTCCTTGACACAAGACGGTATCACCGGTTATGGTGACAACGGGAACCGGAGCCACTGTCAGATTCCAAGAAGCACTAACAGAACAACCATAATTATTGGAACCCACCACCTGATAGGTAGTCGTATATCGCGGATTAACCGTAACGGATGCGGTGCTATCTCCTGTTGACCAATGGAAATGTGTAGCCGTACCCGAGGCAGTCAACGTAGCCTCTGCCCCATTACATACGGTCGTAGGTCCAGTAACACTAATAGTCGGAGAAGAATATACCATCAACAATTTTGATGCCGTATTGCTACAGCCATACATGTCTGTCACCGTCACCCCATACACGTTGGTGGATGTCACCCGAAGTATGCTGTCGGTGGCTCCCGTAGTCCACTGATAAGTGACGGGCTCATTGGTTTGTGCATACAGGGCCCCCGTATCACCCATACACAGATAATCAACGCCAACGATTTGCAGTTCAGGCGACAAGTGTTTCTCCACATGGAAGGTTGATGGCAAGAGGCAAGTTGAGGGATCCACTGCATGAACGGAATAGTCTCCTGTCTCATGAACATAAATGCTATCGCCTTGCTGTCCATCTGACCACATAAGTTCCTGATGGGTATTAGCCACCAGCAAAACAGAGTCGCCAGCACAGAAATCCGTATTACCAGTGATAACGATGGGAACAGTGGAATTCACCACAACTTGGGCAGAAGTAGTGGCCGAACAGCCATTTTCATCCATAATCACCAAATTATAGGAGGTGGTGGTGGACGGAGCCACGGTGATAGACTGGCTCACTGCTCCTGTTGACCAGAAGAAATACACGCCATTAGATGCAGTAAGTGTTGTGGTATCTCCCGTACAGATATTTTTTCTACCCAAAATTTCACAGGAAGGCGCGGGTGTTGACTGGAAAGTGAAAGAGGCAGATGCCTTACATGAATTGGCATCTCTCACTTCCACAACATACACACCCGAAGCATACACCTGTATCTGAGCAGCGGTAGCACCCGTATTCCACAAATAAGACACAGCCGTTGGTGACTGGGCTGTCAGCACATTCACATTGCCAGCACAGGCCACAGCATTACCTGCGATCTGCACACTGGGTAAAGGTCTCTCGCCAATCTCAATGCTGTCGCGGGAATAGCAAGCATGGGTATCCCATCCTTCAACAACATACAAGCCAGCTGTGGTGACAAACAGACTGTCGTCCGTAGATCCGTTTGACCATAAATAGTTCGATACACCATGAGCTGTCAATAAAACAGAATCACCCACACACATCAAAGTGTCACCACTGATAGTCACCTCTTGTACACCATAATGATAAACACTCTTTTGAGTAGTAGCGGAACATCCTGCAGAGGTAAAGACCGTCACCGAATAATTTCCAGCAGAATGAACCAAACGTTCCGCACTTGTGCTGCCGTCATCCCACAGATAGCTACTACCTCCTGAAGCCACCAATGTTGCTGAAGCTCCCACACAAATAGAATCCGGACCAGTGATGGTTGGGATAGGCAGTTCCTCAACCCTCACCATAACAGTATCACTATTACGGCAGCCATAAATATCCTCCACCATCACCCAATAATTGGTATTCACCAAAGGAAGCACTGAAATATTATTGACAGCAACACCTGTATTCCATAAGAAGGAGGAGGCATTAGAAGCTGTAGCATACACTATGGCCATATTTCCCTTACATATAGCTGTATCGCCTGAGAAGGTAATATTTGGAAGTGGATGCATTGTTATCGTTGTAGAATCTGTTGCAGTACAACCATTGGCAGTCACTTGCAATACGTACGTACCTGCTGAATGAATGGTTATCTGACGTTCTGTAGAACCTGTATTCCATTGGTAACTATAACCCGAAGCCCAACCAGCATTCAATGTAACCGCTGTTCCCTCACATACTTCATTATCGGAAGCTATAATCGTGACATTAGGCAGATTTTTCTTGGTCACGATCAACTGTTGTGAAGACGAGCAGCCGTATGCATCAGACACCACAACCGAATAAGCGCCACCCTCAGTCAGGCTCAAAGATGCCGTATTTGCTATCTGAGCCCCGTATGCATTACGCCATGAGTAATTTTGTCCACCTGCCGCGGTCAATACTGTGCTTTGGCCATCACAGAAGAACACATCACCCGTGACAGAAGCCACTGGTACCGCTTGCTGAGCAACTGAGATGGAAGCTGTGGCAGTACAATTGGCAGGAGAAGTGGCTTGAACCGTATATGTACCAGGAGTTGAGACCACATAAGACTGTCCCACTCCCGAATTATTCCACAAATAGGACACCACACCCGTTCCTGTCGCACTCAAAGTGGTTGTGCTTCCTTCACAGAAATAGTTTTGTCCAATAATATTCACTGTGGGCAAAGCATTCACTTCCAGATATTTGGTTGCAGTAGCCGTACAACCGTATTGGTTCGTAACCTCAACAGTATATTGCTGTGCATTAGTCAACTGGACTGATGCGGTGGTGGCTCCTGTTGACCATAGATAGCTGGTACCACCAGTGGCGGTAAACACTGCTGTTTCGCCTTGACAGATGGCTTCAACTCCTGAGATAGAGGCTGTAGGTGTGGCATTTACTGTGATGGTATGGCTTGCTGTTGCCGTACAGCCACGATCCGAAGTACCGGTCACCATGTAAGTGCTGCTTTGCTGAGGGGTAACCGTCAACACCGGACCCGTAACACCTGTATTCCAGTTGTAACTATTGGCTCCTGTTGCCATCAACATCACATCTGCTCCGCGACAAACACTGCTCTCGCCATTGATAGTCACATTCGGCAGCGGCAAATAGGTTACTTCCACGGAATCCACGCCTTGGCATCCATTGGTGGCCGTCACTGTCAAAACATACCACCCCGGTGTATTAACTGTTAATGGAGAACGGTCATAACCCGTATTCCATCTGACAGTACCATTGCCACTGGCTGACAACTGAGTATTTCCACCAGGACAAATTTCAGTATTACCACTGATAATCGCGTAAGGATTTTCATTCACCGTCAAGACAAGGTGTATAATACTATCGCATGCCTTTGTGGTCGTCAAATTCACGACATAGGTTCCACTCTGGTAATAAGATTGTCCATTGTAAATATAGGGCAGCTCGCTGCTACAGCAACTCACACGAATGGTGGTGTCGTATGACGGATTGACAACGACTGTTGCCGATGCTACGGAAGAACACCCATGTTCGTTGATGGCGGTAACTTGATAGTTTGCTGTTGACGAGGGATTAACCGTAATGGACGTTCCTGAACCCCCTGTTGACCAATTGTACTGGCTTGCATTACCAATGGCATTCAGGGTAATAGCCGTTCCGGCACATGTGGAAGAAGGTGCATTGATGCTTACAGTCGGCAAATCATGCACTGTTACCGTCTTTGACGCCTGAGCACTGCAAGCATGAGTATTGGTCACGGTACGTGCTATTCACATTGATAGCATTTGTATTTGCGCCCGTACTCCAAGCATACGCAACCGATTCATTGGTCACAGCCGTCAAATTGGCACTTTCACCCTGACACAAAGCAGATGCTCCCGTAATGGAAACTGTCGGCAACTGGTATTTATCCACGTGTTTTGTGGCCGTGCTGACACATACATCCGTATTAGTGCTGCTGACTGAATAATCCCCACTTTCATACACCACCAATCTATTACCAGTCTGTCCTGTTGACCATACCAGCGAATTGTCTCCAGAAGCCGTCAATACCACAGAATCGCCCGCACAAAAATGGTCACTGCCACTGATCACCAGTTGCACATTTTCGTGCACCACTATAGGCAAGCTGGCAGAGGCACGACAACCATTTTGATCAGTAATAGTTACAGAATAAGTGGTATTCTGTGATGGGCTCACTGTAATAGACTGACTGGAAGCACCCGTTGACCAATTAAAGGAGACCCCATTATTAGCAGTCAACGTAGTGTTTTCACCCTTACATAAATCTTGTTCTCCGAGAATCGATACCGTTGGCACTCCATAGTAAGAGATAGTCTTGGATGCTGTTGCGGTATAGCCAGCCGAGTTAGTCACTGTTACCACGTATGTACCGGGTGCTGAAACATAACGAGAGGCTGTCATCACACCGTCATTCCACCGGTAGCTAACCCCACCGAAGGCTTGCAGCAAAGTGGAGTCACCAACACAGATGGCATCATTACCCACAATGGTCGGGGTGGTATTCACCACAATGCGGAAACTCTTCTGACTGCTACAACCATAGACATTGGTCACATCCACCGTGTAGTATGTGGTGGTAGCCGGTGTTACATTTATGTAGTTGAAGTTACTTCCTGTATTCCAATGATAGCTGACGGCCTGCGCGGCAGTAGCATATACCGTTGCCGTTTCGCCTTCTGTAATGATAGTGTCACCACTGATAACGATTTCGGGCAACGAATGAACCAGAATCTCCACAGAATCCGCAGCCGTACATCCGTTAGCAGTCACCTCCAGCACATAAACACCCGATGTAGTGACCTCAATTTGCCGATTGTTGGAGCCCGTATTCCAATGGTAAGTATAACCTGATGACCAACCGGCACCAAGAGAAACCGTAGTACCTTCACACACCTCATTGCTTGAAGCTACAATAGATACAACGGGCAGATTCTTTTTCACCACATTCACTGGCTGTGTAGCCGAGCAGGCATATTCATCCGTAGCGATGACTGTATAAGAGCCTCCTTCTGACAAGGTAACGGTACTCGTATTGGAAACCAAAGCTCCATAATTATTTCTCCACATATAAGTCTGACCGCCGGTAGCTGTCAACTGTGTAGTCTCACCATCACAGAAGGAGGTATTGCCACTCACCATAACGACAGGGTTGGAACGACGTGTCACGTTGATGCTGGCCGATGCAGTACAATTTGTCCGATGTTGGTATTGTTCCACACATACGAGATAGCACCTATACCCGACGCATTCAGTGTGGAGGAGCCACCTTCGCAGAAATAGGCCTGTCCCAAGATTGACACAGTAGGAACACTATTGACTGTCAGATATTTTGATGCGGTGGAGGTACAACCTGCCTGATTGGTGACCTCTACCGTATAAAGCTGTTCGCTTGTAAGTTGTACGGAGGCCGTTGTCGGACCATGAGACCATACATACTGAGTACCACCACTGGCTGTAAACACCGCCGTACTGCCCTGACATACAGCATCCGGCCCTGTAATGCTTGCCACTGGCACGGAATTCACCGTAACCGTATGGGCAGCAGTTGAGGTACAACCTCTATCGGAAGTACCTGTCACCACGTATGATGTGGTTTGATTAGGTGTAACGCTCAAAACTGGTCCCATCACACCCGTATTCCAATTATAGCTGTAGGCGCCAGAGGCTATCAGCAGCAATTCCGAACCACGGCACACACTGCTGTTACCATTGATTGTGATATTCGGCAATGGCAAGTGAGCCACCTCTACGGAGTCGTATGCCTTACAACCGTTGGTAGCCGTCACCGTCAACACATACCAGCCTGGCGTATTGACCGTAATAGGCGAACGAGTCGCACCTGTGTTCCATCTGAAAGTACCGTTACCATTGGCTGACAACTGGGTACTTGCACCCGGACAGATATCCGTATTACCACTGATGATAGCGTACGGACTTTCCAAAATAGTCAAGGTCAAATGCACCACACTATCGCAACCATGGATTGTCGCAAGACGCACCTCGTATGTTCCGTTCTGGTTGAAAGAATGTCCATGATAAAGATAGGGCAAATCATTGCTACAGCAGATGACACTAATGCTGGTATCATATATCGGATAAACAGTTACGGAGGCAGTAGCCGTTGCGTAACAATCATGAACATTAACCGCTGTTACCTGATATACAGCACTTTCGGTAGCATGTATGGGCAACGACGCATCTGAGCTACCATCAGACCAATGGTAGGCATAACCCTCGGTAGCTGTCAAGGTAATATCCTCGCCATAACAAGCCTCTGTTGGACCTTCTATAGAAACAACAGGAACGGTCAGCGATCTTACCGTAATGCTATCGGTGGTGGAACAGCCATTGGCGGCAGTACCTTTCAACCAATATGACTGGCCAGGCTGCACCACAATGCTCAATGCTGTGGATTGCGTGCTCCACAAATAGCTTTCTGCTCCAGATGCGGTAACCGCCGACAACTGGTCAGCACACAAACTATCCGCACCTATAATATGCACTTCAGGATTCTCTTTTATCAACAAAGTCATCATAATCAAGCTGTCGCAGCCATGTTGTGACTGATAATGGACAGGATAAGTTCCCTCCTCAGCATATAAAGAATCCAATCTTTGATAGGGAAGCTCGCTTCGACAGATAACAACGGTATCAACACTTTGATACTGCGGAAAAACTTCGATATAAATATCTGTCTGTGTGACACAGCCATAATTGGAATACGCACGCATTTTAATGGTATCGATATAGCCATTTTCATCTTCTGCCACATAAACCAAACTGTCTGTATGTGAAATATTTACACTATTTTTAGACCAGTAATAGGCCATAGCTCCCGAAGCCTTTAAGACAGTGGTATCTTGATAACAAAGAGAAGTATTTCCAATCACTTCCACCTCTGGAAAAGGAAGAATCACGAAATCCACCGTATCAGTTCCCGCACAGCCGTTTGCATCCGTCACCATCACAGAGCACGATGAGTCGGAAGTCATTGTATAATAACCCACATCTCCAGTACTCCACTGATAAGACACGTAACTATCATCAACATATACGATTGACCTAGCATTAACGCAATGAGACAACTCTCCATCAATGACAGGCACAGGATTTTCATGGACGATAACATGCAATTGCACTAGACTGTCATTACCCAAAGAATCTGTCAGCACCAACTGATAGTCACCCGCATCCCAAATAGCAAGCGTATCATACATCACAGGCAATTCGGAACGGCACAATGTCAAAGTGTCGTACGAAACCGGCTCATCCGCGTATGCCGACATGGTATTGCATACAGCAACCATAACAGCGATAAGGGCTACAAATTTGCGACAAAAGTATAATATTTTCATATTTAGTATTTTTATTCTAATGATATAATTTACAAAATTGCAAAAATACGAAAATATACTGGACGATATGAACAATCTATTGTTAATATGTGTTAAGCACAAAAAATCTTGCTAATCATCATTTTAGCAGGATTCTATTGGCATTTCCGCCCATTTAACAGGCAGAATATCTTATCTGAATTTGTGATAATTTGCTATATCAATCTTCAGGATAAAACTCTTTCAGATAATCTATCTGTCTGCGGTCGCGTTTGGTGGGACGTCCAGCGCCATGTTCTCTGAACTCAAATCTGGCATGCAATTGTTTCACTCGTTCATACTCCTCTGGGGGAGTCAAATCGGTGTAATACTGGGGGACGAGGGCAGCTCCTACTCTATTTTTAGGAGTATCGATGACTTGCACCACCTTTTCCAACTGATTGATACGCACATGGAAACACTCGTCAGTCTTCACCAACTTGGAAGGTTTCACGTTGATGCCGTTCATTTTGACTTTTCCGGCATTACATGCGTCAGTAGCCATAGAGCGCGTTTTGAACAGGCGCACCATCCATAGCCACTTGTCGATTCGAACATCAAGGTTTTCCATACGCAAACAGTTGACAGTTAATAATTAACAATTAATAATTGATTGTTTTAGTGGTTTTAGAAGTTTCAGAGGGATAGCAAGAAAATAACAAGTGCGCCACGGAGTGACGCACCTTGTTTTCAGTTTTCAGCTTTCAGTTTGATTAGGCTTCTGGTTGAGCCTCTGTAGCAGTTTCATCAGCTGGAGCCTCTTCCTGCTTCGGAGCCTCTTCCTTCTTAGGAGCATTCATCATTTTGATTTTGTACTCAAGTTCTTTTACTTCCCTCTTGGCATTCTCCACTTTCTTAGTGAATTCCTGCTTTAAGAGGTCAGCGTTCTTGGAATTGGCGAAGAAGCCCAAGTTATTCTCCCACAAGTTGATATCATCTTTCAACTGCTGTAATTTGGTTACCAGGAATTTCTTTTCCTTATCCAACAGACGGTCAGCGTTAGGATTACTCAATATATTATCAATCTTGTTTCTGAAAGAATTTCTGCGAACATCGTCCGAGCTAACCTTCAAATCAGCAAAACGTTTGTCCAAAGCCTCTCTGTAAGCGGTATAGATACGGTCTTTGTCTTTTTTCGGCACGAAACCGATTTCTGTCCACTGACGTTGGTAATCCTTGATAACATCCAGATTAGCGGCTCTGTCTTCGCCAAATTCATGGTTGAGGATTTTCTCAATCAATTCTTCTTTCTTCTTCAGGTTGTCGGCCTCAATTTCCTTAATATTGGAGAAATAATCGGCTTTGGCAGCGAAGAACTTGTCGCAAGCGGCTCTGAAGCGTTTCCAAACCTGCTCTGAATATTTACGTGGAACAGTACCTATTGATTTCCATTCCTGTTGCAGCTGCAGAATTTCATCGGTAGCGTTTTTCCAATCGGTACGGGAAGCGATGCCTTCAGCCTGAATAGCCAGATTTACTTTCTGGTTATAGTTCTGCATCTGTTCATCTTTTACCTGCTGGAAATACTCTTTCTTAGCGGTGAAGAACTTATCCAAAGTAGATTTGAAGCGCTCCCAAACCTCATCATTCAGCTTCACAGGAGCCGGTCCGATGGTCTTCCACATCTTCAGCAGTTCAGTCAGCTTATCACCGATTTCATTGTTTTCCTTCACGCTTTCGGGATTCTTGCCAGCGGTCAGCTCTTCAGCCTGCTCGCACAGCACCACCTTGGCGTTGTAATTATTTTGCTGTTCTTCGAACAACTTGTCGTAGTATTCTCTACGGGCCTGATTAATCTGGTCAGAAGCGTTTTTGAATCTTTCCCAGATTTCGTCTTTTTTGTCTTCCGGAACAGGACCAATTTCCTTCCATTCTTCATGCAACTGCTGCAAAGCCTTGAACGACTGATTCACAGAATCTTGCAACAACAAAGATTCGGCAGTTTCGCACAATTTGATTTTCTGTTCCAGGTTTTTCTTCAGATCCAAAGAGCGTAATTCCTTATTGATACGGCGGATATCAAAGAATTTTTCCACATAGAAATGGTAGTTCTGCCACAGATTGTTAGATTCGCTCTGGGGAACAGGACCAATTTCTTTCCATTTATCCTGGAATTCTTTGAATTTATCATTTAAGACTTTCAGGTTGGTTTCTGACTCCACCAACTGTCTTAATCCTTCGATAATACCTTTTTTATCTTCGAGATTTTTTTGTTTTTCTTTTTCTATGCGCTCCAGATACTGGGCTTTTTTATCTTTGAAGACCTGAAGAGCAGCGTTGAACTTCTTTTCGAGCTCTGATGGTTCAGCCACGAAATCTTCTTTGTTACCACCATCAGCGATAAACTTGTCATACAGAGCTTTACGAGCGGTTTTTAACAATTCCAGGCCCTTGGCTTTCAGCACGCTGACATGCATTTTCATGCTGTCATAATCCAATTCTGAAGTGACGCGTTCCAGTTCGCCTACAGTTTGGTCGAAGTCGAAGCCTTCATATTCTTTTTCCACATCTTCCATAGTTTCCGTGGGTTCTGTCTCAGCTTCTTCTTCACTTTCGCTTTCAGGAGCTTGTGTGTTTTCAATTTCATTCATCATTTCTGAAACTGACTGAGGTGCTGGTTCTGCTACCGGAGCGGGTTCTTCCACTACTTCGGGAGCAGCAGGTTCCTCAACGGGAGCTGGTTCTGCTACTGCTTCGGGAGCAGCAGGTTCTTCCACTGTCGGGTTTTCTGCTTCAGCAACAGGTTCAACAATTTCAGCTTCGGCAGCGGGTTCTGCTACCGGTTCAGTAGTTAAATTTGCATCTGTGTTTTCCACAGTCTGGCCTTCCATAGAAGCGCCGGGATTCACCTCTTGATTCTGATTTTCATCAGTGTTCGGGTGGAGAAGTTCTTGTGATTCCATAAACTTGTTTTTTGTTGTTTAATGTTGTTTCAAAAAAGTTTGCAAAGATACAATTTTTTTTAATTAGCAAATTAGCAAATTCGTTAATTAGAAAATTGGATTTTGAATATAGAATTATGAATTAAAAAATGCTAGTAAAATTAATGAGGGCACCCGACTTTCCGCAATGATTATTCCTTCAGAATATCCGCCAAAATAGAGACCGACTCTATCTTTCCGATATGTTCATTATGATGCTTATAATAGCGCAACATACCTTGCAACAATTCATTACGTATAGCCTTTGGAGCAGGTTGAGGCAGGGGGTCGTTCATCATGGCAAACAAGGCTTTGCTGGCAGCCGGCGACAGGTTTTGTTCCTCATCCACCCAATTATGCACAAACGAAGACTGAGGAATTGAGAAAATCTGATGGCTGTTGTCAAAATTTGTGACTGGAGCGAAGCCCAAAATCCGTGACATTTGCAACATAAAATCTATATGCGTGTCCGGACGCACTTTTTCCACCTCATCCAGATCCATCATTCGTCGCTCTATAAACGAATACAACTGGCTGTCCTCTCCGTATTCATACAACAAACGGTATAAGAGTTCACTATAAAACATCAGCAAACTGCTTTTGATAATATCGTATGGAATATTTTGATATTGCCGGTAGCAATTCAACTCTTTCAGATACATCAACTGGTTCAGTTTTCGGTCATCAAACTGAAGTTCGACCATAGAGAGCGGTGCCAGCAAAGGCAACAAATGTCTATTCTTGTTGGAAAAAGCATTTTTGACGATAAAGGTCTGGGTTCCATACCTTTCCGTAAAGAACTTCACCACGATACCCGAATCGGCATATTTGGTTTTATGCAAGACAAGCGCTTTTGACGATACAAACAAAGTACTACTCCCCTCAACAATTAAAAGATTCAACCATAGAGTGCCAATTAATTGACGAACAAAAACTTAGCCACATTCTTTTCTTTTCCACTTTTGCTGGAAGAGAAAACGAAATACACACCAGTGGCAGGCCGGCGGCCTTTGAAATCTTTGCCATTCCATATCAGTTCTCCTCCATTGGCATAACCCTGCCAAATCAGGTTTCCAGCGGCATCCACAATCTTGCAGAACGAATTCTCCATCAGTCCACTAACGGCAATCACACCGGTATAGCCGCTATGAACAGGATTAGGAAACACTTTGACATCAAAATACCATTCCTCTTCACCTTCAGTGGCTGTGCCTCTATATGAGCAAAGTCCCTTGTCTGTAGCGAAAAACACCTCACCGGTAATGCCATCAATAGCGATATCATAAATCACATCCGACAGCAAAGGAGAGTTTTCGGCAGTCAAGTGCAGCAACTCTTCGGTGCCATTGTCACT
Source organism: uncultured Bacteroidota bacterium (assembly GCA_902802755.1). Lineage (GTDB taxonomy): Bacteria > Bacteroidota > Bacteroidia > Bacteroidales > WCHB1-69 > RUG11690. The sequence continues at coordinate 10,086 of CADCNH010000038.1, read as the reverse complement.
CATCAAGAAAGCACCCGCTTTAGATGTACCCATCCACTTGCGGTTAGCCCCATCGACAGCAATACATGAGACCTCTTCAAATTCCAGTAACACAGAAGTATAGCCACCCTGTTCCATAATGACATTTCTCGGATACGAAGTACCCTCAAAGACCTTGGCGGGATCGTAAATCACCTTTACCCCCTTGTTGGTACCTATCCACATCCGTCCATTTTTGTCCTCGGTAATACACTTCACCACCGATGATTCCACCTCAGCAGCAGCATTCATATCCACCAATCTATAACGGTCATCAGTTTGGTTATCAATAGTTTTATTGTCATCAAACACATACAGAGACTGGGTAGTACTACGTGGAAAGGTTATCCATTTAAAACCTCTGGAATCGGCATAAATATATTGTGCCACCCCACCTACCACAGACGACAACCTATTCATAGCCACCCAATTCCCATCTGTTTTCAGCACATTGATAATGGTCGGAGAATTGGTATTGGCCACCCATAAATTACCATAACTATCGAAACACACACCTGATACCAGAATCACATCTGCATCAGGTGCTTTTTTCAGAGTACTGTTGCTTTCATCGTATAAAGCCACCACCTTGCCATTCACACATTTGAACACACCATTACCCCATGAGGCAACATAGCAGACCTCCGGATTATTCGGGTCAATAGCCACATTGATCATATCATGGGCATTACCGAAAGCACGGAATTCATTCGACAAGGAACTCCATCTCTCGTTTTTGAAAAAATTACATATCGGTGGGAAGTATGCGGGTGCCCAAATATTATATCCCCCTGTCACAGAAGCCAGAACGCCTCCCTCACAGCTCAGATTGAAACTTTTATTGGAGATAGGGCCATTGGCGGTCAGCAATTCAATAACATTATACTCACGATGCCACATCCATAGACCGTTTTTGTCATCCGCTACCCAGAATTTTTCATGGTCAGCCACTCCAAAACGCAGACTTGGCTCATTACCAGAATCATAGAAATACCGAGTTTCTACGGTTTGTCCATCAAAGACAACCACATTTTGCCATGTCAACAAAAACAGATTTTCTTCCGAAGCTGTTATATATCTTGTGTCTCCTGTTTCCAGTATAGACTCATAACGCCAATGACCATCATCCAACACAAAAACCGAATCAGGTTGAATCAGCTGCCAGTTTTCATCATGTTTTTGCGAACGACGGTTGGCATATACCTTATCCTTGAAAAACTGCAAATAATTGAACTCCTTGGCAGCCAGTTCGCTTTCCAACTGCCATGCCCCAAAATCCGCAACAGATGCATTCTGTTTATCAATACTGTAAACGCCCTTGGTCGTAGCAAGATAAATACGATTATCCGTCAACACCATGTTGCGTGTCAGCAAATCCGGCACCGTGTTAGTGTACCATGTATCCACTACAAGATATGTGCTTAAATCAATTGTTACCACTCCAAACTGGTAAATCAAATAACAAATATTACCAGAAAAACATATCTGTTCGATACTTTTAGAGCCATTCAGCTGCTTATTCTTCACATCCGGCACATTGGTCAACTGGTCATTTTTGATAAAATCAAGATTTCCATTCGTATAAGCCACTACCAAAGTAGAATTTTTCTTATCGTAGGCTATTTTAGCTATTTCCACATCTGAAAGTCCATCACTTTTTGACCATTTCAAGCCCTCGCGCACACCTGAATTCACATCCTCTTTAGAAATATACATAATGCCATTTTCGCTGGCGGCATAAATGTAATCATCGGCCACCGCCACCGAATAAAACTGATTATAAGCCAGATGGTCCCTGAAAGTACCGATAGCCGTTTGTGCCATCATACTTCCCGCAACTGCCAACATCAGAAAAACAGACAGTATTCGTTTCATATCATTTTCGTTTTTCATACAGACGCATTCGATACGTCACTTCATTTTTTCATGCGGACACATTCGATGTGTCCCTACAATTTATTTTTTATCGACAACAATATTCTTCATATACCGAACCGGGATATAAGATGTTATCAAACTGATAATCAATATAGTCAATAGGACAAAAGCAAAATCCAGCCATTCGATTTGCACCGGATAATAGTTAATGAGATAGCCGCTGCTGCCATCCCCCAAGCCCACAATGTGGAACTTCATCTGCAGGAAACATACCAACAGGCCAATGAACAAGCCAGCCATGCCTCCCAGCAGAGAGATAAAGCCTCCCTGCACCATGAAAATCTCGCGTACCAGCGACTTGCGAGCACCCATGGCATAGAGCACCGAGAGGTCATCCTTTTTCTCGATAATGAGCATGGACAAGGTGCCAATCATGTTGAAACCTGCCACCACCAAGATAAAGGCCAGAATAACAAAGACCATCAATTTTTCCGATTTCATGGTCTTGTAAAGGGATTCTTCCTGCTGATATTTGTCTTTCAGAATATAATTTTCTCCTAAAACCTTTTCGATGGAAGCCCTGATTTTGATATATTCCTTTGGATTTTTCAGTTTCAACTCGACGGAAGTCACCTCGTTCTCATAATTCATAATAGAACGGGCAAAATCCAGTGGCACAAACACATATTTTTCATCATATTCGGTATAGGAAGCGAAAACGCCTGCCGGAATAACATAGTCGATATTGAATGCCTTACTTGGATCAGCGAGATTCTTCAGTAATCGTTTGGGATAATAGACTTTCAGTTGTTCTGGTCTATGCAGATTCAGCTGGATATTGCCGGCGGCGATGGCCCCCATCACCGCAGCGGGTCCCTCGCTGTACTGCAACGTGGCATTGCCATCAATCAGCAAGCTGTCGATGCCAGTACCATGCAGATAATCAGGAGAAACTCCCTTGACAGACACCAGCAGCTGTTTCTCATTGTAGGTCATCAAGGTCATGTCGGAAACCACCTCAAACACATCTTGCACACTCCCTAGTTTTTGCAATTCCACCATTGGAAAAGTATCTGTAGCAAAGACTTTTCCTTCCTTAGGAAGAATCTGATAGTCAGGATTGAAGGAATTGAAGCTGCTACGCACCAAGCCCTCCATGCCGTTGAATACCGACAACACAATAATCAAAGCGGCCGAGCTGACCATGATACCGATCATGGAGATAATGGAAATCACATTGATGGCATGATGTTTTTTGGGAGAAAACAGATACCTCAATCCAATGAAGCGGGCCGTTTGAAATGAATTGCTTTTCAAGGCTACTGTTTCAGCAGGTTTTCAATATTTTCGATATAATCCAATGAGTCGTCGATGAAGAAATCCAGTTGCGGAATGATGCGGAGCTGGTTTTTCACCTTTTGTCCGAGGCGATAACGGATTTCCTTGATGTTGGACTTCACCGCTTTGAGCACCTTTTCGTTGTCCTCGGCATTGAAAATAGAGATATAGCTGCGGGCCAGCGACAAGTCCTTGGTGACAGAGGTTTTGGTGACGGTAATCATGCAGTCATATACCGGAATGCCGTCAGCGAGAAAAATCTCCGCCAACTCTTTCTGTATCAGTTTTGCTATTTTCTGTTGTCTAGTTGAGTCCATAGTTTTATTATTGCATTTAAAAATGCAAAGATACAAAAATAATTTGTCAATTAACAAATGAGTTAATTAGCTTAGTCTTCACAAACCAATGAAATCTTCAGCTGCGACTGGATTGTATATGTTTGACGAAGAGGTTTATACATAAATTTTCGAAATTATCCCTTTTAGTCTTGTTAAAATTCAGATTAAATAACATCAGCTATAGTTACTCCATTTCGCGGCGGACAAATATAATGCTTCGGCGCAAATGTCCCTTGCGCCGCGACCGAATACACAACTTATACTTCTATCCTATGCGGGTGTGGCCGCTTTGCGGCCGAAATTGCGGTGGAACCGCAACCCCCGCATAGAATGATGAACGGGAAATAATGTATCACGGCGTGCCGGAGGTACGCACCAGCTGCAGTCAAATTATCGGGTAGGGAGTCCAACGGCTGAAAGCCGTGTTAAAAATCAGCATAGGGTGAAACCTAGATATGATGAAAGTTGCCCGAAATTATTGCGAGCTGAAGACCTGCAAGGAACATAACATAGCGTTACAAGACTTAAAGGGATAATTTAGTAAGTTTTCACTCTATTACGAATTTAAAAGGAATGTTGAAATACACTCGTTTAACCGTGCAATATTCCGAATGCCATATAAATTTCGGCATCAGCTTAACAACTCGTATGGCCTCAGCGTCTAATTCTGGGGTTAACGATTTTAGTATTTTTGGTTCTGAGATACTGCCGTCAACTTCCACGACGAATTCTACCAACACTGTTCCATCTGCCTCCCGAGATCCTTCAGGCCTGTGGACATTTTCTTTAAGAAAGGCCGATAATGAGTCCATTCCACCTGGATACTCGGGTACACAATCGGGCTTGTCAAAATATGACGTATTGCTACTGCCCGTAGGTTGTAGGTCTTTGTCATTTACCCATTCCCCATTAATAGCCCAATAATACTTTCCTATAGGTAGTTGTGCGGCTTGTAGGATTACCTCGCGACGCCAATACTGCTCAGGCATCGTGATTTCCCTAACAATGTGATCATTGTATATTTTCACCTCGCAAAAAGGATTAACGCGTTGGTTATCGATAACCACAGTCGGATATTCCTCAAGGTCATTCATCAGGAAAATTTCCCGTGACCAAGCCGCAAGTCTGTCCGAGTACATTACATCGTAAGTATCACCATCTGAATTACCGTCTGGAATTTTAAGTCTAATACAATCTTCGCATGTAAGTATACAAAACCATTGCGAATTGTTTTCCTGTACGTTCCAATGACCTGCTTTAAAATATCTTTCAGGAAACTCTTTCTTGAACTCTTGCGTCAAAGCTTTACAAACCTTCATTTGTCGATTTAAAACTGCTGTGTCATGATGTTGCACAGCATAACACAGACTGTCGGCCATGCGTACTAAACGCATTGTGCGACCTTCTCTGGGCACCCAAACGGAAGCAAGAGTTCTACCATAGTTGAAGTAGTATCTTGTGCCGTCAAGGCCTTGGGGTTTGAGCTCGAGATGAGTGGCTGTCAAAGTAGCACATCTGAATAGTGTTGATAGTTTTTTACATGTCTCTTCTGAAACTGGCAGCGTCATTGTTTTCACAGACACAAGCTTCAATGGATCTGGTTTATGAAAATAGTTATAATCATAAAGTGCATTCCAAATGCTTTTATTTGATTGGTTTAATACCAATTGATTGTTCTCAATAATCAGAGCTTTTTCCGGACGAAAATAGAATGTTTTATTTGAGGCTTCCCATGTGGCACTCCCTTCATATTCCACTCCTGTGATCAACAAACGGAATAGTTTTTCATCACCATTTACTTCACTACTATATATTCCGTATGATTCAGGCTTGAGGAAATCCTGTGCCCGGCCACATAAAACGGTGGTCAGCAAGAGAACTATCAAGGTGATTTTGCGCATAAAAATTGTGTTTACGTTGCAAAAATACAAAAATTACAACAAATACTATTGTATATCACTTCCTGTATCGTTCCTCCAATTCCGCACGGTATTTGTCGGCGATTTTGCGAGCCAGCACTACCCCATCGCCTTGGGGCTCGGCACTGAAATTACCAAGACGCTCGCGCCACCACTGTCCTTCGTATTGGCAGATGCGCTCGTGATAGGCCTTTTCGTCACAGGGCACACTCGCCTCAATGGCGGCATTCACATCCTTGAAGAATTCCTTCCAACGGTATGCATAATAGGTCTCGGTAAGGCCCGCCCAAGCACGGCTGGCATATTCATTCAGCAAAGCGTCTTCCTCACCCCAGGTGGTAATCAAGTTGCGGGCATTGCTCTCGAAGTAGTCCTTGTCTTCTTCTGTGGTGCCAATTGCCCTTGCATCGCGAATCCAACGGCCTACAAGAAAGGCACTTTCAGTAGCCAACAAGGGGTCAACATCATCCAAAATGGAAGTCATGGTTTGCTCAATCTTGTGAAGCTGTTCATAATCGGCTTCGCGATAGGCTTTTACATAATCCACATACAAGTCGCTGAAATAGTTGCCCAGCAACTGGCGGGTGATATTGACAATGTCGAAACGACGGGTACGACTATACACTGTAGGCATCTGCGTCCCCGCAGATGCCTCGCCTAACAGAAGATCAAGAGCATCCAGCAGGTCAATATTGTTGTACTTGTAAATCGGAGCGATATAATACTGACGATATTCCTGAATATCGCCCATGGTGGGACGCTGGTTGATGCGGACCGTCTGTCCCGGTGAGGAAACCTTGTTATACACGCTGTCGGCCAACAGTTTCCAGGCGGCACGCATCTCCGCATCCACCTTGCCGGCACGCTGGTCGGCGAGGTGCTCCACCCAAGCGGGCACATCCTTGGTGAGCGGATTGTTCCATGCCTTCTCGAATACATACTCATACATGAGGGGATTGCAGTCGAAGCCCTCCAAAGTGGAGCCGATACCTACAAAATTGTCGCCACCTTTCTCGAAAGCCCGCTCGATGCGCACATTCACGGTATCGAGATTGCCGGCCAGCATCGAGTTGCCTCCGAAATTGCCGAGATAACACCAGATATACGGCACACCATAATAAGCATTGGTGCGTTCCCATACCGGCTGCCGCTCACAGTAGTAGTCGAGCAACAGATGACGTTCCTTCGGGAAGGAGGTGATATAAGCCTCGATGCGGTTGTCAATTTCCCAATACTGGCGCTCGTTCCAGAACAGCCAGGTCATTTCCAGCCAACAGGCGTCGGGGTCGACAGCCACCAGCGACTCGTACACCTGACGGCTCACACGGCCAAGGTACTCGGGCTCCCAGCTGGGCGGAATCATCTCGTTGAAAATGTCGATGCCATAGATATGGTCGGTACCGAACATCTCTATTTCTTTGGTAATGAATTTTTTCTGGATATCAGCATACAACTCGCATTCCGGGTCAAGGAACTTGCACCAGCAGGTGCTGTCAAAGCCTGCCCAGTCGCCTAAAGATGCCAAAGGCGCATCGGGATAAATGCGGGTGATGCATGGCGGCACATGACCCGCAAAGCCCGGCAACACAGGTTTCATGTTCAGCTCACGTTCGCGGGCCACAATTCGCTTTTGCAGTTCTTTCTGGTTCTCGAGCCAGGACACGGGCAGCGGACCACCCCAGCGGTCGATATTCTGCATACGGTGCCACGGCAGATGTGCCGGTCCGGTAAAATAGCTGCGGATTTCCTCATCCGTAAGGCCCAGTTCGCTCCACACCTCGTACCAAACCGCCTCTTGTCCCGTAATGGCCAAAGGCAAATTGATGCCGTTAAGTGCCATCCAGTCGATGAAATGCTCCCACTGCTCCCAGTTCCACCAGGGCATTGTGTAGCCGAAGGTACAGTAATTCAAGAAGAAACGCTCAGGCACACGAGCACTAAGGCTGACTTTCTCAGACACCATTGGCATTGCGGAGGGTAGTTCCAGAGGCTCTTCTTTGAACCACGAATACTGCGCCAGGCAATAGTACTTCAGGTAATGGTTCAGGCCAACGGCCATGCTGTTGGCATTGTTACCACGGATAATGAGCTTATTGCCTTTGCTTTCCAGTTCGAAACGGTCTTCGCAAGCTGTCGTACCCTCTGCAAAGAGCGTTGAATCGGTTTCAAGTCGCTCAAGGACAATATTTTTCGAATACTCCGGAACCACACGGTTTACCAGTCCGCGCATCGCAACGCACTCGGGGTCGGTTTCAGTTTTGGTGCAAGCGGTGCAAAGCGCAAGGCACATAATGATAAGGGGATAGAGTTTTTTCATAGGATAATTGTTATTCGTTTCAATTTTAATTTTCGGACATTATTAATGAGTTGTAAACTTTCTGTTTTGGAGAATTATACCTCCAAATAAAAATTATTAAACCGACAACTATGATAAATAAAACCATAAACTTTCCTGCTATAATTACCGTTTTAATTCCAAGACGTGAGATAATTAATGTAAATCATTTAACACATCACTGCCAACACACTATTTCATACACAATGACTGTGTGTCACCCCAACAATAGTGGCGTATCTCAGCAACGCCTTTAGCACCTCGGCATGGCGGCCGGGCACGACAACATGGTGATTACCAATGGGATTGGTCAGAAAATAGGCGGTTTGCGTGGGGTCGTCCAAGCGCACCACCAACTGTGTACGGCACAAGTCGGCTTTGGCCTGGCATCGAAGCAGTTCTCCTTCTGCCACAAAGGCCTGCGACAAGTCACCAGCCAGCTTGCAGATAGTAACCGGTCCTTCTGGCACATAGCCACGGATGCCCACCCCAATACCCGACTCGAAATGTGTGTCCAACTCGTAACGTTGCACCATATCGAAGGGAATGGTACAATGAGCGAACAGGATCTCGCCTGTTTCGGGATTAATAGAAGCGGGATTGGCCTGAAAGCAGGAAGTGCCGCACAAAG
>CADCNH010000038.1:0-1589 GCA_902802755.1 uncultured Bacteroidota bacterium | reverse complement strand
ATTATGCACGGCATCCAGCAAATCGAAGCAACGCAAGGTAAAGCCCCGAAGCTGATATTTTTCAGTTAAAGATTTCAATACCAAATAGATACGATATGCATCCAGCAATGAATTGGCCACAGAAGTCGAACCACAGAACCCTTTCGAGAATACAGAAGCAGCTGTATTACAATAAGATTCACCCAAACCAGCTATCTTAAGATTAGCAAACAAACTCTTCACCTCTGCCGTTGACATCTGCGGAATTCCCGCCAAAGTCTCCAGCAATTCGCTCATCGGAATATCCACAAACTCCACACCTAAGCTCTGACGCACCTTGGCAGCATCTTTCACGCTCGCAATCAGCCAATCGGACGGTTCACCAATCACACCGAGACGGCACTGGCGCAAACAGTTCGAAGCCTCCCCTACTCTTTGCAACATCCTGATTTTGGCAGAGACGTATGCGGCTTTGCCATGCAGAATTTCTCCCTGCATGCCCTGCTGCCGCAGATACGACAGAATCTCCAACGAAGCAGCCAAGGAATTGCTCTTGTCGGAAGCCAAAAGATAAAACGGCTTGGCAGACTGTGCCTCCAACTGTGGCAAAAGGCGTTTGAAAATGCCCTCGGTGCCGCCTGTACGCACAAATATTAAATCCAGATCATGGCTGCCATAATCCGCAAAATCATTGTCTTTCAGTTCAAAAGGCAAATCCAGCGATGATAAAAACTCCTGGGTCAGAGTCGTTATTGCCTGCGGGTCATGCAATGCGGAAGTCAAAGGGTAAATAGCGATGGACATGGTTACTAAGGTTACAGGTTATAGGTTTCAGTTGTCAGTTGTCAGTACTTGGTAATAATACCGGGTATCCGCTTCACTGAAGCAACAGATAATGATTTGACCTTGATAGCCATCACGGATATGAGCCGAAAGTGTTTGCAGGGCAATGCGTGCCGCCTTGTCTTTCGGAAAACCATATACGCCGGTGCTGATGCACGAGAACGCAATGCTTTCCAAATGATTCTCCTCCGCCAGCTTCATGGCATTATCATAACAACTGGCCAGCAAACTCTCCTCACCCTGCTGTCCGCCGTACCACACGGGTCCCACAGCATGAATCACCTTTTTGCACGGCAGTTTGTAAGCGTCGGTCATCTTGCAATGTCCCGTCTGGCAGCCGCCAAGCGTGGCACACTCCTTAACCAGCTCTGGTCCCGCTGCCCGATGGATGGCGCCATCAACGCCCCCGCCACCAAGCAACGATCGGTTGGCTGCATTGACGATGGCATCTACTTTCAACGTGGTAATATCTGCCACCACAACTTTTATTTTGTCACTGTATTTTTCCATAATATGATTTTTTGATTATACTACTTTGCAACTAACTTATAATAAAGATTATAACATTCACATTAAACATTGTATTCCGCCATATCTTCCGCTGCCATAGGCAGTTCCTCCTCCACATGGATATAGCTTTTATCTTTCGGATTGAAGGTTGCGAGGTAATAATCATGAAGCTGAACCTCAACACGCAACATCGTCTGTTCCAAGTATTTGGGTTTCAACTGACACTCCCAAAGCACAATCACCTGCCAGCCGTTTTC
>CADCNH010000037.1 GCA_902802755.1 uncultured Bacteroidota bacterium | reverse complement strand
CTGGGGAACGATGTCCTCATTGCTGTTGAAGCTGAACATCTTCATTCCTTCACCTGTCAGACCATTTCTGATATAGTTCGGTGTGGCATAGGAATAGCAGAAAATGGAATCACGCTCCGCCAGATCCGTTGAATTGATCCCGACCAGAGAGGCACATGCCGCGCCATAGCTGTGACCGGTGATGAACAGGATCGTATCCTCCTTCGCAAGCTTCTGCGATTTGCAGTAAGCTCTCAGCTCGTTCGTCGCATTGATGCCGGCCTCGTGGAATCCTGCCGGCTCCGCTTTTGCGTCTGAGATAAAGTCCACGTAGGAAGAACTTCCGCGGTAGCGCCAGGGACGACCTTCTGGGGCTGTTAGGCACGCGGAGTGAGCTGAGCAGCTTTTTGAATATTTACCGCTTTAAAAAATATTACGGTGCGTGCGGCGACGATTTGGCAAGGTCGCTGGTGTTTGATTTCAATTACAAGATTTCCAAGCGCACCTTTGACAAGATGCTGAGTGCCGAGAGCGCCGAAGATGTTCTGGAGATATTCCGCTCCGAGACCTTCTACGGCAGAGAACTGGGCGATATCGACGAGGAATACATTGATCAGGTTGTCAACCGTCTGAGCTATAAGCGTGTGCGGCATTTGATGAGGTTTTCCACTGATCCGACGGTTGCGGTGTTTTCGTACCTGCTGCTTTCCGGCATTGAGCGCCGCGACATTGTGACCATTATAGAGGGAGTGCGCTACAGGGTCTCTCCCGACCAGATTGCTTCCATGATAACGATTGCATAAATCTTAAATATATAATTAAAGGACAGAGATTATTTAAGGAGTATAGACATGGCTGTAATGAAAATGAAGCTTCTGAGCATTATCGGAAGCATTGATCAGCTTGATGCCGTTCTTGACACCTGCTGTTCCTCGGAGAATTTCCACCTCGATCAGGCTATGAGCTTCTTCAAGGACAAATCCGAGTTTGTTTCACTCAATGACGAAAACCCATACACGTTTTACCTGAACAAGCTGAGCGACGCTGTCAAGCTGGCAAGGCTCAATGTCGCGCCTGTAGAGGATTCCGATTTGCTTCTGAACTGGGACGAGATCAAGGATTATGTGGAAAACACCTCGTCAAAGCTTGCGGCGTATCAGGAGGAAAAATTCAATCTCACGCAGGAGATTGAGAACGTAACGCATTCCATGGAGCAGTTCAAGCACTTTCAGGGCTTTGATATGAAGCTTGATGAGATATTCAAGTGCGAATTTATCAAGGTGCGTTTCGGACGGCTGCCCAAGGAGAGCTACGAAAAGCTCAGTATGTACAGCGACAATCCCTACATTGTCACCTTCCCCTGTACCAGCGACGACAAATACGTCTGGGGCGTTTACATGGCTCCGATAGACAACATTCACGAGGTGGACAGAATTTTCCAGAGTCTCTACTGGGAGCGCCTGAAAATTCCGGCTGCCGTCGGCACCCCCGAGGAAGCCTACAACACAGGCATCAGCTTTGTGCAAGGCTTCAAGATGCCCGGTGGCAAATCCACCTTCAGCGTAGATTACTATTACACCCATTTCATCAATCAGACCATTATCGACATGGACTATGACATACATAGTATTTATGTATATAATCTTAACGGAAGTTTCAATGGCTATAAAAACAAAGCCTACTCTCACTCCACCCAGGCGGAACTTATCATGAATCCTGTGAAAGGTTTTGAAATCATCTTGGCATACCGTTTCAACTACGTGATGCAGACTACCAACAGAATCTTACAAGAAAAGGCGCTGATCAGTCCGCACAAAGCTTTGCTAAGCTTAAGCTACGCCACCAAATTCGACAAGTGGAAATTCAATGTCAGCCTGCAATACCACAGCAAGATGCGTCTGCCCGACATGAGTGAGAACCCCGTGGAGTACCAGCCCACACCCTCCAAAGGCTATTTTATGCTGAACGCCCAAATCACCAAGAAATACAAAGGATGGGAGTTTTACATTGGCGGCGAGAATTTGGCCAATCAGAAGCAAGCCAACCCCATTTTGTCTGCTGACCAGCCCTATGGAGAATATTTTGACGCCTCGATTATACATAGCCCGATTTCGGGAGTCATGGGATATATTGGCTTTCGGTATTCGATGAAATAAGAGAATAGGAATTAGGGAATAGGGGTTAGGGAATAGTTCCTTAAAGATTAAAATGCGGTGGAACCGCAATCCCCGCATAGATTATGAAAATCAAATTTATTCAAACAAATAATCATCAAAACAAGTTAACATGAAAAAATTAGCAATTTTATTTTTCGCAGCGCTGATAGGATTTAGCGCAGCCGCACAGAACACCAAAACCTCCGATTCAAAAGGCGCCAGCAAGCAACCAACATTAAGCACGGCTCCTGCCAAACAGGCCACTGCAACAACCTCCACTATGCAGAAAGTAGTTATCCAGACCAACGGAGTATGCTCTAAATGCGAAGCCCTTTTCAAAGAGAATGTGCCTTTTTTCAAGGGTGTAAAAGACTACACCTACGACCCGAAAACTTCCAAAATGGCCATCACTTACGACAGCAAAAAGACCAATCCAGACATGTTGCGCCAGCAAATCAGCAAATTGGGCTACAATGCCGACAATGTGAAGGCAGATCCCGCTGCCAGAGCCAAATTGCCAGCCTGCTGCCAAGTAGATAAGAAACCCGGACAAGCAGCAGGTTGTTGTGATCACGGCTCAAAAAGTGGCTGCAGCGGTCATAATCATGGCCAGTGCCCAGGTAACCACAGCCAAAGCAAAGATACCAAGAATTCTGATGTAAAGCATTAAAATTCGTTAAATTCAACAGTTTAAAAATATAAATAAATGTTAAAATGCATTATATAGTATTTTTTTTGCATTTTTTCTTTCAAAACTATTGATATTATTCAAAAAATTATTATTTTTGCATCATATTTATAGTTCTTTTAACCATTAAAAATTTTAGACTATGAACAAAGCTGAATTAATTAGCGCTATCGCAGAAAAAGCTGGTTTAACAAAAGTTGACGCTGGCAAAGCATTGGAAGCCATGATGGACACCACTATCGACACATTGAAAAAAGGTGACAAAGTGACTTTGATTGGTTTTGGCACATTCTCAGTTACTGAACGTGCTGCAAGAAAAGGACGCAATCCTCGTACCAACAAAACCATCAAGATTCCTGCTAAGAAAGTCGCTAAATTCAAAGCTGGTGCCAAGATGGCTCTCTAACAGAAAAGTCAAAGCACAAAAAAAAAGAACTGCAAACTGCAGTTCTTTTTTTTGTGCCCAGAACAGGAATCGAACCTGCACATCTTTCGATATACGCACCTGAAACGTACGCGTCTACCAATTCCGCCACCTGGGCTTAAATGCGAATGCAAAAATACAACTTTTTTTTGTTATGACAGCTTTGTCTGAAATATTTTTTCAAACTGATTATCAATCATTTCAGCACAATTCTCATAAAGACATCCTGGCAAAAAAGCCTATCTTCGTCACAAATATGCCACAATTATCAAATCATACCACTTGTTCTCTGCCTACAAATTCTGTTCGACAGACTTCTTCGGCGGAAACAAAAGCGATAGCACCACACTTGACACCAATATACCGATAATCACCATCATGGACGCAAAAGTACCGACATGAATATCCACCAAAGGCAAGAGCATTTTCACACCGATAAAGGTCAACAATACAGACAAGCCGATCTTTAGATAAGCGAACTTGTCCATCACACTCTCCAGCATGAAGAACAAGGAACGGAGTCCCATAATGGCAAAGATATTGGAGAAAAACACGATGTACTGGTCCTGCGTGATAGAGAAAATAGCCGGAATGGAGTCAAAAGCGAAGATAATATCCGAAAATTCAATGATTAACAGCACCACAAACAAAGGTGTCAGCAACCAGCGGCCATTCCTCTTGACGAAGAAATCGTGCCCATGGAATTCAGAAGTGGACATATTACGCTTCGAAAGAAATCTTACCACCGGATGATGAGCCACATCAATAGTTTCTTTCTTGTTTCGGTTTACAAACATTTTAATACCCGTATAAATCAACACCGCACCAAAAACAAAGAGAATCCAATGGAAACGCTGAATCAGCGCACCAGCAGCAAAAATAAAGGTGAAACGCAATACAATAGCACCTAAAATACCATAAAACAACACTCTGTGATAATATTTCTTCTCCACTCCAAAACTCATGAAAATCATAATCATCACAAAAATATTGTCTATAGACAGCGATTCTTCCACCAGATAACCAGTAAAATACTCCATCGCCATCGCCTTGCGGTACAGTTTTATATTATATTCCAGTCCTTGTCCCCAGTCGAATTTCAGTTCATGTCCATGCAACTGATCAATGGCTATCAATTGCTCCTGCGTATGCACGCCATGTATCAGCTCTGCGCCGAAGAAAATAAAAATGCCAAAGGCCACAGCCAAAGACACCCAGATGCAGGTCCAGAAGCCGGCTTCTTTGAAGGTTACAATATGGTCATCTTTATGGAAAACACCAAGGTCAAGCAAGAGCAATGTGCTTACTACAACCAAAAATATTATCATGAAAATTAGTTGGTTCATAAGAGTTGTTAGGTTTTAGGGGTTAGGGGTTAGAATTCAAAATTCAAAATTCAAAATTCAAAGTTCAGGTTAGAAAGGTTAGGATGGTTAATTATCAACTTTCAGTTTTCAGTTTTCAATTGCCTTTGACTTTCCAGAAGCGAAGGAGGCAGATTTCAGCGATAATACATAACAGAGCGAGGAGCACAAAATAGCGCCACAAGGGCGTGCCGTTGAAGCTGTCAGAGATATTCTTTGTCAGGTCTTTGGTCTGAGCGTCAATCAATTGCAAGTTGTCACCGCCAAAAGCTTTCAGATCATCCGCATCATAATAATCCAAATCCGACTCGCTCCGGTTATAATTGAATGCCAAAGAAGTGATTTTCACATCATCCAAGAAAACGTCGTACAAGCCAGCTTTGTCAACTTGCGAGTGGAAATACAACATCACATCGTTGCCAGCAGGACGTTGCTCCGGAATAAAATCCAGCGACTTGTCCTGGGCTCTCAGCTTGTAAACTTTTTCAGCCGAAGTGGATTTGTTGGATACCGAGGCGGACTCATCCACGCCAATAGTATTGTATAAACGGCTTTGTTTCACATTCATAATGGCCACATTATGCAAGGGAACAAAGAAAAGGGCATTCCGGTGGGCATCACCGAAACTGTCGTCCAAAGGCACTGCCGAGAGCATCACCCTACCCTGTCCGCAGGAATATACGGTCAGGAAAGGGCTTCCGTTTTCCAGCTGCATCACCTGTTCCGAGGCAGTTGCTGCCGATGGTGACAGTATCGGGAAATAACGGGTAACTTGCGGCATGGTCACCTTTTCGGTGTTTTTTTGTACTGCATCACTGAAATAAACACTTTCATAATTGATGCCACCCACTTTCAAACTGCTCTGTACCGGCTCGCCATAGCGACCTGCCTCCAGCGTATTCAGCAGAGAGTTCAAGGCTGACAGATTCGTTTCCTCACCAGGGAATACCAAAAGCGTACCTCCGCCATTCACATATTTCACGATTTCGGAAGCCAAACCGGAGGAGACTTCTTTCAATTGATCCAAAACCAAAAGATTACACTGCTTAAACTGCGAGTAATTCACTTGCTTTTCAGGCATTTCCTGATAAACAAACAGCGAATCCATGCCATACATGGCCTTCAGGTAGCGATTGTCTTTCGATTTTACCACTATTATATTATTGTTTGTAGCAACCTGATATACAAAGTATAACTCGTCATCGAAAGTAATTGGCGAATCCTCAATTTTCACGACACCACACTGAACGCCATCGTCCGTGATAGTATAATTCAACTGATAATCCGCATAACTCTCCGCTCTGACATCCACGGCAGCAATAGCTTTCTGTTCATCATTAACATACAGTCGCACAGGCAATTTATTGACATCCGTAGTACCATAATTATGAATTCTGACCGTCAACGTCACCTGTTGCCCCACATTGAATACCGGGGTAAGGAACCAGCAGCTGTCCACCGATACATTATCGGTATGCTTCACCTCTATCGGTATCAGGAAGTTCACCTGTGCCGTATCATTTCCAAAGTTAGCCCCACTCAAAGAATTCTTCTGAAAATCTGAAATATAATAATTGATATGGTTGTTTTTTTGTGAATATGCGGCAGTATTCTGCGCAAAAGCTCTGATTTCGGACATAGAACGACTATGAGGTGACACATTTATATCATCCAAGAGAGACAAAATCTCATCTTTGTTCAGAATATGCGACTGTTTTGCAGAGAAATCATGCGTTGTCAGGACAAAATCATCAGAATACGAAAAAGCATTCACCACATTTTTGGCAGCATCCACCGCGTCATACAACAAATTGCCGTCTTTCGCATTGGCATCCATGGAGAAGGAATTATCCACAAAAATGGAAACCACATTGCCGTTACGGGTATTGATTTTGTTTTTGGGGATATACGGCTGGGCAAAAGCGAATACCAGTGCGGCAATAGCCAAGATTCTCAGGGCCAGCACAAGATACTGCAACAGACGGGACTCTTTCTTGGTCTTCAGCAATACCTCTTCCAGCATCTTCACATTAGAGAAATAAACAGTCTTATATCTTCTGAAATTGAAGAGATGGATGATGATAGGTATCAAAATTGCTGATAATGCTATAAGAAATAACGGATTAGCAAATTTCATTCTTTGTTCATTTTACTTTATACTTGCGTCACTACCCCGCCCTTCGGGCACCCCTTCTAATAGAAGGGGAATTTAAATTCTTCACGTCTTAACGCCTTAACGTCTTGACGTCCATTATCACTCCACACACAACGCCATGCCCTTCAGATAGCTGCCTTCGGGATGAAAGATACTGACCGGATGGTCAAGTGCATGTTGCAAGTGTTTGACAATACGAATATTTTTATGCTCCATGGCGGCTGCGGAGAAGACTATGGTCTGGAAGTCTTCCTTCGAAATGGCCTGGGAACATGAAAAAGTGAAAATCATACCACCAGGTTTCAGTTTTTCCATCGCCTTGCGGTTGATATTCCGATAACCTTTGATGCCCTGCTCTTTCACCTTGTGATGCTTGGCAAAAGCTGGCGGGTCAACAATAATCACGTCATAAAAACGCGCCGGCATTTCCTCGATAAAATCGAAGACATTGGCAGCAAAAGCCTCATGGTTCTTAGCCAACGGGCCCAACAACGCCATGTTGGCCTCGGTTTGCTCAATGGCACGTTTGGAGATATCCACCGAATGCACCAGTTCAGCACCACCTTGCAGGGCATACGCCGAAAAACCGCCAGTATAGCAGAACAAGTTTAGGACTTTCTTACCACGGCAGAAATCTCCAACCATCTTCCGGTTATCACGCTGGTCAATAAAGAAGCCCGTTTTCTGTCCCTGCGGAATATCGACATAAAAAGGAACACCATTTTCGTGCACCAGAATTTCATTTTCCAACTGTCCGTATAACAGTTCATTAGCCGGCACAAAAGCATTGGTTTCAGAAAGTGTCGTTGCACTTTTGTTATAAATAGATTTCAATCTGTCAGACAGTAATTCCCTGAAAATGTCCGTCAACATTTCACGCATCAGATACATGCCATACGAGTGGAATTGCAGCACCAAGTGGCCATTGTACCAATCGGCAATGAGGCCTGGCATACCATCGCCTTCACCATTCACCAGGCGAAAGAGCGTAGTATTTTCATTATCAAACAGATAAATCAACTTACGATAATCTATAGCCTGTTCAATTTTCTGTTTCCAGAAAACATAATCCGGATTCACCTGCTCGAAACTGAAAACACGTACACTGATAGAGCTGGTATGATAATGTCCCATCGCCAGGAAATTATCGTAAGCGTCATAGACCTCCACAATCTCTCCTTCAGCAATATGACTGTCCTTACGGGCGATAGCACCAGAGAACACCCAAGGATGAAAACGCTGCAGCGACTTCTCCTTACCCTTCTGAATCACAACTTTCTTCATCATTAGCGGTTATGCGGTTATACGGTTATGCGGTTATGTTTTTATATTCACGTCACTACCTCGCCCTACGGGCACTGTTTGAGGTGGAGGCCTATATTGGCTTCTCTCCTGCGGCTGCCACAATGTGACAGCCCTACTTGCCCCGCCCTACGGGCACCCCTTCTAACAGAAGGGGAATTATCGTTTCCCCGAACGAACGCAGTGAGTGTCTCCACGTCTCCACGCCTTAACGTTTCTGTGCCACGGCGGCGTGCATCAAGCCCATGAAAAGAGGATGCGGACGATTGGGACGTGACTTGAATTCCGGATGGAACTGGCAAGCCACGAACCACGGATGGTCTGGCAGCTCAATCATTTCCACGATACTGTCATTCGGAGAAGTACCACAGAAAATCATGCCATTTTGAGCCAGAACGTCACGATATTCGTTGTTCACCTCATAACGGTGACGATGACGTTCTGAAATCATTTCTTCTTTATACACACCGTATGCCTTAGTATCTTTTTTCAGTTTACAAGGATATTTGCCCAAACGTAGGGTCCCACCCAACATACTGTATTCATTCTGGCCAGGCAGGAAGTCGATTACCGGATAAGGTGTTGACGGATCAATTTCCTTACTGTTGGCTTTGTCAAGCTTGCAGACATTTCTTGCATATTCAATGATAGCGATTTGCATACCCAGACACAGTCCGAGATAAGGCACTTTGTTCTCGCGCGCATAGCGGGCCGCATTGATTTTGCCCTCGATACCGCGTGAGCCAAAGCCACCGGGGATGATGATGCCGTCAGCGCTTTTCAACAAGGTACCCGCCGTTTTTTCCGTAATATCCTCCGAGTCTATCCATTTGATTTCCAATTTTGTATCATTATAGATAGACGCATGTTTCAGGGCTTCCACCACACTGATATAAGCATCTTGCAGTTCGATATATTTACCCACCAGGGCAATTTGTGTGCGATGACTTAACTTCTTGCTACGCAGCACCATGTCCTCCCAGTCGTGCATATCTTTCTCCTTACACTGGATTTTCAGACGTTTGATGACCTGCTCCGCCAAACCTTCCTCCTCCAATGCCAATGGTACTTCGTATAGCGAAGGCATATTGGTATTTTCAATCACACAATCCAACTTCACATTGCAGAAGAGTGACAATTTTTGTTTGATTTCCTTACCCAGCGGACGGTCACAGCGGCACACCAGAATATCGGGCTGAATACCCAAACTCAGCAATTCCTTGACGCTGTGCTGGGCAGGTTTGGTCTTCAGTTCGTTGCTGGGAGTGATGAAAGGTATCAGTGCCACATGGATATACATGCAATTGGCGTAACCTTCTTCGATAGTGAACTGGCGGATAGCTTCCAGAAACGGCAAACTTTCATAGTCACCCACCGTACCGCCAATCTCGACGATAGCCACTTCAGCCTCATTGGTTTCCGCATTCAGGCGGATTTTATCCTTAATCATATTGGTAATATGCGGAATCATCTGGATGGTAGAGCCCGCATACACGCCATTCCTCTCATTTTCAATAACCTGATAATAAACCTTTCCCGCTGTAACATTACAATACTTGTTCAGGCTTTCGTCAATAAAACGTTCATAATGGCCTATATCCAAATCTGTTTCGCCACCATCTTCGGTAACAAACACTTCCCCATGCTGATACGGATTCATCGTACCCGGGTCAACATTCAAATAAGGGTCTAATTTTTGCATGGTCACTTTGACCCCGCGTGATTTGAGCAAACGACCCAAAGATGCCGCAGTGATACCCTTTCCCAAACCGGAAACAACACCGCCTGAAACGAACACATATTTAGTAGCCATAATATTAAAAAATTTAATCAGCAAAGATACTGATTTTTTAGATACGGTGGACTTTTTTGTTGAAAAAATTTACGGATAAAAATTCTCCTCTCCAGCATACATTTTAAGAACAACCGAAGGGACAATCTCTCAAAATCATTGAAAATATGGCAAGCTTCATTGAAGAAAAACCACATTTCATTGAAATTCACAGCTCAAAGTCAATAATTTCACTAATTTTTAGTACTTTTGCAACTTAAATATATTTAAACATAAATTATTGATACTCAAATAGATAATTATATCAATATGATTAATCAACTGAAAAAACTAACCAAAAGCAGTCTGATAGCAGCTGTGATTTTGTTTTCCACATCAATCACTTTCGCACAAAATCAAAAGGATTCTGTACATATCAACCTGAAAAAGGCGATTGAAATCGGTCTTAGCGAGAGTCCCTCGATGCGTATTGCCGACCGCGACATACAAATCAAGCAGCAGTATAAAAAAGAGCAGATTGTTTCCCTTTTCCCTGACGTATCTCTCAGTGGATCATACCAATACACCATCCTAAAGCAGAGTATGGCCATGAGCATGGGCGGCCAGGACATGAATATCAAGGTGGGCAAGGACCACAACTATTCCGTTGGAGCGAGCCTGTCGCTGCCGCTGATAGTGCCCTCCCTTTGGTCGAGCCTGAAGCTGTCGCAGATGGACATAGAGCTGGCTATGGAGAACGCCCGTTCCTCCAAACTGGAGCTGGTAAACCAAATCAAGCAGGCCTATTACACCTACTTGGTAGCCCAGCAAGCTTACGATGTACTCCAGCAGAGCTATGCCAACACACAGGCATCCAACGAATTGGTTAACAAGCAATACCAACAGGGACTGGTATCAAGTTTCGAGAAACTGCGTTCGGATGTGTCCTTGCAGAACCTGCGTCCCGATGTGACTTCCGCCGCCAAGACAGCCAATCTGGCATACATGCGACTGAAAATCATCTTGGGTCTGGACATTAACGAACCCGTGATTTTCGACGGCCACTTAGACGATTATGAAAATGAGGTTCTGAATGCCAAAGTTCCCACACTGAGCGACATCAGCTTGGAGGAAAATTCCTCATTAAAGCAGTTGGACATGGGCATACAGCAACTGCAACAGTCCAAGAAGATCATCAAAGGTTCCTCTTGTCCCAGTCTGGCCTTAAGCGGTAGCCTGATGTATAACGGCATGGGCGACACCGGCGGTAGTTTCAACAACTTCCCCTACTCTGTCATCGGCCTTGGACTATCAGTTCCCATTGTTTCATGGGCAGGCACCTCATACAAGCTGAAACAAGCCGACCTGAACATCGAAAACATGCAGGACCAGCGAGTTGACATAGAACGCAACCTGCGTTTAGGCGCCCAAAGCTACCTGAACGACATGCAACAGGCCATCGAAAACCTCGCCTCTGACAAGGAAACGATGCTGCAGGCCGAAGAAGCATACAACATCGCCAAAAAGCAGTACGAAGTGGGCATGAACACCTGGCTCGACCTCAACACTACCGAGCTCATGTTGACCAGCACCCGACTCACCTACTGCCAGTCACTCTTCAACTACCTCACTGCCAAAGCCTCACTCGACGCCCTCACGGGGAAACAGTGATCAGTGGTCAGTGATTAGGGGTTAGGGATTAGAAAATACAATATACATAAAAGACTCCCCCTTGAGCGAAGCGAAACTCCCCTCGAGCACGAAGTTCGAGACTCCCCTTGGACGAAGTCCAACTCCCCATTTAACATTGAAATAATCGAATTAAACAAAACAATATACACAATGAAACACACCAACAGCATCATTTACACTTTACTGGGACTCATGCTTATCGTAAGCGCATGTACCTCAAAAGAAAAAGAGACATCACAAATCCAGGAAAAATTAAAAATCAAAGTTCAGCAAGTCTCCACTCAGGAAGTTGAGCAATTGTACGAATATACGGCAACCGTTGAAGCCGAAGCGGTCAACAATATCGCTCCGCTGACTGGTGGCCGTATCGACAAGATTTACGTAGAAGTGGGCGACCGCGTTCACAAAGGCCAGGTGTTGGTTCAGATGAACGAAGCCAACCTGAAACAGACCAAAAGCCAGTTAGACAACCTCGAACTCAGCTTCAAGCGTATCGACGAGCTGTACAAGGTGGGCGGCGTGTCAAAATCAGACTGGGATGCCATGAAGACCAATCTGGATGTGACTCGCACCTCTTACGAGAACCTGCTGGAAAACACCCAGCTGCTCAGCCCGCTGAACGGTGTGGTTACCGCCAGAAACTACGACAGCGGCGACTTATTCGGTGGACTGCCCGTGGTGCAGGTGCAGCAAATCAACCCGGTGAAAATGCTCATCAACGTGTCTGAGATGCTCTTTACCAAGGTAAAAGTCGGTATGCCCGTTGACATCGCCATCGACGCTTACGAAGGTGAAGTTTTCAAGGGCAAGGTAAGTCTGATTTATCCCACCATTGACGGTACTACCCATACTTTTCCTGTGGAGATCCAGCTGTCCAACGCCAACAGCAAAGTACGTCCCGGCATGTACGCCCGTGTCACCATCAACTTCGGCATGTATAATCATGTTGTGGTACCCGACGAGGCCATTTACAGACAGCAAGGTTCCGGTAACCGCTACGTATATGTATATGACAATGGCAGAGTCTTCTTCAAGCAAGTGCAGTTGGGCCGCCATTTGGACACTTACTACGAACTGCTGAACGAGGATATTCCTGACGGCGCCTTTGTGGCCACCTCCGGCCTGCCGCGACTCAAAGACAGCCTTGAAGTAGAGATTGAACAACGATAGTTCGTAAAGACGTGGAGGCGTGGAGGCGTAGAGACGATAAAAAAATGATTAATTCGTCTTAACGTCTCAACGCATAAACGACAAAAACACAACCTATAACCTAAGAAAAATGAGTTTATACCAAAAATCTGTTAGCCGTCCGATTATGACCGGTCTGATTTATGTGGCCGTCATCATTATCGGTATTTTCTCACTGACCAAGTTGCCGGTGGACTTGTTCCCGCACATGGACAGCAACACCATCATGGTGTTCACCGTATACCCTGGAGCAAGTGCCGAAGATATAGAAGACAATGTTTCCAAGCCCTTGGAGAATGTGCTGAACACGCTGAGCGACATGAAACACATCACCTCCAATTCCAAAGAAAACTATTCCATCGTTTATTTGGAATTTGAATGGGGTGTGGATATTGACGAAAAAACCAATGACGTACGTGACAAGCTGGACATGGTTTCGTCATCACTGCCTGATGGTGCCAACCAGCCCTTCCTGTTCAAGTTCAGCGCCGACGACATGCCCATCATGCTGTTATCCATTGAATCAGACCAGAGCACCCAGGCTTTGTACAAGATTCTCGACGACAAGGTGGCTTCTCCGTTGAGCCGTATCAGCGGTGTAGGAGCAGTGTCCATCTCCGGTGCCCCACAACGTGAAATTCAGGTATATTGCGACCCCTACAAATTAGAGGCCTACAATATGACCATCGAGGGAATTGCCAGCATTCTGGGTGCCGAAAACAGGAATGTATCCTTGGGTATCATGGATGTGGGTTCCAAAACATACACACTGCGTGTGGATGGCGAATTTGAAGATGCCTACGAAATGGAGGATGTGGTAGTGGGCAGTTATGCCAACAAGAACATCTATCTGCGCGATGTGGCTACCGTTAAGGACACCCTGCAGGAACGTATGCAGGAGGTCTATACCAACGGTTCCCGCGGTGCCATGATCGTCATCCAGAAACAAACCGATGCCAACACTGTACAAATCGCCAAAAAGGTTAAGGAGCAGTTACCCGACATCAAGAAGAATCTGCCTGCGGATGTCAAACTGGATATTCTGGTGGATAACTCTGAGAACATTACCAACACCATCGCCAGCTTGGAAGAGACCATCTTAATCATCCTCTTGCTGGTAGTCGTTGTGGTACTCTTCTTCTTAGGCCGATGGAGGGCCACCATCATCATCGCCATTGTGGTGCCCGTCTCCCTGATTGGTGCGTTCATATACTTGCTATTAACAGGCAATACACTGAATATCATTTCTTTGTCCTCTTTGAGTATCGCCATCGGTATGGTGGTCGATGACTCCATTGTGGTATTGGAAAACATCACCACCCATATTGAAAGGGGTTCAAAGCCCAAGTCTGCCGCCATCTTCGCCACCAGCGAGGTCTCCCTGTCCATCATTGCATCTACATTGGTAATTGTAGCGGTATTCTTGCCTTTGACCTTTATCACCGGTATGTCGGGTGTGTTGTTCAAACAGTTAGGTTGGATTGTCACCATTGTGATTGCCATCTCCCTGTTAGCGGCTATGACATTGACACCTATGTTGTGTTCTCTCATGTTGAAAAAGAATCCCAAGAAAAGCAAATGGTTCGCTTTCATCTATGCTCCAGTGGAAAGATTCCTGACATGGCTGGATAATGCATACGCACGCCTGTTAAACTGGTGTGTAAACCATAGGAAAACAGTTGTAACAATTGCAACACTCATCTTCCTGGGAAGCTTAAGTCTTATTTTGGTAATCCCCACCGAATTTTTCCCGACCATGGATAACGCCCGATTGGGAGCCACTGTCAAATTGCCCATGGGTACCCGTGTGGAAACCACCAAAGCCTTGGGCGATGAGTTGGTAAGAGAGATTATGGAAAAATATCCCAACGAAATCAATCGTATCAACTACTCTGTTGGACAGCCCGATGAAGACAACACTTGGAGCTTGATGCGTGACAATGGTACTCACCTGCTCTCTTTCAACATCCGTCTGGTCAAGAAGACCGAACGCGACAAACCCATCAACGAGATTGCGGACGGCATCCGTAACATCATGCGTAAACATATAGAAATCAACACCTATTCTGTCAATACCGGTCAAGGTGGCATGGGGGGACAATCAACCGTGGATATTGAGTTGTACTGTTATGACTTCAACACCACCGACGAGTTTGCCATTAAAGTTGCCGAACGCATGAGACAGGTACCAGGTTGTTCTGAAGTGGTCATCAGTCGTGACGAATAAACGGACTGAACTCCACCACCGCCGCCACGTATGTACGTGACCGTTTCAACGGCTACACTGCCTCCCACTTCCGCGAGGATGGCGACGAATACAACATCCGTGTGCGTTATGCCCCCGAATTCCGAGAAGACACCCGCGCTATTGAGCACATTCTGATATACAACAATCAAGGCAAAGGTATCCGTGTGGGTGATGTCGGAAAAGTAGTGGAAAGTTTCACCCCTCCTACTATCGTGCGTAAGGACCGTGAGCGTATGGTCAAGGTATCATGCGTGGTGGGTAAGGACGGTGTGTTGAGCGACATTGTGGCAGCTGCCCAGAACGAGTTAGACCAGATGGAAATCCCCAACACCCTCGACTATAAGATTGCCGGTACTTGGGAAGACCAGCAGGATGCGTTCAAAGACATCATCACCCTGATGTTGCTGATAGTCATGTTGGTATATGTAGTGATGGCTGCCCAGTTCGAATCCTTCACCTACCCCTTCGTCATCATGTTCTCCATTCCTTTCGCCCTTACCGGTGTATTTATCGGCTTGGCTGTCACCAACACCGCCCTGGGTATCATGGCCTTGATTGGTGCCATGATGTTGATTGGTATTGTGGTGAAGAACGGTATTGTGCTGGTCGATTACACCAGCCTCTGCCGTGAGCGTGGCATGAGCATCAAGGAAGCCGTTGTCACTGGTGGACGTTCCCGTCTCCGTCCCATTTTGATGACCACACTGACCACCGTATTGGGTATGATTCCGTTGGCACTCGACAAGGGAGAAGGTGCCGAAATGTGGAACTCCATGGGTATGGTAGTGGCCTGGGGTCTTTCCGTATCCACTTTGGTAACTTTGATGTTGATTCCTATCCTTTACAGTTTATTTGCTGATTTCGGCGCCAGAAGAAAGGCCAGAAAAACCGCCAAGGCGGAATTACAGCCCATGACCATCAGCAATGAAGAATAAAACAATGTGAATCAAACATTTAAAATCGAAAACAATGAAAGCAGTCTTCATATCATTTTACCAAGCTTTTTACGATGAAGTCATCGAGATATTAGACAAATTGGAAATCCGTGGTTTTACTTTCTGGCAGGAGGTGCAAGGACGTGGCTCCAACGACGGCGAGCCGCATTATGGCACCCACGCCTGGCCCACCCTCAACTCGGCCATGCTCATCTTCATGCCTGACGAGAAAGTGGAGCCCTTGCTGAAGGAAATCCATCTCTTGGACGAAAGTGCCCCCCAGCAGGGTATTCACGCCTTTGTGATGCCCGCAGAAGAGAAGTGATCAGGGGTCAGGATTCAGGGGTCAGTGATTGGGGGTTAGGCGTTATAAACTGAAAACTGAAAACTGAAAGTTTTTAATGTGCTAAGAAAGCACAGCTATCAGTTTTTTTTCGTAATTTTGCAAGATATTTTGACCACTGACCACTGACCACTGACCACTGACCACTGACCACTGACCACTGACCACTGACCACTGACCACTGACCACTGACCACTGACCACTGACCACTGACCACTATTAATTATTAACTATAAACTATCAATTATAATGAACATCACACACATCGAACACATCGGCATTGCCGTGAAGGATTTAAGCCAAGCCATCCCCTATTATGAAAATGTACTGGGACTGAAATGTTACAACATTGAGGAAGTGGCAGACCAGAAAGTAAAGACTGCCTTTTTCAAAGTTGGTCAGACCAAGATTGAGCTGTTGGAGCCCACTTGCGAAGAGAGCACCATCGCCAAGTTCATCGCCAACAAGGGCGAAGGTATTCACCATATCGCCTTCAACGTAGATAAGGTGGCCGAATCACTGACCGAAGTTGAGGAGAAAGGCGTTCGCCTTATTGACAAGGCTCCCCGCAAAGGCGCCGAAAACCTGATGATTGGCTTTTTGCACCCGAAATCAACCTGCAGCGTGTTGACCGAGTTGTGCCAACAACCTGAATAGTTGATAGTTGACAGTTTACAATTGACAATTTTATTTCCCCTTCTTAGAGAAGGGGTGGCCGAAGACCGGGGTAGTGACATAAACATCACGGCGAAGCCGTACATTGAAAAGAAAACGTGACGCAACCTCAACGAGAGCCCCAAAGATAAAATGTAGCGTGCTTTCAGCACGCAGGTAGGGGCTTCTATTTACCCCACATAAGCGATAGCGCAATGTGGGGTGGAGGACATCCCCTCCTCTCTTCGCGGCACCGGATACTCTTGCACTGAAACGCTTGACTTCCCTGCCGCGAAACTGGCACGCTATAGCTGATGAAAAAATCCCCGCAGTGAACGTGAGCAACTAAAAGAGAACCAGTTGATTGTCAGAATATGTTTCTATAGAGATAGAAGGCTTCTTCGGGAAGAAGCAATATGCGGCAATAGCAGACACGGCGTTGACCATGAAATTGTTGACACTTCTGTGTCTGGAATGTTCAATCTGTGCAATATTCTTCAGTTCGTCATTAACAGACTCGATCACAGCCCTTTTTCGTAGATAAACCTTGTCGACGACACTCATCAAGGAGTTTTTCATATTGTGTCCGCAACTATGAAACATTATCATGATGGTGATTATCTCAGCGTCTGACAACTTGTTGGGTTTGTTTCTGTGTTTCTTCCCGTCATTCTCCTCCAAGGTGTGTCTTTTGACTGTCTCATTGAAAAATTTGCAGATGTCGTCTGCCATACAAAAAATATCTGTAATTTTGCCGTCGGATAACATAACTATTTGTATTTTGCGTTTGACGATACAAATATACAAAAAAAATTGTTATATTATTCATTTTCAATAAATTAAATTATATCGAACTCACGTTAATTTTAGGATCTTCGCATTCTGAGAGAACAATACGGTCTGCACTATGAGGGTTCCAGCAAAACAGGACAATGGGTAATTGACAAAAAGAAAAATCAATAAAATACCAACCAATATGAAAAAAGTCATCGTAATTTCAACCAGTCTCCGCCCGGGCGCCACCCACTGCTACCTATACGACGGCAGCGAGGGCAACTGCATCCCGTGGGACACGCTGGCGGAGTTTTTTGGAAAGAATCTATAGATAAGTAACAGATAAATCGGAATTTATGGAGATAAAAAACAGACCCAACCCCAATGAGGCCTTCCCGAATCCTAAGATTCCAAGCCTCTGCTTCATCAAGAACGTG
>CADCNH010000036.1:25428-40728 GCA_902802755.1 uncultured Bacteroidota bacterium | reverse complement strand
CGTTGATGTCGGCAATGTCCAATGCCACCGTTCCTTCGTTTGTTACCATCAGGTTCACCTCGGTGGTGCCGGTGAAGGGGTTGGGGTTGTTTTGCGACAACCGTAGGGGCGAATAATCATTCGCCCCTACAATATCGGAAATACCTGTGCCATTCTGCATGGTCAGGGTGGTGTCGGGCCAATAAATGGTCTCCTGCCAGCCCTTGGTCAGGTTGGTGATGGACACTCGGTGGAGCTGTACATGCTGGTTGGCCGCATCCTTGGCGGTGAAGGTGAGGGTCACACTTTGGGCGAAAGCGGTGATGCTCATTAAAACTATAACCCAAAATAATAGGAGTTTTTTCATAATCTTATTTTTTAGGTTTCATATTGCATTGGAAAAAAAGGGACCTTGCATATCCATTTGACATATCTGTCTATAACACAAACTCCAATACCGCAAACAGCATGGCAATGGCAAAGGTCACCAACAAAATGCCACGACCAGTCAGGTCGTATTTCAGTTTCACCAGGTAATATCTCAGAATCAGCACATTGGGCACCACACTCAAAAGGATGAGCTTCTGAACCATACGATCCATCTGCAGAGCTCCGGTCTGATGCTGTACCAGCGTGATGACAGCATAAAGAATGCCAAAGAAAATGGCGGGACATATAAAACCGATGAACAAGCCCATCGGCAGTGAATCTCTTCTCAGTTTTTCAACAAAATTGCCCATTATTCCTCCAATCCCTTAAAATTATTCATATACTGATAAGCCGTCAAGTCGGTTTGTACTGGCTGTATGGAAATATAATTGTGTGTCAAAGCCCATTGGCAAGTGTCATCATGCGGATCCTGGTCAACCAAGTAGCCAGAAAGCCAGTAATACGGTCTTCCAAAACAGTCAATTCTTTCAACCAAATCCTCAGCCCAATAACCTTTGGTCTGGCGAGTAAGCTTGATACCCTTGATATCCTCAATGGAGCCCTTGGGAATATTGATATTCAGTGAAATCTGCGGGGGGAAATCGGTAGCCAACAACTGGGGTATCAGTTTTTTTGCATAATATGTGGCAGCGGTAAAATCCGCATCCGGCGAATAATCCAAAAGAGAAAAGCCCACTGCTCTGGAGCCCTCAAAACTACCTTCAATAGCCGCGGCCATGGTGCCCGAATAAATCAAGCTGACAGAGGAGTTGGAGCCATGGTTAATACCTGAGAGCACCAAGTCGATTTTACGGTCACGCAGCACCACCCTCTGCCCTAATTTCACACAATCCACAGGGGTACCATTTGTTCTGTAATACTTGATACCGTCTTCCTCACGATAGAGTTTTATTCTCAGCGGTTCGTTCATCGTGATAGCGTGTCCCATGCCCGAACGGACGCTGTCGGGTACAATTACCACTATTTCGCCAAAATCCTTGGCGGCTTCCACCATAGCATACAGGCCTTTCGCCTCGTAGCCGTCATCATTGACAATCAATATCAAAGGTCTTTCCATCTTAGTCTTTCAAAATTTTAACAGCCTTCACTTGTTTATCACCATTCCAAACCACCAGCAAATAAGTGCCAGCGGACAAATCACTCAGGTTCATAATAGTATGAATATCGGTAAGCGCTACACTACGCATGCGCTGACCGGAAATATTAAACAAATCAGCTCGTCCTTGCTGGAATTCTGGCAACTTTTCACCAGCAATCACCACATAATCTGTAGCAGGATTGGGATAGCAGGATATCAAAATGCCATCTTCAGTGTAATTCTGGACCGCTGTGGATTGTTTTACGGCGGCTGGCAACGATATGTAGTCAATCATAGCCAAGTCTTCGCCACCGGTTTGATAATTATCTTTGGTATAACGCCATTCAAAAGTATAAGTTCCCGCAGCTAAAGGATATTCGGCCTTGGTCCATGGCACCACTCCATCCCAGGAATCTTTTTTGGTATTGTTAATATAGAAAGCCAGATAGTCATACTGTTGCGTTTGCCCCCACCAATTGGTACCTCCCTGCTCGCAAGAAACGTAATAATAGAAGGAGATGGTATCAGGCTGTGAGATTTCCAAGGTCAGTTTCAACGAGGAAGTATTATTGTTACCTATCGGATAGGAACGCACCGCGTATGTACCTTCGTATGGATGCGTAGTGGTAAT
This sequence comes from uncultured Bacteroidota bacterium, assembly GCA_902802755.1. Taxonomy (GTDB): domain Bacteria; phylum Bacteroidota; class Bacteroidia; order Bacteroidales; family WCHB1-69; genus RUG11690. The sequence goes on along the minus strand of CADCNH010000036.1, from coordinate 38,590 downwards.
CTGCCATTGGTTGGAGGTTCCCAAATTCCAATCGTAGGAAGAGAAATCACCAGTTTCCCAGTCCTCGATACTGGCTCCGATGAGCAAAGCAAACGTTTTTTCTGCCTTGTAGAAACCAGCAGTATATATTACCTTGAATTCCGCTATCGTACTTTCCTGAATATTGGGATTGACTGTCACTGATAAATGCAATGTATTGCTTGCGTTTTCTGTCATAAACGGAATGGCCTGTGTCATCTCAGAGTTAAAACTAATCGCATCGCTCATATTCTCAACAGAAACAAAACCAAACTGTGCCTTGGCATTACCAATGTTCTGCAAAGGAATATTCAGGGTAACAGTCTCACCATAATCAATACGGCCATTGACCGTAGCCCCAGACTGAGAATCATCCACAATGCAATTGCCTATAGCCAGTTTCGGGGCATACAACAACTGGGAGAAATTCTGCTCAGTCACATATTCACCCGCAGTCATCACTACATGGAAATGGGCAATATGGCCATATGGCACATTGGGAGCCACCTTGAAGCGGATGGCATCAGACAAAGACACGCTCTCGTTGGGCTGCAAACCCGTTGAGCTAAATGTGCTCTGCAACATTGTAACATACTGATCCTCGGTTGTAACTACCACGGAAAAATCGGAAGAGGCCACACCTCCCACATTTTTCACCTGCATGTTCACACCCACTGATTCGTTATATGAAGGATGACCTGTGGCATTGTTAATTTGGTGTCCCGTATAGGTAAGATAGGGCTCATTATTCACAATCACAGTTATGTCTGCCTGATATGGAATGTAATTAAAGGCTGATACCAACAAATGCAACGTATCTGTAGGTATTAATAGTTCATTGAAGCTCAACATAACACTTTCACCAGAGATGAATCCCTGGGCAATAATGGTATTTCCTTTAGTCAGCACCACCTTGGCGTTCTCCACAGGAGACATGACCTGAAGTTGATTGACACCGGTAAACAACTGTTCAGCGTGTGTAGCGGTCAATGCCTGTGGCGTAGCCGTACGCACTTGCAAGGTCGGATCACCGAAAATCACCCAGGTACGCATAGTCTGCAAGCCTTGTGAAGTTGTTGTTGGATAAACCTCATGCATTTTGGCCAAACCATTGAAAACAATACCACCGAAAGTACGCTTCACAGTAGTATTTTCAGCACCTGTCAGCAAACGGATCATCTCATCTTGGCCAACCATAGGTGGATTCCAAGGCTGGCTCATGGTGGACATCACCGTACTCACGGCACCCGTAGGTTGTCCGTTCTTTGTAGCACGCAACCAAGCCTCGGCAAAACAAGTCTGATTAACATATTTACCATTCAAACACGCTGTTGAAATGATAAAGGGCAGCATATTGTAATTGGTGAGGTTGTTAATGTGCGAATTGCTGAAACTTGTGGTTCCCCAACTAGTTTCACTTCCATGTCCACAATAGGTGATAATACCCACACCCGCATTCACAGCAGTACTCACATTGGCAGCGGTAGGATTGCCACTGGCATCCAAACCTCCCTGTGAACCCTCAAACAATTCGTAACCACTTGTATAGGTAAAAGCTTGCAATTTATTGTCAATATTGCGAATATGCTGATAGTCATACTCATTATCCTCGCCAGGTCCTTCAGAAGAAGCGATACCCAAAAATTGGTCAAAATGCGTAGTCACCGCGGGATTTTCCTCATATTGAATAAACTTGTTCACCTGTGTGGTCACATGAGTGGCATTTTCAGCAGAGATCTTACCCAAAATTATATCAGGCACCTCATCATTGCCCACAATTTCGGTGTAAAAATTATCGGAAACCTCACCATCTTTGGTGAAATAGGGGAACAAATTACCGTCACCCACTATCACAACAAAAGCCAGATTATGCTCATTGTAGAAGGTTGTGATATAATTCTTGACGGCTGTATTGGAATTGCCCACCTCTTCCAAAGTTACCATGGTAGTGGGATAACCGTTTTTGATTTTCCAGTTCACATACGGCTGCATGGCGTCCACAAACTGTGCAGGAGTAATAATCAGAATCTCACCGGATTCTGTGATTGTGGTATAACGGCTTCTCTCGTAATTCAAGAAGTAATTCTGATACACCTCGTTGAACTCAGCACAGTTCTTGCGAGCCTGCTGTGCCACATACGGCGCATTGAAATTCACACGCACAGTCAAAGAACGATACACCTTCAGGCTCTTTTGCACCGGATTGTAATCAAATGGGAACACCTGCAACGTAACCCCATGAAAATCACGCATATAAAACGTCTCCGTCAGTTGAGCTGGAGCTGGCAGCTGGAAGGCATTCTGCTGATATGCGGAGCCAAACTGATAAGGCACATCATCAGGATTTGTATTTCTGAAAATCACCCCTTTCGAAGGAATCAGATTAAAATTATCAACCATCTGATAATCAGCATCAACAATTGACAATGTAGGTTGACTGTTGGCCGGAATAATCAATGATTGACCAGCAAGCAACAACTCGGGTACTCCGAGTTCAGTCAAAGCGTATGCGCCAGACATCAACAATTTTTGATATGTCTGACCATTAATAACCACATCGCTTGTGGTATATGCCGGCATATCGACTTTCACGGTAACACCGTTCGCATCCGAGGACAAGACCGAATAGTTGACTCTTTGGGCAAACGTGAAATTCACCACCAATAGGAGCAACAATAGAGCACTAATTCTTTTCATTTTTTGAATTTTGACGTATTAATTTCTTTTCTTTATTTTCTTTGGATAATTTACTCAATTCTTCAATATTCATACTGAAGGTCAAATTGTTAGGTACTGCACCTACCGCATAGTGATTGCGAGAGAACCCGACTTGTATCGACCTGATATTAATCATAAAACCATACGAGAATCCAGCAAAACTTCTCTTCTGCGGGATCTTCATTTCCTGATGGATATTGTGATTGTAGGCGAAATACAACGACAGATATTTCACCGGAATGATTTCGATGCCCACCACCACATGGCGGAACATATTGTCGAAGAAAGTAGCCACCTTGGAAGGTGTCTGCACCTCACCTGTGATGGCATCTCTGGAATACAGAGGGTTATCGGTACCTGTATAAGCCATATTCCATTTATACAACGAATGCAATGAGATATGATAACGCACGGGAATATGCGCAAACCTCTGAGAAAATGCCAACTGTATATCAAAAGGTAATTTTTCGAAATTACCTGGGGTAAACGGTTTCAATTCTGAGCCCATGTTCTTGAACAGCAATGACACCGAAAGTCTTCTCTTTTCGTTGTAATAGGTGCCTGCCACATCCGCAGCAATGCCAAAGGAATTATAATCGGCATAACCGCAATAAATCATTTTCAGGCTGGCACCAATGGAGAAACCTTTACCCAACTCCCTACCCCAGCCTACTATGGCCGCGAGGTCGCCAGCACGGAATGAGCCTATCTCCTGTCCAGTGATATCCGTCTCCGTAAAACGACCATAGCCAACATAGCGCATTTCGAAGGCAAAACTTCCCACTTTCTCAAATGAATGGGAATACATGGCTGAAATATAATTGCTTCCTTTGAAATAATTTGTAAAATTCATCATCAAGGAAGTATGATGCCGCTGGCCTATCAGAGAAGGATTGGTCATGATAATGGAAGGATCCTCATCGTGAACAGAAATCAGATTGCTACCCAAGCCCGCAATACGACTGGAATAATTAAGCGACAGGAAATTATACACATAATTGCCGTTCGACTGGGCCATCAAACCCGTCGAGAAAAGCAAAAGCAATATCGGCAACCAGTATTTTTTCATTTTTTACTCTTGAAATAATAATGATAACATCTCTTCCACACGTGAAATGGGTAATATCCTGATTTTCAACCCGCTCAATTTCACACCTTTCAGATTGTATTTTGACACGAACATCCGGGTGAAGCCCAATTTGTTGGCTTCCATGATACGCTGTTCGATACGTGTCACAGGTCGAACTTCACCATTCAGTCCCAACTCACCGGCAAAACAGGTTTTGGCATCAATGGCGATGTCGGCCGTGGACGACAGGATGGCCGCCACCACAGCCAAATTGATGGCAGGGTCTTCCACATGGATGCCACCGGCAATATTCAGGAACACATCCTTGGCGCCGATTTTGAAACGGCAACGTTTTTCCAGCACTGCCAGCAGCATGTTCATACGACGGGTATCAAAGCCCGTGGCCGAACGCTGTGGCGTACCATAAACTGCCGAACTCACCAGACTCTGTGTCTCAATCATGATAGGACGATTGCCTTCCATCACCGCGGCAATGGCGCTACCACTATAATTCTCCTCATGCTGGGAAACCAAAATTTCTGAAGGATTCAGCACCTCACGCAAACCATTCTCGTTCATTTCAAAAATGCCTAATTCGGAAGTGGAGCCGAAGCGGTTCTTGATGCAGCGCACGATGCGGTAACCATAGTGCTGGTCGCCTTCGAACTGCAGCACTGTATCCACGATATGCTCCAGAATCTTGGGTCCTGCCAAAGTGCCATCCTTGGTGATATGGCCAATCAGGAACACCGGAATCGCAGTAGTTTTAGCCAAATGCTGGAACTCTGCGGCACACTCCTTGATTTGCGACACTGAACCGGAAGCGGAATCCAACAGGTTGCTCTGCAAAGTCTGGATGGAATCCACTATCAGCAGCTGCGGTTGTAAGTCCTCTATATGCTTGAAAATTTCCTGGGTGGAGGTTTCCGTCAAGATATAGCAATGTTTTAACGCATCAGGGCTGCCCAAACGCTCGGCACGCATCTTCAGCTGGCTTTCACTCTCTTCGCCCGACACGTACAAGATTTTGGTCTCTGTCATCTGCAAAGCCATCTGGAGCAGCAGGGTTGATTTGCCGATGCCCGGCTCGCCGCCGAGCAAAGTGATGGAACCTGCCACTATGCCTCCACCCAACACGCGGTCCAACTCGCCGATATGCGAGTGCAAGCGAGGCATCTCCTGCAGGGAAATCTCGCTGAACAGTTTGGGTTTGCTCTGTCGTATCACCGCATTGGACTTGCCTTTTGGAGCCTCCTGGCGCACCAACACTTCCTCCTCAAAAGTGTTCCACTCGCCACACGAGGGACAACGTCCCATCCATTGGGTGGACTGGTGACCACAATTTTTGCAGAAGAACTGTGTTTTGGTCTTGGCCATTTTGTGTTCGTGTATTATCAGTTTATTCTCTCGTATATTCCGTATGATTCATCAGACGGCAAACAGCAGGATTGACCTCATCATTGGCGTAGGAATCTTGCGTCAGCATCCTTCCCTCCTCGTCGTAAGTATAAGTGGTATAAGACAATAGATTTTTATCTTTGTCATACACGGTAACTTTCACAACGTTCTTCCCATCATATTCATACGTAGTTAAACGATAATGGTCAAGATCCTCCTCCTCCTGTTCAATCAGGTGGTTGTCATTGTCGTAGCGGTAATATATTTTGGCAATCAAGGCATCGTCGTAATTATAGATAAGGTCTTTGATTTTCCGTCCTTGTGCATCATATTCAAAAGTAACACTACGGCGGTCTTTCTGCTGAACCTCATCCCTCACACGGTTAATGACATGGCCATCTTCATCATATTCATTAACAGTCACATACATTTCATTCCCATCTTCATCATACTCCACATCCTTTACCAACTGTCCTTTGTCGTTGTAAGTAAACGCCCTCTCTGTATAGGAAAACTCATCCTCATCGTAACAATCACGACGAACCAATCGGTCGTTTTCATACACCATGCGAGTGGAATATTCCGGCATACCTTCACCATAGCACTGTCTTTGCTCTATCAGCCGCCCGTTTTCATATACACTGTTAATCTGCTCACAAAGCATGCCTTCTCCGTCATAATTCTTCAGCAGAAGAGGATGGTGATTATCGTCATATTCTGTAACCGTGGCAGACTGAAGAGTCGCGTCAGGGTTATAGCTGTTCTCGGAGATGATATTGCCCTGATCATCGTATTCAACAATGGATGAAATATAATCCTCGGGAGTAATATCGTTCTCCTCGTAACCTGTACGCAAGTAGTTGATGGTATGAATGGTCAGTTTTCGCATAATAATAATTTTAACTTGCAAAGGTACAAAAAAAATCAATGTGCAGGGAGTTAATTAGCAAATTAGCCAATTCGTTAATTAGTAAATTAGGTATGCTAATGATTATAGGGAAAAGGAATTAGTGAATAGGGATTAGTTTTGGATTTTGAGCTTTGAATTCGCATAACCTCTTAACGCTTGGGGAAAAAAAAGAGACGCATCGCATTGCGTCTCTATCTTTCATTGGTATATTTACAAACATTATCAATCTCTTAGGCAGCGGACGGAAAGGCCATGATTCTCGAAAACACCGCCCATAGCGGCATTCGACAAATAATACTGTATAAAAAGTGTGTATCGTGGACCAGTTTGAACATCTGAGCCAGAGGAAAGGGTTGTGCTCCAGAAATCCGCACGATTACCGGAAGCGTTGTAACATTGGTATGGATCCGAATCTCCTCCCCAAAAATAGCCAGCTGGGACCACTGAAAAACCAGTTGCGTTGTTCCCTGTCAAATTGCCAGGCGTACAACTACCTGAAAAAGCAGTCCAGTACACAGAGTCGCAAAGAGCGGGGGCTATACACTCCACACATCCGCCGCAATGAAACTCGCTTTTGCTTCCGAGGTAAACTCTCAAAGCATCCCATTCACCCCAGCTTGGCACATGCCAACCTGCAGGGCAGATTCCTTGAATCCCGCTGGGGACACTGCTGCTGGTGTCCATACCATGCACTGCCGCCGGCCAATTGTACAGATAACCGCGTTTTTCCAAAGGAATATCAGAAAAGAAATAGTCATAATAGTAGGGTTCGGAATAATTTGTTGCTGTATAACCGAGAGTGATGCTATCTCCATTAGAAAAATGTGTGGTACGCATATTTTCTTTCATCCAGCACTGTGTGCCAATCATCACCGTGTTATAAACGTTGCCGTCGTAGTCGGTAACTGTGGGAGTGCCAGGGCAGGGTTGGGCATCGGTTCCTTCATACACGAAGGACAAAACAATCTCCTCGGATCCCTGTTGCGCCTGCACCACATGTTCACTTTCCACCACCTCACCGTGTATATGGGCATAGCCAATGAATTCCATCTGGTCGCCCACATGGAAAGTATAAGGGGTTGTATATTTAGGTGAATTTGACGATTTAGGGGATTCGGATGCGACTGTCCCCATATTATTGGTGATGGCGATATCATCCACCCCGCCATTGCCTCGGTTCACCATTTTGACAGATGTTGATTGACCATTCTGTCGCGCAGACAGAAAATACACGCCTGCTGTGGAGAGATTAACACGTAGCTGATGGACACCTTCCTGCATAGACGAAAAACTTCTTGTTGCCACGATACGACCCGTAATGTCCGTAACTTCTACTGTCACATCACCAGCCACTGCAAGGGCGAGATTCGCGTAAGTAGTACCCTCGAATGGGTTTGGCATATTTTGTGACAACTGAAGGGAAGAAAAATTCGTGTTCTCCACACCATCAATGCCGGTGGTCACATGCATGGTCTTCGGCCAGCCATTGAAGTCTTCGACTTCGTTTCCTCTTCACTCGTCAAAGCCTAAGCAAGCTTTGTACCTACACTCACTCATACGTCAACCTTAAAAGGAGGGAAATTATAGGGCAAAAAAAACGAGGATTAACATCCTCGTTTTTTTTCATGGCAGGAGAGGAAAGAATCGAACTCTCACTGATGGTTTTGGAGACCACTGTTCTACCATTAAACTACTCTCCTGAGTCAAAGGGCTGGCATACATGTCAGCCCTTTGTCATATACTGTTTTTCAGTATTAGTCTAAGATATCAGTTACCTGACCAGCGCCAACGGTTCTACCACCTTCACGGATAGCGAAGTGCAGACCCTTGTTGATAGCGATTTCTGATAACAACTTAACAGTGATAGTCAAGTTATCGCCAGGCATTACCATCTCAACGCCTTCGGGAAGAACGATCTCACCGGTAACGTCAGTTGTACGGAAGTAGAACTGAGGACGGTATTTGTTGTGGAATGGGGTGTGACGACCACCTTCTTCTTTCTTCAAGATATAAACTTCAGCCTTGAATTCTTTGTGAGGCTTAATTGAACCCGGTTTTGCGATTACCATACCACGACGGATTTCGTCTTTGTCGATACCACGGAGCAACAAACCTACGTTATCGCCAGCTTCACCTTCGTCCAAAATCTTACGGAACATTTCAACACCGGTAACAACTGATTTCAGTTTTTCAGCGCCCATACCGATGATATCAACGGGATCGCCAGTGTGAATGATACCAGTCTCGATTCTACCGGTAGCAACGGTACCACGACCAGTGATTGAGAACACGTCTTCGATAGGCATGAGGAAGTCTTTATCTTTGTCACGGCCAGGAAGCGGAATCCAAGTGTCAACTGCATCCATGAGTTCCATGATTTTCTCAACCCACTTCGGTTCTTGGTTCAATCCACCAAGAGCGGAACCGCGGATAATAGGAGTATCATCACCTTCGAAACCGTAGAAGTTTAACAGTTCACGAACTTCCATTTCAACGAGGTCTAACAATTCGGGGTCATCCACCATGTCAACCTTGTTCATGAAAACAACCATTCTAGGAACACCTACCTGTTTTGCCAAAAGGATGTGCTCTCTTGTCTGAGGCATAGGACCATCGGTAGCAGCAACAACCAAGATAGCGCCGTCCATCTGAGCAGCACCAGTTACCATGTTCTTAATATAGTCAGCGTGACCAGGGCAGTCAACGTGTGCATAGTGACGGTTGGCTGTTTGGTATTCAACGTGAGCAGTGTTAATGGTAATACCACGTTCCTTTTCTTCGGGAGCGTTATCGATAGAATCGAAGCTTCTTACTTCTGACAAACCTTTAGCAGCCAAAACAGTGGTGATAGCTGCGGTCAGAGTGGTTTTACCGTGGTCGATGTGACCAATTGTACCAACGTTTACGTGTGGTTTCGAACGATCAAATTTTTCTTTTGCCATTTTCTTATAAATTAAGGTTTTTAATAAATTATTTTGCGGAATAAAATTCTATAAAAAAAGAGCCGTTGATGAGATTTGAACTCATGACCTCTTCCTTACCAAGGAAGTGCTCTACCCCTGAGCTACAACGGCTTAAAATATGAATCGAAAGAACGTACCCAAAACTCCTTCATTTTGGGCTTGCAAAAATACATCTTTTTTTTGACTTAACAACACTTCTTCAAAATTTTTTTTTCATTTTTCAGTCATAATATACGCAAACTATTGATTACTAAGTTTTTGCATACATTTTTTTAAACTTTCCTGCCATTGCGGGATTTCAAAGCCAAAATCCTGATTTACAGCGGATAAGTCAAAAATTGAAGAAGCTGGTCGCGGTGCTGCGGCACCGTATTCCGCCGTGCTAACAGGCAATACTTTACAGGACAAGGAAGCATTTCTCATAATCTGATGTGCAAACTCGTTCCACGAGACCACACCCTGATTGGCAAAATGATAAAATTTTGTACCCTCGATAAAATTACGTTGACCCACAACTGTCATAATAAACTGTGCCAAGTCACCAGCATAGGTAGGCCCGCCTTTTTGGTCATCCACCACCCTGATCTCGTCACGTTCTCTGCCCAAACGGAGCATGGTTTTCACAAAATTATTTCCATATTCTGAATACAACCACGAGGTTCTGATAACAACGGCACGACACCCTGTCGCCATAATGGCAGCTTCCCCGGCAGCTTTCGACCTGCCATACACCGACTGCGGATTGATGGGATCATCGGGTTTATAGGGAACATCTGAGGTACCATCGAATACATAATCCGTAGAAATATGCACCAGAAAAATATCATGTCGCTTGGTCACCTGTGCCAAATTACGGGTGGCATCACGGTTGATGAGGTAACAACGCTCCACATCCGCTTCGGCTTTGTCCACCGCTGTATAGCCCGCCGCATTAATAATAACCTCTATATTGTGTTTGGAAACATAATCTTCTACCTGCTCGATATTGGTGATATCCAACTCATCCACATCCGTATAACAAAACGAATGCCAACTATCGCTGTGCGACAAGTCCTTCAAACAACTACCCAACTGTCCGTTGGCTCCAGTTATTAAGATATTGCTCATTGTAAACTTATCATTTGAAAATGCAAAAATACGAAAAATAATGAGTAAATGTGCAAATTAGTTAATGTGCTAATGTGCTAATTGAAAAAAACATTATCTTTGCAAATTAAATTAGAAAAAAATGAAAGTCAGTGGAAAAACCATTCATGTGCAGGCTAACAACCGTGACATTTACGACAAATTGTGTAATTTAAGCTATTTTGAAAAATTCCTTCCCGAGCAGGTCAAGGACTGGGAAGCGGGCGAAGACTACTGCCAGTTCGCCATTCCGGGAATCGCCACCATGCGACTAACCATCGCGGAGAAGTCCGAATCAAAAATCATATATAACGCCGGCAATGACAAGAACATTCCGGTGAGCATCGCCATATTCATGGATGGCAAAGACGATGGTACCGACCTGCACGCCGATATCGACGCCGAAATTCCCATTTTCTTGAGTGCCATGGTGCATAAACCTTTGCAGAACTTAGTGGATATGATTGCCGACCGCATAAAGGCCGAAGTTGAAAACTGATCTTTTAAATTTGCTAATTATCAATGTGCTAATGTGCCAATTGAATTAGCAAATTAGTTAATTAGCAAATATGCTAATGAAACTAAAAAACAATAACTATCAACTATTAAGTTCTAACAACTGACCACTGACCACTAACCACTGATCCCTGTAACCTGTAACCTGTAACCTAATGATAAGTACAATCCGAACCGACAATTTAGTCAAGCAATACAAGCACCGCACCGTGGTCAACCATGTCTCCATCGAAGTGAAACAAGGGGAGATCGTGGGTTTGTTGGGACCGAACGGGGCTGGCAAAACAACCTCTTTCTATATGATTGTGGGGCTTATCCAGCCATTGGAAGGCAAGATTTTTCTGGACGACAACGACATCACCGGCATGGCCATGTACAAACGAGCGCAGATGGGTATCGCCTACCTGCCCCAAGAGGCATCCGTTTTCCGCAACCTGAGTGTAGAGGACAATATCATGGCCATATTGCAATTCACCAACATGAGCAAAGAGGAGCAGAAGGACCGCTTGGAAGAGTTGATTTCGGAGTTCAACATGCAGAAAGTGCGGAAAAACAAGGGTAGCAATTTGTCTGGTGGTGAACGCCGCCGTTGCGAAATCGCCCGCTGCCTGGCCTCCAACCCGAAATTCATCCTTTTGGACGAGCCCTTTGCTGGCGTTGACCCCATCGCCGTGGAAGACATCCAGACCATTGTGGCCAAGCTGAAAGACAAGAACATCGGCATCCTCATCACCGACCACAACGTCCATGAGACGCTGTCCATCACCGACCGAGCCTACCTGCTCTTCGAAGGAAGCGTGCTGAAAGCCGGCACTGCCGAGGAACTGGCCGCCGACCCGCAGGTGAGAAAGGTTTATCTTGGCAGTAACTTTGAGCTGAGAAAATAATAGCAGGGTACAGGGTACAGATTACAGATGTTTAGGGGGTAGAATTCAAAATTCAAAATTCAAAATTCAAATAACAACTTTCAACTTTCAGTTTTCAGTTTTCAACTTCATTAATCAGCACATTAAACACAAACAATATGAGATACCAGCCCCTTCATCAAGACTTTTACATCCGCAACAGAAAGCGTCTGATTCAGGAAATTGAGGAAGACTCCATCGTGTTGCTCACCTCCAACGACGAGTATCCCCGTTGTGGCGACACCACCCATCAGTTCCGGCAGAACTCTCCCCTGCTCTATCTATGTGGCATCGACCAGGAAGAGACCTGTCTGGCATTGGCCCCATGGCATCCAGATCCCAACTGCCGTGAAGTGCTGTTCATCAAGAACCCGAGCCCCGAAATGATCACCTGGTTCGGGCACCGATTAAGCAAAGAACAAGCCACCGCTATTTCAGGCATTAAGACAGTGATTTTTGCTGAGGATTTTGAAAGCACCCTTAACAACATGCTCTTCTATGCCAAAAATGTATATTTGCACCTACCGGAAAGCTCACGTTCCAAAAACAGTTTCCCCACCCGTGAAGTGCGCATGGCCGAACAATTGAAGAAGGACTACCCTTTGCATAACTACCGTCGTCTGGCTCCCATCCTCAACCCCTTGCGTGCCGTGAAACAACCCGAAGAACTGGAAGCCTTGAAGAAAGCCTGCGATATTACCGCCAAGGCTTTCAGACGAGCCAAAGCCGCCGTCAAACCCGGCATGTACGAATACGAAGTGGAAGCCGAACTGATATACGAGATGATGCGCAACGGTGCCAGCGGACACTCCTTCGCCCCCATCTGCGCCTCCGGAGCCGACACCTGCATCTTACATTATATTAAAAATGACAAGATAATGCAGGATGGTGACATGCTGCTGATGGATTTCGGGGCAGAGTACGCCAACTATGCCGGCGATTGCAGCCGCACCATCCCCGTCAACGGAAAATTCACACCCCGCCAACAAGCTGTTTATAATGCTGTCCTTTCTATCTATAAGGATACCATTCCCAAGTTCACTCCGGGCATGACCATCCACAAAATCAACGATTTTGTCTTCAAAAGGATGGATGAGGAGCTCATCAAGCTCGGTCTTTACACCGAAGAAGACGTGAAGAAGCAAGACCCGAACAAGCCGCTGTTCAAGAAATACTACATGCACAACACCAGCCATTTCATCGGTTTGGATGTACATGACGTGGGCGAGCGCGATTGGGTATTCCAGCCCGGCATGGTGCTGAGTTGCGAGCCCGGCATCTACATTGCCGAAGAAGGCATCGGCGTGCGCATCGAAACCGATGTGGTCGTTGCCGAGCACCCGATTGATTTGTTTGAGGGACTGGATTTGTAAAGGGAATTTCGCACCGAGATGACGGAAAACCGCATGACGATGACGGGGACCGCATGGTGACGATAGGGAATCGCATGGTGACGATAGGGAATCGCATGGTGACGACGGGAAATCGCATGGTGACGATGGGGAATCGCATGGTGACGATGGGGAATCGCATGATGACG
>CADCNH010000036.1:0-25383 GCA_902802755.1 uncultured Bacteroidota bacterium | reverse complement strand
GGTGATGACGGGGAAACGCACGATGATGGCGGAAAAACGCATGATGTAGAGACAACGCATGCGTTGTCTCTACCGTTGTCACCATTATCCCGTTGCCACCGTTGATCCCATTAACCCCGTTGCCACCATCAATCCAATCAATCCCGTTAACCACATTATTGATCACGATAATGCCACGTATATGGTTGGGCATAACCACAAATGCGTCCAATTCAATGTTGTCGAAATGGATTGTTAATTTGCGCCATAAAAACGTCGGCAATGGTACCGATGGGCGACTAATGCCTCTTACAGCGTCATCTCCTTGAAGCCTTCGGGAATCTTGATGCTGGTAGTACCAGGAGTATTAAACTTCAGGTTCTTCACTTGCGCATCCACTTTGCGCTGGCCGTTGTTCATACTTGCGCTGAAACTGTCGAAAAAAGGACGTTTTGAGCTCTCATCAATGATAGGATGGTACGTGACCGTTATATCCTGGTATGCTTTCAATCTCGCCTCATCACCGTTAAAGACAGCCTGCAAGGTGTAAAAATCCGCCTTCGCTTTCAAATATTTTTCCACAAAGGCATAGTCCCCTTTGTAATATTCATTAGACAACTTATTGACAAAAGTCACTTCCTTCGGTGTCGCCACTAAACGAGCAATCTCAATGCCCATCAAATTCAAATTCAAATATAAAACACTGTCAATTCTGTTGACCATGTAATAACTGCACTGATATTTCTTCCCATCAAAATTAATATTCGCATTACCACGATAACTCACCCAATTGTATGCGTATGACTGGGCCACTTCCGGATTCTGCGGTTTCTGTGGGCGAATGGGAAGCACTAAGGTCTCTTCTGTATCTTTTTTTGCCTTCCGCTGCGCGTGACGGGAAGTCTTACATGCCGAAAACAGGATGCTTATCGACAAAACATAGATTATTATTTTTATAGCTTTCATAACCATCATTAATTTATTGATACTATAACGTCATAGCAACATTTTTATTATCTCGCTTTCTCTCCGTCTCACCGAACGAACGCAGTGAGTGTCTTTCCGTCTTACCGTCTCACTGACATACTATACTGGTACATCATAATAGCCGCGGCGATGGATGCATTGAGCGACTCTGCTTTGTCGGCAGATTTCACAGGACTGTCAATCAATATTTTGGAACTGATTTTCCGGGCGACAGCATCGGTAATGCCATTTGCTTCATTACCGATAACAATCACATCGGAAGGCTGGAAATCAAATCGCTGAACAGGGGTTCCCTCCAAAAAAGCGCCCAAAACCCTTCTTTCTTTCAGATTATTATCAATAAAAAATTCCAAATCTGTATAATACACTTTCACTCTGGTAAAAGAGCCCATCGTAGCCTGAATCACTTTGGGATTGTACAACTCCACCGTGGTTTGAGAACATACAAGCTGACGGATACCAAACCAGTCGGCCGTGCGGATAATCGTGCCCATATTGCCCGGGTCACGAATATCGTCCAATATCAGCAACGGCTGATTATACTGAATATCAGACAAGTCTCGTTGAGGAATCCGCACTACTGCCATCACTGGCTGCGGGTTTTTCCAAGCACTGATGCGCTCCATTTCCGCAGGCGTCACCATGGTCAATTCCGCAGTGGCAGGCACATCGCTTTCGTGTTCCCCTACCCAAGCCTCGGTAGCCAGCACTTCCTCCACCTCGAAAGAGGAACGCAGCAAATCACCCACAGACTTGATGCCTTCCACCAAAAACAACCCGCTTTCATCTCTGAATTTCTTCTGATGCAAGCGGGTGATGGATGATATTTTGCCCTTTCCAATCATAGTGATTTACGGGGTTTGGTTTTTGTTGTAGAGACGCGCCATGGCACGTCTCCACATTGCAAAATATTAGAATTCGGCGTTCTGCGGGGTTCTCGGGAAGGGAATCACGTCGCGGATATTGGTCATACCGGTGACGAAGAGCAACAGACGCTCGAAACCCAAACCGAAACCTGAGTGCGGAGCGGAACCGAACTTGCGGGTTTCGAAATACCACCAGTACTGTTCTTCTGTCATACCCAACTCGTGCACACGGTTCAACAATTTCTGATAATCAGCCTCACGTTCTGAGCCACCGATGATCTCACCGATAGTCGGGAACAACACATCCATAGCACGAACAGTCTTGCCGTCATCATTCTGCTTCATGTAGAAAGCCTTGATATCCTTAGGATAGTCAGTCAAAATTACCGGACGTTTGAAGTGGTTCTCCACCAAGTAACGCTCATGCTCGGACTGCAGGTCAATGCCCCAAGAAACCGGATAATCGAATTTCTTGTCGGCTTTCAGCAGGATGTCGATAGCGGAGGTGTAGTCCAAACGGACAAAATCTTCTTTCAACACAGATTCCAGACGCTCAATCAAACCCTTGTCAAACATATCGTTCAGGAAGCGCAGGTCGTCCATATTGTTATCCAACGCATATTTGACCAGATATTTGATGAACTCTTCGGCCAAATCCATGTTATCGGTAATGTCGTAGAAGGCCATTTCCGGTTCAATCATCCAGAACTCTGCCAAATGGCGGGGTGTGTTGCTATTCTCGGCACGGAAAGTTGGGCCGAAAGTATAGATAGAACCCAAAGCCAAAGCACCAAGTTCACCTTCCAGCTGACCGGAAACCGTCAGATTGGTATGCTTTCCGAAGAAATCCTTCTTAAAGTCCACCTGACCATCCTCAGTGCGAGGAATGTTGTTCAGGTCGAAAGTGGTAACATTGAACATCTCACCGGCACCTTCCGCATCAGAACCTGTGATCAAAGGGGTGTGAAGATAGAAAAAGCCTTTATCGTTAAAGAATTTGTGGATAGCGAAAGCCATGGCGTGACGCAGACGCAACACGCAGCCGAAGTAATTGGTACGGGGACGCAGGTGGGCGATTTCACGCAGAAATTCCATACTGTGACCTTTTTTCTGCAAAGGATACACTTCGGGATCGGCGGTACCATAAACCTCAATGGTGTCGGCTTGGATTTCCACAGTCTGGCCTTTGCCTTGGGATTCCACTAAGGTGCCTGTCACGCAGAGGCAGGAACCCGTGGTAATCTGTTTCATCAGCGTTTCATCAAATTTGGTAGGATCGGCCACCACCTGGATATTGCTCACGATAGAGCCATCGTTGATGGCGATAAAAGCCACGCTGTTGTTACCTCTCTTGGTTCTCACCCAACCTTTCACACACACCTTGTTTCCCAAACCTGTCTCTTCGGGGCGTTTGAGTAAATCTATAACTTTAGTACGCTTCATAGCTATTTTATATTCTTCTAATTATCAATATTTTATCCTAAATAAGATTTCAAAATCTTACATTTTGACGTATGTTTCAAGCGGCGCAATGCCTTCTCCTTGATTTGACGCACACGCTCGCGGGTCAAGTCAAACTTCTCACCGATTTCCTCGAGGGTCATGGGGTGTTTGCTGTCGAGGCCAAAATACAGTTTCAGGATGTCGGCTTCACGCTGTGGCAGCGTGGCAATCACACGGTTAACCTCGGTCTTCAGGGATTCGTACAACAAACCCTTGTCAGGAGTAGGAGAATCCTCTGATTTCAGCACATCATACATGTTGTTATCCTCATCCTGGGTCAGGGAGGCATCCATGGACAGGTGGCGGGAAGAGTTGCGGAGAGAGTCTCTCACCTCAGCCTCGGTGATGTCAAGCATCTTGGCAATTTCATCGGCTCTAGGTTCGCGTTCCAGTTCCTGTTCCAGATAAGCGTAAGCTTTGTTGATTTTGTTGATGGTACCGATTTTGTTCAGCGGCAGACGCACGATACGCGACTGTTCGGCCAGTGCCTGCAGGATAGACTGACGAATCCACCACACAGCGTAGGAGATGAATTTGAAACCACGGGTTTCATCAAAACGCTGGGCAGCCTTGATTAAACCCAAGTTGCCCTCATTAATAAGGTCGGGCAGGTTCAATCCCTGGTTTTGGTACTGTTTTGCCACAGAAACTACGAAACGAAGATTGGCTTTGGTCAGTTTTTCCAGTGCGGCCTGGTCTCCATTTTTGATTTTGCGAGCCAACTCGACCTCTTCTTCCGCAGTAATCAGTTCCACTTTTCCGATATCATGCAGGTATTTGTCCAACGAAGCGGTCTCTCTGTTGGTAACTTGTTTAGTAATGTTTAATTGTCTCATTACAAGTGATTTATATTGAATGAATTAGATTCTCACCGTAAAAATTTCAGCTTTTTCCACTTCTCCGAAAAAAAGTTTGCAAAAGTACAAAAAAAAAAGACACGAATAATGAGCAAATTTGTAAATTAGCAAATTAGTTAATGTGCTAATATGACAATGTGCTAATGTGCTAATGATATTAGGGGATAGGAGTTAGTGGATAGGGGTTAGTTTTGAACTTTGAACTTTGAACTTTGAATTTTGAATTGAATCCAACTATCAATTGTCAACTGTCAACTGTCATGGTACTGGGTCGTAGCCGCTGCCGCCCCAAGGGTTACAAGATAGTACTCGCTTCAGCGTGAGCCAACCGCCCTTGAATGGACCATATTTGCGGATAGCTTCCAGGCCATAGTTGGAGCAGGTAGGCTGGTATCGGCATTGGCGGCCAATCAGCGGTGAAAGGGTTATCTGGTACAATTTAATCAGACCTATCATTATAGCTGACAGACCTTTGCAGAAACAGAGCCAGATTTTTTTGAAGAAATATATCATTTTTTTTTGTCTGTTGTGACGCAGTTACGCGTCACAACATTTATTCATTATCACATTTATGCAGAGACGATGTGCAAATCGTCTCTGTCATTGATTTTTTGCAGAATTTCCGTTACGGCATTCTCTATCACCGAAAAAGAAAGGTTTTCCTTGCCAATACAGACAAAAAGCATATTCACCACTACACCGCTCTCGTCTGTTTTATCAGATAACAAATGTTTATGCAGCCGATATGCCTCTCTCGTCCATCTTTTAATCCGATTGCGTCCTACCGCTGTCTTCTCCAATTTTTTGGGCACACTAACTGCCATTTTGCACACATCATTGAGCTCTGACAGTGGCAGAAACTGAAAATAGCACTTGAATGGATAAGCAAAAACACTTTGCTTGAGCGTCAGAAGTTGCTCCAATTGGAGGCGGAAGCACAGGCGCTCTTTTTTAGGGAAGGAGTACGAAAAAGTCTTATCTCCTTCGGGTTGCATGATCCTTTAAGAATAAATCCAAAGCGGTAGTGATGGATGGAGCCTCTTTGGTAGGAGCCTTCACATTAACAGTAAAGCCTTCCTGTTCCAAGGCCGAGATAACTGCCGGACCGAGTGCACCGATGGCAAAATTCTCATCTTGCTTAAAATCCGGGAAGTTGCATTTTAGGGACTGGACTCCCACAGGACTAAACAGCACCACCATGTCATATTTTGTAATATCCACTGCCTTATTCACCTCTGCGGGGACCGTTTTGAACACCACAGCATGGGAATATTCAACCTCATTCTGGTCAAAATACTCATCAAACTTACTGCCTTGGGATTCAGATGAGCAAGGTATCAAATACTTCAATTCTTTATTTTTGGCAAAAAGCTCATAAATGCCGTTGGTCATGGTGCTTTTCGGGAAGAAAATCTTACGTTTTCTGAATTGAATATATTTCTGCAAATAATGGGCGATACTTTCCGTGGTGCAGAAATACTTCATAGTTTCCGGGATATCCACACGAAGTTCCTGTGCCAGATGGAAAAAATAATCAATGGTCACCTGGCTTGAGAAAACGATAGCGGTATGACTCAAGATATTAACTTTCGTTTGACGAAATTCCATACCTGATATCGCCTCAAGTTTAAAAAATTTATAGAAATCAATATTGATGCTATATTTTTTTTTCAGATCTGCGTAGGGTGATTTTTCAAAATCAGCCGGTGCATTTTGCGAAATTAGAATATTTTTAACCTTCATCTGCAACAAAACGGTTTAATTCAACTTTGCCTAAAACCCTTTATTACCAAGCAAAAACAACAATTTTACAATCAACGCGCATGGTAAAATTTCAAGAGTGCAAAAGTACATAAAAAATTGAAACAAATTGACCCGTCTTGATTTAAAAATGAAGTCCTTATATACCTTTATTGCAAATAAGCCACTAATAATCAGAGCACTAAACAAATAAAAATTTATAAAATTCGTGTATTGAACAACGATATTTGTCAGAAATAAAATTAACGAACTATTTAGCAAGAATGAGAAACCGACAATATGAAAATTATATCTTTCCTCACCACATTCAAACAGTCCAAATAGCAGATAATCAACAATTTGTTTCAAGATAAAAAGGGCAATCACAGACAAGCAGGTAATACCGACAAACTGCATAAAGTTCACCTGCTGGTCAAATGCGGGTATAAAGTATGAGCATATTTGTTTGACAGACAGGGCAAAAACAAGCATCACGAAAGGCCATGACAGCATAAAAACACCCTCGCTAAAAAATTTTCCTTCCTTGGACAACTGAGAGAAAGCACGTTTGGAATAGAGACACTGCAAACACAGTACTAATTTACGACGGTACAACACAGCATTGATACTTAAGAGGAGCAAAGCCACAACAATCAGTAGCGTTGCCCAATTATTGTCAACATAAGAGAGTGTTGTAAAATCGAAAATACCGTCGTCAATCTTCTTCATTTCCCGGTCCTCTCAACGATGAAGTAGACTAACGTCCACCCTATTTAACCAGTAATTTCTTTGTAACCAAAGGTCTTCCGTCAGCTTCGATAGAATAAAAATAGATGCCTGAACTGTATTCTGACACATCCACTTTTACCTTATTCCCGTTAACGTCCAACTTTTTAGTATAAAGGGTCGCACCCACCAGGTTTTTAATAACCAAATTTACCGCATTGGAATTTCCTGTATATGCATATTCTATGGTTACATTATCCGAAGCCGGATTAGGATAGGCACGTAACTTGCTGGCAACAGGGGTTGTCTCAATACTGGTGGGATCATACACGAGTTTGAAAACCACTGAAGTGCAATCATCACTATTGTCATAGTTAGAAAAGGTGAACATCACGTATGAAGTTCCTCCAGTTGTTGTTTTATAGCCCAAGTGAAATGCATTATCAGCCGAGGTAGCGTGCGACAAAGTGCTATGAGCGGCTATTACCATCGGATTCGATTCGGTTGTGGACGGGGGAAAACATGTGCCACCGATACAGAGCGAAGCGGAAGCCCCGGCTGCCATGTCCAAATCGTTTTTGTATACCACCATGGAGACATCGTTATCAGTAACATTGCTCAGGTCCAGATAATAGTCAACAGTTGTATTCAACTGGGAAACTATTACCTCCAAGGTGTCTCCATTATTGACAGGAGCACCTTCGTAGGCAACAGTCAATGACTGAGCGAAAGCGCAACTTGCCGCGATTACCAATGCAAATAGAAGAGTAAATATCTTTTTCATAGGCATTCTAATTTATTTTATACTGACTTGCAAAGATACAAAAAGTTTTTTTACTTTGGAATTTTTTTTCTATTTTTTTTAAACATGAAAATGCTCACTGTATTCGTTCGGGGAAACGTTCGCTTTGTTCACTTGGAAAGTCATTCGCCACGCTCGTTCGGTCATACGATTATCTACGTCTTTCCGCTTTTCCCGAGTACACATAATGAACGACTTCCCGAATGCACAAGTGCATGTCTTACCGTCTTGACGGAACTGTCAGTTTTCAGTTCTCAACTTTCAGTTTAAAAACACCATCCCCGATGGATTGACACCCACTTCAAACGAGAATTTCTTCTTGCCGCTTTGGTCGAAACAATACACATCACCATTCACAGTAAAATTATGAGCATCAGAGATATACACATCACCATTTTGGGGATTCACCGCTATGCCGTATGGAACATCAAAAGTAGTCCCGTCAGTAATAAATTGATTATTGACAACCATTTCCGTTGCCAAATCAAAAATCTGAATCGTATATTCCTCAGTGGAAAAATTATATGAATAAAAATAGGCGGAATTGCCATAAAAAGACAAATTGTTAAGCTCAAAATCGTAGGTTTTCACCACCTCGTCTGTAAACGGACTGATTTTTTGAAGGCACGAACTCACTGTATAATAATCACCATTGGAGATGAGATAAATGTCTTGCTGATTGGGGGCCAGATACAAACGTGAAGGATTCATAGCCACTGTGATATTTTTGGTCACAGCAAAAGAAGCCAAATCAATCACGGAAACCGTTGTGCCGTAATCAGGGGCATTGTATCCTCCGGTATTGGCCACATACAACTTCCCATTGACAATGCACACTCCCTCTGGATTCGGTCCCACTGTTACCGTAGCCTCCACAGCAAAAGAAGCTGTATCAATTCTGACCACAGTACCGTCGAAACAGCTGACGTATGCCTTGGAACCCGAAAAACAGATTCTGCGAGGCGACTTGCCTATCAAGGGAACCGTGCCAATTACCTTTGCTGTGTATAAGTCCATCACCTGAATATTTTCGGAGGTGTTCACCACACAATACAAACGGGAACCGTATGGTTGCAGATCATTGCCCGTATCACCCAGTCCACGATTGTTGACAGCCGTGAAAATATCCGAAGTTACTTCATTGCTATTAAAATTGTAGAACGAGATGGTACTGTTATTGTAATTCCAAACCCCTTCATTCAAAATATACATGCCATTACGCTCAACAGCTGGATTATCCGGAGTAACAGGTTTCTTGTGACAAGCCGTCATATAAACAGCCAGTAAAATGAGTACAAACAGTGATTTTTTCATAGTATGAAATTTTTGGCAAAAATACAAAATTTTGACTTTCTATAAATGTGGTACCAGAATAACGGATACTCCTGCTATTACTATTACCAATACATTATCTCCCGTTCATATAGAGTATATCTTTTCTCTGTCTTACGCTTGGATTTTGGCTTTTCTATCATCTCTACATAGCGAACCCAGTTCCCGTATCTGTCATATTCGTAATGGCGTGTTGTCCGACCTGAAAAGGTTAAATTCGGGTCTCGAGCCTTTCTACCGTCTGTGCAATATATAATTTTATGCTCATAACCAACAATTTCATAGTTACCACAAGTGTCATAACGGCGGTATTCAAAATCCTTAACCGTCTCACACTTCACTGCACGAACTTTGCCATTGGGGTAATAAATCCAAGTCCATCTCCTACCGGACTTGTTCTCTTGTTCATTTATATCAGTATAAAGCCTTATCTGCCGAAACGAAGTGTCTAAAACACTCCTACTTGTTATATCTCCATCTTTATACACACACACTATAATGCTGTCGTTTGTGAAAAAATATCGATACGTGATTATATGAGTGCTGGTATCATCGGAAATCGTTTCACGAATGAGATTTCCAACATCATCATACTCGTAAGTCCTGACAAACGCCAAGATTGTATCCCCATTCCCTTCGGTCAGCTCATTGTAAACCATGTCATTGTTATCGTCAAAAACCGCTTTCCAATGTCTATCGCATTTGCCATCCTCGTTGCAACAGTAGTACGACTCAATAAGATTACCCCGCTGATCGTAATATTCTGTCGTTGTACTAAATGGTTTGAGTTTTACCCAGTCGTTGCCACTTTTTGACGGTTTGACT
Organism: uncultured Bacteroidota bacterium; assembly: GCA_902802755.1. Classification (GTDB taxonomy): domain Bacteria; phylum Bacteroidota; class Bacteroidia; order Bacteroidales; family WCHB1-69; genus RUG11690. Next base: position 15,766 of record CADCNH010000036.1, on the reverse strand, counting down.
TCCCAACCGAACTCCCGTATCATCCGTACTGAACCATTAAGATTCAATGATTCCTGCGGTATCTTTACAGGGCCTGTTGTCGTTGTATCATGTCCCATGGGATAGACACACCACATAGAAAGCGTTGAGGGATCACAATTAGGGGAATAGTCCCCACAACCAACAAGCAGTCCCGCTGCCGCTATCATGAGCAATAATCTGATCTTCATCTTATTTAACTTTCTTATCACAACTCTCTTTTTCTCTAAATATTGTACGTGTGTAACATGCATACAACCCTTTTCTAGGTCTGAGGCAACTCTGATTCAACACTCACATGGTCTCGGCATGGTCTCGATCAGACCCACATTAGAGCTACACAAAAGTTGATTAAAAGGCAAGTAAAATGGGAGTAAAACCTATGGAAGCTATTCTACTGTGATTGCATCACTTATAAACGACCCCAAAGAGTGATTTCAATCACATAAAGCCGATGCAAAGACACAACATTTTCCCGTACATACTTCAAAACAGACCTAAAATATTTTTTGTATTTTTGCCTTCCTAAAATAAAAAAACATGGTTTCAAAACAAGAACTAAGAGCAAACATCAAACTGCTGAAAAAACAGCACAGTATGGAAGAACGGCAGGCACAGTCGGACATCATCATGCGAAAGCTGGAGCAACACCCCGACTTTATCAAAGCAAAGATAGTCATGCTTTACAGCTCGCTACCCGACGAAGTGCAGACACAGGGATTCATCGAGAAATGGAGACAGCAAAAGCGTATCATCCTGCCTACAGTGGTGGGTGACGACATCATCCCGGTAGAACTGACCCCCGAGACCAATTTCGCCGTGGGCGACTTCAACATTCTTGAACCGCAAAACGAGGCCTATATCGGTGGTTACGACCTCATCATCGTCCCTGGAGTGGCCTTCGACCGACAGGGCAACCGCTTGGGAAGGGGTAAGGGCTACTACGACCGCTTTCTCTGCCAGCATCGTGCAACAAAAAAAATTGGCCTTTGTTTCGACTTCCAACTTATTGATAATGTGCCTGTTGAAGAAAACGACATTCCTATGGATGAAATTATTTCGAGATAAAGTGTAGTTTTCCATCAGCTTGAGCGTCTTACGTTTGATTTTGATGTGAAACAAGACACAAACATTCGCAAATGGAAAAGGAAAAAGAATTTGAGCAAATCGTCAAGAAACACAAGAGCACTATCTACACGGTGTGCTACATGTTCTCCAAGGACGAGGATGAGGTGAACGACCTCTTTCAGGAGACCCTCCTCAACCTATGGAAAGGCTTTGACGGGTTCAGAGGAGACGCAGCGGTAAGCAGCTGGATATGGAAGGTAGCGTTGAACACCTGCATTTCCTTCGACCGTAAGAAAAAACGCCAAGGAGAGAAGATTCCCTTAGGCTGGAGAACCTCAGCTACGACGAAATCGCCGCCATTGTCGGCATCAGTGTCAAGAATGTAAGTGTCAAGTTGGTCAGAATCAAACAACAGTTAATCAAAAAGTCTCATGCTTAAATCACAAAAATCATGGAAAACGAAAATACAATAAACGAACAACAGGAATTGGAAACTTTGCGTTCCCAAATGGATTTGCTCCGCAAAAAACTGGAGCAGGAAAACATCGTCAACGAAAAACTGATGCGTGAAACCATGAAATCGAGGGTTTCCACCATCAACCGCCAGGGATGGATCAGCATAGCTGTCGCTATCTTCATGGTACTGTGGTTTCCGCTGTGTTTCAACACACTCTCTACCGCCTTCATCATCACCACCATTGTATTCATGCTGGTGGACGCCATTTTAACCTACATTATCCACAAGCAAGTCAACGAGCGTCAACTGATGAGTGAGGACATGCGCACCGTAGCCAACAAAATGAAGACCCTGAAGAAACACTATCAATGGAGCACAATAATTGAATTACCCTTGGTCATCGCATGGTGTGTATGGTTCTGCATGGAAATCATACATCAGACAAATATTCCTTGGCAGATCATGACTGGCGCCATCGCCTTCGGAGCCATCATCGGTTTCTTCATCGGCTGGAAGATGTACCGCAAGGTTATCGACAACTGCGATGCGATTATCAAGCAGATAGAAGAATAATTAGCAAATTAGTTAATTAGCAAATGTGCAAATGAATTAAACAATGTGCTAATTATCAATGTGCTAATGTGCCAATTAGAATTAGCGAATTAGTTAATTAGCAAATGTGCAGATGATTCTAGGGAATAGGGATTAGTAGATAGGAGTTAGTATTGAATTCTGAATTAAATCAATTAGCACATTAACTCATTAGCACATTAGCACATTAAAAAATTTTTGTACCTTTGTCCCCTCAATAAATATAAGAAATATTCAAACTAACATATTATCAACCAAAAAATTAAATCCAAAATGAAAAAATTATTCTCAGCATTGATGGTGTTGATTTTTTCCGTGGGTATGGTATTTGCCCAGGATTTGAATGCTCCCATCAATCCCGATCCGAATGTGAAGATCGGAAAATTAAGCAACGGAATGACTTATTACATCCGTGCCAACAAGAAACCCGAGAACCGTGTGGAACTCCGTCTGGCAGTCAACGCCGGTTCTTGTCAGGAAAATGAAGACCAGAGAGGTCTTGCCCACTTTACTGAACACATGGCTTTCAATGGTATCAAGGGCTTTCCGCACAACACCATGACCAGCGAGCTGCAGAAAGTCGGTGTCGCTTTCGGTCACCACACCAACGCTTACACTTCTTTTGACGAGACAGTGTACATGCTCACCCTGCCTATCGACCATCTGCAGATGGGTTTGGACATTCTGAACGGCTGGGCTAACGGCATGTTGTTTGACGGTGAGGAAATCGAAGCAGAAAGAGGCGTCATTTCAGAAGAGTGGCGTATGGGCTTAGGTGCCAGCGACAGAATGCAGAAGAAATGGTTCCCCGTTCTGTTCAAGGGTTCACGCTATGCCGAACGTCTGCCTATCGGTTTGATCGAAGTTATCCAGGGCTTCAAACACCAAACCATCAAAGATTTCTATCACGATTGGTATCGTCCTGATTTGCAGGCTGTCATCGTAGTTGGTGACATTGATGTGGATGCTGTTGAGAAACAGATTATCAAGCAATTCGGTAAGATTAAACCCGTGAAGAATCCGCGTGCCAAACTGCCTAACGACATCCAACCCAACAAGGAACCTCTTGCATGTGTAGCTACCGACAAAGAAGCTATGGGTAACACCGTGATGGTGCTCCGCAAACACCCCCATTTCGTGATGAAGACCGTGGGTGACTACCGCACCAACCTGAAATACGAACTCTACAACACAATGTACGACTCTCGTCTGAGCGAAATGACCCAGAAGGCAAACTGTCCATTCTTGGGTGCCAGCTGTGGTTATAGTGGACTGATTGGCAATACCGATGTTTACGGTTGCCAGATTTCCTGCAAAGAAGGCAAAATTCTTGAAAGCATTGAAGCTTTGATGCGTGAAGACCAGAGAGTACTTCAGTATGGTTTCTTGCAGACCGAGTTGAACCGTGCCAAGGACGAATTGCTGAACCTGTATGAAACCGCCGCCAATGAGGTAAAGAAAACCGAATCTTCAAGATTCGCCACTGAATATGTGGCCAATTACTTGCATCAAGACCCGATTCCTGGAGCCAAGAGAGAATACAATTATGCCAAGAAATATTTGGAAGACATCACTTTGGACGAAATCAACGCACTTGCAAAACGATGGATTACCGATGAGAACCTGGTGGCTATCGTGATGGCTCCCGAAAAGGAAGGCGTGAAAGTGCCTACTGAAAAAGACGTTTTGGCTGCTGTTACCAACCCCGGCAACAAACATGTGGAACCTTACATCGACACATACAAAGACAAAGAAGTGGTGGAAAAAGACCAACTCAAAGCCGGTAGCATCATCAACACCAAGGAAATCACCGAAATCGATGCACAAGAACTGACCTTGAACAACGGAATCACCGTAGTGCTGAAGAAAACCGATTTCAAGAACGACCAGATTCTGTTCTCCGCACGCAGCAAGGGTGGTATGAGCCTCTACTACGAATGTGACCTTCCTTCTTTGCATTTCGCCTGCGACTTTGTAGATCGTGCCGGTATTTCTGATCTGGATTATTCTTCTTTGGAGAAGAAAATGAAAGGTAAAAAAGTTGGTGTAAGTCCCTATATCAGCACCTTCAGTGAAGGTCTCAGCGGTTCTTCCACCCCGAAAGACATGGAATTCTTCTTCCAGTACATCCACGCATTCTTCACCAGTCCGAGAGAAGATGCTTCTGTAGCTGAATTAGTTACCAGCGAATATATGGAGCAGATCAAGATGATCAGTGCCAACCCGATGTACAAGTTCATGATCGGTTTCATGGATATCACCACTCAGAATGACCCCTACCAGAAAGCTTTATTGTCTGAAGAAGACGTGAAAGCCGCCGACTATGCCAGAGCATTCCAGCTGTATCAGCAGCGTTTCGCTAATCCCGCCGACTTTGTGTTCACTTTCGTAGGCAACTTCGACGAGAATCTGATCAAAGAATACATTGAACTGTACCTAGGATCACTGAAGACCAGCAGTGACAGAGAAACTCCGAAATATGAAGTGGTGAAAGGTTTCCCCGACAAACAAGTTAACGAAAACGTATATGCTGGTACTGAAGAACAGAGTTGGGTAGGTATCGCTTTCGACCACGACATGGAATGGACTCCGAAAAACACCATGATTGTCAATGAAATCAACGAAGCACTGCAAATCGAACTGATCAATACCATTCGTGAAAAAATGGGTGGTGTTTATTCTCCGATGCTGCAGATGGGTGCTGACAAAGAACCAAAGCCCTCTTATAGCATGATGATTATGTTCAGCTGCTCACCCGACAACACAGACAAACTCTCAGAGGCATGTTTCAACATTCTGAAAGACTTCTCCACAACTGGACCTTCAGCTGAGACTTTGGAAAAAGTGAAAAAGCAGATGATTAACGAACACGAAACCTCACTGAAACAGAACAACATGTGGCTGAGCTACATTTCTGGCAAATACTATTCGGGTGAAGACATCAACAGCATCAACAACTATGTGGAAAGAGTAAATGCTGTCACAGCCGACGATATCGTGAAATTCATGAAAGAGAATTTCGACATCGACAAATACGTGAAGGTTTACCTGTATCCTGAAAAGATGAAGAAATAATGCAGATACGTCATTGTAGAGACGCACGGCCGTGTGTCTCTACAAGATGTTTATAAAGACAGCATTTTGAAATAACGTTTGATTTCAATCTGCATTCTCTCGAAACTCCCGAAGCGCACTGCTTTGGGAGTTTCGCCTTTTTTAAACATTACCATACCTGCGGGAAGACCTTGGATATAGGGTTGCATATCCACATGCAAAACTTCGTTCAAAGTAAAATCATGAATGGCCACATCGGCAAAACCCGCTTTTACTTCTTCATAAAACACGTTTCTGTCCTCACAGAAGGCCTGTAACATTTCCACCGTCTCATCCCACTCTTCCGGTTTCAGATTATCATTATAAAAGAAAACCACAGCACTATATTCCGGCACTGAATCATTGACAGCTGTACATTCGAAGCGGCAGAGATCATTGATGGAATAGCGGTCCACAAAATAGGATTTTCGCTGGTATTCGCTCAAATCACTTTGGGTAGCATTGGTATCCAGATTTTTAATCCACTCATAATTTTTATGCACCACAAAAGAGCCGTCAGACTCACGATAGGTTTCCCAGATCTCGGTTTCCAACACATCTTTGTCCTGCAGTGCCAAATTCAATGCCACAGGTACCTGATCCAGAATACGCTGGGTGCCGAAGCCGGATGTGATGACCAGGTAAGCCCACTCGCGGTCAACAGAACGCAGCAGCCATAACTCGCGTCCTTCTGGCAAACGCTCCACACAAGAAATGCCCCACTCCACCGGAACCTTGCTGGCAATAGTTATGTGTTTTCCCTCATATTCATTGATTTTTTCCAGAAAATCCTCCAAGAAATCCTCAGAAATGGGAATCAAATCCGACTTGTCACGAATATCCGCCAAAATAGTGTCAGCAATAATCGACGTAGTATAGGTTATAGGATCATTGTTGCTATAGTTTTCCTCTTCTTGGTTTTTCGGGCGACAAGCGGTGAAAACGATGGACACACAGAGGCAGAAAAGGATGATGATATTGGTTTTTGTCATGGTTCTATGTTTTTGGGTTACTAGGTTACACGGTTAGAAGGTTAGGAAGGTATTGGAGAATTTAAGTTCCCCTTCTTTTAGAAGGGGTAGCTGAAAGCCGGGGTAGTGACGCAAATATTAAGGCGAAGCCTTCAACTCGTAATTATCAACTGTATAGCGTTTTCCACCCTGAATTCTCCGATTCGAGTACGGCGGAGGGCTGTCAAATGTGCGCCCGAGTCCAGCTCAACTCCGAAATCGCGGGCAATGGAGCGGATATACGTACCTTTGGAGCATACGATACGGAAGTCCACATCGGGCAACTCAAAGCGGGTAATTTCAAAAGTGGGGATAGAAATCTGCCTGGGCTGGATAGGAGCTTCCTCTCCTTCACGGGCCATTTCGTACGCCCGTCGGCCACCCATACGGATAGCCGAGAACTGAGGCGGCACCTGTTCTATATCACCAAGAAATCTCTGACGCACCTCATCCACCATTTCCTCTGTAATATGCTCATAAGGAAATTCTGCGTCAATGGGTTTTTCCTGATCAAAACTTGGGGTGGTGGCTCCTAAACGAAGCGTGCCAGTATATTCCTTTTCCTGTGCCTGATAATTGTCAATCTGCTTAGTAAATTTGCCCACACAGATAATCAGCAAACCCGAAGCCAAGGGGTCAAGCGTGCCGGCGTGCCCCACCTTTACTTTCTGCTGGTATTTTCTCTTGATATACTGACGGACCTTGCCTACCACATCGAACGAGGTGCAACGGTACGGCTTGTCCACAAGAAGCACATCTCCTTCCGGATTTATCTCTATATCAGGAAGTTCAAACTGTGCCTCATGTATGACTTTATGGTTTAGCATAAGCTATAGATTAAAACAGCGGTGCCTATCAATGCACAATAAATGGCGAACCATATCAGCTTGCCTTTCTTCACAATGTTAATCATGAACTTGCAGGCGAAACAGCCGGAGATGAAGGCAGCCAAAAAGCCAATGACAACCGCGGTGAACCCCAGTCCATTCTGAATCAGCGAAGGATCTTTCACGAACTTGATAACATCGAGGAAGGCTTCTCCCAGAATCGGGATGATAACCATCAGGAAAGAGAACTGTGCCAGTTTTTCTTTCTTGTCACCCAACATCAAGCCCGTGGCAATGGTGGAACCTGAACGGGACAGACCCGGTAATACCGCCACAGCCTGGGCGATACCTATAACAAAGGCATGACCATAAGAAATTTCCTCACGCTGACGGGGTTTCGCAAAATAAGAAAAGGCCAACAGCAGGGCAGTAATCAGCAAACAGATACCTACTATTGTCAAACCACTGCCAAAGATTTCTTCCACATAATCCTTGAAAAACATACCCACAATGAACACGGGGATCATGGAGACCAGAATCTTGGCCACATAAGTCTTTTCTTCATTCCACTGAAGAGTTGTGAAGGTGCCCTTGAACAGGCCCGCAATTTCTTTCCACAATATCACGATGGTACTGAGCACCGTGGCCACATGCACAATGACATCGAACTCCAACTTGGCGGCATCAGAAATTTGCAGTCCCATAATGTCCTGCATAATCGTCAGATGACCGCTACTGCTCACAGGCAGGTACTCTGTAAGACCCTGCAGAATACCCAGTAATAATGATTCCCACCAGCTCATTACTCAGCTTTTTCCTCTTCTTGATTCTCTTTGACTATCGGGCGCCACATGATGGCGAAAATCTCCGTTACCAAACCCAAAAGGATCAGGATAGGTGCCACTACAGTACGGCGTGTGTTGAACACTTCAGGGTTGAACTCATCGGGGCTAGCGGAAGCACCACCGGCAAGGCAGAAAAGACCAATAATTAGCAGTACAGCACCGATAATCATCAAAATGTAATTAGTCATTCTGAAAAGAGGTGGTTTCTGGCTATTGTTCACTTGTCTTTTCCCGGAAGGGTTGGGAGTTAATTTTGTTTTTTGATTGGTATTTGCTATTTGTGCCATATTTTGATTGTTTAATTGTTTTTTATCGTTTATACGTGGAGTCACTCATTTCATTCGTTCGGGAAGTTGCTCACTTCGTTCGCTCGGGGAGACGAATGGTTCATCTTAACGTATTACCGAATGCACGAAGTGCATGTCTCCTCGTCTTGACGTTTTATAGGTACAGTCTTTCGTCTTTGATTCTGATATAGCGGTTAACAGAGATGATCGACACGATAATTGTGAAGAGGATGCTGAAAACAAAGACACCCAGCAGAATCAGCGAGATAGGCAAGATATTGGAGAAATCAACGAATTGCGGGAAGAGCAGATTACCCTGATAGAGCATAAGTCCGAGCAAGATGACCGCAATAGCACCACCCCAGACACCCTGACTCAAGCCCTTGAGGACAAACGGTCCACGAACAAAGCTGCGGGTTGCACCCACCAAGAGCATACTCTTAATATTGAAACGTTTCGCATAAATGTGCAAACGGATTGAATTGGCAATCAACAACATGGAAATCAGCATAAAGATCGCACTGATAATCAGCACCACGATTTGCAGCGTACGGAAATTGTCGCTGATGGACTTCACGAGAAAATCGGGATATTGCACATCCTGTACGATTTGTTCTTTTTTGATACGTTTGGATATCACCTGCAAAGAGTCGGAATTGGCATATTTCGGGTCCACACTGATGATAATGGAGGCATTGATAGGATTGGAGATAATGTCGGTATAATTGTTGCCGATAGTCTTGATAGCCTCTTGGGTATTTTCCTGACGCGAGGACACACGAGAAGAGGCGATAAAAGGCTCCATCTTGATCCGTTGCTCCATAGAGACGATGTCCGCCTCTTTCACATCTGCGAAGAACAATATTTCCATTTCGATTTTTTTGGAAAGATTGCGGATATACTGGGTGGAGAAATAAGCGAAAAAGGCCAGTGTACCGATAAAAAACATGGTCAATGCGATACTTACTACCGAGCCAAAAGCCGAGAAACGCAGTCTCGCTTTGGTAATTTTGTCAATACTATCAGGGTATTTGCTCATAATACAACATTATAAATGTAATTTGCAAATATATAAAGATACCACGAGCTCTTTCCTGCTCTTCAGGAAAAATTATACACAATAGAATGTGCAAATTAGTTAATGTGCTAATGTGCTAATTGTGTTTTCATCCAGATGCGGCACACCTCGCGCTGGTCGTCAGCGGCATGTACCGAATGGACAGAGCCTGTCTCATCCAACTGCTGATGTCCCATAAAATATTGGTTTTCAGGAAATAACTGCGAAATAAAATGCACAGAAACTTCTTTGACATCGTGATGCAGAAAGAAATCATGCCCCATGTCGTCCATCACCCATTGCAGGTATTTGGTATTGTTGACATGCTCGTTGAGGTCAATGTCAGAATGTTGCACTTTGTGAAGCACCGGATTTTCAGGCAACGGGGCACCTGCTAAGCGGGGAAAAGCCTTGACCGTCATGGCATCATCCTTGAGGGGGAAACGGTCGGGCCGGTCAAAGTCATCCAGTTTCACAGGCTTCGACTCCTTATCAATAATAGCCCAGATAGATGTACCCCTGATGATGATTTCTCCTTTTTCATCAAACACCAGAAAATCACGGGGCTGGGAAATGAAACTATGCGGCTTCTCCCAGGTATGGATGGTCAGTTTTTCATGCCAAGTCGGCATTCTCTCTATCTGCACATGCATACGCGTGAGCACCCAAAAGAGGTTATAGGGTTTCAAATCGATACCACTCAAATGAAAATGATCACAATGGGCGGCAGCGGATTCCTGCAGAATGCAAAATAACGACACCGGTGTCATCTCCACACGGCTGTCCACCATGTGAATCGGCACTTGTATCGGCATTAAAAATCGACCTTCTTCTATCATTTTATTATTCTCAATAACTGAACTGTTATTTTGTATGTCTTACTATAATCAAGGAGAATTCAAGTCAAATTCATCTTCTCCTGTGTATATGGAAATGTTATTTTATACTCGTCTGATTATCTTATACAAAATGAGAACTATCTTCTTTTGAATAAGGCAATCAGCTCTTTCACATAATCGCGGTCTGTGTATAATTCCGCCACATCAACACCGACTTTCCGAAACAGTTCGGCATTATTTTCCTGCTGTTTCTTCCACCAGTGCTCGTAGGCCATACGGGTCAGCCTGTCGGAAGTGTCTGTGAGCACATATTTGCCAGTTTCAGGATCTTTCAGCTGCATCAAGCCCAAATCGGGCAGTTGCGACTCGCCACGGTCCATCACATGCAAAGCCACAATATCATGCTTCTCTGAGGCGATCTTCAGCGCCTGCTCGAAATCGCAATTCACAAAGTCGGAGATGACGAAAGCAGTGCATTTTTTCTTGATGGCATTCGTCAAATAGCGCAACGGCTCGGCCAAATCAGTCTTGACCTGTGAGGGTTTATAATCCACTAACTCGCGGATAATACGCAAGATATGCGAACGGCCTTTCTTCGGCGGGATGAACTTCTCCACCCGGTCGCTGAAGAAAATCACACCCACTTTATCGTTATTGTTGATAGCGGAAAACGACAGTACAGCCGCCAGCTCGGTAATCAGGTCCGCTTTGAACTCGTTGCGGGTACCGAAAAGATTGGAGCCACTCACATCAATGAGCAGCATGACCGTCAGCTCGCGTTCCTCCTCGAAAATCTTGACATACGGATGGTTGAGGCGGGCGGTCACATTCCAGTCGATAAAGCGCACATCGTCGCCATACTGGTATTCGCGCACTTCGCTGAACGCCATACCCCTGCCCTTGAACGCACTATGGTACTCGCCCGCAAAAATCTGCTGCGACAGCGCCTTGGTGCGGATTTCTATCTTCCGAACTTTCTTTAATAATTCCGTTGAATCCATTGATACTTTCGGATATGTTGATTTGTTTATTCGACTGTACGTTCATACGTTAAGGCGTTAAGACATGCACTTCGTGCATTCGTTAAGACGAATTTTTCCAACCACCCCAATTTCTACGCCTCCACGAACGAGCGAAGCGAGTGTCTCCACGTTTTCACGCCTCCACGATTAAGGCACCTCAACGGTATTCAGGATTTCGCTGATGATATTGTCGCTGGTGATGTTCTCGGCTTCGGCCTCGTATGACAAACCGATACGATGGCGCATCACATCATGGCAGATGGCGCGGATATCCTCTGGAATCACATAACCACGGCGTTTAATGAAAGCGTATGCCTGTGCGGCCAGTGCAAGATTGATAGTAGCACGCGGAGAAGCACCATATGAAATCATATTGGCAAATTGATCCAGCTTATAGTCAGCAGGATAACGAGTCGCGAAAACGATGTCGGCGATATAGTTGGAGATTTTCTCATCGATATACACCTCTTTCACCACCTGGCGGGCCTTGATGATATCTTCCGGTTTCAAGACAGTATTGGTAGTGGGGAATTTGTTTTCCAGATGCTGGAACAGAATGTCTTTCTCCTCAGCTTTCGAGGGATAGGAAATCACCACCTTCATCATAAAACGATCGACCTGGGCTTCGGGTAGCGGATAAGTACCTTCCTGCTCGATAGGGTTCTGGGTAGCCATCACGAGGAAAGGCTCCTCCAGTTTGAAGGTCGTTTCGCCGATGGTCACCTGACGCTCCTGCATAGCTTCGAGCAAGGCGCTCTGCACCTTGGCGGGAGCACGGTTGATTTCGTCGGCAAGGATGAAGTTGGCGAAGATAGGACCTTTTTTCACCACGAAATTTTCGTTTTTCTGACTGTAAATCATGGTACCCAGCAAGTCGGCCGGCAAGAGGTCAGGAGTAAACTGGATACGGCTGAACTTAGCATCAATAACATTGGCCAAAGATTTGATTGCCAATGTTTTGGCCAGACCAGGAACACCTTCCAGCAAGATATGACCGTTAGACAAAAGGCCGATAAGCAAACGCTCGACCATGGCCTTCTGACCCACAATCACCTTGCCCATCTCCATGTTGATGATGTCAACGAAGGAACTTTCACGCTGGATGCGCTCGTTCAATTCTCTAATGTCAATAGTATTATTCATAGTAAATAACTGAATTTTATTCCAAAGATTACTAACGATATATCATATCGAAATATTTTACAAAAATACGAAAATATTTAATGTGAAAAACTATAACTACGCTTCAAGCAATTCTGGCTCCGACAGGAACTCGTATATGCCCATCATCACAATGCCGCTCTCGTCGCGACGCAGCTTCATGCGCTCGCCTACGACAACAATCTTCTTGAACGAGTCGCCAATCTGCTGCAACGACCGTTTCTCTTGCTGCACCTTTTCGTCGTCGGGCAAACGGTAGGCCGACTGTAGGTAGTAGCGGCGCGAACCAAGGTTGCAAACGAAATCGACTTCCAAGGTCACCCGGCGCAGCTTGCCCTCTTCGTCTTTCACTCGAATGCCAACATTGCCCACATCCACCAGAAATCCCCTTTGGCGCATCTCATTGTATACAACGTTCTCCATTAAGTGGTTCTCTTCAGTCTGGCGGAACGACAGAATGGCATTGCGCAGCCCCAAGTCCTTGAAATAATACTTGGGGGTGGTGCCAATATACTTCTTTCCTTTGATGTCGTAACGCTCTGACTTCTCAATCATGAAGGCATTCTCAAGATAGCCGATGTAAGTCTCGATAGTCTTGTCGGTGATGTCGTTCAGCCTCTTCACGCTCTTGAAGGTGTTGGCCAGATTGGTGGGATTGACGGGACTGCCGACACTCGAGGCTAGTATGCGCACCAATTCCTCAAACTCAGCCTTGAATTCGATATCATAGCGCTCGTATATATCGCTTAGATAGACGGTGCGGTATAGGTTGCGCAAATAGGCTGCCTTCTTGTCGTCGCCCTTAATGGAAAGTATTTTCGGCAGACCTCCGTAGGTGTAGTATTCCTGCCAACCATCGACAATATCGCCTTCATAGGCTGTCATGAACTCGCTGAAGGTCAGGGGCCAAACGTGAATTTCATCGCCGCGTCCACGGAACTCGGTAGCAACATCGTTCGACAAGAAATGGGAATTGGAACCTGTAACATAGACGTCGGCATTCGGCATCTCCACCAGCGAGCCCAACATATCCACGAACTCATCCACCCGCTGCACCTCATCGATGATGATATAATACTGCTCATCGTCCTTCATCTGGCTGTCCACCCATTTCAGCAGGTAGTCGGGGTCTCGGAAAGCCTTCCTGCGTCTGTCTTCCAAGTCGATGATGAGGATATGGCTCTTCGGCACACCCGATTGCAGCAGGTAATCCTTGAATAAAGTCTTCAGCAGATACGACTTGCCCACCCGTCGCAAACCAGTCACGATTTTAATTAGCCCATTGTCTTTTGAGTCGACAAGTTGATTAATATACTTTTTTCTTTCTATCTTCATTTATATCAATTATTTATATTTATAAAACATATTTTTATTCCGAATTTATGGTAAATTTGCCACTTTTTCGGAATGCAAAGATACAAAAATATTTAATGTGCCAATTAATTAAAAAGGGGAGTTTCGGGCTTCGCCCTCAAGGGGAGTGATGCTACGCGTCAGGGGAGTCTCGCTGCGCTCGAGGGGAGAATATTAATGTGCTAATGAGAAAATGTGCTAATGTGCCAATTAAATTAAGGACTAAGAATTAAAAGTTAAGAATGTTGATTCGTTGAATATTCTTATGCGATAAAATCAAAATAAATTTATTGACATTAACTCACGGCCAATACGATGGATTTCCGTTTGTATCTTTGAGACCTGCTTTTCAGACACATACTGTCCCTGCTTATATTGACGCATAAGTGACGGATTAATCCCTGCCAATTGTGCGAATTTGGTGATATTCAAAAAATTGAAATGATGGAAAAAGGATGGCAAATCATATTTGTACTCAAAAGACACATCTTGTAATTCCTCAGGTATCATTTCCCCGTCTTCCTGATAAAATCTCAGTAACTCGGCTACAGAGTTCTCAAAATCCGATTTTGCCTCTGCCACAGTTGTGCCTTCACCAATGATAGTGGCTTCGATATCAGGAGTGTAAACGCTGAAACTTCCATCTTTCCCCATCTCTATTAATGCTGTTTTCTTCTTGTTTTTCATATTTTTCCTAGTTCATTAACATCCAATTTGTTTAAGTAATCTTGTGCAAAGTCCACGCTTCACCTCTTGACTACCATGTCGTTCTATATGAATGGTATATGTCTTTTCCGGGTGCCTATAAATGTCATGTTTGCTGCCATTACGCCACAAATACCATCCATTTTTTTCTGCCAATCTCCTCAATTCGTTCCATTTCATTTCCTTTTGAAATTTCGCTGCAAATATATAACTTTTTTGCAATATATTTACATGGTTCAACAATTATTATCTGTTACATCAATTTGCTTGCAAATATATAAAATATTTTAATATATTCAATATTTATTAGTAATATTTTATACTTAATATGATTTTTACAGAAAATAATTGCAATGGCTAAAACGATAAATTTTCAAAGCGGCTAATAATATGCTCTGGTGCATTCGACTCCAACACCTCGACTATACACGAGTGCCACCCCCCAATCCAGGATGGCAGCACTCGTACCTCGCACCTTACCTTGGGCTACCAAGCCCTGCAGACCTAAAGACCTGCCAAATAAATGCATTCCATCAAAGCCGCAGGTTTGTCAAAGTCACAGTGTCCCAGACAATAAAATGCACTCCGTCAAGAGTGCCAGACATGGTAGGAATGTGATGTTACCCTAATTTAATCGCACGCCGGAGGTGTGCGGGCTGGAGGAATTTGCGGCGGAGCCGCAACCAATGCTATGCACGAGCCCCATATCCATACCACCCAACCCTCGGTAGAGGGTTGCATATCAATAGATGTTGACATTATCCCGTGTGTTCGCCTGCGGTGTGGGTGTTGCCTGCCCTGAAGCACAAAACGAGGTCACCGTGGAAGAGGTACATTAGAGTTGATGGGAAATGGTGAGTTTGTCCAGAATTTTTTTCTTCACCTGCTATTCGTTTTAATTTTTTTTCTTTATCTTTGCCCTGTCAAACGACCGTAGCCCGAATGGGTTGCGGGAGGGCGATAGACATATTTAAAAGGCGTTGAGTCAACGTCTTATCTGCGGCTAACCGAACTTCGCAACTTCAGAATCGCCACACGGTAAGGCAATGTTCAATGTCCATGGTAGTATATTCCTGTAGAGATTATGTGTATATTGTCTCTGCAAAACGGATTGATTTTCAAATAATTCCGTTTCAATATACAAACAGCGTGGGCTTCGGCATTGCTTATCCTTGGCGAAAGGCAATGCGAAGGCCTGGTTAGCGGGATGAGCGATGAGTTCAGATTCCCGCGCTTTTTTTATGTGGCTTTAGAAATAAATTTGATTTTGCCGTATAGGGGAATCACCGGCAGAAATACTAAAACCATTTTATGAGGAAATTTTTATTTGTTTTAATTATGTTTTGCACATTTCTAATACAAGCGCAAGATACCATTGTATTACAAAATGCAACAAAATATGTGGCTAAAGTACTAGAAATCAACGAAAACAA
>CADCNH010000035.1 GCA_902802755.1 uncultured Bacteroidota bacterium | reverse complement strand
GATCTCGGCCTCGCGCTCGTTCAGCTGGGCTTTGATTTTCTCAATGTCGCTGAGCAGCTTGTTCACTTGGGTGTTGTTGCTCATGTTGAGTTCGGCGAATTGTTTCAGCAGTTCGTCATAGTCGCGGATGGCTTTGGCCAAGTCTTTCTCCGACTGGGCCAGTTTCTTGCTGAGCGTCAAAGTGTCGGCAGAAAGCTGTTTGGTCTTTGCCTTCAATTGCTCCACCTGTTGTTCCAATTGTTTGTTCTGGTTTACCGTGTTGATATTGTCCTGGTTCAACACGGCCAAATTGTCGGAGCATATTCTGTAGTTGTCTTCCAATTCGGCGTATTTCTGTTTTGTGACGCATCCTGAAAGAAGCAGGGCTCCTGCCAATAATCCTGAAATTAAAACTTTCTTTTTCATTTTTACCTTTTATTTTTAATTTCTTGGTTGATAAATGTATTAATATACTTATATTAGATTTGCAAAAGTACAACAACTTATCGCATGATTTTTCCTTCTCATAAAAAGAAATAAACATCTTTTATTTAATAATTCGTTGCAACTCAAATGCCTTTCTTTTTTTTGAAGAGCATACTGGCACTTTGACCAGTCAGCATAATTGAAATTTCCTCTTTTTTACGATGCTGTTTCTTATTGTCATTTACTCACGACTTAAGGTGCACATCTTTTTTTCTTGAATTAACTTTTGTTAACAAAAAAGTCGTATATTTGCAGCGTTTTTAAATAGTTAAGGATATGATATACTTAGACAATTCTGCGACTACTTTTCCTAAACCTGTAGAGGTTTATGATTTTATGAACAGTTTTTACCGTGATCATGGTGTAAGTCCTGGCCGTTCGGGTTTTGACGCTGCTATCGAGACTGGCGAATTAGTTGAGAATACTCGTAAAATGCTTACGAAGTTGTTCAATGGTGGCGATGACCCCAATCGTCTCACTTTCAGTTATAATGCCACAGATTCTTTAAATATATTGATACAAGGTCTGGTTGAAAAAGGTGCCCATGTAATTACCACTATGCTCGAGCATAACTCTGTTCTTCGTCCCTTGTATGTGATGCAGGAGAGAGGTATCATTGAGGTGACTTATCTGCCTTTTGATAAGCATGGCTATGTGGATCCTGATGATATTGAGAAAGCCATCAAACCGAATACCAAATTTGTGGTTTGCACCCAGTGTTCCAATGTGATAGGAACTGTGCAGCCCATTGCCGAAATCGGTAAGATTTGCAAGAAACACGGTTTGATTTTTGTAGTGGATGGCAGCCAGGGTGCTGGTGCCAATACCATGGATATGATTAATTATGGTGTTGACTGTTATGCCTTTACCGGTCATAAGTGTCTGATGGGACCTACTGGTATTGGAGGCTCCTACGTGCGTGAGGGCATCGATATCAAACATACCCGTTTTGGCGGTACTGGTGTGCGTTCCGCTTATCCTGGCCATTTGGAAGAATATCCCTATCGTTTGGAAGCCGGTACCCTGAACATTTTGGGTGTGGCCGGTCTGCATGCAGGTGTGAAATGGGTGATGGAGAGAGGTGTCGAGAATCTGCATGAGCAGGAAATGAAATTGTGGGAGAAACTGCGTCTCGGTATCAAAGATGTTCCTGGAGTGACCTTGTATTGCGCTGAATCAGTGGAGAACCATAATCCTGTGATGTCCATCAACATCAACGGCTTTGAGGCTGGCGATGTGGGTACAATGTTGGATGTGGACTATGACATTGCTTGCCGTACCGGTTTGCAATGTGCTCCCAAGGTGCATGTGGGCATTGGCACCATTGATATCCATGGTACAGTGCGTTTGAGTATCGGTGCATTCAATACCGAAGCCGACATTGATGCAGCTATCACTGCTATTAAGGAAATTGCTGCACTGAAGAACTAAGGGGAAAAATAAAAATTGTAGGGACGCATTGCATGCGTCCGCTGAAAAAGAAATGCAGGGCTGTCATATTATGGCAGCCTTTTTTATAATTGCTATTTTGCAAATGGTGCTGTTTCGCACATAATGCGTGAAGTTGCACGGATGTGAACTCAGCCACTCTATAATACTCCCCAAAATTAGGACAGCAAGTGAAAAAAAAATTGTACTTTTGCACCCATAAACTCACACCTTCGCCATGGAGCTTGAATATGCCAGTCGGAAAATTTACGCAAGCCCAATGAAAAGAACATACAACTTCTTTTCTGTGTCGCACTTTGCCATCCCCCTTCCAACTGTCCCCTGTAACCTGTCCCCTGTCCCCTGTACTCACACCTTCTCCGCCAAAGAAAAAGACACGGAAACAGGTCTAAGCTACTTTGGCGCAAGATATTACAGCAGCGACCTGAGCATCTGGCTGAGCGTTGACCCGATGAGTGACAAATATCCCTCACTTTCACCATACGTTTATTGCGCAAATAACCCCATTAAGCTGGTGGACCCGAATGGAGAGGAAATAGTGTTGGAGACTATCTATAAGAAAGATGATAATGGTAATAACACAGGTGAGATTGATCGATATAACATTAGAATAACAGGTAAAATTATCAATAGTTCTGGTAAAAAGTTAGATATGGAAAATGTAAAAAATGATATAGTTAATCAAATCGAGTCCTCTTTTTCTGGAAAAACAAAAGAAGGAATTACTGTTACTACCACTGCCGACTTCGAAGTAGTAGACTCTTACAATGATATTGACAACACTAAGGATCATGTTTTTGAATTAAAAGATAATGTGACTTTAAACAAAAAAAATGTTTTAGGAAAGGTGGACGACATAGGAGGGAAAAAAGCTGAAATAAGAGCATCTCTGTTTACTGGAGTATATGATAAAAAGACTCATCAAGGAGGAAAGACTGCAGCACACGAAATGGGACATTTGTTAGGATTAGAACATAGGAGTGCAGATGTTGTTTTTAATTTAACATCTCCTGCAATTGTTCCACCGCAAAAATTGTCAACTTGTTAAAGGCCAGAAGTTATTTTAATACAGTAAGATAATTGATAAAGCGGAACAAACTATTGTAAAAAAAACATATGCAAAGAAAAATAAAGAAATTTTTATTTATTTTGTTTTTTTGTTTCCTTTTTTTTGAAATTATTGTAATGATAATTAATAGAGGGAATATTAATATAGATATTCTTATTTTTAACAATTTTGAAAAAATCAAACCATATACATCTGATATTCCTTTGCGAGAGAATCAATATGTAATAGACGATTCTTTACATACTCTGATTAAAGATTCCATAGATATTATGCTCTATGTGGACAACGAGTTGTTGTATTGTGACACACTTTTCATCAATGATGGATATAAATTATACCGTCATGGTTTTTTTCTTTGGCCAAGGGTTCATACTATCACTATTAAATCAAACATGTTAAATGCTTCATATAGTTATAACGTTCATAACTATGTTTTTAGACAAATATTTGTAGAAAGCTCATATGAGATTCCCTATTTTTGGATCAATAAATTTTATTTGCCTTTTTACAGAAGAGAATTGTAATGCCTGTAAACTGCAGCCCTCCTGAATATGACACTCGGAAAAACTGCGCAAGCCAGATGAAAAGAACACACAACTTCTTTTTTGCGGCACACTTTGCCATCCCCCTTCCAACTGTCACCTGTAACCTGTCCCCTGTAACCTGTAACCTGTCCCCTGGACTCACACCTTCGAAGTTCTCTTTTGCACCAGGAAAATGCCTGTAATGACAATGATGATTCCGAAAATCTTGTATAAGGGGAATTGTTCCTGCAATAAGAAAAACGACAGGATGGCGGTGACGATGGGGATGAGATTGGTGAAGGTGTTGGCTTTGCCCACCCCGAAATGACGCATGCCCTGCAGGTAGAACATGAAGGCCAAGGCGGAGCATAAAATAGCCAAGGATACCAGATAATAGAGGTAAGGTGATGATGATCACGGGATTGTATTTCTCGGGCAGTTTGCGCAAGAAAAACATATAGCCAACAGAGGACAAAACCGCACCAAAGGCCAGCAATACCCCAAGTGCACTTATGGTGGCATTCAGAAAGGCAGGAAACAACATGATGAAAATACCTGTGAAGGACACAAATATGCCAAACATGTTGAGCCGCGTGAAATTCTCTTTGAAATAAAACATGGAGAGAAATGCTGTGGCAATGGGAATGGTGGCCACAATGATGGAAACCACTGAAGCGTCACAACGGGTAAGACTATAGGTCTCGCAGATGAAATAAAGAAATGGCTCAAAACAGCTGAAAGCAAAAACCGTGGGGATATCCTGGCGTTCTATCTTCATGTCTTTGCGGAAAAACAGAAGACAAATCAACAAAAACAGAATGCCGGCAATCAACAGGCGGGAGAAAATGATGGTGACGGGCTCAGCTACATTGAGCAATTGTTTCGTAAAAATGAAGGAACTGCCCCATAATATGGCAGAAGATGTTAATAATAAGTAATATAACCAATCTTTTTTGCTCATTTTTACGACAAAAAAAAGAGGATTATCGAAATCCTCTTTTTGATTTTATGTTCTTCGGATGTTATTCTTCAGCTGCGCTGTCATCAACTTGCTCGGTCTGTGGACCTTCGTACGGATGATTGGCTTTGTATTCGTTCTTTACCAAAAAAGCGCATACGAAGCAAAGCACCATGACAAAAGCGGCAAGTCCCCAAGTGGCTTTTTCCAGAAAGTCAGTGGTCTTTCTCACACCCATGATTTGGTTGGAGGCTGCGAAGTTGGAAGCCAAACCACCACCTTTGGAGTTCTGAATCAATACGATAAAAGCCAAAATGATACATGCGATAACTACTAATACAACTACTAATGTCAACATTTCTTTCTAATTTATTTGATTATATTTTCCGTTTTTTATCATTTCAATATGACTTGCAAAAATACTACTTTTTTCTGGAAAAATCAAGCTTAATTTTTTGAGCATCTTGATGGCCTTCCCACTATAGCCTTGCTCTGCGTAAATAATTGCTAATGTTTTACTTACAATTTCTTCGTCTTCGTCCAGACTGCCTTCGGAGTAGTTGGCGAGCGGCTCTAAAATCTTGGCGGCTCTTTTAATTGTGGAAGGATTGCCTCCGAATTTTGCAATGAGTGAGTCGATAACTACCGATTGGTCTTCCTCCAAGTTGATGGTCGGTGCTTCGAAGGTCTTCTCCATGCCCATTTCCTCTTCAATGGATGAAGGGCGGGCCTCAGTGCCAGTGCTGTTGATGAGTCTCTTTACCTCGTCGATGACTGATGTGTTGGACGTAACAGGCTCTTCGTCAGTTTTCTCTACGGGCATAGTGACAGTTGCTTCTTCAACTGTTGCTGCCTTTTTTTCATTTGTTTCAGTCTTATCTTCAACGGCTACAGTCTTGTCTTCAGCTGTGGCTGGGGTATGCGTATGGCCAGCATAAAGTGGTTGGTTGCTTAGCTGGAACTGGTGGAATTTGTTGCGATTGTATAAGGATAGTAAAAGGGTTGACTTGACCTTCTCGTATTCTTTGGGACGGTTTTCCTCCAACATTTTAAGGTAGAGTAATGTCATCACGTTTGAGCATGGGTACTGCTGATGGTAATATGCCAGTACTTTGCCCGGATCGTTGGCGGAAAGCTCATTTCCGATATAATTGCCGATGATGATTTTTTCCATAGTTACCAGTTGACAAATGCTTTGTTGAAGATGTCTTCTGTGAGTGCCTCGTTTATTTCGTTAACCAAGGTGCTTTCTACAGAGGTGAAATTCTGTGTGCTGGGGTAATCCGCATAGCGGGAGAAAGACTGGTCGAAGTCTTGATTCTCATCAAAACTGTTGGAGAAACGTACTCTTACGGTGATGGTTAGCCTGTTCATGGCAGCGGCGTCGTTGCCTTGGATAGCAATAGGGGTGATGGTGTAGTTGATGATTTCGCCTTCCAGATTGTAGTCGCCACCCGTATTGTTGATAATGGTCAGAGGGGTCTGATTCTGGATTCTGTTTTTCAAAGCTGTGGTAAACTCTTGACTGAGTGTGGGATTGACCAAGGATGAGTTGTTGGTGAAAGTTTGCACATACACGGTCTTGGCTCTTGGGTCGATGTTGCCGCCCGTCAACGATACCGTCATCCGGCATCCCGACAACACCACAACCAACACCAGCAGGGTGATGTTGACCCAATTCAATATTTTTCCGTGTTTATGCATATAGCAAGCGTTTATTTGAAATTTTTTTTCGGCTGCCATGATATGACAGCCCTACATTCTTTATTTTTTAGTTCTTAATTTCATTAGCACATTAGCACATTGATAATTAGCACATTTACTAATTTGCTAATTTGCTAATTAGTAACCATCATATCCCCATCTCCTTAATCTTCCTGTACAGCGTTCTCTCCGAGATGCCCAGCTCTTGGGCGGCGGCTGATCGCTTGTTGTTGTGTTTTTGTAATGCTTTGATTATCATTTCTTTTTCATTATCCACCAAGGAATAATGTGTGTCTTCAATAATCTCCGATTCTTGGAAAGGCTCCGATTTGTCGATGTCTTCCTTACTGATGGAGATGGTGGTATCGTCTGCTGGCAGGTCGTACATGACCGGTGGTGTCTTGACAGGGTGGATGTGCTGATAGTCTTGCTGTAATTCAGAGGGTTTCAGGTCTCCGGCAATGACATGGTGCACCAGTTCTCTCAGCTCGCCTACCTCGCGTTTCATGTCCGACAGGAACTTGAAAATCAACTCTCGCTCAAACTGCTCGTGGTGGCTGCTTTCGGAGGGTAGTAGGGCGGGTAGCTGCGAGGGGATAGGGCTGGTCAGGTACTTGGCGATGGTCACTTCGTCAATCTGCCTTTTGGGTTCTATCAGCGACATTTGCTCGGTTACGTTTTTCAGCTGTCGTATGTTGCCGGGCCAGTTGTAGTTGCTGAGTGCTTCTTTGGCCCCTTCCGTCAAGGTGATTTGCGGGAAGTGGTACTTTTCGGCAAAGTCGGAGGCGAACTTGGTGAACAAGAGGAAAATGTCTTCTTTCCGTTGGCGTAAGGCCGGAACGGCGATAGGTATGGTGTTCAATCTATAGTATAAGTCCTTTCTGAACTTGCCATTGGTGATATGGTTGACTAAGTCAATGTTGGTGGCGGAGACCACCCTGACATTGGTTTTCTGTGTTTTGGAAGAGCCCACTCGCATGTACTCACCAGTTTCTAACACTCTTAACAGACGCACTTGGGTGGCCAAGGGCAGGTCACCGACTTCGTCCAGGAAGATGGTTCCATTGTTAGCCGTCTCGAAATAACCCTCATGGTCTTCTGTGGCTCCCGTGAAGGCTCCCTTGACATGACCGAAAAGTTCGGAGTCGATGGTGCCTTCCGGTATGGCACCGCAGTTGACGGCAATGTACTGGCCGTGTTTGCGGGGACTGTATTCGTGGATGATTTTCGGAAAGTTTTCCTTGCCCACACCGCTTTCGCCGGTAATCAACACCGGCAAATCCGTGGGGGCCACCTGCACAGCAATGCTGATGGCTCGGTCCAATTCCGGGTCGAAGCCGATGATGCCGAAACGTTGTTTGATGGCTCTTATGTTGATTTCCACGATGATAGTTTTAGGTTTAACAGAAAAACTATGGCACCATACCTTAATCCTTATTGCACGCAGGGGGATTTTAAGTATGGCACCATAGCATGGTTTTTGTTACCAAGCGAACAGAGGACGGTTGGACATCATGCTGTTGACTTTGGCTCTTACCTTGTCAACCACGGTAGTGTCGTTGATGTGGCTCAGAACGTCGTCAATCAGTTCAACGATAACACCCATTTCGTCTTCTTTCAGGCCACGGGTGGTGATAGCGGGAGTACCCACACGCAGACCGCTGGTCTTGAAGGCGCTACGGCTGTCGAAAGGCACCATGTTCTTGTTGACGGTGATGTCGGCGGCTACCAATGCGTTTTCGGCTTCTTTACCAGTCATTTCGGGGAATTTGGTACGGAGGTCGATGAGCATCAGGTGGTTGTCGGTACCGTTACTGATAACCTTGTAACCTTTGTCGATGAAGGCGGCGCACATGGTCTTGGCGTTCTTCATCAGCTGCTGGATGTAGCGGTCGTAGTCATCGGTCAGTGCTTCGCCGAAAGCGACAGCCTTGGCAGCGATCACATGTTCAAGCGGACCACCTTGTGTGCCAGGGAATACGGCGCTGTCGAGCAGGGCGCTCATTTTCTTGATTTCGCCCTTGGGAGTAGTCTTGCCCCATGGGTTGTCGAAGTCCTCGCCCATCAGAAACAGACCGCCACGGGGTCCACGCAAAGTCTTGTGGGTGGTAGTGGTCACGATGTGGCAGTATTTCAAGGCGTTGTTCAGGTAACCCTTGGCAATAAGGCCGCTGGGGTGGCTGATGTCGCCCATCAGGATAGCACCGATTTTGTCGGCAATCTCACGCATCTTGGCCCAATCCCAGTCACGGCTGTAAGCAGAACCACCGCCGATGATGAGTTTCGGACGGAACTCGAGAGCTTTCTTTTCCATGTCTTCGTAATCCACTGTGCCGGTCTCTTCTTTCACTTGGTAACCCACCACTTTGTAGTTGATACCGCTGAAGTTGACAGGGCTACCGTGTGAGAGGTGACCACCATGGTTCAGGTCCATGCCCATGAAAGTGTCGCCGCTGTTGAGGCAAGCCAAGAATACGGCCATGTTGGCTTGTGCGCCACTGTGAGGCTGCACGTTTGCCCAGCAAGCACCGTAGAGCTGTTTTGCGCGCTCAATGGCAATGGTCTCGGTCTGGTCCACAATCTGGCAACCGCCATAGTAACGTTTTCCAGGATAACCTTCAGCGTATTTGTTGGTCAGCACGGAACCCATGGCTTCCATAACCTGGTCGCTCACAAAGTTCTCTGATGCGATTAATTCAATACCGTTCGTCTGACGGCTTCTCTCTTTTTGAATGAGATCAAAAATCTGTGTGTCTCTTGTCATTGTTGTTGAATTGTTTATTTGTTGAATTGTTGAATTGTTTTTCTTTCCAGAAAGTTTATGAATCTTGAACTTAAGGAGTCTAATGTCTTTAGTATTATGAATTGTGAATTGTGAATTGTGAATTGTGAATTGTGAATTGTGAATTGTGAATTCTATCCCTCCTATAACTGTTAACTATTAACTTCTATCCCCTGACCCCTGACCCCTGATCACTGATCACTTCTATCTTTCACCTATTCGAAAACTCTTTTCTTTTTTCCCACATTGTACGACAAATATCCCGCCAGGTAGAAGGGTTTAGCTTTGTTGAAAGCCATCTGCTGCACGAAGGGGAAAATCATATCCAAACAAATTCCTATCTCCAATGCATGAATGGCTTGGTCTTTCTTGCTGAAGTCGAACAGGAAGCCGGTTTTGCCATAGAATCCTGGACGTGGATAGCTGATATGTGCCAGATTGGTCCAGAAGGGCGCATGTCCTAAAATGTCAGCGGCATCAACAGTCTCAGGGTCGTATTTTTCTATGGTAACAATGCCACGGGAATCAACAACTCTTAGGTGGGTCGGAAAAACCAGTCCCAACGACAAACCTGCCGACAGGGTGTAACGGATACTGACACCTCCCCAATAGGGCTTGTGGTGCAAGGTGCGCTGGTAACCGTAGCCCGCGTGCAAAAAGAACAGATCGCACAACTTTCCGTAGCAAAACGATGTCGCCCCGTTGTACAGCGAACTTTTGACTCTCACCGCTTTCGGATGACGGTTGTAAGCGCCGCCCACCTCGAAGAAGTGCTTGTTGTAATAGTCCGGTGTCCATCCTTTTTGAAACCATAGTCCTGCACCTGATGTGTTAATTTCAATGTTGAAATTCCATTCCCTTGCTGTTACCACATGTTCCGTCGAATCAGCAATGTCTTGTGCATCTGAAAAAAAACATAAGCATGAACATGACTGTCAAAAGTCCACATTCAAGAATATGTTTTTTACCGCTCAGACACAACATCTCCGACAAGCTTTATAATTGATTGTTTTGCTCCATGTCGGTCACGACTTCCGAATAATGTCCGTAGGCAGCGCACTTGTGTTGTGTGTCACATGCGGAAAACATCACCAATGCTGTCAAAATAATTCCTAATACTAACAATACTCTTTTCATATCGACTTTTTTTTTAATTTTGCAAAGATAATAAAAAACGTGGTTTTAAGTTATATATTATATCACTATTAAAAAGATAGATAAGTTGTTGAAGATTAACAGGTTGTTTTTTTTTGCTGTTTTTATCTTTTTGAGTCTGTTTCCTCTTTTTGGTCAAAACAAAGGAAAAAAGACGCAATATTCAGCTTGTCTGCGTATGGATTCCGTTACCCAAAGTTTGCTGAAACAGTCTAATGCTTTATCATATTGCAGAAATAATGTTTTGCGTTTGGCTGACTATCCGAAATTCTCACAGCAGATTGTCTCATATTTTGAAAACAATGGTTTCCCTTTTGCGGAAGTCCGCTTGGACAGTCTTGACATGCAAGAGCAATATGCTACTGCGGTCTTGAAAATCGACAAGCATGAGTACATTGCTTTTGATAGTATTGTTATCAATGGAGATGCCAGGTTATCAAGTGCTTACCTCTATCCGTACTTGGGCTGGCGGAGAAAAAAAGCATATAAGGAGTCGGTGGTTGCTGACATTCCTTCCAAGTTGGCGGAGCTGCCTTTTGTGACGGAAATCAGTCCGTCGTCCATTGAGTTTGTCAACAATAAGTGCTATTTGTACCTGTACCTCGCCAAGCGGAAATGCAGCCAGTTTGACGGGTACTTGGGACTTGTGCCAGTGGATGAGCGGACTGGAAAAGTGTCGCTGAATGGTGAGCTGAACCTGGATTTGCGGAATCTGTTCAAGATAGGGGAGAGAATAGCCCTGCAATGGCGCAGTACCGAGCGCTATTCCCAAAATCTTACTGTATTGTTGAATTTTCCATACTTGTTTCGCACTCCTTTCGGGGTGAATGGACAGTTTGACTTAGATAAAAAGGATACTTCGTATCTCACTATGAATTACGAAATTGGACTTCAATACTCGTTTATGGGCAACAGTTATGCCCGTGCTTATTTCAATTATACATCCTCCAGAATTCTGACCGTCTCCTTGCTGTCGGTGGATGCGGGACTGATAGATTATGGAAAGTCGATGTATGGTATAGAATTCAATATCAGAAAGTTGGATTATCTGTACAACCCCCGGAAAGGAGTGTCTTTCTGTGTGAATGGTGCGGTGGGCAGACGGAAAATCATCAAAAATGCCAAAACTGATGAGTTCTTTTATGAGGGTATGGAAATGAGAACCTCCAATTACCGTCTTGCGGCAGATTTAATGGGCTTTGTGCCCCTGCATAAGCGCTTTGTCCTCGTCTTGGGACTTAATGGCGGCACTATGTTTGGTAATAAGCTGTATTTGAATGAATTGTTTCGTATTGGCGGCATGAATTCCTTGCAAGGCTTCGATGAGAAAGCTCTTTATTGTTCTTCTTACGCCATAGCCCTTGCGGAATTGCGTTTTTTGTTTGCCCGTCGCTCTTATATCAATGCTTTCTTTAATGCCGCTTGGTATGAGCGTAACATTCCGAACAACTATTTCCGGGATTTGCCCTTTGGTTTTGGCCTGGGCTTGTCCTTCGATACAAAAGCAGGTATGTTCTATCTGAGCTATGCCCTTGGTCATCAGCATAATAGTCCAGTCTCCTTCAAGACGGGAAAAATCCACTTCGGTGTGAAGGTGGGATTCTAATGTTGAAACAGAAGAAATATTATTTGCTTGCTGGTTCCAGATGCAGCAAAGTAACTTCGCTTGAGGTGCCCATACGCATGGGGGGACCGAAAGAGCCGGAACCACAGGAGGTGTATATCTGAAGTGTATTTTGTCTGTTCAGGCCTTTATTGTATCGAAACACATGGTTGTTGATCCAGGTGAGTGGCCAGAGTTGCCCGCCATGGGTGTGTCCAGATAGCAGCAAATCTATACCTGCTTTTTCTATATAGTCGGTGCCAATTGGACTGTGTTGTAAAGCAATGACAGGCAGTGTTTTGTCAATAGAAAGTGAGGGTAGGGTGCTCTCTATCGTCTCTGAGCGATGGGGGGCATGTGCGTTCGTGCTCTTTGTGTCGGCCGACATGTATTCCAGTCCTACAATGCATAATCCTTTGTCGGTGGTTACCTCGTTTTCCAGCACATGTACTCCTGCTTCGCGCAGCGGTTGTTTGGCTTGCTTGTTGTTCACATAGCCATCGTGGTTGCCTTCGACAAAATATATGGGGGCTTTGAGCTGGGTGAGTGGTTCAAGAGTCTGGGCGTTGAAATTATACCAGCTTTCGAAGCAGTCGCCAGTAAAGAAAATGATGTCTGGCTTGGCTTCGTTGACGAGATTTACCAGCTTCTGCACATGATTTTTCCCCCTGAAGTGTCCGATATGGGTGTCTGTCAGTTGGACGGCCCGCAGGGATTGCTGCAGTTTGGGCAGTTGCACAGTTACCTCTACCAACTTGGGACTTAGGGCATTGTGCATGGCAACGCCGCATACGCCAAGTGTGAGTACTCCCACTATGGTGCCAAAAAGCCAGCGGGGCATGTGGGCGAACAACTGTACGATATCCACCAACAGCATGAACATCAGCAGATATAGTAGTAATCCTACTACCACACTGCTGACTATGGAGCAAATGTGACCAATGGGGTTGACAGTCCAGGGCTGTGAAGCCAGAAACATAAAGACAAAACTCCCTATCAGCAGGAAACTGTATGTAACATACCACCAAGTGGCGCGGGTGCCGAAAACAAAGGCGGTGCGTCGTGCCAGATACCATACGGCAAGCCCCATTATGGCGAGAAAGCCAATGAGGATAAGTGGAAAAATCCAATTTTTCATGAACTAAATTGCTATTTTTTTCATTCAAAAATTAACTAATTAACTAATTTGCTAATTAACTAATTTGCTAATTATTTCATTGCTTCGCGGATGTCCATCATGATTTTTTGTGCCAGGTGGTCGGCTTGTTCTTCAGTGCCGGCCTCGGCATAGATGCGGATGATGGGCTCAGTGTTGGAGGTCCGTAAGTGTACCCAACCGTTGTCAAAGTCAATCTTTACTCCATCAATGCGGTTCACCTCATACTGCTTGTAATCTTCTGCGATGCTGTCTAGAATGTGCTTTACATTCATGTTCGGATGCAGTTCGATTTTGTTTTTGGAGATGAAATAAGCCGGATATTGAGCACGGATTGCCGAGCAGCTCTTCTTGCTTTTGGCCATATAGCTGAGGAAAAGAGCTACACCTACCAGTGCGTCGCGTCCGTAGTGAAGAGCAGGATAAATCACACCTCCGTTGCCTTCACCACCGATAATAGCGTTGGTTTCTTTCATTTTGGCCACCACATTCACCTCGCCAACAGCTGCTGCATTATATTCCACCTCATAACGCTGGCTTACATCACGTAAGGCCCTGGATGAGGATAGGTTGGAGACGGTATTTCCTTTCTCATGTTGCAGAATGTAGTCGGCTACAGCTACCAAGGTATATTCCTCCACAAACATCTCGCCGTCTTCTTTGACAATGGCCAGACGGTCCACATCAGGATCCACTACAAAGCCTACATCGTAATTATGGCGTTTCATTTCGTTGGAAATCTCGGACAAATGCTCTGGAATGGGCTCCGGATTGTGTGGGAAAATACCTGTGGGCTCTCCATACAACAGCTTGATTTTGGTCACTCCCAGTCTTTCTAATAACGGCTTCAGGGCAATGCCGCCAGTGGAATTGACACAATCCACAATGACCGACAAATCGGCTTTGGCAATGGCTTGGGCATCCACCAAAGGCAGCTTCAAAATGGCTTCGATATGGTCGTTGATAGCATTATCATATTGTGTATAATTACCAAGATTTTTGATATCTGAATATACAAAATCTTGTTTATCAATAATTTCAAGCAATTCCTTGCCTTCTGCTCCAGAAATGAACTCGCCTTTGCTGTTGAGCAGTTTCAGGGCATTCCATTGCATGGGATTGTGGCTGGCGGTAATAATGATGCCTGCATCGGCATGTTGCTGGATAACGGCCATTTCCACCGTTGGCGTAGTAGATAAACCTAAGTCGATGACATCCACTCCCAAAAACTGTAAAGTGCTACATACCAATTTGTTGATTTTGTCGCCTGAAATACGGGCGTCGCGACCGACAATCAAAGTTAGTTTTTTCTGACTGTCGTCTTTCCGCAAAAACATGACGAAAGCAGTGGTGAATTGTACAATATCGATGGGGGTGAGGTTGTCACCGGCTTTGCCACCGATGGTTCCTCTGATGCCTGAGATAGATTTAATTAATGCCATAATTAGTTTTAATTGATACAAACTGCAAAGTTACATAAATTTCTCGAATTAATGACAGACCTATAAAATTTATTGCAGAGACAAGACTTATCATATTGTATGAAAATATATAAGGAAAGGCGTTTTTTTGTATTTTTGCAGCTTCAAAAAATTATTGGAATGATGAAAAAATTTTTATTTGCTACATTCTTTTTTGGCTTGTCATTATTGCTGTCTGCCCAATCGGACCTTTACGATGAACATCCTGCTTTTCCATACCGTTTGACAGCAGAAGAACAGTTGCTGATGCACACGTTGCCAGTCAAGGCCAGTATGAATTTCACGGCCGCTCCACAAGGTCCTGTGACGGCAGTGGCTGAATTTCAGCCCATGGAGGGTGTCATTGTAGCTTATCCTCTTGGTATTCCTGTTAATTTGGTAAGTCAGCTGTCGCAAATAACTCGTGTGAAAGTACTGGTGAATAATAACAATCAGATGAATTCTGCCAGCTCAAATTTCAACCAGCATGGTGTCAATATGTCCAATGTCGATTTTTGGATTGTGCCTCATGACAGTTATTGGACCCGTGATTATGGCCCATGGTTTGTCATTGATGGTAATGACCAAGTGGGAATTATCGATTTTACTTACAATAGACCCCAGCGTCCGAATGATGATGCCGCTATGAATAGTATCGCTTCCAATCTGAATTGTACCATGTATGCTATGCCGATGGTTCACACGGGTGGTAATTATATGGTGGATGGTTATGGTACAGCGGCTTCCACCCAGTTGGTGCTGGATGAGAATCCTAATGAGACTGCCACATCAATTCGTCAGATGGCCCAAGAGTATTTGGGTGTAAATCAGTATTTTATTATAGATGACCCCATGGACGATTATATTTTTCACATTGATTGTTGGGCTAAGTTTTTGGATGTTGATAAGGTATTGGTTGCCCAAGTGCCTACTACCGATTACCGCTACAATGATTATGAGGCTGCTGCTGCGGTTTTTGCCAATGCCACAACCCCTTGGGGTAATCATTATCAGGTGTTTAGGGTTTATGAACCTGGCACAGGCTGGTATGCGACACCCTATACCAACTCCTTGATATTGAACGACCATGTTTTTGTGCCCGTTGCAGGTTCCCAGTGGGATGGTGATGCCATCGAGGTGTATCAGCAGGCCATGCCCGGCTACACTATTGTTCCGATAACACAGGTGAGTAATGCGGCGTGGGAGAATACTGATGCCCTGCATTGCCGTACCCATGAAATTGCCGACCGCGGTATGCTCTATATCAAACATTATCCTTTGTTAGGTGTACAAGAGATAGAGGAAGAAGCCCTGTTGAGTGCGGATATTAGAACTTTGAGCGGACAATTTTTAGTTACGGATTCTGTATTGGCATATTACAGAATCAATCATGGTGCATGGCAGAATGTGCCTTTGGCTTCTGTGGGTGGCAGCACATTCGAGGCCTCCATCTCAGACTTGAACAATCTTGATACTGTTGATTATTACCTCTTCGCTAAGGACCAGTCGGGTAGGAGAGAGCACCATCCGTATATCGGTGCCGCAGATCCTCACCAGTTTGTCGTCAGCAAAAATCAGAGTGCCATTGCGAATACACAGTCGCAAACCTCAGTCCTCTTATATCCTAACCCGGCTGTGGACCGCATTGTGATTAAGGGAGAAAACCTCAAGGAAGTGAAAATATATAATTCTGTAGGTCAACTTATGGATGTCTATTCATTACAGGATGGCTCCAATACCATTAACTGTAAAGATTGGCCCGCCGCCATGTACTACCTGTCCATCTACACCAGCAACGGCGAAAAAATCAGCCGGAAAATCGTGAAGGCTAATTAATTAGCAAATTAGCAAATTAGTTAATGTGTTAATTATCAATGTGCTAATGTGCCAATTGTTTGGGGGTAGTAAAGTGGTTAGGGGTTAGTGGAGTTTCGTTGCACTCAAGGGAAATTAGGCTTTACCTAAGTGGAGTCTTTGAACTTTGAATTCTGAACTTTGAATTCTGAATTCTGAATTTTGAACCCACCCAAAAAACTATTAATTATTAATTGTGCATTGTGCATTGTGCATTGTCAACTCTTGTCCCCGATTTTACATCCCACAGTGGCAAAAAACAGGATATAGGCATAGCACACAAACAGCAGGGCGTAGGCGATGTGTGGATTCACGGCATCGGCAATCTTGCCGTATATCAGCGGCATGACGGCACCACCAACGATGGCCATCACCATCAGTGCGGAGGCAAATTCGGTATGGTCGCCCAGGTCGTGGATGGCCAATGGCCAAATGGCGGGCCACATGATGGCGTGCGCGAAACTTAGGCAGATAATGGCGATAATGGAGAAAATTCCGGAGGTGCACAACGCTACAATTACCAATGCGATAGACAAAAATAATTGGATAATCAGAGCATTGCGTTGAGAGACGACTTTCGGCACGAAAAGGATTCCACAGAGATAACCCACTAACAGTGCAATCAATGCGTAAACTCCGAAATAGTGGGAAACTTTTGTGGAAATGCCGTAATAGTCGCCGTAGGGTATCAGTGTGTCGATGGCGATAACTTCGGCACCCACATAGAAGAAAATGGCTAAAATGCCAAGCCACAAATATGGGAAACTGAAAATACTCGCTTTTTTGCCGTCAATCTTTTTCTCTTCCTCCACGATGTCCGGTAAGTGGGCGGTTTTGATGAAAAGTACCAGTGCGATCAACACGGCGGTCATGATGAGGTAGGGGATGATGACTCCGTTAGAGAGTTGCTGTAACATGGCTTCTTTCTCGGGACCTGGAGCCATCTCCTTGATGCTTTCAAAAAGGTGTTCCTTGCCGCTGAACAGGGCGTTGTAAAGTACCAGAATGCCAATCATACCTGCCAGTTTGTTGCATATTCCCATAATGCTCATGCGGCGGGCTGCCGATTCAATCGGGCCGATAACGGTGACGTATGGATTGCTGGCAGTTTGCAAAAGCGACAAGCCGCTGCCTTGCAGGAAGAGCCCCAACAAAAACATGGGGTAGCTGCGCATCTGCGCGCCAGGAATGAACATCATGCAGCCGATGGCCATGACGACCAAGCCTAAAGCCATTCCGTTGCTGTAACCCGTCTTCTTCAACACAAGTGACGACGGAATGGACATTACAAAATAGGCAATGTAAAAAGCGAAAGTCACCAAATAGCCTTGTACTTGGGTGGTGAGCTCGCATGAGGTTCTCATGTATGGAATAAGAATGTTGTTCAGCCAGGTGACGAAACCGAATACGAAAAACAACGAACCGATAACGAACATGCTGAAAGTAAGATTTTTTGTGTTTTGCATCGTTGTAAATTTTGATATGCAAAATTAATCAAAAATCTTTAAACTCATACGGAAAACTTATATTTCTCTGACCCCTGACCCCTGATTCCTGATTCCTGATCTACGGCAGCATATCCGCAGGCTTCGTCTCGTAATCCGGGAAGTCAATGGAGGAAATGGTATCTACAAGAATTTCCAATGGCCGACCATAATAAGTGGGTTGGGGCTTGGCCTGGACCGGAACTTGAACTTGTGTTTGTGTTTGGGACGGAACTTGAACTTGTTCGGGAGTCTGGGTGTTGGCTCTTGTAGCAACAGCTACTGTTGGAGAAACTGTCTCAGCAGTGTTTTCAAGAGTTTTGTCAGCTTCTGCTATTTCTGTAAATTCAACAGTGTCAATATTTTGATTGGTAGTCTGATTTTCTGATACTTGCTCTTGCGCAATAATGGTGTTGTCCGTTTCGGGCTTATTGTTTGAGGGTAAAGTGAAAAATAAAACACTGCCGGTGATTACAGCGGCAACACTGCCCACAAGGGCTATTTTTGCTCCCGTACTCATCATGGGCATACCGCTTTGATGTTTGAACGACTTCCATGCCTGAGGCTTGTACTCGTAGCTCTTGCTGTTGATTTTGTTCTTTATCTCTTGGTCAAACTGATTCATATTTTTAATGTGCTAATTATCAATGTGCTAATGTGCCAATTTGAGAAGTTGAAAACCAAATTCTGAATTTCTGACCCCTGACTCCTAATCACTAATCACTAACCTCTTTTATCGCTTCCTTCAGTTTTGTTCTGGCGAAGTTGAGGTGCCAGTGCGAAGTTCCTTCCTTGATATTCAGCAGCTTGGCAATTTCCGCATGGGGCATGTCCTCAAACACGTAAAGGTTGAAGACGGTGCGGCTCATCTGCGGCAATTGCTGTATCAGCTGCATCAGTTCATCGGTGGACAGCTTCGACAGGGCCTCGTTTTCGTCATGATGTTGCAGAACGTCATCGGTCACATCGTCATAGTTGACTGTTTCGGTGGAGTGGCGGTACTTGCGCAGGTAGTCGAGTGCCGCATTGACCATGATGGTCTTCATCCACGCTTCGAAGGAGCCGGAGGCCTGGTAAGTTCCCAATGCCGAGAAAATCTTCATAAACCCCTCATTCACCATGTCCTGCGCATCCTCATAACAGTGTGCATAACGCATGCAAACCGTGAACAGCGACCCGTAATAAGTCTTGAAAAGCTTGTGCATGGCTCTTCGCTGGCCTTTTTTACAGTCGTCAATCAACTGCAAAATTTCATCACGGGATTGCTTGTTCATTATCTATAACGTAAAGTCAATTTAAAATCTTTGGTCTTCGTATTATTTTTTTTCTCCCTATATGGTTCCCATTGCAGATGAATGCACAATGCTCAATTCATAATCCAACCCCCATTAATCATTATTCATTATTCATTGTTAATTGTTAATTCCTTCCCTCTGCATCTTGCATTTCCACTACATTCTGACCCCTGTAACCTATCTCCTGTAACCTGTTTAGTACATGTTGTCGCGGAAGTCTTTCTTCAGGTCGAGTTTCACATCGTGTAATGCGGCGGCTTTGATGTTGATGGTGAAACTCCATCCTTTACGATAGCCGAAAGGTATCCAGTTGAAACGCATTTCCCAGCAGTGCAAGTCGCGGTATATGTCGATGGAGGTGTAAGACATTTCTTTTTGCACAAAATCATAACCAGTGGTGAAGCCTACCTTCCATTTTCTGGTGATGTTGAATTCTCCAATGATATTCAGCGTCTGAACAAATTTGTGGGTATAGGGTTTCTCCACCACCTTGCTCCTGAGATTATCTATTATGTAGTAGCCATAGTTGTCGTTGGTAGTATAGGCAAAAGTATAGTTGATGGTCAGTGACCATGGATTGTTGAAGTCGGGACGGGTGTTAGGCATGCCTAACAGGTTCTGGTCCATGATGGACTCGCTGTTTTTGTTTTGTTCTGTCTTGTTCTTGTCGTCTTTCTGCTTGCCTTTGAACAAATCCCGGTTGATGACCAGGTTAAGTCCTACGTTGATGTTGGCATTGGAGAAACGCAAGAGTTTTTTGTTGACCTTCAACTCGGTTTGGTTGACTCTTTTCCCGTCTTTGATGATATAAGGGTCAAATGCCAAGCTAAAGGTGATGTTGAGTTGCTTCCAGATAGTGCTTCGGCCAGAAATGCGTAAGGGCTGCCAGCGCAAAGAGTCAGCGGCGAAGTCGTAACCCATAGAGATGGCTAAGTTGTCGAAAATGGCGATTTTCTTGGTTCCGGTAATGGTGTCCCTTTTTGAACGGACTTTGATTTCAATATTATTATTGAACGTCAATTGTGCTAATGCCCTGGTTTGGCCGCTGGCACCGCCATACATGGAGTTGCTGAAATAGGAGTAGCTGACGTATTCGCTTTCTTCCGTGTCGAAGTATTCCCCAAATGATTTTTTGTTGAAATTAGGACTATAACTTAAACTTAAATTCGGTGTGATGACGTGACGAATGGCTTTTAACCCTCCTTTCTTGAACTGATACATGACATAAATCTTGGTGGTCAGCTCAGTGCTGATGCTGAGGTCGTGCAGGGCATAAAAACCGCGCTTGAAAACATTGTCAACTATTGGGTTTCCCAGAGTGTCGGTATGGAAAAAACGCTCATCGCGTTGCAGGTACCATTTCTCGGTGAAATTGACATTGGTGTTCCAGTTGACTAACTTGGCGATTTTGATGGGGATGGTCAACGGAATGTTGTGTCGTATGCCGACGGCAATCTCCTCCCAGGTTTGCGGCTTGAAAAACAGTGTGTCGATGGTGTTGATTTGTGAACACATCTCCGAAGACCATTTCATGGAAATGTTGTCATACCATTTCAATGCGCCTGCCTTGTTTTTCTTACGGAAAGGATAGAATTGGGTGACCGACATGTTAATGGTGGGCAACTTGATATCAACCATGCGGGTGTTGGTGTTTTGAGAGTAGGAGATGGCTGCGTCAAAGTAGAAAATACCTTTGGCACTGGTGGAGAAATTGATGGAGGATGAGTATTGGT
>CADCNH010000034.1:1733-19776 GCA_902802755.1 uncultured Bacteroidota bacterium | reverse complement strand
GACAGTGAATCAGACCGCAATGGGTATAGATTTGCTGATTGCTAGCGATAGCTTGACTTGGATTGATGGTGTAACGTATTATACCAGCACGATTACTCCTACCTATACCTATGTTGGTGGTGCCGCCAACGGCTGTGACTCCGTCGTGACTTTGCATTTGACGGTGAATCAGACCCCAATAGGTATTGATGAACAACTCGCTTGTGATAGCTTGACTTGGATAGATGGCATAACGTATTACGCCAGCACAAATACTCCAACATATACATATCCTGCTGGTGCCGCTAATGGATGCGACTCTATCGTGACCTTGCATTTGACGGTGAACAACACAGCATACAGCATTGATGATCAAATTGTTTGCGACAACCTTACTTGGATAGATGGCATAACGTATTACGCCAGCACAAATACTCCAACGTATACCTATGTTGGTGGTGCTGCCAATGGTTGTGACTCTATTGTGACTTTGCATTTGACGGTGAACAACACCGCTTATGGCATTGATGAACTAATCGCTTGCGACAGCCTCACTTGGATAGATGGAATAACGTATTACATCAGCACAAATACTCCAACTTATACCTATGTCGGTGGTGCTGCCAATGGTTGCGATTCCATCGTGACCTTGCATCTGACGGTAAACAACACCGCATACGGCATTGATGAACAAATCGTTTGCGACAGCCTCACTTGGTTGGATGGCATAACATATTACGCCAGCACAAATATTCCAACTTATACCTATGTCGGTGGTGCTGCAAACGGCTGTGACTCCATCGTGACCTTGCATCTTATTGTAAATCAATCTTATATTATTGAGGATACGCTCACAATTTGCGAAAATGAACTGCCTTATACTTACGGTGATACTGTTTTTGGAATAGAAACCACTTCAATGTCAGTTCATTATATTCATAATTCAACGGCTTTGGCATGTGATAGTATTACTTTATTGACGATAGAGCTTGTTCCTTCTTCTTATAACACATTGGATACCATTGTTCTGGAAAACGATCTTCCGCTGTGGATGAATGGTGTGGCCTATTCAACGGATACCACATTTGCTCTGACTTTTGCAGGAGCGAATGATGCTGGCTGCGACAGTGTCGTAACAACAATGATTTCCCATTTACATGGAATGGAGTGGTTTTCACTACAGCGTGTACGCAAAGTGTCGTATATACCGCCACAAATGGTGTGGATAGTGTTGTGACGATGACGGTGAATTATAATCCGACCACATACGGCTTCTTGGATACCACAGTCTTACAGAATGATCTGCCCTTTGTGTATTATGGAGAATCCTATTCGATACCGGGCATTTATACGCAAACCATTGAAAATGCTGCAGGTTGTGACAGTATCGTGACCATCAATTTGGAGGAAATTTACAATGTGGTAGCATTCGCTGATACTACAGTTTGTGCCATCAATACGCCTTTCGAATGGAATGGTTACATCTTTACGCAAACCGCTACGCAGATGGTGATATTGCCAGCATCTACGGGTGCTGACAGTATGTTAGTGATGACGGTGACGGTGGTTTATACCACGTATGGCAGTCTGGATACTACGGTGGTGGAGAATGACTTGCCATTTGTCTGGAATGGAGAGTCCTATACGACACAGGGTTATAAAATCCAGTTCTTGAGAAATTATGCCGGCTGTGACAGTATTCTCACCATAAATCTGCATATATTGTATAATGTTACAGTGCCTGCTGACAGTACGGTGTGCGAGAGTGCATTGCCGATGGTGTGGAATGGACAATCATTTGAGGCTGAGGAGATTCAAGCCGCAACACAGACCATAACTCATTCGGCTGTGCTCACTGCTTCCACAGGAGTGGACAGCACAGTGGTGATGACGGTGCACGTGAATCCTTCCACATACGGCACATTAGACACGACCATTGTCGAAAACGACTTGCCTTTTGTTTTCAACGGAGAAATGTATCCCGTTGCGGGAACTCATACTCAAACTTTCAGTAATTCAAATGTTTACGAATGTGATAGTGTGCTTACTATTCATCTCACTGTGTTGAATAATGTGACGGTTTATAGGGATTCGATTCTATGCCAAACTGAATTGCCATTGACTTGGAATGGAATCACTTTTGAATTGAACACAACTGAACCATTTGTTACACCAGTTATACTCTTGGATTCGGCTGTTTTAACGGCTTCAACGGGTGTGGACAGTACGGTGGTGATGACGGTAGTGGTGAATCCAACGACATACGGTACTTTGGATACCACTATTTTGGAAAATGATTTGCCCCTGTTGTTGAATGGCCAGTCTTATATGACAGACAGCATTTTTAGCCAAACACTGGCTGGTGTCAATAGCAATGGCTGCGACAGCATGCTGACCGTCCACCTAACCGTTCGTTATAACGTAACAACAGTTTTATATGACACTATTTGTGCGAGCCAGTTGCCTTTCACTTGGAATGGTATGACATTTGTGGCGGACTCTATAGCTGAAGGAAGCCATAGTTTCACGCAGTCAGCCATATTGACGGCCTCGACGGGTGTGGATAGCACTGTGGTGATGACGGTGCATGTCAATTATACGACAACTGGCATAGACGAACAGGTTGCGTGTGACAGCTATACCTGGATAGATGGACATACCTATACGTCAAGTACGGAAACAGCAACCATTACGTATACCAACGTTGTCGGTTGTGATAGTGTGGTTACCCTGCATTTGACCGTATATCACAGTGTGACAAGTCAAGATACTTTGGTATTGGTGGAAAACCAGTTGCCATATTATTTTGCTGCTGCGGATACTACCATAACTTTAGGAGCAGCTGTCGAGTCTCAGTTTAGTTACCATTTGTCCACCATCCATGGATGTGACTCATTGGTAGAACAGACGGTCATAGTCCATTATAATACGAGTGCGACGCTTGACACGATGGTTTGTGCGGCATCATTGCCCTACACTTGGCATGGCCATGTGTTTACTGAAGCTGGAGTATATACAGACACACTGCTCAATAACAATGGAAGCAGCCATTATCTGACCTTGCATTTGACCGTGAGCAATCCAACGGTTACGATGCAAAACATTACACACATCAATTGTTATGGTGCCTCTACGGGTAGTGTAGGGGTGCTGGTAAGTGGCGGAGTGTCACCTTATACTCCTATTCATTGGGAGAACGAAGCAGGGACTACGGTTTCGACTACGGCCCAGCTGAATAACCAGCCGGCTGGAAAATACCGTCTGTTCGTGACGGATGCCTTGGGTTGTCAGGTGACGGATAGTGTTATACTGACACATCTGAACGACAGTATGGTGCCAGGTGTCATCGCTGCCAATCAGGGTGTGTGTGAAGGAACTCATTTGCAGACCTTTACAGGAACTGCCGCATCGGGTGGGGCAGGTAGCGTTTACCAGTGGCAGATTTCCACTAACGGTACCACATGGAATCCCGCTCCAGCACCAAATAACAGTCAAAACTACAATTATGCTCAGGCGGTTAACTCTCCCTTCTCGCTCCGCAGGGCATGGATTAGCGCGGCCTGTGGTACTGTATATAGCAATGTGGTCAATGTAATTGTCTATCATAATGTAGCGGACACTATCTACGATGTAGTTTGTCAGGGTTATCCGTATCAAGACAATGGTTTTGACATCTCCGCTACCGCCACGTCAACACCAGGTGTGTTGCCATGTTCCATTCATCTGCAAAGTGCCCACGGCTGCGACAGTATGGTGACACTGCTCCTGAGCATTACCCCTTCGTCATACGCAGAGGAGAGCTTGACAATATGCCAGAGCGAATTGCCATACACGTATAACGACACCACTTTCATGCCAGGTACGCCTCATCTTTCAACTTTCATCTTTCATCTTTCAACTTCAGAAGGTTGTGATAGCATCCATACCCTGCATTTAACGGTAAATCCAGTGTATGAACTGAACTTTGAGGATGTGGTTTGCGAAGGCGATGCGTATGACAACCACGGCTTTGTGGTGCCATCAACCCAGACTGTCGGCGTGCCGGAACTGAACTTGACCCAGCAATTGCAAAGCCAGCTGGATTGCGACAGCATCGTGAATTTACATCTGACTGTGGTGGATACTTCTATCGCCATTGTATCGCTGACATCTGATTTCTGTGAAGAATATTCTGCAGAACTGTCTGTTGAGACCAACATGACAAACTATCTATGGAGTACAGGAGAGACTTCCCCGACCATTACCGTGACACAGCCCGGCACCTATACCGTGACCGCCATGCAGGATCATTGTTCAGTCTCTACTTGGTATCAGATAGAAACCTGTGAACTTAACGTATACTTGCCGAATGCCATCACACCCAATGGCGATGGTATTAACGATTACTTCTGTCTCCACGAAAGATACTTGCCTATGATTGATGAATTTGAAATTCGTATCTATACTCGTTGGGGCGAGTTGATATACTATTCCGATGACAAAAATTTCAAGTGGAATGGTGAGTATCGTGGCCGCATTAATCGCAATATTATATACACTTATCTGATTAATTTCACCGATAACCGGGGCATTCCTTATCAGCTCACAGGAACCATAACCGTGCTGTAATCAGGGGACAG
This sequence comes from uncultured Bacteroidota bacterium, assembly GCA_902802755.1. Lineage (GTDB taxonomy): Bacteria > Bacteroidota > Bacteroidia > Bacteroidales > WCHB1-69 > RUG11690. The sequence continues at coordinate 15,178 of CADCNH010000034.1, read as the reverse complement.
GATACAGGTAGCAGGTGGTAACGTGTTAACCTATTTTGGAGAGTCTGATTTTTATAGATACGATACAATCCCTGCAACTTTATGATCATTTAAGCATTCTATTGCTTCCTTAAACTTTTTGTCGAAATTCAGGCGAAGTCTCTTTTGCAATTTAAGTGTGTCTCCTTTAGGATCCATCAACATTATCGGACTGTCATTGTGCAAAACACAAATGGACTAACACTCGGATACTCATTCCACTTCGGGTCAACGCTCCACCATCGGGCTAAACGGCTGTCGTACTGCCGGAATTCATAGCCAAAATTCGCCGTTTCTTCAAACACCTCATTATCAGCCTCTTGCCCGTTAAAAAAGTACCGATATTCCCCAATATTGGTACTGGGTAAATTTGGACGGTATGTGAGGGTGGAGTTCATGGGGCAAAGATAGGATTATTTCGGATTAAGACGACAACTTGGACAACATTTAATTATTTTACAGAGATAGTAACCCGTTGGCCGAGCGGGGAATTAGAAATCGCATGTATAGAATCCACTTCGATAGGCTGGGGATAAAACATGTAATCAATTGAACAATAATCGAGTATCTTAAACGTCATAGAAAACAGATTGTATGGATTTCCATCTTGTTTTGAAATAACACAACAATTTGTTTTTTTTAGATTTGAGTAAAGTGCTTTCACCAATTTATAATCAATTCCTCTGAAATGTAATGCTTTTTTCTGGTCTTGGGTTATTACAATATTGGAATCTCTAATCGGGAATACAAGTTCCGTCTCGTTGTCTGAAGAAAAAAACAGACGAAACAAAAACTCGCCGTTCGATTCGAGAATACTGAATAGAAGAAATCCTTGTAATGAATCCGACAAGCAGCAGTTGGCAATTTCCAGAAAGTTGTTTTCAGTTTTCTGAAAATATGGTTCATTCATGATGAAATTTTGCCGAGTGTCCTCATACGATGGACTTTCCCCGAATACGTCATAATGTATATACGCCATAACTCCCACATAGGCTAAACTAACGACACCTATGACAAGAAAAAAAGGCAGAGCAATTATTTTAAAAACACGTTTCATCTTTTAGTCATCCAATAGCGAATCCTTGTTTGTTTTGTAATATTCAAACCCGAACTTTATCCATTTGTGATCTTCGGGATTGTCCCCATAGGGAGGTAACAGTATGGTTTTCCGATAAAAGGTGGGATAAGTTCCCTCTTGAGACACATAAATATCAACCTTGGGTGTCCATGCATCAGGGACTGTCATCCCATCATCGGCCCATTTTTCCATTTCGGCTTTACCTGCTTGCTTCAACATGAAAGTTTCTGGAAATAAGCCGAAAGCTTTACCTACTACCCCAAAGTGAAAGTTGTTTAGATCTTCAGCTCGTCCTTTCATCCCATTGAATAAGAAATAGGTCTCGGATAAACCACCATGTTTTTTTTCTTTTCGATAAAAAGCAATGCCAAGCAAATGATATTGAATGCCCTTGTTCGGATTATCCTTATTCGCATATTTATAATCCCACTCACCAAACTGCTTAACTTTATTTCTGAAACCAAAAGGATTCCATGAATCTTTCGCTGTGGCAGCATTATCCTTTAACAAATTTGCAAACCAGGAGTCTGCTTCAATTGTCTTCCCCAATTCACCAACCAATCGCAATTTGCCATTTTCTTGGATGAACACCCTCAGGTCCTTGTCATTAGGATCATAGTGTATCATATACCCTTTTTTATCCCAGACACTACTATCCCCTCCTGGATCTGTAAACCATACTGGATTTCCCTCAAAACAAGAGTATGGACTTTCAAATTCCTTGAATACAGGATCAACATTCCATCTCCTTCCTAACCTGCTATCATATTGCCAAAATTCAGCGGTCAAACTTGCACCTTCTCCAAACACTTCATTATCAGCCTCTTGCCCATTGAAGAAGTACCGATATCCCCCGATATTGGTACTTCGGTTAGAAATAGGATAACCAAAGGGATAATAATCTGTGGTGCTGATAACGTATGGTTTGTATGTGGAATCTCCAGTAGAATATGGTTGGCGGCGGTCGAGAATGGTGGCCATCACATTGCCCAAGTGATCGGTCAATTCATACTGCCTCATGCCAATGGTGGAATTCGGTATGAAAGAATCTCCACTGGAAAACAAATCAACAGGTTGCCGTATTATTCCCAATCTCTTATTTCCGTATATTGGTCGTTCAATGGTTTCTAACGAATACAAGGATTGCCTGTATATGCACATTATATTGCCAGATGCGTCATGAATGTAATAGTCTGTAATTTTGCCTGTTTTTTTTATCTGCCTTTGTCCCGTGGTGCTGTAACTGAAGGTGCTCAGCACACTGTCGTTTTTCCAGATAGTGTCGACCTTGCCCGCCGCATTCCACGAAATCTCCATGTTCTCACCTGTGTCATCAAACAGATTACCGATGGCATCATAACGGTATGTGCCCGAATTCAATCCTGTCGCGGTAATTGCATTCAAACGGTTGCAGTTTGGTGAATAGTGATAGCTTATGTCATGCTTGATGTTGGCATTCTCATTATACCTTTGTAACGCCATAATATTGCCATTGTAATCATAGCTGTAATTCGTCTCATATTGATTGGTTACACATAGCCATATTGGAGAGGTGTTTGGTATGCATGTCTCCATGTGTTTTATCCTGTTCAGTTTGTCATAACGGAAAAACTTTGCCAATGGGGTTATTCCCGTTGTAAGATAATCAGTGGTCAATGCGGAGATGTTACCGTTAAACAAGGGGACAGCAGCAGAATATTCATTGTTGTAATAGTTGGCACTCGAAATGGGACGATAATCCCCATGATAATACTGCAACATGGAACTGAATGCGTCCCGACAAAATCCTGAATTGACGGAGGTTGTGTTCAATTGTCCGTCGTGACCAATGTCATAAGTTGCTGTTGTGCCTTCAGCTGTCCGATATCCGTTGATGTCCTTCAGCCATCCCTGCAAGGTATAGGCATAATCGGTGCCTTGCACGTTCTTTTGTCCCAGCTCCACACGCGAGAACATGCCATTGGGCAGATAGAAGTAGCGGGCTTCTATACGCTCCAAGGTTAGATATGTCGGTTTTTGATTTTGATATAAAGACCTGAACTTTATATTGGTGGTGGCACTTGTGTAAACGTGTGTCAGGCGGTTGTCGGCATCATATCTATAACGATGCATGAATTGTTCAGGCTTCCCTTTTTGGAACCACACTTTGTTCACATTGCCACTCACCAGGTCATACTCGTAGTCAATGTAAGTAAGTTTGCGGGAATAAGCACTCAAAGCGGGAATATCCTGTACCAGTTGTTTCACATTGCCGTGAATGTCATAACTGTAATGGGTGGCCGTCTGATAAGCAAGGGAATCTGTCTGGTATTGGGGGTAAAAGGCCACTGTTGCGATGCGATTGCGCAGGTTGGTCCCTCCCGCAGTGTTCAACAAAGGTTTATCGTAGTATGTATGCGTTATTTCTGTCTTAGCAACATTAACGATAAAAGTGTCTATAACCAAGGGGTTAGCCGCTTCCGCCTGAGAGATACTACTGGTATTTACCACCTGTCCCACTTCCACAATCCTGCCCAGACTGTCGTACAAGGTGTAGCTGTATTTGTGTTCCGCTCTCTGCTTTCCGTTCTGGCTCAGCACAGGGCGCGACAGGATGTCGTAGTATGTGATGGCAACGCTGTCGTGGTCGGGCTGGTAGCTCACGGTAATCTGGTTGAGTGTGTTGTATTTGTAATTAGTGGCCATGGTGTGTTGCGGATGGATGAATCCAGGTAACAACGTGTCGTAGCGTAAAATATTGTGCCTGTAGTCTGAAATACTGTTCAGAGAGTCCTGACTCCTGATGGGATGAACACCCTTTGGTGGAACGGTTTTGATCAGATTGTCCGCCTGGTCGTAATAGTACAAGGTATAAAGGAACTCCTGCGAGTGGCAGGAGATGCGAAGTGTGTCGGCAAGCCCGCTCATGCAATGCGGCTCATATATGGCCCGGTGAACCATCACCATGCTGTCAAGGATATGATAGAAGGTGATGGTGTCTTGCGCCGCAGCGGCCAGTATAGCTTGCCGTTGGCACAACTCCAGTTCAGACAGTTCAGGCTCGCAGCGGAACTGTTTGGGAAAATTCGCATCGTACAAGATTGATATGTCATCAATGTTTTGTAGCATATTATCGTATAGTTGCCATATACAAAATTGATTCCATGTATTCACGTGTTCTGGTTGTGCTGTTACGCCCTCATTACTTAACGAGTCTAATATCTCTTCCGTATCGCTCCAAAAAGTCAGACCGTACGTATGCAAAGTATTTTGGTAATTCTGACAGCCGCAATCGGAAAAATAATTAGTGGGGCGCGGGTAAACAATTCGTGTGTAGTTATCCTGATCAACAACACAAATATTATTGAGAATATTTTCAAACTCCATCAGGTCTATTCTCTGGTGGACATAGAAGTCTGCATCATTGTACGACTTTTGACAACTTTCCGTACACAGATTAATGAGTTTTTGGCGGATGTTGAACCATCTTGAAGAATCCACAAAGCATTCAGGACAATGGGTCAAAAGATAGTCGTGCAGTTCCTCCATCCAGCCGTTGGCATGGGCTTCGCAATCCGCACAGCAATCCTCGTATGCAAGCTGCAACAACGAGTCTCTTGAAGCCATAAAGTTGTCCACATTCAGACCATATACGGGATTGCAGATGAACCGAATTTGAAAGCCGCCCTCACAATTAGGATCAGCATTTGGTGTAAGAGGAATAGCAGAGCATCCTGTATCTGCTTTCAAATAATAGGCACAATGATCCAATGCGGAAATGTCAAACTGTCTCGACCACCATTCAAATTGTCCCCATTGAAGCGAAGGACAATTGCAGCACACTCCGTCGCCAATGTCGCAAATTTCTCCTATATCGCAACTTAATAGACATGCTGGCAGTATGGTCTGCTTGATTTCTTCTTTCAAATATAAGTAGATGCTTTTGAAAAGCAACCAACGGGCATCATCCTCGGAACAATTATATCCCTGTGCCCATGTTTTAACGACACTGTCTTGAAAAGCTTTCATCACCCCTGAGATTTCCTCACAACCAGGTGTATATCCGCCATGAGCGATGTCTTTGGGGTCAAACAACAACCACCAAACACTGATATAATACTCCTCCTCACCATCTCTCCACGACATATAGGAAAGCATTCTGTTGCGGATGTACTCCCAAATCATTTCGATGTTTTCAGGACAACAGGAAAATTCTTCTTGAAAGAATGGATCCAGGTATGCGTTTTTGCAAGGCTGGTATCCAATACCCACCTCAGTGACAATTTCAGGATTATCATTTTTTTTCAATCCCAGTGGATTCAGCAGGCCTAATTTGAAAGCTTCGTCATATGTGTTTGTATTGAAAAAAACACTGTCAAACTTATGTTGTTCCTCTGTATTCCCGCATTCACACTCTGCCTGAAACAAATGATATTCAGGATGGTATCTCAGCATGATTTCAGCGTATTCGGGTTGCCAGTTTTGTCTCAATGTATCCCAACAACCCTCATCATCATAGCTTGTATTCAAAACACCTAGTATGTTTGCCAAAACCGTATCATCTTCTAATCTGTGTCGGCAAATTGAAGTGAGGAAAGAATTCTGGAGTCCTGTCTCACAAAAACTGGTGCAACTGTCAGCAGGGCAGCAGGTGAGTCTATAGTCGAAATACTGTCCGCCCGGACTCATGTCCGCCAGCATGGCTCGTCTTTTTGCCTCGCATTCGGTATTAGGACTTTGCGGGGGATTCTCACAGTCTCGTACTAAACGCACGTATTCCTCATTGGAGATATCAGGTTTGTCAAGTTCTAATGAGTCCATAGCAAACTCCTCACATGGTGTATAACAATGGGCTATGTCGGCTCCCTTGAAGTGGATACACGGCCGTTGCCGCCATGAGTATGCCATGTATGCCTCATCGGTTGTGTCATCTTCAACAATACTAATGCTTTTATACAATTGGTAACTGCCAGGATCCAGGAACACATTGTTTTGCTGGAGTGTGGTATTTTCACTAATGATCAAAGAGTCCTTGAACACATATTCCAACACATCGGGGTTCCATAGACTGAACACCACCCTGTAACGGCATCCGATACAAGCTGAGGTTTCATTGCATGTGTCGCACAAGGCATTAGCGGTTTTCACATGGTAAGTGAAATTATAGTTTGTCGGTGTGGCTACCACAATGCTTTGGGTATAACTTCTGCTATTCTCATCAAACGCATGCGTCTCGTTCAGGCTCTCAATCACGGGAGTGTTGTCAACGGGCAATAGGTTCGTGTTGGAAGATGGTATGATGGCGGAGGCTATAAGCCTTTCTTTCATGTCATAATAGGAGACTGTATTCTCCCCATTGGCGTCAACGGTCACCACCTTCTGGTAATGTGAGGCGTCGCCCACCTCATTGCCAAAAAGCCTGTCTAACTCCACTTGCATGGGATTGCCATAGTAGAATCTGGTTTCCCTGCCGCCTCCCATTTTGAAGGCCTCGCCTGGGGCACTTTGTGAATGCACCCTGTCTGTTCCGTCATTCAGATAACGTGTGTGGGAATAGGTATAGCCGCTGTCCGCAGGAGTCTGTGCAATATTAATCCAATGCGGATTGTTGAGAAAAGGGTTGGCGGACGAATGATAAACAGCACTTCCTGCATTGGCGGGAAATGGAAGCGCATGAGTCAATGTAGTATCATAATCATAGTCGGCTTTTTCAAAGTCGCCGTTGAACAGGCCGTTGGAAGAATTCCCGGTCCCATAATAGCGGACGCCCCTGCTTGGTGTGGGAGCAGGAATGGACTGCAAAGCCTGCCGTCCCACATGGTCATAGAATGTTTCACTGACAATGGCCACGTTATCCGTATTGTTTATCGTCACTTCCTGTCTGTTCCTCAATGTGCCGTCATAGAAAGTGATTACCTCCTTGCGTTTGCCTTCTTCCGCATATACAGCAGAATACTGCCATGTAAGACTGTCCTCCAAACCGCAGTAATCGTAGCGGCAAGTGAATGATGGAGAGGGAAGAGAATCTCCTTTTGACGGTGTATAGCTCCAATTACCGAATACTGGGTATTCAACGTTATTTGACACATACGTTCCCCGAGGCCTGACTCTGTACAAGATGGTGCCTTCGGAATAGGCCAAAGGCACGTGATAATGGTTATTGGACGTGGTAACCCGCGTGGCGTTGGCGAAATCGTAGGCGACGGAAGAGCTGTGGGACGGATTGTCCACGAACAGCCATTCCACATCGTATTCGTCGGCACCGCCCACATATCCCCAGGAGAGCAGTAACTCATTGGTTCCGGTCTGATAATTCCCATTCACAAACGAGGAGGCGGGAAGAGTTGAAGAAAGCGAATACCTTGTGACTTCTATTCCAAGTTCCAGAATGATATCATCGGACAAATCCCCGCTGATTGACGTTATCATAAGATTGGCCATTCTGTAATTTGTGTATTTGCAAACACTCACATCCTTATATCCAAAAGTCGTGGAGTAATCAACAATGACAGAGTCGTTGTACACATAATGGGTGTTCCCAAAATCAGCACAGTCAATCGTATAGTGAATACAATATTGTTGATTGGTATTGTGGACTCTTTCCCTGTCTTCCGCTAGATAAAGACGTACAAAAATATCCGAACTCCGAACTGCCCACTCTGCGGAATTGTAGTCAGGCATCTCAACCATCATTATGCCGTTAACTGCAATGTTCGATCCTCTTCTATGTGACGACATTATCTCGTGGGATGCCATCAGCTCGGATGACAAAAGAAGCAGTGCCAATATGATATATAACTTTCGTTTCATCATTGTCTGTGTTTTGGAGAGTCTAAACATCAGGATGGCATGACTTTGAATCGGAGGAATCCTTTCTCTCCTTTCCCGTTCCATACCTCCAAGTAATAATAGTCTCCCTCGTTAAGATTGAAACACCAGAAGTTTATTTCAAGCCAGTTTTCGCCCGTTCTGATAATGGGGGACTGGGTTATAGCTCCGCAAATGCTATCTGTAATATTGCCGGCGTTGTCAGTCTGTACAACCACATTTCTGTATTTGTCATACACTTTGAAACGGAGACGCTGGTGATTTGACACAGTGTATGGCTCCTCATAATGTATCCTGAGAACGCTGTCATATACCGCATGGCAGGTGCCGTCCATCCGCTCCTGCACATACATCCACTCCCTCTTAGGTGTTACAAGTCCTTTTATTTGTCTTGTCCCGGTGTCAGCGACCTGCCATGTGACAGACAGGTCACAACAACTGCGCATCCCGAAACCATGGGGAAGGGAGCCAGCCATTATCAAGGCGATAATCAGTGCTATTCGTATGTTGTTTATCATTACTCTCAGTTATTTGCCGTGTTATTGTTTTTTTTCAGGTTTTGTCGTGTCGTCTTAATCGTCATTATTCCTCTTTCGGTCTCTTTCTTCACTTGTACCAGTATCCCTTCCTCGTCATAGTTGTAGAATGTGGCATAATTGTTCTCGTCAAGTTCCGCCACAAGCCGGTAATTTTGTGGGTCGTAGACATAACTTTTGATAGTGGCATTGGCGGGCGCTATACGGATATCATCCACATAAATGTCAGAGAAAATGTCGCTTGACCTCAACTGTATGGTGTTAACGCCAGTTGCTGCTTTGAAAGTGAATTCCACACGCTGCCAGCATTCAACCTTGGCTTCTCTGGTCAAGTTTTGGGGATCGCCGTTAAAAGTTAAAACATAACTCTCGCCCAAATTGCCGAGTGTATTGCACGAACCTTTCCTCACCCAGCATGAAAACACATATTCCTTGCCGCTTTGGAGCTGAAGGAATGTGTTTTCGTTCATTCTTAAGTATAACTCTCTTGTTTTCAGTGAATTCTGTCCACTATGGGCGTATTCTGTCGTGATTGTCGTAGTTGGTGTCATTTCCACTTGTAAATGACCTCTCGAGTAGCCGATGGCAATATTGCTGTCGTTCTCAAAACTGTCGAAGCCGATCTCCTCATAACGGGCATTGTTGGCCACAGCGGTCACCAGCGACTGCTTGTAGCCATATAGGGCGGACGAGTATATGCCAAGGGCATTCCTGTTCTCAATCTCAAAATTGAAGGGACTGTATTTGGTGATTTCGGCTGTCCATGTCCAGGGTTTCTGCATGTTGCCCCCGTTTCCTAAGCCATGAGAGAAGAATGCGAAGGATGAAAAAGTGCCGTCGTAGGCTATGTTGGTGTTGTATTGGTCATGTAATCCAGTCTGGTTTCTGTCAGTAACATATAGGTTGGCACGGAGGCTGCGGTATATATTGGGGATTCCATGATAGTTCTCCAATTCGTTGTCAAGTTGGGGGATTCCGACATCTCCATAATCATAATTCCACCCGCTTTCGTATTCTGTTGCCGAGGCCTGCAGCACGCCGTCCAAACATTCAGGAAAATAACCGTTAGGGTCGTCCCATGTAAATGACGCCACTGGTTGCTGAAGGTTATCTCTATGATAAATTACCACTTCCCTTCCTGATTGGACAAAAAGATAACTGGTTAAATCTACCGGTTCACTTCCAAGGTCAACTGGAAAACTAAGATGGCGAGAATAAAATCGAACAAGTTCTTGGGCGATAGGATCTTCACATAGCTTTTCATTGTCTTCCCCTCGAAAAAAATACAAGATTCTATCCATTTCATCATAGAGAATCCGTACATAGCCTATGTCATTTCCATCACAATTATGCAAAACAATACAAGAATCCCTCTGGTCATTAAAATCCTCCAATACAGTTAGTCGGCGATTGTTCGGATTAGTTGGATGAACAAGCGACACCAAGGATGCCGCTTCCGCATTCAGCTGGTTGGAGAATCTTGAGATGCATATTTCTGTTCCATACGCTGAAAACGAGGTCGTGCCATTTGGCAGCCAGCAAGTTGCCATACCATGGCCGTTAATACCATTTATTGTCGCCGTTGAGCTATTATACGGAATGACATCATACTGCCAGAAAGTAGTGTCTCCGTTCGGCAACAGAGGATTCTCATAATACATGGCTCTGTAGTTTTCTGCGGCACTGCCCATGTTGTGATAATACCAATAGGCCGGCATGGAGTAATTATATACTGGCTGTTCGAACTCATTGGTGACACTTGTCAACAGGGCTTTGCCTGTATAGGGGTCAAACTGAAGGTTTTCAGTTGTGATGACAGAACCTTTGTTATAAGCTCGTGTAGTCTTGAGGATTCCTGTGTTGTATATCACCTTGGTGACAGCCACAGACTTTACTGTTTCTTCGAAGCAGTCGAAATTCGGTATGGCAGAACCTCCCATCAAAGGCGGATAAAAATAGGCCATCATAAATTGTGAATGCACACCACCTCCTGTACTTTCCGAGTGGTTCTCACGTTGATCCACCACAAAATCAAAAGTTTGTCCCACAATTTTTTTTGATACATGATTGTCCCCTAACAAAACGCTTACCTTGTTGTCAATTTTGTTAATGCCATTCTCTGTTTTGGTGAAATATTCATATTCAACTTTCGAGGTGTAAGCTGACTGTTCCACAGCTGGAATCAGCCTAAATTCTTCCCGCAATGGCATGTAGGGTATTGTACTTACCGACTTTTGCTTGCCATGCATGTCATTCAATTCAATCAGATAGCCTTGGGTATATGCGGCTGAACTTATTTGCTTAAAACCTCCTGTTATGATTCTTAGTATATTAGGAATATCATCCTCTATCGCTGTCAATTCAGTTTGGCTGACTGACAGTGGATAGTCTTTTGCTGTATAGAATTCATGTCTCTGAATTCCTGCAGTTGAGAATTCAACTTGTTCAGGAGTATATGTTTTTACAACGACCTGACTGTACCCTACATTGGCTGCAGGAAAATAACTCTCACCGTATGGCTCCTCACTATACATCTCATCTTCCACGAAAAAAAGACCTTTGATTTTATCAAAAACAGGATACCTCATGGCATTTTCTTCTGGGCATACCATAGGCTCATATTCTGCCACTCCACTACTAATCAATTGTTCATTTTCTGTTTTACTGTAAAAGTATTCCTGCTTGTAAAAACTTGTATCAGATTTGCTCCAATTATCATAAACACTTATGGAACTCACGCGCGTTCCACCACCAAATTTAATCTTGTCAGGTACATTTAATCGTATATATGATGGCATTTTTGGAGATCCTATGCTCAAAATCCCATAATCGACACTTTTGGTACAATGCTTATAAAAATTCTGATTGCCGTACATGGCTGTTACCTTGTCGATTACCCCTCCCGACACCAAAGCTCTAAAAAAAGCTGCGGCATCATTTTGATTCTCATGAGCATCAGCATTATTGAACATGAGATCAGGTCTGTTATTTTTGAGATATTGCAATGCCAAAAACCAAACAGGATGAATGTCGTATGCTTCAAATGCTTTAACTTCTACTCTGCCAATAGTAGAAGAATAGTTTTCCGCATTGGGGTTAATTTCAATATAACCCTGTATGTAGTCAGGGTCATATCCTTGGTGATATTTGACAGCCATTTTAAAGTACATAAGATTATGCTTGAATCCTTTGACATATTCCCTTGCATCCACATCCTGTTTCTTGTTGAAATAAATATAGTATTTTCCATCCCCCTCTTTGTCGAAACTTGTCCTGTTATTGACTTCTGCCATGTACATGGCTTGTTTATCCTGCACATACGCATAGTCATCGCTTTCATATTCAATGGTGATTGTTCCACCCTCGGGCAGGTCTATTTCCGTAAGCAACCATGCGGATGCCCATAGATTTGCCGAATCAGAAATTTGTGTCGTATAATGCTCAAAATAATTGGCATCACCCTTGTAATTGCCCCAACGGTCCATCTTCTCGGGTGCATAAGCAGGGTTAAAGTTGCTATAACGGAAACAGTATGGATTTTGCCGTCCTTTTTCGCTCAACGCATACTTGAAATACACTTTCTTTAGTGTCAGTTTTCCAAAATTGGATGAGTTGTTGTTATTATGAATGTTGTTAGGCACCCCAGGACATAAACTATAGTCATATTCAAACACAGCGGTTTTAATGGGTATGGACATGTCCTCCTTGCTAAACAAGAGAATGCTGTCAAGTTTAAACAGTCTTTGATTCTGATGCTGTAGATTACCTCCTTTGTACTCATCATCAACTGCCATGGCATCATCCCTTTTGGAAATGTAAAATATTGCCTTGTGTGTTTTGGTCTCTATAGTTTGCAAATATGAGATTTCTTTCCCCCCATAATTGTAACTGCCCTTGTCATCCATTTGGTTCGATCTGTCTCCCATGAAATAATTTGCGCCCTTGTATGGAAATCGCCAACAATAAGGGTTGTTTGAATCATATTCATCTGAATAAGAAAATATTACCCAGTAGCCAATATCCGCATCGTCAGGCACACCATTTCGGTTTATGTCAACATAATCGGGTGATGTGACACTGGTTATAAGATAAGAATAGGCGTATGGAGGTGTCTCAGTGCAAGAATACAATTTCTCTTTACCTACGCGAGTTGTTCCATTTGCATTTTCTTCACTATAAGTGGTTACAATTGTTTCATCCAATTCACGGAAATCTCCTATGGAAAATTGCACCTCTTTTTCTAATAGATTATACAATGCTTTACCATAGGTAAATCGTTCACCGTCAATATTTACGATGGAAAACTCCTTGATATGGTGTGTTTCTCCAATGCTACCAGAAGTTCCTATTTTATATTCAATATTGGAGGCTCTCTTTGTTCTATTTACCTGCTCAAAATGTATTAATGGACCTCCTGAATGTGTGTTGCTAATGGTGTATTTGTTATATAGCCCGTTCCACATGTTATATGAGAATTTACGATTAAGTGGGAAACATACAACACGATCTCCTCCGATATCATCCAAATAATTTAGTTCAGAAGCTGTCTGTTCACCTGACATTTTGAAAAAAAACGGTTCATATAATGTTGGGGATATGCATTGATTGGGATTTAATGCATACGAAATTTTGTTTTTGAATGAGATATATTGACAATAGTCCCGCAATTTCCAATCACCATTATAACTTGTCCCTTCTGAAAATGAAAAGTTGCCACCAAGCTGGAGTCCTGACCCAAATCCCGCATCAACACCTATCTGTTGGGTGGCTGAGAATGAAAGCAATGAATTATCATGAAAATGGCCATAGTCTGAGCGATAAGCTCTGAAAGATCCATTCATCAATTCTCCACTAATGTTGTAAACATCATTGGTCATATTTGGCAAAGGAAGGTTTTTGGAATGCCGATCAACACATAATTCTTTCTCTCTATTGAAATCCTGCAAAGAATTCGAATCAGCCTGATCCAGATAAAGTAAACCATAAGTCGGTATTTTCACGGCCTT
>CADCNH010000034.1:0-1722 GCA_902802755.1 uncultured Bacteroidota bacterium | reverse complement strand
TAGAAGGTGTTTGTTGAGAAATAATATTACACTCCATATTGCCGAAACCCTCCAAATACGCTCCACTTCCTCCGACTTGAGCAGATAACCCCATGGTAAAACTCTTCATCGGCAGATGAATCGGAGGCAAATTGGCAACGGATGAATAAGATGTGTTAGGTAGGGAATAAGCGCCTAATATACTTGGGGAAAACTGACAACTGAAAGAATAGTTGCCGTTCTTGCTATTGTAGCCATAATTAAATCCAAAATTCAAATTCTTAGCGGCGCCATTCATTGAAAATGACTTGGTGATACCATTATCTGAATCCAAATTAAAACCTGCATTAACCGTTAATATTTTATTTTTCTTTCCCTTAATATCCCCATCTCTAACATACGAAGCTGCAATGCCAAATCTCTGGCAAAGGGTGATACCATTATAAGTGTTGTATATAAATGAATTAGATTGGCTTACCCCAATGCCAAAATTTGCCCCAAAAACTTCTCCTCCCCCTCCAGTGGAAAATAGGAAAGTGTTGTTGTCCCTTCGTTTGTATGTCTTTTCTATCTCATCACCGCAAAAATCATCAGGTATGCCTCTTACCTGGCGGTTGATGGCACCTGGGTTGAGATTCCAGCCTAAGCCAACCCAAGAGGCCTCATGTTCCATGCCAATATTAGAGTTATAATTCAAGTTGATGGGAAAGCCACCGTTTGGGCCGGGGACCGTCATAATTGGAATGGTGTAATGAAAGTCCCCGCTGAACAAGTCCACCATATTGTCTGTGCTGACAGGTGTAAAACCTGCCATTTCTGGCTGACTTGGACCTCCTGTCAAGGCAAACAGCTGTACTGGTTGCATCAATTCTGCCAGAAAACTTACCAGTAACACTATGGCAAACACTTTTGAAAAGTGACTTTTTCGTATATAGCTGAACATGGTGTGAGATTTGTTATTATATTTTGTTTTCTGCCTGCAAAGTTATGAAAAAAATCATATAATCAAAATAATAATATAAATTTTTTAACAGAAAAAATCATGGAGAAACAGTTCAAACAATTTTTGGTCCATTGCAATTTGTCCAAAAACACCACAAAAAGCTATGTGTCGGTAGTAAATCATTATTTCAAGATGTTCACAGAGCTGAACAAATTCAGTCTGCTGGAGTTTAAGGAATATTGCGTGGAAAGTTTCCAGCCGTCCACTGCGAACTCATACATTAACGCCATAAACAAATATCTGGAATTCAGAAAACTGGACAAGCTTAAAATCAAAAGGGTGAAAATCCAGCAAAAGAATTACTTGGAGAATGTCATCAGCAATGAGGACTATAACTATTTGAAAACAAGACTGAAAAAAGACGGCAAAACCAAATGGTATTTCATGGTATGGTTTATGGGGGCGACAGGTGCCCGAATTGGTGAACTGCTTCAAATCAAAGTGGAGCATGTGAGGGCAGGCTATCTTGACTTATACACCAAAGGAGGCAAAATAAGGCGGATATACATACCGGAAAAATTGCGAAAAGAGGCTGGAATCTGGCTTGAGAGCCAGAACCAAACATCGGGATTCATATTTCTGAACCGGAGAGGTAAGCAGATTACGGGTGAGGGTATTGCCAAGCGACTGAAGAGTTATGCAGAAATATATGGCATTCCGTTGGCAGTTGTGCATCCGCACTCTTTTCGGCACAGGTTTGCCAAAAATTTCATTGAAAAATACAACGACATAGCTTTGCT
>CADCNH010000033.1:8020-33203 GCA_902802755.1 uncultured Bacteroidota bacterium | reverse complement strand
TTATGATTTCTTTCGGTTATCGAAGAGGGTGATGGGTTTCCGGCTTATGGCGGGGAAGTTTTTCTTGCGGACATTCTCGGCGGTGTCAACAATGATGTCGGGAGCCACGCGTATCTTGGCACGGAAGCGGTCTTTGAGGTCTTTGGTCACATCAAAATCCGTTCCTTCTTTGAGTCCGACAGTGATGATTACTTCGTCAGTTTCCGTTTTGGGATTGGTGTTCAGGGTGATATAATAGTTCTCAATATAACCGGTATTGCTGAGTACATCCGCGATAGCAGGTGGATAGAGGGTGGTGCCTTTGTATTTGATCATGTGGTTTTTGCGGCCCACTATCGGACTGATACGGAAGGAATGGCGACCACAGCGGCAGGGCTCAGTGTGGATGCTGGCCATGTCACCCGTGCGGAATCGCAGCAAAGGCATGCCTTCCACACCTAAGGTGGTGATGACCACTTCGCCGACTTCGCCTTCAGGAACAGGCTTGTCGTCCTCGCCAATAATCTCCACGATAATCAGTTCCGGATGATGGTGCCCGCCACAGGAATACTGGCATTCGGGGAAGGTGGTGCTCATTTCAGTGGAAGAGTAGGTGGCATACAACTCCACATCCCATTTTTCTTTGATTTGCTGTCCCAATGCGTTCAGGTTGAAATTCTGGTCACGTAAGCCTTCGCCAATGCCGATAATGCGCTTGATGCTAGAATTTCTATAGTCAATATTATGAATTTCAGCATATTCTATCAGCTTAAGGATGAATGAGGGAATGCACATCACAGTGTCGGGCTGGATACGCTGGATGGTGTCCCATTGCAGCTCGGGAATACCGTTGCCTACCCGGATGACACCTGCTCCCAATTTCCTTAAGCACAAGAAATAGGCTAACCCTGCCATAAAACGCTTATCCATGGTGGTCATCAGTTGCAACACGTTGCCTGGTTTCAGTCCCGCACATGCGAATGACAATGCCTCGTTGTAAGCTAAGCGTTCCAAGTCGGCATCAGTGCAGGCAAAGGTCACAGGATCTCCTAATGTTCCCGAGGTGGTGATGTAGTCTATGACTTTCTCCTTAGGCACACAGAGAAAATCCATATTGTGCTGTTGCAAGTCCTTTTTATCCGTAAAGGGAATATGTTGCAGGTCTTCTATTTTTTTGATAGAAGCGATATTGATGTGATTTTCCGTAAAAAGCCTTTGGTAATAGGGAGATTGCTGCTGCAAATACTGTAGCATCTGCTGCATTTTCTCTTCCTGAAATGCCTTGATGACTTCTTTTGGCTGAAATTCGATTTCTGAAATCATTTCTTTTGAACTTTGAATTCTGAACTTTGAATTCCCCTTCTTTTAGAAGGGGTGCCCGAAGGGCGGGGTAGTATAATTGTTAATTATTAACTGTCTTGAGCCACTTAATGAATTCATACTTCCACTGTCCAGCCTCTGGGGCTATGGTTTCGCTGAGGCCATAGCCGTGACCGCCGGTCTTATAGAGCAAGAACTTATGCTTGATGCCCATTTTTGTCAAGGATTTGTCCAATACCACGCTGTTTTGGTACATCACCACGGGGTCGTCGATGGCGGTGACCAAAAATACGGGCGGCATGTCTTTAGGTATGCTCAGTTCCATGGAAAAACGGTCGCGTTGTCCATCGTTGTATTGTCGTGTCAACAGGTTGCGGCGTGAGCGCTTGTGGGCGATGCTGTCCTGCATGGATACCACTGGGTAAACGGGTACTACAAAAGCAGGCTTGAGCGAAATGTCGTCAGCCACGCCTAAATCCTGAATGTAGTTGTCTTTGTAAAAGGCTCCGGTCATGGTCACCAAATGTCCTCCAGCGGAGAAGCCCATCGTTCCTACTTTGTCGGGATTGATGCCATATTCTGCCGCATGTTGCTTTACATAGTGAATGGCATATTGCGCATCCTGAATCATGGCTGGGTGGTGGTACAGCTGCGAGCCGACTCTGTATTTGAGCACAAATGCGTTGATGCCCTGACTGTTGAGCCATTCGGCTACCTCGAAACCTTCGGTGGCGATGCCCATGGTGTGACTGTAGCTGCCTCCAGGACAGACCACCACGGCAATGCCAGTGTTGTTTTCTTTTGGTGCTGGATAGATGTAGAGTTTGCTGGGCATACTTTTCATGCCCGGCACATCTGCCCATAACTTAACAGGCTTTGGCTGCGCTTCCACAGCCAAAGCCAATATTATACATACAAAAGTCAGAAATAATCTTCTCATTATTTTATCTTGCTAAGTTTCTTGCCGATGGCTTCTCCTACGCAACTGAAGGCTTCAGCAACTCTTAATTCAGGTCTGGGAGCCGTAAAATAGGGGCTGTGTGATACTTTCTTCAACTCAATGGTGCCCATCACAGCCTGGGTTTCTGTGTTGACGATAATGGCGTTGGCGGTGATTTTTGCGGGTACGGACATGGGACCTGCAAATGAACCTGGGTCAATGTCCACTAACTTGATAATGATGGTGTAGGTTGCCTCTGGAAAATCACCACACTCCATTTTTTTCTTTGCGTTTTCTTTATTGATATCTTCCGTGAGTTGGGGTTCCCATTTCTCAGTGCGATAGGTGGAGGTCCATGCGGCTCTCCAATCGGCTTTCTTGGCGAGATCCTCACTTTTGAAATATTTGCTCTCGCTGTCGCCGTCGTAGGTTACCCCTTCGTAGTTGAAGCTGATGTTGATTTGATTTTGTCCTTTGAGACAGGAGATGTCACCAGTTGTTTTTTGTGCGTGTACTGCAAAGGCTATGCCAATGGTCAATACAAATAAGAATAACTTTTTCATAATGAATCTTTTTAAGGGTTAAAATTGGATGGATTAATATATTTGCTCTCAGTTTAGGATGCTTTGTATTTCCTCCTTCCCCAACTGTCGGTACTTGGGCTCTTGGGCTTCCGCAAAAGTCACCTCAAAGTATTCCTCGTCGTAGAAAGAAAGCTTGGAGTTGGTGTCAGGGTTACACTCAATATAAACGATGTCGCCATTCAGCCCTTTGGCCTCACAAATCTGGTGATAAAGGGATTCTGCGGCATAGGTTACAGATGTGCCTGGATTGTCCTGATACAACTCCGTGACAATGATATAGGTTTTGTCATTCTTCTGGATGATCTTCAGGCCACAGCTACTGGGCATATCCCACTGTCCAGCGAAGTTGAAGATTTCATCGTAGTATTTTTCGGGAACTCTCATGTTGTTAATGTGCTAATTAGTTAATGTGCTAATGTGCCAATTATTTTAGGTTAGAAGGTTAATGTTTAGAATTTTGAGTTTATGGTTTTTGAATTTTGAATTCGTAACTATCAATTATTAATTGTTAATTGTCAATTGTCAACTGTCAACTGTCAACTGCTTAAAACTCATTAAAGTGGCTCTTGCTTCTGTCCACCTCTTTGCCGAAGGTCTTATTGGCGAGTTTGCGGTTGCGGGGACGATAGGTGCCGTCTTCCATTTCGCGCAGCATCACCTGGGTAAAGAGCTTGAACATCTTTTCCTCTTGTGTCTCATCCTGATAGAAGGCCTTCCAAGCATATTCATAGAGCTCTTGCAGTCTTTCGGGACTCATGTGCTTAGGCTGATATACTACCTGTCCGGCATTGTAATGATCCCAGTCCTTGTCGAAGATTCGTCCCTGGCGCATCAAGTCGTCGTAGGCTTTGGTGTGCGGGAATGGGGCTAAGATGGTAAACTCGGCCAAATCCAAGTCAATTTTCAGCAGGAAGTCTATCAGTCGGAGAATGTCATCTTCTGTCTGGTTATCAAGGCCGAAAAGGATGGTTCCTTCCACGCCAATGCCGTAGTCGTGATAGCGTTTCACACGCTCTTTGATATAGTCGGAGGTGTCATATACTGCCTGATACACGTACCAAGCACCAGCTTGGGCAGCCAAATCCAATACTTCGGGGTCATCTTCAATGGTATGGCTGATCCATTTTTTCTTCAGTGGTATCATCTCACGGAACAGGTCCATTTCCCATTGTTTGTTCTGTGCCAATGAGTTATCGACGATGAACAGGCGGTTGTTGTCGATGCTTTCCAGGTCTGCAATAGCCTTGTCAATGGGGCGGGGACGGAAGCAGCGGCCACCGAGGTAGGAAACGGCACAGGGATAGCAACTGAAGCGGCAGCCACGGGAAGCGTGATATAGGTCCACCATCTGCACACCCTTGTGGTTGTATAGCTCACGCTTGTACAGGTCGCGGCGGGCAGGGCCCACCAACTCAATGGGCGGTTGTTTGCCCATGTAGTTATAAACCTTCTTGAGCTTGCCATCCTGTAAGTCTTGGAAAACCTGCTCCTGCCGCCCTTCCGCTTCGCCTAAGAATATGCTGTCGGCATGTTGCAGCGTCTCTTCCGCATGCAGCATGGTGGAAATACCACCGAACATCACGGGGATGCCTTTGGCACGGTACTTGTCGGCAATGGCCCAGCCTCGTTTCACTTGCGTGGTCAGCATCATGGAGATAGCCACTACATCACACTCCTCGTTCCAGTCTATCTCTTCGACATTTTCATCGGTGAAAGAAACATCAACATATTCCGGCAGTGTGGCCGCAAAAACCACTGGTCCATGAGGCGGCAGATTGAACGTGGTCTGCCCCGGCAACTTCTTCCATTTAGGATAAATTAACTTTAGCTTCATATAGTTGTTGATTTATTTTCTTGCTTGTTTAATATGCCAATTATTTTTTAATTCAAAGATTTAAGGGTTAGTACGGTTAATAAGGTTAATTATTAATTGTTAATTGTTAATTGTCAATTGTTTACTCGCCAGCATCGCGCTTACCGTTACTCCTAACATTCCGTGCCAGTGAATATTTTGTCCCGTCAAAATCAAATTCGGTATCTTGGTGCGTTGCGAAATCTGCGTTTGTTCCATTGCGTTTTTGTCATGCAAAATGCCGTAGGTGGAGCCATTGGTGGTAGCGGTATAGTCGCGATAGGTGAGGGGAGTGGAGCTTTCATGGTTTTCGATGCAACTGCTGATACCTGGGAATGATTGCTCTAAAAGATGCATGACTTGTTCTGCTTTTTTCTGCTTGAATTCCTGATATTCCGAACCTCTTTGTCCAGTGTATGTCCCTGACCATTTCGCTACTTCCTGATAATCCATGGGAACCATGATTTCCGCGCTTTGGGCATACCGTTGTCCTTCTTCAGTACATTGATGCATATACAGAAAACTTTGTGGCTCAGTTTGTTGGCTGTGATAGGATGCCCATACATCCTCTCCTGCGTAGTAATAGTAGTTGTAATTGAGGTAGGGTACGCTGTTTTCTTTGAATTTCAGATAGAGCGTGAAGTTGCCCACGGTATTTTCCATCTGTTGTACCCGCTCCCGATAGACGGGTCTGATTGACTTGCTGTCAATAAGTTTGATAAGTTTCTGCGGGTGTATGTCACTGATAAAATGCCGGGCCTCGATGACCTCGCTGTCTGTCAGTTGTACTGAAGTCGCTTTTGTGCTGTCACATAGTATTTTTCTCACCTCGCTGTTGGTCCGGATTTCTCCACCGAAAGAGCGGATGGAGTTAGCCAGCGACTGGGCAATGCTGTCGCTGCCCCCGACAATGCGCCATGCACTTTGGATATAGCTGTTGCTAATCAAGGCATATACGTAGGCTGGCGTTTTGTCTTTTACGCCTGCATACAGCGGTAGGTTTCCAGCTAAAACATTATGTAACTGTTTGTTATTGGTGGTGGATGATAGCAATTCATTCACGCTGCTATGCAGATAGGGTGATTCAAGATAGCTGCTGTCTCCGGCTTTGTTGAGGTCATACAGAGGTGATGATTCAGAAATAGTTCGGATACGTTGAACGTAGGTCTGCAGGTCTTGCTTGTAGCTTGGAAATTGTTGGCTCAGGGTTTCGACAAAGCATTCATAGCCGGCTGCGAAACGGTATTCTTTTCCCGCAATGGAGAGATGATCAAAGCCCTCCTTGTCCAGGCGACTGAGACGCACGTCTTTCAGCAGATTCAGTTGGTCGAAGAACTGGTACAGGATTTGACCTTCGTCCAAGCCTCCCACATAGTGCATGCCTGTGTCGAATTTTACACCGAAACGGCGGAAGGTTTGCAGGCAGCCTCCTATCTGGGCGTTTTTCTCTAACAATAGCACTTTACGACCGCCTTTGGCCAGCATATAGCCGCAAACCAGGCCTCCCAGGCCTGTGCCAATGATGATGATGTCGTATTTGCTGTCGCTCATTTTTTTATTAAGGTCTTTAAAGTATAAAAGGTCTACAATTTTTTAACTCCCCTCGAGCATGTAATGCGAGACTCCCCTCGATTGCGTAGCAAGAGACTCCCCTGCGTAGCACTCCCCGTCTTCACGCTTTCCCGTCTTCCCCTCCTATATTAATAACATAATCATATCCTGTCTCATCAATTTCATCTGTCGAGTAATGCAGATTCTCAGGAACCATCACGCAATGACGGGCAGTGTCAATCTTGTCAATGTTCTCATCGTAGGCATCAATCTGCCAGTTCTTCTTGATTAAAGCCAACATCAGTGCCCATTCGCCTTGGCCGCAATGCTTGATGAGTAACTTGCCGCTATCGGCGGGCATGGTTTGCATGAATTGCTGCAGTTTGTCGCTGTTCTTTAACTGTCGGCGGCATTCTTTCTCTACCTCTCTGCTCTTGTAAATGTAGTTATGTAAAACGATATCTTTGAAGTAGTTGATATTCTCTTCTTTCTCGCAAATTTCAGCATATCTTTGCTTATAATATTTGCGCATGAGTCGGGCAGTCTCCAAGCTTTCCTTGCCTTTGCGATAGGTCTCGTTGTCGGGATTAATGCGTTCTTCAATGCTAATGCTCACTTTGCCGCTGCGTGCCATAAATTCTCCTTTGGGGAAGTATTGACCGATGCCATGAACCACCATCGGCAGAATGTCGAGGCCTAACTCGTTGGCTAAGTGGAAAGCTCCTTGGTGGAAACGTAAAATGGAGCAGTCGATAGAGCGGGTGCCTTCAGGGAATATCAGTATCGAATAGCCTTGGTCTGTCAGTTCTTTCAGTCTGGAGATATTCTGCTCGATTCCATTGGTGACGGGAAGGAAATCGGCTCCTCTTAAAATGCCTTTGTATAGCGGAAAGTTCCATGCCCATTCGTTGGTAATGGCGATGATTTTCGGGGAAAGCATCAGCGTGTATATCAAGTCGAAATGCGACTGGTGGTTACATACAATGATCGCCGGTTTTGAAAAGTCCTCGCCATGGGGATTGTCCACCCGATAACTAACCTGCGGCATCCACCAGGCAACATAGCGCATGGTATTCTGTAAGAGCTTGTGGTAATGCTCTTTGTGCTTTTTGGTCTTGCCTCCAATGGTCAACATGAAGAAAGCGGAAATGCTTAAGAAAATGGAACCAGTGACATATACAATCAATACCCCGAATGTGCGTAGGAAGTCGATGAGGGTAACAGGTTGTTTGCGTAGCTTGCCTTTCTTCTGGGTCAGCCACTTGAAGATGAAGGGCGGGATGATGTACGCCATTAAGACCACCGAGAACATGCCCACCACCGTGACCTCGGCTAAGGATTTCATGGCGGGATGCTTGGCGAAAATCAGCATGCCAATGCCAATAAACATGATGGAAGACGACAGGATGATGGAGTTCTTGAACTGCGAAAGCATCTGACGTCCGAAGCGGTATTCGTAGCATAAACCTTCGGTGACGAAAATGGAATAGTCGTCGCCCATACCGAAGATAAAGGTAGCCAGGATGATGTTGACAATGTTGAAGCGGATGCCCGTAATGCCCATAATGCCTAAAATCCATATCCAGGCAATAATCAAAGGCATAAAGGCCATCAGGCTGATTTCTAATCTTCCGAAAGATATCAGCAGGAAAACAAAAACAATAAATCCGCAGATAAAGAGCACATAATCAAAGTCTTGGGAAAGAGCATCCACTAAGCGTGAAGCAATGGAGCTGTCGGTAAAGGAAAAAATGTGCTCATCTAAATCGTTGAACAACATTTCAATTTTATCGGCATCATCTTTATCCACCTTCAGCAAATTATACACTAAACAATGTCCCTCTTCTTCGGAAATATAATTGGCTGCTAATTCTTCTTTGAGGATGCTAAAATGTTGATTATCTTGAACTTCGTAATCCTGCTCAAGAATGTCTTTGCAAGGTTGGAAGGCGGCAGGTGAAAAGCCGTTTTCCGCAGAGGCTTTGTCTAAATTCTGGAAGAAGGTCTCCTTTGTCCATCGTGTTGCCTTCCGCAATGCAATATACCGTGCATGTGTTGGTATCACTTTCCGCTAACAGTTGCTGGAAGGCCTCTTTCTGTTCCTTCGTCATGTAGTTGATATGGTGCATGTTGGTGTCGAAAGAGGTTCGCCCGCTAAAATGATAGAAAAGTATGGTCAGCACCACAACAGCTATCATAATCAGGATATGACGTTCCGGTCTGAATTCGGCCGCGGACTTGAAGGCTAATTGGCGGTCTTTGCCGGGATAGTGCTTTCCTAACAGATGTGGCAGGAAAATCAGCACAAAAAGAATGGTGCCTATCAGCAGGAGGGCAGCGAACAAGCCCAAGTCTTTCATGGCTGTGGAACTGATGAACATCAAACTGATGAAAGCACCCACCGTGGTGATGTTTCCAGTGAGTAAGGGTGTTGCTATGTCTTTGATAATCTGTTCTTTGTCATCAGTCCTCTTGAAGTGGGAAAGGAAATGTATCGGGTAGTTGATGGCGATGCCAATGATAATGGAGGCCACGCCAATGGCGATGAGCGATACGGGATTCTTGATGAGGGCGATGAGGCCGAGCGCAAACAGTCCGCCAGCAAAAGTGGATAATAATATCAGCAAGATGCTGCGGGCATTGCGATAATAGTATATCAGGATGGCCACAATCAGCAACAGCGATAAACTGATGGCCAAGAAGCTGTCTTTTTTGATTTGCTGGGCATTGGTAATCGATACTTCCGCGGCACCGAAACTGCGAACATGTACCTGATGCTTGAACTCTTCCTCTACCTCGTGGGCAGTACTCTTGATTTTCTGGATGAGCTTGGCATTGTCTTTTGTTTCACTGACAGGGTAGGGGGAGGTGATGACGATAATCGCTTCGTTTCCTTCTTTGTTGAAAATGTAGCCGTCTTCCACATGATAGCCATTGTCGGGACGGAAGTTGTTGAGCGATTGTAAGATATTAGCCGAGAAAAACAGGGGGTCTTTCTGTATAATGGTCCGTAAGGTTGCCACTGGAGACGACAGCAAAAGTTTGTTGTTGGCTAACTGTTCTCTGATGTGCTCAGCGGTCAGCAGGGTATCCATGCGCTTATAGTCTTCCTCGGTGAGAAAATAAGGCATGTTTTCGACAACAAAGGCCGTGATTTCATCAATTCTTTCCTGATCCACCTGGTATAGTAGAGACGCACCGTAGCACGTCTCTACAGAGGTATCTTGAAATACCTCTGCAAAACGGTCAGCGGCACTGCAAATCAATTCATAATCAATGTTTTCGCTGTCAGTCTCTTCAGCATTTGTTTCCTCTTCCTCATTTTGGCCAGTCTGGCTGACATAGACCATGATTTTGTTGGCGGCACCAATATGTTCGTAAGCATAATTGATGCGTTCGTTCTCTTGGTTATTGGGCAGAAAACTGCTGATATCCTCCACAAAGTTGATTCTCAGAGCACTGAGCACACACAGCAGGGTGAGCAGCGCAAGCGCCCCCCACAGCACCGCCGGATGTCGGTTGAGATATATGTATATGTTGAGGAAGAGGGTCTTCATTTAGGTTACAGGTGTTAGGTGTTAGGTGTCAGGTGTCAGGTGTCAGGTGTCAGGTTTTAGGTTTTAGTGATTAGTGGTCAGTGGTCCTTGAATTTTGAATTATTTTTATATCACTACCCCGGCCTTCGGCCACCCCTTCTAATAGAAGGGGAATTAGGGGATTCTATCTTTGAATTTTGAATTTTGAATTTTGGATTTTATATGGTGGTATAGCATTGCCGGGTACCCGTATAGGATAGCGGCGAAGGTGAAGAAGGTGTTGAGGATGCTGATACGGAAAAAGTCCCAGCCTGGACGAAAATGTGATATCCTTTCCTCTTTTGGGGGATAATACACGTTGATAGGGATGGGGTAAATGTCGATGCCACGCCAGGCGGAACGGACCAACAAGGCAAGTTCGGCTTCGTAGCGGCTTGACAGAAGTTTCATCTTTCCCATCTTGTCTAAAGGATACAGTCTATAACCTGTCTGTGTGTCAGGTATTTTCTTCCCTGTATGAACGGTGAACCAGAAGTTGGAGAAGCGGTTGGCGAAGCTGTTTTTCTGCGGCATATTGGGTTGGTCGAACTGGCGACTGCCCACAATAAGTGTGTCAGGATGTGCGGTGAGCACTTCCGCAAAAGCTGGCAGGTCGGAGGCATAATGCTGACCATCGGCATCCATCGTGATGGCATAGCGGAAACCTTTCTCCATGGCAGCATGGAAACCCGTGGTCAACGCCTTACCCTTGCCCATGTTGACGGGGTGCGTGATAACCGTAATGCCATTTTGTAGAGACGCAAGGCCGTGCGTCTTTATTGTCTGTGTCTCTACCGTTTGTGTCTCTGCTTCTGATGTTTTTATTGTCAGTGTCTCCAACACCTTTGCTGTATCATCCGTGGAACCGTCATTCACCACCATGATGTCCTCACAATATTCCATCGCAGCCCGAACCACATCAGCCACAGTCCTGCCATTGTTATACGTCGGTATAACAACGCACACGGCATTTTGCTTGAATTGTGACTTGGTAGCCTCGGAGTTCATCGTTAGGTTTTATTGTTTAGTGATTAGGGGTTAGTTAGGGTAGTTTAAATTCCCCTTCTTTTAGAAGGGGTGCCCGAAGGGCGGGGTAGTGTAATTTGAATTTGTAACTATCAATTATTTATTTTCAGTTTTCAGTTTTCAGTTTCAACAGTGATGTCCATCTTCGCATACGTTATTTCATCTCCCTGCACCATCGCTTTCAGCCGGTATTCATTGTTTTCTTGTTTTTCCCATGAAAGCTGGTAGCAGAGCTTGTCAGTCTCGTCAGGTTTGATGATGTTTAGAAACTTAATGTTTTTAGCTTTATGTAGGTGATACTCCTGCTTGAACAGGTATGAGAACAGATCCACCGCTATCTGCACCACGCACACGCCGGGAGTGATGGGGCACCCGGGAAAGTGTCCCTTGAAAATTGGGTGTTCGGGATTCAGACGAATATGATATTGTGCGGACATGCCATCATCTGTCCCTACAGAATTCTTGCTTTCTGTATTCTGGGATGCCACATGGAATGTATCTCCCAGGTTGCCAGCTGTTTCTTCTTTTTCGATATAAAAAAAACTGTTTAGAAGCATGTTTATTTCTTAAAACTGTTGGCGGGTAAAGCTTGATTTACTTTTTTATTGCTGAAGAAGATGGTGGTCACATCGCCGTTGCTTTCGTTCAGGATAACTTTTTCCGCTAAATAATTTTTTCCGTTCAGCACAACTCTGATAGAACTGTAGTTGGCTTTGATTTTTTTGTTCGTAGGATTGAGAACGGCAATATAACTTCCGTCTTGGTTATTCTTCAGGTAGCTGATGTCAAAATTGTCGTTGTCGCTCATGTTGGTGCCATTGATGGTGTTGATGATCATCTTTCCCATTTCATTGAGCATCTTGTTGGGATTGTTGATGGCACCCTTGTCAGTCAGTACGGTCACCTTTGTATCATTAAAAAGCAACGTGAGAGCTTTTGGGGATTTGTATTCCCAGCGTAATTGCTTTGGGGACTGGTAACAGAAAACACCTTTTTGCACCATTTTCTCAGTGAAAAGGGTAGAGGTCTTTTCTTGGGTGAAGTTGGCACTGAGGGTCTTCACTTGCTGATGAGCCTTGCTAATAGCTTGCGTCAGCTGGGTGAGTTGAGCCCCTGTTACCGCCACCTCTTTGCTGTTCTGCGCATAACCGACCCCTGTAATCAGCCAGAACAATAGTAGAATTATGCCGTATTTTTTCATTTTAAGTGCTATCTAAATTTTTTTGAATTCAAAATTCAAAATTCAAAATCCAGTCTCCGTAGATTATCAATTATTAATTCCAACCTTTTAATCTTCAACTATTAACCAACTTCCAACCCCTAATACCTAATTTCTAACTTTCAGTTTTCAATTTTCAACTTTTAACTTTTAACAATAAGGTACACTCCCACCATCACAATGCAAACCCCAATCCATCGGGTGAGGGGCACGGCTTCATGGAAGATGAAGTAGGCCGCTAACAGCCCGATGATGTAGCTGATAGACAGCAGCGGGTAGGCGACACTGAATTCGTAGCGTTTTAACACGTACATCCATACCAGCATGGCTGTCAACGCACAGGCACCCGAGGCGGCGAATTGCCAGGTTGTGAAGACGGTTTTGAAGTATTGCCACGACCAGGAGAAATCACCAAACAACTGCACGGAAATCTTCAAAAGCGACTGTGCGGCCACTAGCAATATGGACTGCAAGATGATTAAAAGGATTAACACGAACATGATGACAAAAGTATAAGTGAGTGGTCTTTGTTCTGAAAATGATTGTAAACCAGGATATACTTGGGAGAGATGTCAGTCTTGGCAGAAGAATAGATTAGATGGGCGGGAATACAGTGGCGTTGCAGCATGACAGCAGCGGTATAAACACCAAAAGCGGAGGCACAGTACGATTCGCCAAAGATGTGCTTGTACCAAACCACAGGGGTGTTGGGACAATTCTGTCGGGCAAAGTCCAAATAAACTTCGTCATTTGCCTGGTCACCACTCAAACCCATTACCACAGCCGAAATATCCTCAATGCTGATATTCAGCTGGGCTAAACGCTGTTGTAAGGTCTCTTGTAACTGTTGTTGGCTGGGCTTGAACAGTACATCAATGGATTGAATAGCACACATCGTTTCGTCGTTGGCGGTATCGCTGAGCAGCAGGTTGACCGAGCAGCTGCCGGAAAAAGAACCAATACTGTCGTGCCGGCGCAATGTCATTTCATCGAACTGGCCTTCTTTCCAGTAGCCAATCTTGCCTAACATTTCGAAGTAGGTTGGTGTCATTTCTTCATGGCCACAAACCATAGCACTATGGATATCACCAAGGTGCATTTGGGTAAGAGCGTCGAGGAGGCTATTGTCAAAGGAGGTGCCTCGGTGAGAATATGTGCAGTTGTATCCGTGACATTTCAGGTGCAGTGCTATCTGCGAGCTGATGGTGTTGTGGGTGGACTGCATGAAATGGGTGGGAGGCAGACATTCTTCGTCGTTGTCGAGGAGGGCATTCAGGAATTTCTCAGTATGCTCAATGCATCCCAAACCAGTGCCTGTGATAATGGCATCTACCTGGTCCTTTTTCCCTTTATCCATCACATCTACTGCAGTGGCGATGGCACGTTTGAAAAGCTTGCCCATACGGCGGGCAACCATGGGACTGATATACTTGCTGTAATCCGCTTCCTGTGAATTACTGTTGGCTACAGTAGAAAATACAGGTTGCTCGAACCATTGTTCGCTCAGCGGCAGCTGGTTCGAAATCTGCGAAGCCGCCAGGATATATATCGGACGTTGAGACGTTGAGACGTTGATGCGTGAAGACGCATTAGTCTCCTCTGCTTCTTGAATTTTGAATTCTGAATTTTGAATTCTATTTTCTGATATCTGCTCACTGACCACTGACTCCTGATTCCTGTCCCCTGTATTCTGATATGCGGAAAAAATACACGACGAGTCATTTCCCCCGAAACCAAAAGAATTGGTAAGTACATGGTGTAAGGTCACGTTGGTGATGACCTCGGCAACAGGCTTGAAGTTGTGTCCTTCAATAGCCTGTTGGTAATTCAGGTTGGCGGGGATGAAATGATGCAGGATAGACAGAATGCTGATGACGCTTTCTACGCTGCCTGCGGCACTGGTCGTATGACCGGTATAGGATTTTGTGGAAGATATTGGCGGCATCTTGTCTCCGAAAATACGCATCATGGCATTCCCTTCACATTCATCGTTGTTGGGAGTCCCTGTGCCGTGGGCATTGATATAGTCAATATCTTCGATATTCAAGCCACTGCTTTTCAGTGCTTTTTGCATGGCTAAGAAGGGACCGTCCCCTTGTGGGGAAGTGGCTGTCTGGTGGAAGGCATCGCAACTGTTGCCGTAGCCGCTCAGTTCGCAAAGTATGGGAACATTACGGCGAATGGCAGATTCTTCTGTCTCAATAACGAGGTAGGCGGCGCCTTCTCCTAAGTTCAAGCCATTGCGCTGGGCATCAAAGGGTTTGCATATATTCTGATCTAGAATCATCAACGTGTTGAAGCCGTTGAGGTGGAATTTCGACAGACATTCCGTGCCGCCAACCACTGCGATTTCAGCACTGCCGTCTTTGATGAGGTTAGCTCCCAAAATGACGGCATTGGCTGCTGAAGAACAGGCAGTGGAAATGGTGCTGGTCAGCAGGAATTTCCCTTTGTACTCTTTGGTAATCATTTCCGTGCAGGCTCCGCAGTCGTGCATGCCGATATACTCATTCCGGCTGTTATTCTCTTTGAAGTCATGGTAAAAAAGCTCGCTTTTTTCCATGCCTCCAACAGTGTTGCCGGAAATAAAGGCCACCTTGTCGGGAAAATCCTCATTCAGTCGGGCTTCCGTCAGGGCCTCCTTCAAGGCTACACGAGCCAACAGGGTGGTGCGGTTGCAACGCTGCTCAAGAGGCATCCCAATAAGTTGCTTCAGCTCTTTGTCGGTATAATTTACTTCACCGGCAGGCAATTCATGATGCTTGGTCTGTAAAATCCGCAAACCGCCAATGGCACTCTTGCCGCTCAGCAACTGCCGAACGGTGGCTTCCTTGCCAACACCCATGGCTGTGATAATGCCAAGACCGGTGACTACAAGCTTAGGCATCGATTATTTCGTTTTGTGTTCGTTAATGTATTCAGCCATCACGCGTACGGACTTGAAAATTTCCTTGCCCTCATTGGCATTTTTCAGCTTGATACCGTAGTTTTTCTCCATCAACACTATCAGTTCCAAAGCGTCGATAGAATCCAAACCAAGACCTTCGCCAAATAAAGGAGCATTCTCGTCGATGTCTTCAGGTTTCATGCCTTCCAAGTTCAATACATCGATAATTTCTTCTTTCAATTTGTAGATTAATTCTTCCATGTTGTATTTTTTAGTTGTTTATTGTTTAATCGTTTATGCGTTCAGTCGCTCACTTTGTTCGCTCGTTAAGACGAAAATTCATCTTCACGTCTTCACGACTTCACGTTTCCACGTTTCCATTTCTCCACGTTTATACAGTCCCATGCTCACCTCACACTCCTCTCCGTCAACATCCACCCAGCCGCAGATAATATGCGTCAGCTCCGGGTTGGCGGTGAATGCATGGTCAATGACTTCTTCTATCAGTTCCTGTTTGTATTCAGGCATCACATAAAATGAACTTTCTCCTCCGATTTTGTGGCGGATGGCAATCTCGCCTGTCACGATATTGGCCAAAGTATATACGAAAACCGCTGGGCTGGGGTAGTAGTTGTCTGTGGCAATGGTCTCCTGATAACGACGGTCATTGTCAAGCGACGAAGCACTATTCATCAGGATGATGCCCCAGTCCGCTTTCACGTTCTCGCGGTCAAAATTATAATCTTTCAGCAAAGACTCCGCCCCCAAGATTCCAAACTTGCATAGCCTGTCCATCTTGAAGAATTTGGGGTAATTCATGCCTATGTTGCGGTATAACTGCGCGAGCTGGTCGTCAATACCTTGTGATCCTATGGTTATTTGGGGCAAAACAACTGAATTTTGAATTCTGAATTCTGAATTCTGATCACTGACCCCTGACCCCTGACCCCTGATCACTGGCCCCTGATCACTGGCCCCTGACCCCTGACCCCTAGTCACCGACCCCTGTCTTAGGGAAAAGAGCACTGCCGCATTGCTGCCACCGAAGCCGGAGATAAGTTTCAAGAAGGCATCACCATGTGCTGTATTGTTCTCCATGCATACGTTAAGTGCTTGGACGGTGCCAGGTTGTTCGGTACCCAAACTCTTGATAACCATACGTTTTTGCAAGGCGATGGAGGAAAGAATGACTTCCATGATGCCGGCAGCACCTAAGGTATGTCCATAATAGCCTTTCAGACTGTTGACGGGAATGTCTTGCAATCCGGCACGGTTAATAGCCACCGACTCCATGTCGTCGTTATACAGGGTGGCGGTGCCGTGGGCGTTGATAAAGGCTATGCGTTGTGTGTCAAAGTTCTTAGTTACTTTGCGAATACTTCTTAGTAGCCCTTCGCCAGTGCGTGAGGGACCGGAGATATGGTTGGCGTCGTTGTTGATGGCACCCGCTTCCATGATGATGGTGCTGTCGGCGAGTTCCTCGGGCTTGTCAGTGCGGGCATAGACAATGGCAGCGCCTGCCTCCCCAAGGTTCAGTCCGCAGCGGTTGGCGTCGAAGGGTTTGCAGCGTTCTGGCGACAATGCTTTGAACGACTGGAAACCGGAGATGATGAATTTCGACAGCACTTCAGCCCCCACTACGACTACGTAATCGTACTGGTCGCTGTACTGTAGCATGTTGTATGCCGCGATTTGGGCTGCGCAACCCGAAATGCAGGCGTTGCTGGCAACAATAGGGGTGTTCTGATTGCCGAAATGTTGGGCAATCAGTTGGGCAGAATACCAAAGATAGGGTCGGTCGTCGTGGCATGAACCAAGATGTTCCAATAATTCCACATTGCCTTTGGTGGTGGACAGAATAAATAAAACGCGCTCGCTGGACGCATCAATATCAGCATTGCGGATGGCTTCTTCTGCCGCCTTGATGGCAATCTTTTCAAAACGGGTGTATTGTATATACGTGCAATGGCGCATCTCTACCGTGTTGATAACATTATCATCTTCGAAAACAGATGCGAAAAACGGTTCTGGAATGCCCCAGCGTTGCCCATAGCTCCGCAATTGGCTTTTGCCCGATGCAATGGCCTCGAAATTGGCTGAACTTCCACAGGCCAACGGACTGATAATGCTGTGGCCTTTTTGGTATATGCAGTATTTATTTTTCACTTTCTTTCACTACATTTTGCTCTGTCACAAACACTTTCATCTCCCCATGGGCCACCGTCTTCCCTTCACATTTTATTTCCGCTTTCACAATGGTGGCTTCAAAAACCTCTGATATTACGTCAACTCTGGTTTCTAATATTTTTCCTGCAAGAGGAAAAAAACTGATTTCCAGTTTGTTGATGCTTCCAATAACGCCAATTTTAACAGGCTTGTCACGGTTTATCCAGCCGATACGGGTGGCACAGGTCTGTGCTATATTCTCTATCAGGCCAGCCGCACTCAGCTGACCGTTCTGTACGAAAATATGGTCTTCAGGGATTTTGAAAAGAGTGGTTATCGTTGCTTCATCACACTCCAAGAAGCTGTCCACCATAACGATGGGCGGCTGCTGTGGAATATGCGATCTTGCATTGACAGGATTCATCTTTTGCTAATTTATTAAAATTGCAAAGATACGCATTTTTCCCGACATACAAATGTATGTATATATTTTATTTTGTAATGACAAACTCCACCCACTTCGTGGATACGCAAATCTTAATAAAAAAGACCACAATTCAATAACTTTCAATTATTAATTGTGCATTATGCATTGTGCATTGTGCATTGTGCATTGTCCATTGTGCATTACACAGCCTCGCACTCCACAATACTGTGTGCTAAACCAAGATTGTCGTGAATTTTTTCAACCTTTAATCCGGCTTCTTCAATGCATCGTATCATGTCACCGGAATAGTACATCTTGCTGTTACCATTGGCCATGGCGGAAAAGTACAAACTGATTTGTGCCAGACAATAGGAGGCCGTCTCAAAGTTCTGTCTGTCCCAGAAAGTCTCCATGATGAACAATCGGCTATTCTTGCCCATCGACTGAGCCGCTCGTTTAAGGATGCTGACGACTTCCTCTTCAGAGAAACAGTCCAAAAACTGACTCATCCAGATTACATCATAGTCCTTGGGTAGTTGGGTGTTGGGATCCAACAGGTTACCTGCATAACCGTTGATACGGTCAGCTCCTTCCATGCCCTGGGTTTGCTGACGCATCATCTCCAGCTGTTGCGGCAGATCCATGATGGTCACTTTCACTTCAGGGTTGTAACGTACACATTGGATGGCCCAGCGACCGGTATTGCCGCCCACATCAAGGATATTTTTGGGCTGTCTTGCGAAAACAATTTGCAAAGCTTGATCAAAGGAATTGTCGGAATAAAAGTGGTCGAAAGCGAACCAGCTTTTCTGGGCTTGTTTGGGGAGTGTGGATAAGCCTTCATAAATGGTCGGCCAGTTGCCAAGTGTCTTTAATCCTTCTGGCTTGCCCTTTAGTATGGTTTCTTCCAAATAAAACATTCCCAGATAATTAACATCATGATTGAAGTCCATGTTCACCCGTGCCATCTGGTCGTTTAGCAGGAACCAACCAGTCTTGGCCAAGTGGAATTTGCCTTTTTTGAGCAGTATAGTGCCGATGGTGAGAGAGGACTCCACCAAAACTTTCACACCATAAAGAGAAATCCCTGTTTTTTCAGCTATTTCCTCAAGAGTTAATCCATCTTTATGATCATCCAACAACTGGAAAATGCCGAATTTGACCATCAGACGTGATACTTGGAAAACGATAGGCCCAAAGGCGATTTCCTGTGCCAGACGCTGTGCACGAAGAGCAGAATGTTGTTCTTTTCCGTAGATTTCTTTTTGCGGTGAATTTAATTCCATATTTTTGGTGTTTGTTTGAATCTTAATTATTTATCCATTTCCCAGAAGGGAAAATAGTTGAACCATTGGAGAGGGTATTGGTGCAAGATATTTTCGATAGAGGAAACGTATGCTTTCAATAACTCATCTGTCTTCTTGCTGATGGATTCTTCTTCTTCGTTAATATGTAGGCGTTTCAAATAACCTGTATAGTGTGTGCCCTTGCCTTTCATGATGAAAGTGGATACGACAGGAATTCCCATCTGGGCTGCCATGATGAAAATGCCCGTCGGGAAGTAAGCTTCCTTGCCTAAAAATTCACTTTTTTTGATTTTCCGTCCACCGAAATGACGGTCGCATAAAATGGCGACAATCTCTCCTTTGTCCAAGGCGTCTTTGATAGTAAACAGATGCGACATATCGTTGCTAATAGGGATGAGTTTGACATTTTGTTTGCCGAATGATTGGTCTCTATGAGCTTGATAATTAGAATTTTCACCCCCATAGATGATACAACTGATGGGCTTCTTGTCTTGCGACAGGGTTTGTCCTAAAAGTTCGAAATTTCCGATATGAGAACCCGCCAAAATGATACCCTTGTCTTGGTCTAATAGGGTGTTAAAATGTTGCAGGTCTTCATCGTTAAAACGGATGTCAAACTGTTTGGTATTGCCGGCAAGCACTGCGAATTTGTCCAAAACCACTTTGCCGAAAGTGAGCTCGCTGAGAAAACTGTGCCATAAGGTTTTTATTTTTCTGCGTTTCCAAATTTCTCTGTGATAGTATTTTACAGATTCTGTGGCTTTGCGTCCCAATAAAAAATAAAAGGGTACTACTAAATAAAGTATAGGGTAGAGCAGAATGACAGGTATTCGTTTCAGCATGACAAATAATGCCTTCTGACCGAAATTTCCACCGCCGGTGGTGCCTTTCCATTGACGTTCCTCAGCCATTGCGATTGTGGTGTGGCTATGTGGAGCCGCCATATATGGCGGCTCCATTGATGCTTATTGATTAACCTTGTTTTCAATATAGTCGTAGAACTGTCCCAAAGTCTTGATGGGTTTCATCTCTTCGGGCTTGATTTTGAAGCCGAAATTGCGTTCCACGATGACGACGATATCCACAAAGTCAAGACTGTCAATGCCGAGTTTTTCCTTCAGCAGAGCATCTTCTTGTAATAATTCCTCATCAATTTCAAGTTCTTCAACCAAGAAGGTGTTGATGGTTTTAATGATGTCTTCTCTTGTCATTTCTATTTGATTTTCTTGATTACTAATGCACTGTTGGTACCACCGAAACCGAAGGAGTTGGACAAGTAAATGTCGATGTTTTTCTCGATGGTTTTATTGATGATATTCAGGTTTTTGGAGTATTCATCGGGGTTCTCGAAGTTGAGGTTAGGGGCGATGAAATTATTGTACATCATGAGATTGGAGTATATGATCTCGCTGGCGCCGGCCATCCAGCATTCGTGCCCGGTCATGCCTTTGGTAGAGCTGATGGGCGTATGGCAGGGGGTGAAGAGCTGGTCTAATGCCATGGCTTCAAAAGCATCGCCTTGCACCGTTGAGGTGGCGTGAGCGTTGATATAGTCGATGTCTTCAGCTTTGACTTGTGCGTCTTGCATAGCCCTCATCATGGCGATGGCGGAACCTTGGTCGCTGGGTTGTGAGATGTTGGCCCCATTGGAAGAAAAACCATACCCCATTACTTCCGCAATGATGGTTGCGCCACGCTTGACGGCATGTTCGTACTCTTCCAGAATGACCGTTGCTGCCCCGCCGCTGGGTACCAGGCCGTCGCGGTCGCGGTCGAAAGGACGGGAAGCTTTGGTAGGGTCGCTGATGCGTGTAGAAAAAGCACTGATGCCATCGAAACTGCCCATGGAAAGGTAGTTGGTCTCTTGGCAACCCCCGCAAATCACCATGTTCTGCAAGCCCTGGCGGATGAACATCAGGCCTAAACCGATGGCGTGAGAACCACTGGCACAGGCCGCACTGATGGTCATGTTGACACCCCTGAGCTTGAAAATGGTGGACAGGTTCATCGTGACCGTGGAGTTCATTGACTGGAAAATGGCCCCTGAACCCACTAAGGTGGTGTCTTTGGTGCGGAGTGTGGTCTCGTGTGAGTCGATGACAGCCTTCGCAGAAGAGTCATTGCCGTAGAAAATACCCACTTCGTTGGCTGCTAAATAGTCCATGTCGATGCCTGCATTGCGTAAGGCTTCTGCGGTAGCCATGTAGGCAAATTCGCCTTCCTCGGCCAGACATACTCGGGAACGGCGGTCCAACAAGCCTTTCAGCTGGGGACGCTCCACAATGCCTGTCAGGGGCGAGCGGTAACCGTATTCGGTACGCATCGGGTCAATGCCTATGCCCGATTTCCCTTCATATAACGATTGGCGAACCTCCTCCAGATTCTTGCCCAAGCAGGAGTATATTCCCATTCCTGTGATGACTACACGCTTCATTTTTCTTTGTCTTTTGTTCCATCCCCATGCTGTGCTTCGCTTGTATGGGGTTACTAAAATCTTGTCCCTTCGGGACTGCTCAAGGTATAACTGACCCCTGACCCCTGATCGCTTTAAACTTTCAGTTTTCAGTTTTCAACTAAGTATAAAGTCCTCCATTCACCGAAATAACTTCCCCGTTAATATATGCAGCTTCGTCGGATGCTAAAAATCCTACTACGGCGGCCACTTCCTCCGGTTCTCCGAACCGGCCGGCAGGAATCATCTTTTTCAGGCTGGCTTCATCCAGCTCTTTGGTCATGTCGGTGGCGATAAAGCCTGGCGCTACAGCATTTACGGTGATCTTGCGTGCACCAACTTCCTGGGCAAGTGCTTTGGTGGCACCTATCATGGCTGCCTTGGCGGCGGAGTAGTTGAGCTGTCCAGGCGTTCCTTTTAAACCCGACAGAGAGGCGATGTTAATGATGCGGCCATAGCGTTTGGTCATCATTTCTTTTACCAAACGGCGGGTAAGATAAAAGAAACCGTTGAGGTTGGTATTCAACACATCCTGCCATTCCTCGTTACTCATAAAAACTGTCAAACCATCACGGCGGATGCCAGCATTGTTGACCAAAATGGAGATGGTCTCATCGGGATGCTTGTCATTCCAACGGTCTAAGGCAGCGTTGACTTGCTCCTCGTCAGCCACATCAAAAGGAAGCAATTCGGCACTTCCTCCAAGGGCTTCCACTTTCTGTTGCGTTTCAAGAGCAGCCTCACGGTTGCTGTTATAATTGATAATCACATGGCAGCCCATTTGTGACAGCTTGACGCAGATGGCGCGTCCTATGCCTCTTGAACCGCCAGTTACTAAGGCGTATTTCATTACAGTATTTCTATTTGTGTTTCTTTCAGATAATTGATTACATTGGCAATGTCCTGATATTTCGGGGTATCGTCGATAAATGCTGGGACGATATTGCGGATGGCTTGGTACAGTTCTTTTGTCTTGCTCGCCATCTTGTCGCTGACTTTCAGGCAATCAACTGCTTGGGCCAAGCCAATCAAATAAATGGCCATCACCTGATAAGCGTTCTCAAGGACTCGTTTGGCCAGTATGGCGGAGTTGGTGCCCATGCTCACCACATCCTGGTTGTCGTTGTTGTTGGGGATGCTGTGCACATACATGGAGTTAGCTAAAGTCTGAGATTCAGCAGTGGTAGAGGTGGCCGTGAACTGCAATGCCTGTATGCCGTAGTTGAGTCCTAATTGTCCGAGGTTGCAGAAAGGCGGCAGTATGCCATTGATACGGTCGTGGCAGATGTAGTTCAGCTGGCGTTCCATAAGGACTGTCAGCTTGACCATGGCGATTTTCAGCTTGTCCATCTCGAAAGAGATATAGTCGCCGTGGAAGTTGCCTCCGTGATATACCGTCTGGGTGTCAATGTCCACGATGGGATTGTCGTCCACTGCGTTGAATTCTTCTTCCAGTGTTTTTTCGGTATATTCCAAAGTGTCGAAAATTGGACCCAGTATTTGGGGCACACAACGCAGCGAATAGTAAGGCTGCACTTTGTGTTTGAAGACCTTCTCCTTGTGGGTATGGTACATCTCCACTTCGCGTTTGAGCATGCATTGGCTGTCGGCGGCATACTCTCTCATCTTTTGGGCAATGAGAGTCTGCCCCTTGTGGTTTTTCAAAACGTTCAGTTCGGGAGCCATGAAATCGTCGTAGGAGGCGGCAATCTCATTGATCATCACCGATACCAAGGTGGCGATGCTGAGCAGTCGCTTGGCGTGGTGCAGGTTGACTATTCCCACTCCCGTCATCATGGCGGTGCCATTTACCAAGGCGAGTCCGTCACGTAAATGTAATTTCAAAGGACTGATACCTAATTCTTTAAAAACTTCTGCGGTGGGACGGCGTTGGCCTTTGTAGAATACTTCCCCTTCACCGATGAGGGCCAAAGACATGTGTGCCAATTGTACCAGATCGCCGCTGGCACCGACGCTGCCGTGCTGGGGAATTATTGGATAAATCCCCTTGTTGATGAAGGCTAACAGCATCTGCATCACGTCAGGATGGATGCCGGATTTGCCACTTACAAAAGTAGTGAAACGCGACATCATGGCAGCACGCACGTAGATGGGCTTGAAAGGCTCGCCCGCACCCGTTGAGTGACTGCGTATGATGTTGTATTGTAATGCATTCAGTTCCTCGTCGCTGATACGGTATTGCGCCATGGGACCGAAGCCTGTATTGATACCATAAATGACTTTGTCTTTGGCAAAGTCATTCAGGAAATTATAGCTTTTTTCTATCTGGTTTCGTTCTTCTTCGGTGAGTTTTAATTCTTGTTCTTGAAATAAAACTCTCTCTATCTCTTTAATCGTCATACTAATTCAGATTAATTTCTTTCATCCAGTCTTCAATCAATTGTTCTTGCTTGTCTTTGTCTGATAACTCTTTGCGTATCAGTTTCTCAGCAATGTCAATGGAAAGGTTGGCGATTTCGTTTTTGATGTCGGTCATTGCCTTCATCTTTTCGAAATTGATGGCTTTCTTGGCATCTTCGACCAATGCGGAAGCTTCTTCGTTGGCTTTAAGTTTGGCTTCTTCGTACATTCTCTCGCTGATTTTGCGGGCGTCAGCCAGTATTTTGTCACGCTCAGCCTTGGTCTGGGCCATCATTTCGTCGTGTTTCTTCTCCATGTTGGCCAGCTCGTTTTTTATTTTTTCAGCTTCTGCCAGCTGGGTTTCAATGTATTCCTCGCGTTTGGCGATGCTTTTGGTGATGACAGGCCAAGCGAATTTGGCTAAGATGAATACCAATATGCCGAAACCAATAAGCATCCAGAAAAGTAAGCCGAAAGAAGGAGTGATGAGTGATGCTGCTAATGTCATTGTAGGGTTTGTTTATTTGTTTATTTGTTTATTTGTTGATGAGCTTATACATTTGCTAATTAACTAATTTGCACATTTACTAATTCATCATTGGCACATTAGCACATTGTTAATTAGCACATTAAAAACTTTCAGTTTTCAGTTTTCAACTTTCAACTTGAAAAAGGGAAGGGCTGCCAACCGCAGCCGGTTCCCTTTTGTTTTTCGTGCTTATATTTTATTACATCAATAAGCACAATAAGCATACAACGATGGCGAACAAGGCGACACCTTCCACGAAAGCGGCGGTCAGAATCATGTTGGTTCTGATATCACCACCAGCTTCGGGCTGTCTGGCCACTGATTCAACAGCACCTTTACCGATGTTGCCGATACCTACGCCAGCTCCGATAGCTGCCAAACCTGCACCAATGCCAGCACCGACTTTGCCGATGGCTGCCAAATCCATTGCTGCTTGTAATAATGTTAATCCAGTCATAATTGATTAATTTTAAGTGGTTGTTTGTTATGTTGATTATTTTATGTTGATTACTTCGTGTTAGTGACTTCGTGTTGATGAGCTTCGCTGTTGGTGATTTCGTGTTGATGAGTGAATGTTGTATTACGTCTCTGATTATTAATTGTTAATTGTTAATTCTAGTTTTCTGACCCCTGCCCCCTGATCACTAATCACTTCTATCTATTAGTTTTCAGTTTTCAACTCCCCATGGTGAGGCTCCTCTATCGCCATGCCGATATAGATGGCGGAAAGCAGGGTGAATACGAACGCTTGGATAAAGGCCACCAGCAATTCGAGCAGTCCCATGAACAGGTAGAAGAAGATGGATACCGGTGACACCGCATAGCCGATGGCGGGCGACATGGTGCCGAAGATGAAAATCAGTCCGATGAAACCCAAAACAATGATATGACCTGCCGTGATGTTGGCGAAAAGTCGGATCATCAGCACGAAAGGCTTGGTGAACACGCCGATAAATTCTACCATAGGCATAAGTGGAATTGGGATTTTCAGCCACCAGGGCACACCTG
>CADCNH010000033.1:0-7979 GCA_902802755.1 uncultured Bacteroidota bacterium | reverse complement strand
ATGAAAAAGGTGATGATGGCCAGTACGGCAGTCACGGCGATGTTGCCCGTAAGGTTTGCACCACCCGGGAAAATCGGAATCAGGCCCATCAAGTTGTTGACCAAAATAAAGAAAAACAGGGTCAGCAAGTAAGGGAAGTATTTCTGGTATTTGTCTTCTCCGATGGAAGGAATCGCCACATCGTCGCGGATAAACAAAATCAGTGGCTCCAGCAGTGATTGCATACCTTTGGGGGCTTTCAGCGGACCTTCTTTGTATTTCTTGGCCACCGACAGGAATATCCAACACAGCAAAGCGATGGATATCAATAAGGCACATACGTTTTTGGTGATGGAAATGTCGAATTTGCATACATGGTCGATGGCTGGCATCGAGGAAAAGTCTATCTCTCCGGTGTATTCGGCAAAGTTACCGCCCAATTTGACAATAGAACCGTCAGTCTCTTCAGTAAATCCTAAGGCATAGCCCTTGTAAGCCTGGTGACCGTGGTGGAACTTGCTTGAGGAAAAGGTTACCAGTTGGCCGTTGTCAAATAAGATGACAGGCAGGGGAATAGAAATGTGATGGTCGTTGATGGTGGTGATGTGCCAGCCATACTCATCGGTGATATGCCCCATGATATATTCCCCGGGGTTGAATTCTTCTTCTTCGGCTTTCGCTGTCATGCTTGAATAAGGAGAAAAAAGAAGCATGAATACGCAAAAAAGTAAGGGTAGTAAGTGCTCTATCTTTTTGTAAATCATTTTTGTTCAGATATTTATAATATTCTTCTTGTAGTCTTTGCTAATTTTAACAAAGTGACAAATATACGAAAAAATATGAATAAAACAAATAGGCAAAATGTTCATACTAAAAAAATCTTTCTTTCCATAATGGCTTTGGGGAGATTTCTGTGATTTTTCAGGGTGTGTGTGTTTTTTTATAAAAATTTAAATGCCTGTATGCTGTTTAAGAAATTTATGTAACTTTGCATCGTTAAATCAATGTTTAATTTTAAAAAACAAGCGCTATGAACATTATTCTTTATTTGTTATTGGGTGCTGTGGCTGGCTGGTTGGCTGGTCAGATTATGCGCGGTGGCGGCTTCGGCCTCCTTTGGAACATCATTATTGGTATCATCGGCGGTTTCATCGGCGGCTGGCTGATGAGTCTGTTGCACATCCAGAAAGCAGGCTTGTTGTGGGAACTCATCGTCGCTGTGATTGGTGCTATCGTTCTGCTGTTTGTTGTTTCCTTGTTCAAAAAGAAATAATAGGCTTGATGATTCCCAAAGAAGCAGGTGTGTGAAGCATGCACCCGCTTCTTTTTTTTAGTTGTAAATTATTAAAACACAATAGTATGAAAAAACTTTTATATTTTTTGATTGTCGCTTTGGCTTTGATGCCCTTAATGTCAAAAGCCCAAAGCACCACCACTAATGGTCCGAAACTGGATCTGGATGAAAATGCCATAACCTATGTATTGGAGGATAAAGATGAACTTATGCGAATTTTTTCCATGGGAAAAAGCATATGGGGAGGCTATAATGACGTTATTATCAGTAAGTATGATAAGCAGACAAATACTCTCAGTGAGCAGGTTGTGGATGATGATTATGAAGGTCGTTTTGCTTTTTTGTCAAATGAAAATACTACTGTGAATGTGGTAAGGTTTGTTGCAAATAAGAAAACCATGATGGTGGAATGTCAAAAAGCTTCTTTTCCCGTGGATGTTAAAGTTCCTAAGAAATTAGTTTTTGAGACTTTTTACTCTTTCCAGATGACATCCTATGCGAAAAGTATTAATGATTACAATATTCAAGCAATGTATAATGCTGACAGATCCAAATTCGCCATATCCATGTTTTATCCGTCAAAAGAACAAAAAGAAAGACGGGTGGAAGTGGCGGTTTTTGACAATGAAGGTGCTTTCTTATGGCATGAGTCAGGTTCTATAGATTTCTATCCATATGTTACAATGAGTAGCATTAAGGTGGCGTTGGATGGTACGGTCTATGTGTCAGGAAGTGGATCCTATAGAACCAAAGGGAAAGACGAATCCTATGTTTATATTGTAACGTGTTCTCAACAGGGGATTTCCGGCTATAAAAATAATACTGAATCAGCGCTGGAATATTATGGTTTTAAAAGAGCGGTGTTGCCCAATGGAGAGTTCCGTTTGGTGGGTATAAAGTTGAAAAATAATAGAGGTGATTGTAAGATTTTTACTTATATGGCGACTCCGGATGGAGAGGTGGATTATGTTGAAGAAGATGCAGTAATTTCTCCCTATATTGAGGGCGTGAAATATGATGCTGAAAATTCGAAAAGAATGCTCGAAGGGTATACTCCTTATTTGTTTGATTTGATTTGTTTGCAGGATGGAAACCTTCTTTTAGTGGGAGAAATGAATTGTAGAGTTGATTTAAGTGACTGGGCTTCAGATCAGTCAGCTAAT
Organism: uncultured Bacteroidota bacterium; assembly: GCA_902802755.1. Lineage (GTDB taxonomy): Bacteria > Bacteroidota > Bacteroidia > Bacteroidales > WCHB1-69 > RUG11690. The sequence continues at coordinate 5,543 of CADCNH010000033.1, read as the reverse complement.
TTGTCGCATAATATTATGTGTGCAAAAGTGGGGGCTGATGGCAAACTGACAGAATTGAATGTTTTTCCGAGAGCTACCATGACAAATGAATTAGGTATCTGGCACTCCTCTAATCCTGTATATGCTTTTGAACATGATGGAGATGTTTATTTGATGTACAATGACCATAGAGATAACTACTCCGGAAATGTTACCCAATGGAAGACTTTGTATTATAACCGTCCTGACCAGTGTTCGGTGATATTGTCAAAGATAGAAGGCAATGGGGGATTGTCAAGTACGATACTTTATAATGCAAAAACAAAAGTAATTGATCCGAGAATGATTGCTATGCAACATAACCACGAATTCTTTCTGAAATTTCTACAGCAGGAGGATGATGGTATGTATTATATTCTGAAACGAGATGATGATTTTCATCTCGAAAAAGTAACCATTGAATAAAAAAAAGAGACGCGTTTGCGTCTCTTTTTTTTTGAATCCAGCCGAAATTACTCAAAAGACAAAATGGCTTTCTTGATGATTTCGATAGCTTCGCGCAGCTCTTCCTCGCTGATAACCAATGGGGGAGCGAAGCGGATGATGTGCTGGTGGGTCGGCTTGGCCAGAACACCCATCTCTTTCATCTTCACGCAAACGTCCCAAGCTTCTTTGCCATTGGTCGGGCGGATGATAACGGCGTTCAACAGACCTTTACCACGCACCTGCTGGATCATCGGACTGTTCACCTTGCTCATTTCTTCGCGGAAAATCTTGCCAAGGTATTCAGCGCGTTCAGCTAATTTTTCTTCTTTCACTACTTCCAGAGCGGCGATACCTACACGGCAGGCAACAGGGTTGCCACCGAAGGTTGAGCCGTGCTCACCGGGCTTGATGTTCAACATGATGTCGTCATCAGCCAAAACTGCTGACACGGGCATAGTACCGCCAGACAGAGCCTTACCTAAAATCAGGATGTCGGGACGAACACCTTCGTGGTCGCAGCACAGCATCTTACCTGTACGGGCGATACCGGTCTGCACCTCGTCAGCGATGAACAATACGTTGTGAGCCTTGCAGAGGTCATAGCATTTCTTCAGATAACCTTCGTCTGGTACATAAACACCAGCTTCGCCCTGGATAGGTTCAACGAGGAAACCGCAAACCATAGGATCTTCCAAAGCCTTGGCTAAAGCGTCAACATCGTTGTATGGGATTTTGATGAAGCCAGGGGTGAAGGGACCGAAGCCTTTGTATGCATCGGGATCGATGGACAAAGAAACAATGGTGATGGTACGGCCGTGGAAGTTGCCTTCGCAAACGATGATCTTGGCCTGGTTTTCGGGCAGACCTTTTTTGTCGTAACCCCAACGACGGCAAAGTTTCAAAGCTGTTTCGTCAGCTTCTGCGCCAGAGTTCATGGGCAGCACTTTGTCGTAGCCGAAAGTCTCGGTGACATATTTTTCATACGGTCCGAGGCAGTCATTGTAGAATGCACGTGAGGTCAGGGTCACTTTCTGTGCCTGGTCGATCATGGCGTCGATGATCTTCGGGTGGCAGTGACCTTGGTTTACTGCTGAGTATGCTGACAGGAAATCGAAATATTTCTTGCCTTCCACATCCCATACGAAGGGACCTTTACCGCGGGCGATGACAACGCCAAGCGGATGATAGTTATGGGCGCCATATCTGGCTTCCATGTCCATAGCTTGTTGACTTGAAGTGATTTTTGCTACTTCCATAGTGAATTTTATTTGATTAATATTGATTTGTGTAGTTTGTCAAAATTTTAGCTTGCAAAGTTACACAAAAATATTGTACGTTATTCAGATAGTGTGAATTTTTATTGGCCGATATGTACTTTACTGCGGTCATCTTCGGCTTTCTTCATCGGCTTCGAACCTTGGTAGGAGTTAAAATTGTAGCGGATGCCTAACCATAACATAGGGCTTTTATTGTAACTTTTATTCCGCAGAATATAGACGCTGTTGTCAGAATTGACTGCCCAATTGTTGGTGTTGAACACATCGGTCAACAGGGCGGAAACGGTGAGACTTCCTTTGAGAAATTTCTGACTGATGCCAATATTCATCGCATGGGCGAATGGTATCGTGAATTGCGGGTAGTACTCGGGAGTGGTGAAACTGTATTGCAGTTGGATATTCATCCCTTTGATAGGCTTGAAATTGAGCTCGATAAGGCTGCTGTTGACCCATCCTTTGTTGCTCAAATCTATTTGCTCATACTGGCCTTTTGCGCTGACATAATAGGTGTTGGTATTCAGGTCAATATCAACCCATTTGGTGGGGTGAATCGTTAACTGAAGGTCCATGCCGGTTCTTAACTCAGACAAGCCGTTGATATAAGTCAGCAGCAACAAACTGTCTTTCAGGATGGTGATTTCTGTGATATAGTTATGAGTGTAATTGAAATATAAATTGGCTGAAAAATCAACGATTTTTGTGCTGAGAAGATAATTAAATTCCACATTTTCAGATGTTTCTGGCTGAAGATAGGGATTACCTTGCTCGAAGGTGGTGGCATCGAGCATGCTCATGTACGGGTTCAGCTGCGGATAAGTTGGTCGGCTGATACGCCGTGAAAATGCTAGGGATATGCTGTGTTTTTTGTTGATTTTATACTGACCCATCAGGCTGGGAGCGATAAAAAAATGATGCTTGGTTTGATAGATGTTTTCTTTTTCACTGCGAAGTTTGACTTGCGAATATTCGATGCGGACACCGATTTTTCCGAACAGTTTTTTGCCTTTGGGAGAGGAAAATTGCATGTAGGCGGCGGGAATGAACTCCCTGTGGGCGAGGTCTTTGCTGAAAGTTGGTGAATAATTCCATTGCTGCTTATCCCAGTTGTAAAAATCATGGTAGATGTTGTTCTGCCGATAAGAGAATTTTACGCCTGTTTCCCAAGTTCCGTATTTTTTCTTGATATTGAAATCGATCTGATGGGCGGTGAGAAACGGACTGCCTCCGGATACGGATTTGTTGACTGTGTCGCTGTTCAGGAAGTAGTAGGAGGGACGGTGGCCCCATATTTTGGAAATGGAGCAATATTCTCGCGGTTCCACGATACATTGCGACTGCGGTACTCCTGTCGTTCGATACCTTCTGTAAGATACAGATTGTCAAAATCTTGCTTCGTATTGAGTCTGGGAATATTCAGCCGGAGATCGGCTTGGAGTTTATTTTTGGAATTGATGTGGAAGGTGGCACCTAAGGCGATGTTGTTGTTGAAAACGGTTCTGGCAGAGCGAACTTGTTGCTCCAAACTGTTGCCGGATTGTACAAATTTTCGGTATAGATTACCATGGATGATGTCGTCTTCGTATTTGGTCTGATAGCTGAAATTCAGGGCAAAGCCTTTGGCTACATAATGCAAGGCGATGTTGCCATTTACAAAATGGTTGAAGCCATAGTTGGCACCTATCTGACCGCTTAAACCTTTGCCTTTTTCTTTTTGGCTGATGATATTGATGATGCCACCAGTGCCTTCCGCGTCATAACTTGCATCTGGGTTGGTGATGATATCGATGCTCTTGATATTGGAGCTCGACAGTGCCGACAACTCTTCCATGGTGGTGGGCACTCCGTCTAATAGAAGCAGCACATTTTTTTTGCCACGGACGGACACTTGTCCCTGAGGGTTGACGCTCACCGCTGCGGATGAACGCAAGATATCGGCTACAGAACCGGTCATTTCGGTCATATAGGCTTGCGGGTTCAGACTGGTGCGTTCCACACTGCTTCGCTTGCCGTTGACTTGGGCTTCTACAGCCACTTCGCCTAAGGTCTGTGTATTTTGACTTAAAACGATGTTGGGTAGTTGTACTTTCTCCTTTGAAGCGTTGAATGTCAGTGATTTGGATGTATATCCCACAAAGAACACCTGCAAGGTATAGAGCGAGTCGGATGCCTTGACCTGTAAGGAAAACGTTCCGTTTTCTTGGGTGATGGTGCCGGCAATGTCTTTCCCTCCCTGGCTGACCACCACAGATGCATACTGGATGGGCTCACCTTTCTCTTCGGTCACTTTACCTGAAACGATACAATTCTGTGCCACTGCCATACCTGCCCAACTTGTCATGAGAGATACTAATAATGTCAATTTTATGAATAAAAATCGCCTGAACAATCTCATAAATTGATGTTTTTTGAATTCTGAATTTTGAATTTTGAATTTAATTCTCTCCCCGCGGCTGCCATGATATGACAGCCCTACAGCTTACCGTCCCTTGAAATACTCGCAAATCCCCGTCAGTCCACACTCCTCGCATTTGGGCTTGCGGGCGAGGCAGACGTAGCGGCCGTGCAGGATGAGCCAGTGGTGAGCCTTCGGGATGAGCTCGTCGGGGAAGCCTTCGGTTAGTTGCTGCTCCACCTTCAGCGGGGTGTCGGCATTTTCCACAATGCCGATACGGTTGGCCACACGGAACACGTGTGTATCTACGGCAAAGGCAGGTTTGTCAAAGATGACAGCCAAGATGACATTGGCGGTTTTGCGACCTACACCTGGCAGCATCTGCAGTTCTTCCATATTGTCGGGTACCACACCGTTGAAACGTTCCACCAAAGCCTCTGCCAGTCCTTTCAGGTGTTTGGCCTTGTTGTTTGGGTAAGAGACCGATTTGATGTGCTCGTAAATATCTTCTACTGAAGCTTTTGCTAAGTCAAATGGACTGGGATAATGCTGGAACAGAGCGGGGGTGACCATGTTGACCCGCTTGTCGGTGCATTGTGCCGAAAGAACTACAGCCACTAATAATTCATAACTGTTGGTGTACTGTAATTCGGGCTCTGCCACAGGTATATGTTTCTCAAAATAGGGAATCAGAAAATCATATTTTTGTTGAATTTTCTTTTTCATAAAATTGATGGTTGTGATTCGTCGATTTATAGAATTGCTAAATTTAATGTGCTAATTTGGTGAGTTGAAAGTGGTTAGTGGTCAGTGGTCAGGGGTCAGTGATTAGGGGTTAGTGGTTAGTGGTCAGAATTATAAACTGTCAATTGTCAACTATCAACTGTCAACTATCAACTATTAACTATTAACCGTCAACTGTCAACTTAATAAACTTTACGATGAGTTGCGGGAAGGCATAATTACCGAGTTTGCTTAGCGGTACTGTTAGCCTTTGCCCGGCGGGTGCTGGCAGTTTTTTGGAGTCTGGTATGTCGTAGAAGAAGGCGTGGATAGTCTGGTGTGTTAATTGGTGTTTGGTCTGATATAACAGTTTGTGTTTCAGTTGTTTGTTTTCCTTGGTTTCTTTCATTGGCAACTGATACAGGCCTCTCCAAATATCATTTTCCGCTCGTTTTTCAATAATGATCTGGCCTTCCTGAATGCATACAAAAAAATGAAAAAAACGGTCTTTGATTTGAAGCTTTTTGATGCTGACAGGCAATATTTCCACTTCGTCATGTTGGTAAGCGTAGCATTCGTTTTTCAGGGGACAGTTTTCGCATTGCGGACTTTTTGGGGTGCATTGCAGTGAGCCGAAATCCATAAGAGCCTGATTGAAATCCGCTGGGTCAGCATCTTTTATCAGT
>CADCNH010000032.1 GCA_902802755.1 uncultured Bacteroidota bacterium | reverse complement strand
ACACCAGGGTCGCAGACGGTTTTCACCCGCACCTCGTACGTACCGAAATCTAGGCCGTTAAGTGTGATGGTGTTGCTCGTGTTACTGGTCTGCTGCCATTGCGTGTCGGTGGTCTTCTTGTACTCGACGTTGAAATTCGTGTCGGTGCTCTCCCAAGTCAGCGTGGCGCTGTTCTGGCTGAGGTTGGCGACGGTAAGGTTTGCAGGCTTGGTGCACATAGCACTAACCATAAACAATCCGGTGGCTCGTGCGCTAAGGTCGCCACCGATATGGCCAATCATGGACGCGGCAGCTGTGGTGGAGTTTACTAAATAGAGTGCATTGTCATTGCTGTTGTTATATTGGGCCCAGAAAAGCTCACCCGTGTTATGGTCGAAAGCCATACCCTGTGTGTAGGAGGCAGGGATGCCTGTCTGCCCCACAAAGGTGGTGGAAGCGTTGGTCAGATTGATGCGGTAGAGGTCTCCCTGATTGTTAATGCTGAAAGCCTCTCCTGAACTGTTGATGGCGAAGGTCCTGAACGACGTAATGTCAATCGTGCCGATAGTAGTGACATCGTCTGGTTGGGCAGGGTCGAAACATTTGAGTACATTGGAATACCATAACAGGTAATAGATTTTGCCGTTCACGGGATTGTAGGACATGGCACCGACTACATTGTCCTCGAATTCGGATACCACGGTCTCGTAGGTTCCTATTTCGTGGTTGTCCAAAGGTGCGCGCCATAAGTCTCCATTGTCGCTTTTGATGAGCCACACGTAACCGTTGGCATAAGCGGCGGCGGCAGTGGTGGGGAAGTTCAAAGCGGAGGCATGTTCCACCACCTCTGGGTTTTGCATATTGAAACGGATAAACTTGTTTTTCCAACTTTGATTGGACGAAGTATTGGCGGCGTAGGCATACCAGGTTTCAGTGGAAATGATCGTAAAGAAATTGACGGTTTCGCTCCAGATGCTTTCACCATCAACGCCACAGTCGGTTTTCACATGCACATAGTAGGGAATGTGGGGGGTAAGGCCTGAAAGAGTGGCACTGTTCGTCGAGACATTGACGGTTGTGGCGCCGGTGAAGTCGGCGGCGGCGCTGTACTCAACCACCCAGCCGCTGGCATGGCTGTCCCCGCTCCAGGTCAATTCCACCTCGCTGGAACCGATTCTTGTGACCGCGAGGTTTGTGGGGGTGGCACATGCAGGGCAACTCATGGTGTAGGTGACGGGGGAGCTCAGTACATTGCTGCCGCTGAAGAGGGTGTCTCCGAGAGCTGTGAAAATCGTATAAGAGGTCTCTTCAGGAAAGCTGCCGTTCACCCATTCAAAACGGATCTCACGGCCGTTGCATAGCGGAAGGGTACCTGTGGTGCTTGAGCCGGAGGGTAAGGTTATCGTACTGATGACCGTGCTCGTGGTTACATCCACCACGTTGATGCCACATCCTTGCCAGCCATCGCCATAGCTGTCGTTCAGCTTGTAGCGGATTTCGCATTGGTCATCTGAAGGACAGAATGCTGACATGAAGGTCACGGTGGAACTCCATTCGCTGTAACCGTCGCTGTCGCAGTTGCCGCGTACCTTCACTTCGTAGGATGTGCCTGCCGTGAGGCCGCTCAGCGTGTAGGTGGTCCCGGTGACGGGTGAGAGTTCCGTGCCGTTTACGGAAATGACGTATTCCGAGGCAACCGTGGCATTCCAACTCAACACGGCCGAAGCGTCGCCGATGTTGCTCACTGCCAGATTCGTGGGCGCCGGGCACGCTACAGGGAGTGTGATCTGATTGACAGTCCAGTAGCTTTCGTCTCCACCTCCACAGTTGGCCTTAATCCGATAGTGATAGGTAGTTGTGGGGGTGAGACCAGTGGCTTGGTAGTAGGGAACCGTGACGGTGACGGATGTCGCCGTGGAGAAGCTGTTGGTGGTATCGTATTCGAAAGTCCATTCGTTAGCATGGCCTGGATTCCAGTTTACAGTGAAACTTCTCGGCTCAAGCTCCGAGGCTGCCACATAGTCGGGGGCGGGGCAGGTCGGTGGTGTGGTGAAGCTATACGTGCCGGTCCAGTAGCTGACAACTGAACTGCCGCAGGAGGTGCGCACACGGACGTAGTAGGTGGTCTCGGGAGTAAGACCGGTGAGCTGAACGAGAGGATTGGTTACGAAATCGGAGACGGTGTTGGTGGAGAAATCAGGGGAGGTGCTGCATTGGTATTCCCATTCGTTGCCGTTGGCAGGACCGGTCCAGCTGATCTTCGCACTGTAAGGTCCGATTTTGGAGACGGTAGTATTAACGGGTGCTATGCAAGCTGGTGGGTTGTTGTCGCCCATGAACAGACCGGTGAGTTCCACACCCTGGCCGCCAATCTGACCGAGAAAGCTGGTGTTGGCTGTAGTGGGTTCGACCTTGTAAAGGCCTATATCTGAAGAGGAATAAATCTGTGCCCAAAATAGCTCTCCTGTGGTCAGATCGAAAGCCATGCTCTGCACGTAGTTACAGTTTAAACCGGTATTGCCCACAAGGGTGAGGGTGGCATCGGTCAAGTTCACCTGGTAGAGATCCCCGGTGTTGCGTTCCACACCGTAAGCCTCCCCAGAACTGTTGATGGCAAATGTCATAAGGGTGCGATCCAAAGCTCCTATTTCCGAGATGTTCTCTGGAGAATTGAGGTGAAAACTCCTCAATGAAGATTCGGTGCTATAGTACATTTTGTTGTCAATAGGGTTGTAGGACATAGTTATAGCGGTTAGAGAATCAAAGTCAGAGACCACTGTTTCGAAATTACTGATGATTCTGTTGCTGTTGTCTAACAAAGCCCTGTTTAGATTGCCATTAACGTCAATAGCCCATACATAGCCGTTGGCGTAGGCTACGGCGTAGCAGTTGTCGACAGTTGAGGCGGTGGCAGCCGTAACCGTGGCGGGATCCTGCATGGAGAAACTGATGAATTTGTATGCCCAATCTGCCCCGTTCGGGGTATAGGTGGCATAACCGTACCAATTAGCGGTGGAGAGCACCTCCGGGACGGAGAAGGTGGCCGAGATGAAATTCGTGGGGTTGCAATCCGGGGCGATCTCCACTATGCCGTTGCCAACGGGGAGGCCGGTAATGGTATAGGTCAAGCCGGTGATGTTTGTGACGGTGGTCCAGGAACCGCCGCTTTCGGGTTTGTAGCGCAGAATGTAATTGTCCGCGTGCCCTTCCCAAGTGACCGTGGCTTTGCTGCCAGTCATTCCAATAGCTTGGACATTGCTCACCACACAAGGGTACGTAGTGAAACTCTTTTCTGTGCACCATTCACTCACGCCGTCGATGTTTCCGCAGTTGGCCCGCACTTTCACAGTGTAGTTCGTCTCTGGTGTGAGACCCGTAATGGTGTAGCTTGTCGAGTCCGCCTCGATAAGGTTGGATTCATCGCCGTTCACACAAATCTGCCAGGAGGCGGGGGTGCCCTTCTGCATCCAGTTCAGTGTGGCGGAATTTGAACCGATGTTGGTGATGGCTAACGTCTTAGGTGTATGGCACGTAATGGGTGTGAATCCTAATTGGATATGGTTTTTTACATTCGCTGTACCACGCATGAGCAGGCTACCATACCCGATCGGGTCGAGGGGATCAGGGTTAAAATCGTATGTATAGCGATATAGGGCCTGCTGTGATAGAGTATTAAAGGTGCTGAAATATGTAAGATATGTGTAATAATAGGTGTTGTCATCGACCACTAACATAAGATTGTCGTAACCATTGTAGTTGAACGGGTTTTGCAACTCTATCGTGGTCCATTCGTTAGACAAAAACTCCACATTTCCACTGAATACAAGGTCTGCAGAAGTGGCGGGATCCCAATCGTCGCCGCTCGAGAAGCTGGTCTTATTGGTGTGCATCATGTAAATGTCTATGTTGCGGGTGCATGTCTGAGAGGTGTTGATGAATGCCACGTGATAGATGTTACCCGCCTGGCCGATTTCTTCCGTTGTGTAAATCTGATGCGACACCGAAAAGTTGTAGCGGGCATGAAACGGCAAGGCATGGTGTGAGTTGACGCTGCTGCCGATTTCCACGAGTGGCTCGGCGCTGATGGTGGTGAAAGACAACGACTCGCTCCAAGGCCCCACACCTTTGCCGCCCCCGCAGTTGGCCCTCACTTTCACGGTGTAGCTCGTCTCTGGCGTGAGGCTCCTGAGGCTGTAGTTCGTTGAGTCCACATCGATGAGGTTGTTCTCGTCGCCGTTCACACAGACTTGCCAAGCCGTGGCGTCGCCGTTTTCCGTCCAGCTCAGATTGATGGTATTTGGACCGATGTTGGAGATGGCAAACGACGAAGGTTTTAGGCAAATAGCCGGTAGGAAGCCTAATTGGATTTGGTTCTTGTAATCCAGTAAGTTGCCGTTGTATGCATTTGGATTGGAAGGATTGTAGTTCGTTTGGTTGTTAAAAATAGAGATGGCCTGGCCCGGAGCATTGAACCCTAGAAAATTCCGAGCGCTGCTCTGGTTTCCTGAGTTGTCATCCACAATAAGGACGAGATTGTCGGTGCCGTTGTAGTCGAACGGGTCGGGAAAGTCTATCCTGGTCCAATCGTTGGCCACGAATGTCACCTCTCCGCTGAACACGAGGTCTGTATCGTTGACGGATACCCAATCTTGGCTGTTTGTAAAGTTGGCCTTGCTGCTGTGTACCATATAGATGTCAAGGTCGCGGGTCTCCGTGGCATCGGTGCTGTAGAATGCCACGTTGTAAATTCTACCCGACCGGTCTATTTCCGCCGCCGTGTAAATCTGCTGTGACAGGCTGTAATTGTTATTAATGTTTGTTGGCAGCGAGCCGTAGACACTATTGCCACTGCCGATTTCCACAAGAGTCTCGGTAGCATTGTCAGTAGTGTAGAAATGCACCCACGGGCTGCTCCAAGGACTATCATCGTTGCCATCGCAGTGCGTCATCACCTGGAAAGCATAGTGACTGTTAGGTTGGAGGTTCTTTATGGTATGGGGGTTTGTGGTAACAGGGATAATGGAAGCGGTGGAACCACCGGGAAAGTAATACCTGAGCTGTAAGTCCCATTCGTTTGCTCCGTTGTGCTCTGTCCATCCTAAAGTGGCGGATTTACTCTTGACATTGCTGGCAGTGAGGTCGGTTGGAACTAAACACGTTGGGAGTGTGGTGAAACTCCTGGTGCTCCATGCGCTCGTGTCGCTGCCGCAGACGGCCCGCACTTTCACGGTATATTTCGTATAAGGCGTGAGACCTGAGAATGAATAAGAGTTTGTGGTCACGGTAACGGCATTGGCCTCGTCGTTGTTCATGCAGATCTGCCATTCGGCAGCGCCTCGCGCAGAGGGGATGGAGGGGGCATGACACAATATTTGTGAGAAGTTTAATCGGAGTACGGGCTTGTAAGAAGACCGTGATCCGGTGTATGTGCCTGGATTTGCCGGATCATAGTCTGTGTCGTACCCATTTATGCAAAGGCTTTGAAACACCCAGGCATCGATGCACCCGAAATATTTCGATCCACCAGCGCTGCCAGTATTGTCATCCACCAGCAGCAGCAGATTGTCTGTGCCGTTGTAGTTAAAAGGAACAGACAATTCTATCGTACTCCACTGATTATCGCCTATAAAATTGACATCCCCGCTGAACACGCGGTTGGCGGTGGTAACAGGTACCCAGTCGGCGCCGTTGCTGTAGGAGGTCTTGTTTGTATGAACCATGTATATGTCAAGGTTGCGGACCGCTTCGTCGAAATTGCTTCTAATTGCGATGCTGTAAATGGTCCCTGACCGGCCGATTTCCCCTGCTGTGTAAATCTGTTGTGTCAGAGAGTAATTTCGGTCATTATGTGTTGGCGTTTGATAAGCGTTGATGCCGATACTGCCGACTTGCACGATATCTTGCGCTTTGAGTTCGGCCGGCAGAAGAAACAGCACGGCCATTACAAAAAAAAGTAAATTTTTTTTCATATCTTGTTTTTTTTATTGATTTTCGTATTTGGGAATATATTTGATTTTGTTTGTTTTTGAATGATAATACTCTAATATTTATTACAATTGCAAATCTACAGATTATTCTGAAAAAAACAATTTTTTTTGTTCTTTTTTTATTGAAAATTTTAGGTGATGGATTTTCATTTTTTGTAAATTTGCAGCATCCTTTTTCGAAAATAAAAAATAAGATTGGTAATAACAAACAAAATTTATTATAAAGAACTGAAAAATAACCATTTAAATTAATTTGTATTATGGATTTAAGCAAAATTATCGGTGCACTCACTGGCAATGATATGATCGGTGAAATCAGTAAAAACATCAATCTGGATGGTTCAAAAATCATGTCTGTAATTCAGGCTGCTATTCCAAAGTTCTTGAGTGCTATGCAGAAAAACTCATCCACATCAGCTGGTGCTGCCGCTTTGACGCAAGCTCTTGGTGATCATGCAGGTCAGTCATTGGCTATAAATCTTGAAGATGGTAAAAAGATTCTTTCAAAGGTTTTTGGTGGTGATTTGAGTTCGGTGATAGCTTCATTGGGTAAACAGACAGGAACCTCCAACGATCAGGTTTCCAATATTCTGGCGTCAATTGCACCGAATCTTCTTTCGGTTTTAGGAAAGAATGTCTCTACTGGCAATATCGGCAGTATCCTTGGATCGTTGCTCGGCGGTAGCTCCAGTTCGGGTTCCGGTATGGGAAGTGTTCTTGGTGGACTCTTTGGTAAGCTGATAAAGAAATAAGTTATTGACATATAATATTTTGTGAGTTATATGAAGGGCAAGAAAAAAATCTTTCTTGTGGTATGTCTGTTATGTTTTTGTCATGCTGTATTTGCTCAGAAACCTCATAGTGATTTGCGGAATGAAATTGGTGTGGATGCTGGACCTACTTCTGTAGTAGGAGTGCTTGGTTATGGCACTATCGGTTTTTTTAGCGCCTTGGGTAGTGCCTTCTCGCATCAGCCGGTAGAGTTGCAAATGCACGGAGTATATGGCATTCATTATTATTATCAGGTGAAACCATGGTGTCAGGTCGGTGTCAAAGCCACCGTGGAATTGGCGAAAACTAAACATTATGCTGATACTTTGCGTTCCGTGATGACTGCGGTGGACAACTATGCGCTGGTGTCGCTGATGCCCAGTGTAAGATTTACCTACCTTAACCGTCCATGGGTACGACTATATTCAGGTGTGGATATCGGCTGTGCCTATTTGTTTTCGGGTACAACTTACTATGATAGTAAAACAGGTTCGGAAAAAGGTGAAAATAACAATTTTCTCTTTGCCTTCAATGTAACTGCTTTCGGGGTAAATGTCGGAAAGAAGTTTTATGGCTTGTTTGAGTTGAACGCGGGCTATGATGCCATAGTTAAGGTTGGAATTGGCGCAAGATTCTGATTTTTACATCCTTCTGAAATTTTTCATGTCATTTTGTCAGTTTGCCAGCTTTGGCAAAGTTATTGCTCCTATGTAAGCGTAACTTTAAAATTTGACAACCATGAACATGAATAATTTAACAATTAAAACACAGGAAGCTATCGCCAATGCGCAGATGATTGCTATGAGCAACCAGCAGCAGAAGATCGATAACTTGCACATACTGAAAGCTATTCTCGATTCGGACGAGAATGTCATCCCTTTTATTATCAAGAAACAAGAAGCTGATCCTAAATTGATTGGCCAGATTGTGGATAAGCAAATCAAAAGTATTCCAAAGGTGTCTGGTGGTGACCAGTATCTGTCAAATGGAGTGCAAACAGCTATCCAGAAGGCTATGATATTGAGCCAGGAAATGAAGGATGAGTTTGTTTCTCTTGAGCATCTGTTTTATGGTATTTTTGCCGCTAATGACGATGCCTCCAAGATTTTGAAGGATGCCGGTCTGACCGACAAAGGTATTAAAATGGCCATTCAGGAATTGCGGAAGGGTAGTAAGGCTACCAGTTCCACCAGCGAGGATACTTATAATGCACTGAACAAGTTTGCCACAAACCTGAATGAAGCTGCCCGAAAGGGTAAATTGGATCCTGTTATCGGTCGTGATGAGGAAATCCGTAGGGTCCTTCAAATCCTGTCGCGTCGTACCAAAAACAACCCGATTCTGATAGGTGAACCAGGTGTGGGTAAGACTGCTATCGCCGAAGGTTTAGCCCACCGACTGGTGAGCGGTGATATTCCTGAAAACCTGAAAAGTAAACAGCTGTATGCCTTGGATATGGGTGCTCTGGTGGCTGGTGCCAAGTATAAGGGTGAATTCGAGGAACGTCTGAAAAGTGTGATTAAGGAAGTGATTGACGCAGATGGTGAAATTATCCTGTTTATCGATGAAATTCATACTTTGGTAGGTGCCGGCGGTTCTGGTGAAGGTGCTATGGATGCTGCCAACATCTTGAAACCTGCCTTGGCCCGTGGTGAACTACGTGCTATCGGTGCCACCACCCTGAATGAATATCAGAAATACTTCGAGAAAGATAAGGCATTGGCCCGTCGTTTCCAACCTGTGGTGATTGATGAACCTGACAAATATTCAGCCATCTCGATATTGAGAGGCTTGAAGGAGCGTTATGAGACCCACCATCAGGTGCGTATCCTCGATGAGGCTATCATTGCGGCAGTGGAACTGTCACAAAGATATATTACTGATCGTTTTTTGCCCGACAAGGCTATCGACTTGATTGACGAGGCTGCTTCAAAACTGAGAATGGAAATCAACTCTGTACCAGAAGAATTGGATGAGATTGAACGTAAAATTCGCCAGTTAGAGATTGAACGTGAAGCCATTAAGCGTGAAAATGCTGAAGAAAAAGTGGCTCAGCTGAGCAAGACCATTGCCGAGTTGCAAGAACAACGTAATGTGATTGCTACCAAATGGCGTAATGAGAAGAGCATCGTTGATGGCATTCAGAATAAGAAAGCCAAAATTGAAGAATATAAGCAAGAAGCTATCAATCAGGAGCGTCAGGGCAATTATGGTCGTGTGGCTGAGTTGCGATATGGACTCATCAAGAATGAGGAAAATGAAATCGCAAAATTACAGGCGGATTTAGCCAATATACAAGCTGATAATGCTATGATTGATGAGGAAGTTGGAGCAGATGATATTGCCGAAGTGGTGGCCCGCTGGACGGGTATTCCTGTGAGCAAGATGATGCAGAGCGAGCGTACCAAATTGCTGAATCTTGAAGAGGAACTGCACAAGCGTGTGGTGGGACAGGATGAGGCTATCAGCGCCATCGCCGATGCCATCCGTAGGAGTAGGGCAGGCCTCCAGGATATGAAACGTCCTATCGGCTCATTTATCTTCATGGGTACCACCGGCGTGGGTAAAACCGAACTGGCCAAGGCTTTGGCAGAGTATCTGTTCAATACCGAAGATGCTTTGATTAGGTTCGATATGAGCGAATTCCAGGAAAGTCATTCGGTGTCACGTCTGATCGGTTCGCCTCCAGGCTATGTGGGTTACGATGAAGGTGGACAGCTGACCGAAAGAGTGCGTAGAAAACCTTATTCAGTGGTGCTGTTTGACGAAATCGAAAAAGCTCACCCTGACATCTTCAACATCCTCTTGCAGGTATTGGACGATGGACGTCTGACCGATAACAAGGGGCGTACCGCCGACTTCAAGAACACCATCATCATCATGACCTCCAATATGGGCTCCAATATCATTCAGGATAATTATGCTGATAGGGACAATTATTCGGATGAGGAAGTCTTTGAGCGGACTAAAGCCGAGGTGATTGATTTGCTGAAGAAGACCTTGAAACCGGAGTTTATCAACCGTGTGGATGAGATTGTGATGTTCCAGCCGCTGTCGAAACGCGAAATCAAAAATATCATTAAACTGCAAGTCAACCAGTTGAACGATTTGTTAGGACAGCAGAACATCAAGGTGGAATTCACCAAATACGCTCTCGACCAATTAGCCGAGTTGGGTTACGACCCAGTGTATGGCGCCCGTCCGTTGAAACGAGTCATTCAGAAGAAGATATTGAATGAGTTGTCGAAGATTATCTTGGGTGGAACCTTGAAAACCGACGAAACCATCATGGTGGATTCCTTGGAGGAAGGCAAGTTCGCTTTCTTCAACAAGAAAGAAGAATAAGCTTGAAACGATAAAGTTGAGGCGGGCCAATGTGCCCGCCTTTTTTATTGGCTTTATCCTCCAAAATCATCATAATGGATCATACTTGCGTCAACGCCTAAAGAGTCAAGCATTTTTAATACGGCTTGTAACATCATGGGAGGACCGCAGATGTAATATTCTATGTCTTCGGGATAAGGATGGTCTTTAAGGTAGTTCTCAAAAATGGCTTGGTGGACAAAACCTGTCAGGCCATTCCATTGATCTTCGTTATTAGGTTCGGAAAGCACCACATGGAAAGAGAAATTGGGATGTTCTTTATCCAGATTCTGAAACTCATCCATATAAAACAACTCTTTTAACGAGCGTCCCCCGTACCAGAAGCTGGTCTTGCGTTGTGTATGTATGGTCTTGAACTGGTGGAAGATGTGGGAACGCATAGGAGCCATGCCGGCACCTCCACCAATGAACATCATCTCGCGTTCGCTTTCCTCCACGTTGAATTCGCCGTAAGGCCCTGAAACTGTTACCTTGTCTCCCGGTTTCAAACTGAAAATATATGAAGAGGCAAGGCCGGGAGAAATCTTTTTCCACTTGCCGTTTGTCTTGTCAAAAGGTGGGGTGGCAATACGCACATTCAGCATGATGATGCCGTTTTCTGCCGGATGATTGGCCATGGAGTATGCGCGTACGGTTGGACTGCTATTGCGGGTGTTTAAGTCGAAAATATGCATTTTCTCCCATTCCTGATAATAAGGATGCTCAATCTGGAACTGATGGAATGAGGTGTCATATACGGGAATGTCGAGTTGTACATAGCTGCCAGAATGAAAATCAATAGTCTGATTATCCGGTAGTTGTAGAACCAACTCCTTGATAAAGGTCGCTACATTGTGGTTGGAGACCACGGTGCATTCCCATTTCTTGATGCCGAAAAATTCTTTGGGAATTTCAATGTCCATGTTCTCACGGACTTTTACTTGACAGAAAAGGCGGTAATTGTCTTGTATCATCTTGCGTGACAGATGATTGCGTTCGGTTGGGAGCACAGCCCCGCCGCCGCTAAGGACCTTTCCTTTGCAAGTGCCGCAGCTGCCACCTCCGCCGCAGGCCGATGGCACATAGACTTTTTCGTCAGACAGTGCCTGTAGCAAGGAACAACCTCGTTCATGTTCAATCTCTTTTTCTCCGTTGATGCTTATCTTTACTTTTCCTTCGGGTATGAGTTTCTTTCTTGCAAAAAGTAAAATCGCCACTAATAGCCAAATAATCAGCAGAAATGTCACAATGGCGGAAAGTGTAGTCCAAAGTCCCATCATTCAATCTTTTATATTCCTAAAAATGCCATAAAACCAATGCCTAATAATCCTGTGATGATATAGGCTATTCCTTTGCCTTCCAGCGGTTTGGGAATGTCAGAATATTTCAGTCGCTCGCGAGCGATCCGCCCAATATGGCACAGTTTACGGCAATTAGTGGCAGAAAAATGCCTAATGAGAGATATAGTCCCGGGGTGTATTTCTCTATCACCATTTCCAAAAGTTGCACAGTGCCGGCAATGACAGCAATGAAAATGATAAGGTTGAGGTAAGACAGATCTACATCGGCGAATCTCACGCTAAGCCAGGACAGAGCCCCGGGCTGAAGCAAATATTTGTCTATGAGGTAATTGAGAGGTACGGTGATGGACAAGACAAAGCAAACAGCCATGCCTAATCCAAAGGCGGTCTTCACTTCCTTGGAAATGACCAAATAGGAACACATGCCTAAGAAATAGGCGAAAATCATATTGTCGATGAAGACAGATCGGATGAATATGTCGAATAATTCTTTCATTTTGCGGTGTTTTTACGTGAGGCCTGCTGAATCCATACCAAAGCTCCTACAAGGATAAGTGCCATAGGGGGTAGTATCATCAGTCCGTTGTTGAGATAACCTGCCTCATAAATGGAGGATGGGATAATCTGGTGGTTCCAAAGGGTCCCGGAACCCAACAGCTCGCGGAATACAGCCACCACAACGAGTACCAGGCCGTAGCCTAAGCCGTTCATCAGTCCGTCAAGAAGCGAGGCGCCAGGCTTGTGCGACAAGGCAAAGCCTTCTAACCTGCCCATTATGATGCAGTTGGTGATAATAAGCCCGACAAAAACGGATAGCATTTTGCTGATGTCATAGAAAAACGCTTGCAGCAACTGGTCAACCATGATGACTAAGCTGGATACTACCAGTAATTGCACGATAATTCTGATGCGTGGAGGTATAGTGTTGCGGATGAGCGAGATAATCAGATTTGCGACGGCACATACAAGGGTGACGGAAATCGCCATGACCACCGCAGGCTTCAGCTGTGCCGTCACCGCCAATGCCGAACAAACTCCCAAGGTCTGTGTCAGTATAGGATTCTCCTTATTTAACGGTCCTAAGTATGATTTCATGTTGGTTACTTCGTGTTGGTTACTTCATTTTTATTAATGAATGTCTAAATCTTTTGTTCTTAAATCCTTGATTATCAACTATTAACTATTAATTGTCAATTGTCAACTGTCAATTGCCCCATCATCTCATCCACTCCCTTCGATGTAAGTGTGGCCCCAGAAATGGCATCTACCCTATGTTCTTCTGTCACTGTGGGTTCTTTCCCTTTCGGTGAAAAGTTTCTTCTGTAATGCGGGCTCCTAAGCCGGGTGTCTCTGATTTGTGGTCGAAAACTACACCCTTGATGGTGCTATTGTCTTCTGCCAGAATTATATAGCCCCATATTGGCCCCCATAAACCCTTTCCTTTAACGTAGATAACTTGTCCCATGCTGCCGTCAGCGCAGCGTATTCTGTAATGTTCCTGTCCATCTTTGTCCTGTCTTGTGGTCACTTGGTCAAATAGTGCAAGTGCTTGTTTTTTAGCTGTTTCTCCATAGCCTGCGGCTTTGAGTATCTGTTGCGCTTTCTCTACTTTTTGGTTGTCTTCGCGAAGCGGTTTCAAGCCTAAGGACACCATTGTCAGCATCAGGGCAACCACCGTTACCAAAGCGGTAATATAGAGGAAGATATATTTGTTACTGAAGTTTTTCATTATGAGATGTTTGGCTTTTTATGATTGATGCTGATGCTGGCGTATGTTTTTCTTTCTTTTCTTTATCATGATTTGCAATACACAGTAGTCTATAAGTGGGGCGAAAATGTTCATCAGCAGGATGGCGAGCATCATGCCTTCGGGGTAGCCTTTGTTGATAACACGTATTACAATGGCTAATATGCCAATAAGCAAGCCATAGATGTATTTTCCTGTCTTTGTGTGCGTTGCGGTAACGGGATCGGTGGCCATAAAGACAGCACCGAAGAGAAAACCGCCCATCAGCAGCTGCTGCCAACCGTTGACAGGACAGAGGCCGGTCAGGTGGAACAGGGAGCCAGTGATAAAGCCACCAGCAATGACGGACAGCATGATGCGCCAACTGGCTACTTGGGTGTAAAGTAATACTATGGCTCCAAGAAGTATGGCTATTTTGGAGGTTTCTCCAATACATCCCGGGATGGTCCCAATGAACATGTCGAGGTAAGAAGACACGGGTTCTCCGCCATTCATCAGTTGTGACAATGGGGTGGCCCCTGTCATGGCATCTGTGGTCCCGGATACCCATACGCTGTTGCCGGAAATAACTGAAGGATAGGCAAAAAAGACGAAAGCTCGTGCTACTAATGCGGGATTCAGAAAGTTGTAGCCAGTGCCTCCGAATACTTCTTTGGCGAAGAAGGTGGCGAAAATGGTGGCCACCGCCACTATCCACAAGGGAATGTCGGGTGGCATGATCATCGGAATAAGAAAACCTGTGACGAAGAAGCCTTCCTCCACTTGTTTGCCGCGCCATTGGGCAAAGGAAACCTCTACCGCCAACCCGCTGACGTAGGTCACGATGACCAGGGGTAGCCATTTCAGAAAGCCATAAGCGAAACATTTCCAAAATGTGCTTGCTTGCCCCAATATTAAATAATGCTGATAGCCTGTGTTCCATAAGCCAAATAGCAGTGCGGGAACCAAGGCAATCATGACAGTAATCATAATACGCTTCAGGTCAACGGCATCACGTATATGACTGCCGCTGGTAGTCACTGTTCTGGGGGTAAGAAGAAAGGTGTCGATAGCATCAAACAATGAAGAAAAACAATGTAAAGGCTTGCCTTTCTCAAAATGCTTCCTGATTCTATCACTGAGGTTTGTTAATGACATAGGTGGGATGGTGTATTTGTTGAAGTGTAGAACTGTTTATTTGTTTAATTATACAACTTTCAGTTTTCAGTTTTAATCTATTCCCTAACTTTCCTGAGCCCTTCCATGATGATCTCCTGGCAGGGCATTTTCGAGGGACAAATTACTTCGCATAGCGCAAAATCTTCATCGTCAACTTCATAGATGCCAAGTTCTTCCATCTTGTCAATGTCTTTTGTCATACAGGCTTTCAGCAGTTCAAGAGGTGGAATGTTGTTGTATGGAAAAACTTTCTCGTAAATGTCAGTCATGACAAAGTTACGATGGTCTCCGTGCTGTGAAGTGTTGAAATAGAATGCTTTATGTTTTCTTAGCCATGCAGTGAAAGTGTGTGAAAAACTCCATTTCTTGACCCCGGGCAACAGCCAACCGAGAATCTCGCGTTCTCCACCTTCGGGTATGAGTGTGAGCTGGTGATCGTAAAATTGAAGGCTTGGTTTGTGTTGTAACTGTTTACCACTTAGTATGTTGCCACTGATGATACGACACTTTGCGGATTGTGCTGGATGGGTTTTCGTTTGTGCGGTCTCGTTGTCAACGGCATCCTTTTCTGTACTCACCTCAAGCTCATCTATCGTTGCTGTCTGTTGTCGAAACACTTCTGTCAAGTCAGTTCCATATATGCAGCTGTAATAATGGGGCTTGTGTGCTATAGGGCCAGTCAGGGCAAAGATGGTGTCGAAGCCCAAGATGTGGTTTTGGAAGAATCGTCCGATGCGAGCCACATCCAGCGGGTGTACATACCATACGCTTTCGCCCTTGTCCATGGGAGAAATGCGGTGAATTTGCGGCCCCACATTGCCTGACGGGTGTGGACCTGCAAAGTGATGAATATGAATATTCTGTGTCGTGCTCTCAGGCTGAAGACTTTCGCCTTCTTTCATGCAAAGATGGATGGGGGTTCCTTTCCCAGCAGCTTTCTGGAGTATTTGGAGTCCGGCTATGAAATGTTCCTCTTTCCCTTGCATAAGGTAAGGTATGTGAGGAGCGAGTGGGGCAGTGTCGAAGCAACTGATGAAAATGGCTTTGGGCTTGGCATCAGGTGAGGGTATCACCGAAAACGGACGCTGGCGGAGGCAGGGCCAGAGACCGTATCGCAAGAGCAGAGATCTTATAGACTCAACTTCTTCGCTATCTTCAAAAACCACTGGCATGGTCAGTCCTGCATTACGGTTAACCGCAATGGTGATACATTCAATTATACGTTTCTCGCCGCGGACAATCTCTTTGATTTGACCTTTCGCCGGTGAAACGATTCGTATTCTCTCGTCGGCTTTGTCGGCGAAAAGGGGGGTGCCAATGTCAACAGTATCTCCTTCCGCAACCAATAGTCGAGGTTTCAGCCAACGAAAATCAGACGGGCGAATATGGCAATATTCTGGAACTGCCAGCATCTCGATGACTTCCTCTGCTATCCCGTCGAGCTTCAGATCCAATCCTTTTCGTATGTTGAAATTCATATCTTTCCTTTTTTAAGAAAAACTCATTGATTCTTGGTCTTTTCCCCTGAAATTGTCCACTGTCAATTGTCCACTGTCAACTGATATACTCGAACTTCTCCACATCAAACATGCCTAGGTCGGTGATTTTTAGTTCGGGGATGACAATCAGTTGCATAAAGCTGAGGGCGACGATGGGTGACATTAAGGGACAGCGTAGCATGCGGAGATGTGTGGTGAGTTGCTGCTGGGCGGTAGCTACCTCGTCAATGGGATTATTGGACATGAGGCCTGCAATGGGCAGTGCTAGTGAGCTGATTTTGTTGGGGTCGGCAACCACAATGCCGCCTTTCATACGAATCAGCTCGTTCACTGCTTTTACAATCAGCTCATCACTGCTACCGGTAGCGATAATGTGATGACTGTCGTGGGCAATGCTCTGTGCCAGTGCACCATCCTGAATGTCGAAGCCTCTGATATAGCCGATGCCGATATGAGCTTTGGCTTCATATCGGTTAATGACCACAATCTTTTGGGTTTGATCCATGTTCTCTCTGGACAGTTTTATGTGTGGCGTATATAAATCTCCATCAACTACTTGGATAACATCAAATAGGTCTTTGCCTTCCATATTGTCAGTGATATCACTGACACTGATGGGTCTTGTTTTGAAGTTGTTGAGTAGTTGTGTGACTGGCTGGTAGGGGAGATCATCAACCCTATGGCCATCAACATAAGTGGCTGTAGGTGAGAAGTTTTTTAGGTCGGTGCAGATGATGAAATCGGCAGGATCTCCGGTTTGCAGCAGTCCCATAGGAATATGGTAATGTCTAACTGGGTTCAGCGTGGCGATTTGTAGCACATCAAATAAATTGTAGCCCAGGTATATGCATTTTCGCAGCAGCTTGTTAATGTGACCTTCGAGCAGGTCTACGGCCTTGAGATCGTCGGAGCAGAACATCAGCATGTCCTTGTGCTGGCTGATGAGGGGATGCAGTGTGTTGAAATTGCGGGCGGTGCTGCCTTCGCGGATGAGGATTTTCATGCCTAAGGCGATTTTCTCTTCTCCTTCCGCCAGACTGTTGGCCTCATGGTCGGTAGTAATGCCGGCTGCCACGTATTTTTTCAGATTTTCACCAGTGACAAGGGGAGCATGACCATCCACGGGCTTGTTTATGCGTTGAGCCGCCTCAATCTTCGCAAGACAGTCTGCGTCTTTGTTGACTACTCCGGGAAAGTTCATCATCTCGGCCAGGGCATACATGCGAGGGTCTTCCAGCAGTTTGGCAACGGCTATGGCATCAAGGGTGGCACCAGCTGAGCAAAGGGGTGTCGCAGGCACACAGGAGGGAACCGCAAAACACATTTTCAAAGGACTCTGGTCCGCTTCATCCAACATGAAACGCACACCCTCTTTGCCGCATACATTGGCAATCTCGTGCGGGTCGGAAACGGTAGCAATAGTACCATGGCGCAGGGCCATACGGGCATACTCGCGTGGGGGCAGCATCGAACTCTCTATATGGTTGTGCGCATCCACAAAGCCAGGCAAAATATACTGCTGACTATGGGTTTCATGACGATTTATGGCGGTGATAATGCCATTCTCGAATTCTATCGATCCCTGAAAAATCTCCCGGGTAACGATATCCACAATCTGTCCTTCTATTTTCATTGTGCAGGAAAAAATAGTTGTTATTATATCCTGCAAAGATACGAATTTTTTCAATGTTTTATTTTGGTTTGGTAGATTCCAAGTATTTTTCTTACCTTTGCACAGAAAAATAAAGCGATATGAATAATGCTATCTTTGCTCCTATGAAGAAGTCTATGAAAGAGACCAGAAAAGTTGCTAAAGATATGGATAATAGGGGTATTTTCAATGGTTATGGCGCCGTACCCAATAATATTGTCATAGATCATATCCTTATTAAAAATTGTAAAGCTTTGATATTCAAAACTCTGGTTGGAAACTATAGAAAACCTTTTATCTCTGACCATTATCCTGAAAAAACGGTATCGGAAATCCATTAATCAGTTGTTGTTTTATTTTTTTAGTTTGCTATGGTCAATGTGAAATTCAACAGGTTCGTCGTCAAATACTCGCATTTTTTTATCTATTTGCTGGTGTTCTTGGCGGTATTTATCAACGGTAGTCGGGTGAATATCGTAATGTCACTGATTTATGCCACGGTCGATACCCTGTGCTTTGCCATACTATACCAGATTTTTTGTTGGTTGTTGATCAAAACTCCACGGGCCTTGCATAACAAGGTCCTTCGCTTTGTCGTGATTTTAATTATCCTGATTTTTTCTTGCCATCTGCTGTTTGGCATCGAGTACCTCATTCATCTGTATGTGCCTGTCGCCCGTCGTCCGAGATACAGTAGCGATTATCAACCTTTTATAAATCTGGCTCATTTTCTTAAGGTTTTTATTATCAATCTTTTCGCTCTTTGTATCGCCATCTACAAATATTCTAATTTCGTGATGACACAAACCGAGGAACTGAAACAGGAACAGAAACTGATGAAACTGCAATTGCTCCAGTCACAGATAAATCCTCATTTCTTGTTCAATGCTTTGAATAATATTTATGCATTGGTCTATACTAAAAATGATATCGCTCCCGATGCCCTGATGAAGTTGTCGGATATGTTGCGCTATGTGACTGATTTCGGTCAACAAGAAAAAGTGTCAATAGAACAGGAATTGACTTATATGCAGAATTATATTGATTTCCAGATTTTCAGATTTGGCTCTTCGGAACAGATTTCGTACCAAAGTGAACTTGATTCCACGGGTTATTTCATAGCGCCGCTGCTGATCCAACCTTTTGTGGAGAATTGTTTTACTCATAGTGATTTGGCTACCAATCCAGAGGGCTTCGTCCATATTCATTTGGAGATTAAAGATGGCTTGCTTCAGTTTGATGCGGAAAACAGTGTCTCCAAAACGCATGTCTCACGTGAGGGTACGAAAGAAAACAGTATAGGCATTGATAATGTGGAGCAAAGATTAAATATTTATTATCCAGATGTTTATACTTTGGAAATGGGTGAGAAAAATCAGATTTTCAAGGTCTATTTAAGTTTGAAATTGAGATGACAGACATTCTGAATATGCAAATGAATGACAGCACTGCAGAATCGGAACAGTATGCGGTGTTGATAGTGGATGACGAGCATTTGGCGCGTGCTTTGTTAATGGATTATGTGTCCAAACTGCCGATGCTTTGCTTGGTGGATTCGTGTGCCAATGCTATGAGTGCTATGGCGGTAATGCAGCGTGAGAAAATTGATATTTTGTTGACGGACATAGAAATGCCGGAAATGACAGGGGTTGAGTTCGTGGAGAATCTGCCATACAAACCCAGTACTATTTTTACAACAGCTTATTCGCAATATGCCCTTGAGGGTTATGATTTAGGTGTTGTGGATTATTTGTTGAAACCCATCCCGTTTAATCGTTTCGTGAAGGCGATAAACAAGGCGATAGAACGTCTTAAATTGCTTATGACTGCTCAAACATCGTCTCAAACCCAGCTGCAGTCGGAGTCTGAGATCCAGTATCAATCAGAACCTTATCCACAGCTTAAACCGGAGTTACCGCCTTCTTCGCTTGATAGACGCTCGGATTATATGGTGATAAAGGCTGACCGTAAATTGTACCGCGTTAAATTCGACGATATACTTTATATTGTTGGACAGCAAGAGTATGTTACTTTCCATACCCTACAGCGAAATATTACAGCGTTGTATTCGCTGAAAGATTTGATGGAGGAATTGCCGAAGGGTAAGTTCTTGCGTATTCATAGGTCATTTATTGTCTCGCTAAGTCATGTGGAGATGGCGGATGCCGCAAGTGTGACCGTGGCAGGTGTGGAGTTGCCCGTGGGGCCCAGCTATCGGGACAGTGTGCTGAAAGTGTTGAGTGATTAAGTGTCAGGTTATAGTTAAGAATTCAAAGTTTAAAATTTCATTTGCTAATTTACAAATTTGCTCATTTGCTAATTAATTTGTATTTTTGCAAATTAATTCTGGCAGAATGAAAAAAACTCTTATAACGGTGGCTTTGAAATGGGGTGCCTTGCTGGGTGTGGCTCTGGCTGTGTGCGAATTGGTGAAAATGGCAGCCCGGGATATCAATTATGATGCGGGTGCTGTATTCAGTTTGCTGCTGTTGATTGTTATCATTTTGTTTTTATATGCCGGTATTAAAGAATATCGCGATGATATAACGGACGGTTATATCCGTTTCCCGAAAGCATTCGGCGTGGGTGCTTCTGTCACCGCAGTGGCTTTTGTGGTGGTTTTTGCCTATATGCTGATGCATTACAAGTTCATTGATAAAGAAGGTTTACAACACCTGAACCAACGGAATGTGGAACTGTTTTATGCAAAACTGGAAAAAGACACTGTCTCGCAGGAAATGGCTAAGCTTTATCTGCATAAGACAGACTCAATGATGACATCAACCTATACAGACATGATACAGCAGGATATGATTGATACAGCTTGTGCCGGCTGGACCCGTGAGCGCATGGACAAGATGCTGCAAGCGTATGATGACCGTGTGTTATTGGGCTTCAGAAAAGACTCTCTGGGTAGCACATACGCAGGCTTTGCCGCATACGCCCAGCATCAATTCCTGGATGTCTACCAAAATCTCCTGGCCATCGACAATACAAATGATAACTGCTATCAGTCTTTATCCATGCTGGTCAACAACACCCGAAACAATATGGAGCAGCTTAACCTGCTGGATGAAGCTTACGAAATGCAGAAAAACAAGATCCCTCACTATACTTCGATTCTTCCCGTTTCTCTTTCCTATGCTTTCTCGGTATTGCTCTACGGACTCTTTCTCTCTATTTTTGTTGCCCTTTACCTGACGAAAAAGAAAGAAGAAACACCAGAAGGTAGTGGTCAGGGAACAGGGGGCAGTGATCAGATGTCGGAAATTAATAATTAATAGTTGATGGTTGATAGTTGTTCATCAACATAAAATCATCAACAGCGAAGCTCATCAACACGAAGTCACTAACATGAAATAAAATTAGCACATTAGCACATTAACTAATTAGCACATTATCATATATAGTCATGAACATCTCAGTAATAGTTCCTTTATTGAACGAGGCAGAATCTCTGCCGGAATTGTGCGCCTGGATTGAACGGGTGATGAATGAAAACCATTTTTCCTACGAAGTAGTGATGGTGGACGATGGTTCCACCGATGACTCTTGGAAAATCATTGAGGATTTGCAAGCTAAGAATTCGGCAGTCAAAGGCATCCGTTTTAGAAGAAATTATGGTAAATCCGCTGCTTTGAATGTGGGCTTCGAGGCCTGCCAAGGCGATGTGGTCATTACAATGGATGCTGATTTGCAAGATAGTCCTGATGAAATTCCGGAGTTGTACCGCATGATCACCGAAGAGGGTTATGATCTGGTTTCAGGCTGGAAACAAAAGAGATACGATTCCAAATTAGCGAAGAATATACCATCTAAGTTTTTCAACTGGACAACCCGCAAAATGTCAGGTATTTACCTGCACGACTTTAACTGTGGACTGAAAGCCTATCGTAAGGAAGTGGTGAAGTCTATTGAGGTTTATGGCGAAATGCACCGCTATATCCCTGTCATTGCCAAATGGGCTGGTTTCAACAAGATAGGGGAGAAGGTTGTACACCATCAGAAGCGTAAATACGGGGTGACCAAGTTCGGTTGGGACCGTTTTGTGAATGGCTTCCTCGATCTGCTGACCATCTCGTTTGTGTCCAAATTCGGGAAAAAACCGATGCACTTCTTCGGACTATGGGGTACCGTTTCTTTCTTGATAGGTTTTGTTATCACCATCTGGCTGATAGTGGAAAAATTGATCAATATACATAGAAATGTGATGAATTTCCGCCAGGTAACCGAACAACCGCTCTTCTATATTGCTCTCTTGGCAATGGTTTTCGGTTTGATGCTCTTCCTGGCTGGCTTCCTGGGTGAACTTATCGCACGTTCTTCCAACGACCGCAACAAATACCAGATTGCTACACGCGTAGGCTTCGAAAATTAATAATTTACAATTAATAATTAATATCTGTGTGTTGTCAAACATCAGGCGATATACAACGGATCATGCATAACGGACAGTGGCTGTCGGGAAGGGTTGTGCGGGGGCTGCAAAATGGACGCAAATTTGGATTTCCGACTATCAATATTGAGCTTGATAAGCCTGATTTGCTGAACGATACAGGTGTCTTCGCAACGGAGCTTGTCCTCAATGATACGCATTATCATGGCATGCTGTATGTAGGTACCCGGCCGACTCTTGATTTACAGACTAAAACAGTGGAAATCAATATTTTTGATTTTGATGAGGATTGCTATGGAACTAATGTTCTGTTTAAAATATGTCGAAAAATCAGACCAGAAAAGAAATTTTCTTCTCCGGAAAAATTAATTGATCAACTGAAAAAAGACAAAGATGAAATTTTGCAAATATTTGAGAATTAGTTTTTTACTATTGCTGATGGTCTCTCTCTGCGTGGGCGTTAATGCACAGAAAGTGCGTTATGGTTATTCGCAGGATGATGATGGTACGGTTTATAAGTCCATTGATGAGGCATTGATGAATGTGGACAAGGCATACAGACTGAAACTGGTGAACAAACGCAGAATGGATTCTTTGCCCGAAAAGATTTTTCAACTGAAAAATTTGCGGGAATTGACCGTGAAAGGATGTAGGTTGGAAGTCCTTAATCAGCGCATTTGTGAATTGGACAAGCTGATATACTTGAATGTGGGAAGTAACCGTTTGGTTCGTCTGCCGGAAAGTATTGGAAAAATGAAAGAGTTGAAGGGTCTGGTTATCAGCAGAAATAAAATCTATGAGTTGCCAGAATCTATTGGGCAATTGACCAAATTGGAAATCATTGACGCTTGGGACAATCCTCTGTATGTTTTGCCTGCATCCATAACTAATCTGGCCGAGACATTGCAGATTTTCGATTTGCGCCAGGTGGCAATTCGTGAGTCGGAATTAGACAAGATGGAGAAACTTCTGCCCAAAACCAACATTCTCACCACCTCTTTTTGCGACTGCACCAAAGGAGAGAGATGATAGTGATTAGGGGATAGTTGTTAGGGGTTTGGAGGAAAAAGTTGACAGTTGACAATTAATAATTGATAATTGACAGTTGATAATGAACCACTTAAACATTTGAATTCTGAATTCAGAATTCTTAGTTTTCAGTTTTCAACTCCATAAGACTCTCTAATACAAAAAGTTATTATATGGATAAATCTGTATGTGGAGCTTCTTGATTTCCTCGTAAAGCACCTCTTTCAATTCCTCAATGTTTTCCTTCTCTGTGGCGGAAATAAACAAGGTTTTATGCTTGCTTTTCGCCATCCAGGTGGCTTTTAATTCCTCTAAGCTGATGTTGCACTTTTCTTTAGGAGTCAAATCATCAGGCTCTTTCTCAATCCAATGATAATTATCTATCTTGTTAAAAATGAGAATCATGGGCTTTCCGCCAGCGTTAAGTTCCTCCAAAGTCTGGTTTACCACAGCAATTTGTTCCTCGAACTCAGGGTGACTGATATCCACTACGTGCAAGAGTAAGTCGGTCTCACGTATCTCATCAAGGGTGGATTTGAAGGACTCTACTAAGGTGTGAGGCAGTTTGCGGATAAAACCCACCGTGTCGGAGAGCAGGAAAGGAAGGTTGTTGATGACCACCTTGCGGACTGTTGTGTCGAGGGTGGCAAATAGCTTGTTTTCGGCAAAAACATCCGACTTGCTAAGCAGGTTCATCATGGTGGACTTACCCACGTTGGTGTAGCCGACCAGGGCCACACGGACAAACTTCTCGCGGTTGCCGCGTTGGGTGGATTTTTGTCTGTCGATGTCTTTTAGTTTCTCTTTCAGTAATGAAATGCGATCGCGGATAATGCGTCGGTCTGTTTCGATTTCCTTTTCACCGGGACCGCGCATGCCGATGCCGCCTCGCTGTTTCTCCAAGTGCGTCCACATACCGGTAAGACGGGGCAACAAGTACTGATACTGAGCCAGTTCCACCTGCACCTTGGCATGGGCGGTTTGTGCCCGTTTGGCGAAGATATCCAGAATCAGGTGGGTACGGTCCATGATTTTGCAACCCAGTACTTTCTCAATATTGCGGGCCTGTGAGGGGGTCAGTTCATCGTCGAAAACAGCTAAATCTATCTTCTTTTCGGCTACATAGTCGCGCACTTCGTTGAGTTTGCCTGAGCCTAAGTAGGTCTTCGGGTCAGGGTAGGGCAGGTTCTGCGTGAATTGTCGGTCTGGTACACCTCCGGCCGTATCTACCAAAAAAGCCAGCTCCGTCAGGTACTCCTTCACTTTTTCAGGGGTGACCGAAGGGGTGCAAACGCCAATAAGGATGGCGCGTTCTTGTTGTATCTCGTTGGTTGGTAGTGGCATGTTTTATAGGTTACAGGTGTTAGTGGTTAGTGGTTAGTGGTCAGTGGTTAGTGGGGTTTTGCACTTCGTGCTCAAAGGGAGTGCTATTGATTACAGGATTACAGGATTACAGGATGGAAGGATTAGAAAGGTTAGAAAGGTTGGTGTTGGATTTTGAATTTTGAATTCTGGATTTTGAATTCTATTTAATTTAATTGTCAACTGTCAATTATCAACTATCAACTAAAAAAGCCCTGACCGAAATCAGAGCTTTTGGTGCCCAGGACAAGAGTCGAACTTGCACGGGAGTACTCCCACTACCCCCTCAAAGTAGCGTGTCTACCAATTCCACCACCTGGGCTCGTTTTTGCGGGTGCAAAAATACAACTTTTTTTTGATATGGCAACATGCTTTTCAAAAAAAATGTTTAGTGCCAGTGGCCAGGTGGAAGTGGCTCAAAATCAGTCGCGCACGCAGCGCACGGAAAGTCCCGTCGACTTGCTTGAAACCGTTTCTTCTACCTTGTCGGATCCATAGTTCATGCTGAAAACGGTGGCACTTTCATTAACTTGTGCAGCGGAGGTCCAGAATAAGGCGAACTGATAGACGTTGCTAATGCCATTGGAGGTGATCATGCCGGAAGGGACGGCGGAAAAACCGGTGGCGTTGTTGGTGGAAAGGTCGTACCCCACCGCGCATGTGTTGGAGTTCATATTGGTGTTGCTGCTCCAGTAATTGTTGGAGGCTAAAGCTTTGGCAATATTGGTGTTGCTGTTGCCGCATACGTAGTTGTTTTGGCTTCTCACATAACTGAGGAGTTGCGCCCATTCGTAAAAGGACGGCACATGCCATCCGTCGGGACAGATGCCTTGCACTCTGCCGGGATTAGCACTGGTTGAGGTCCCATAATAGTTCGTTGCCGCTAACCAGTTGTATCGGTAGCCGCGATCAGCCACCGGGATATTGGAAACGTCAAGATTGTAGCAGTAGTCAATCGTGTTGCTGGTTACATTGGTGGTGTTGGCCAGGCTCATGCTGGAACCGTCGGGGTAGTGTATGGTTCTCATGTTCTCTTTCATCCAGCACTGGTTGCCGATCCATACAGTATGGTAGGCGTTGTCGTCAAAGTCGTTTACTGTGTAGTTGCCGCATAATACGGGTGCTATGACCATAATGTCACCGTAAGCCGTTTCATTGGTACTGTTAGTGGCGAAAGCCCTCACGTAGTAAATGGTCTGCAAATTAAGGGCTGTGGTGGTGATGGCGAAATCGCCAAAAGGGGAGGCAGAAGAAGAGGTGGTAGCGAAGATGCTTTGGCAATTCTGGCCGTCTAATGTCGGATTGTCGTTGTAGCCGACCATACTGTAAACAAATCCGTACTTCGTGATATTGGAACTGCCGTTGCAGTTTACCTTACCTTTCAATTTGAACTTGAAAGTGTTGGTGCTGTGACCGAGATCCTCATAGCCAGTGCTCTCTACGGAGAGCGGAACCTCTTGCAGGGTTACTTCGACGGTGTTGCTGTAGCTGTAACCTGCACTGTTGGTGGCAAAGGCACGCAAGGTATAAGTGCTGCCTGGCGTTACCCTGATAGTGCTCTGATACTGGTTGCTGCCCAAACTTACACAGTTGCTGGTGTATAGGTCAGAGGTGGTTGGCTCTTGGTCTGCACCCTGCTTCCAGCACACACCCTTGGTGGTTACCGATGAATTACCATTGTTGTAGATGGTGAATGTCACCGTCACTTCGCGTGTGCTGTCGTTTTGTTCCACATTATCCAGATAAAGAGTGGGTGCCACTGCTTGGTCACCGCTGATGTCTTTTACGCAGCGTACAGAGTATGCATAATCGAAATAGTTATAGTACCAAGCGGATGTTCCATTGTTGAAATCCAGACGGAATGCGATATTCATGTCGCTGTACATGGTGTCAGAACAGGAAAAAAATGCGTGTTGACCGAAAAAGTCGTTGTGGTATCCCGCAGGCATGGCTGAAAAGTTGCTGACATTGTTATTACCAGGAGTATGTCCAATTGTACATTCCTCTTGCGAGTTGTTCCAACCCGTTGGGGAAGCCAGTGCTTTGGCATAATTGGTAGCGTTTCCATTACAAAAATACTGTTCTTGGGTCTGGATATAAGCAATGAGTTGCAACCATTCGTTGCTGCTTGGCACATGCCAGCCATTGGGACAGATACCTTGTACATGGCTGGGGTTGCTTGCGGAAGGATTCTCACCACGCATCACGGCGGGCCAGTTGTAGAGCAAACCGTAGGAATCTTTGTTGTTTTCCTGATTGTTAGGATAATACCAGTATCCTGTGGTGGTGGAATTATTGGAACCGCCTCCGCTAATCTCATGTCCATCGCTGTAGTGTGTGGTTCTCATGTTCTCTTTTGTCCAACATTGGTTGCCAATTTGTATGGTGTTATAAGTGTTGTTATCGTAATCCTTTACTGAGGATGAACCGCAGGTAAAGGTCAGACCGCCTCCACTTGCTGATGTGGTGAAATTTACAATATAGTCATTGTATGCGATTTTGTCTATGTCAATAATTTTGAAAGTGCGTAGATAGTAGGTGGTGTTTCTTTGTAAGCCGGTCATCTGATACATATACATGTTATCGGTATGGCTTTCTTCCACGGCATAATCTCCTGTGATGACAAGTTCTGGTGGATTGTTGGCGGAAAGTGAAATGGTCGGATTTTGGCTGTTGGAACTCCAACAGATACCATCAGGCTGCAATTCGCCAGCGATTCCAGGCATGGTTACCGTAATGTCTGCGGAATTTTCCGTGACATTCTGGATTATGTAGGTGCCGCCCACAAGGCCAGTGGTGGTGAATGTTGCCACATTGCTGTAAGCAGTGGCGTTTGCGTTGGTGGCGTAAGCTCGCACATAGTAGGTGGTCAACAAGTCCAGTTCGCTGAGGAAGGCTTCTAAATCGCCAGTGCCGGCTCCCAAATTGTTAGAATTGCTGATGCCATCTCCAATGCTTGGATTTCCACTTGTATTCCATACGAAGCCTTTGCTTGTCACAGGACTGCCGCCGTCACCAGAACATGTTGCCATGCAGTGGGCACCGGTGTTGTTGACATTGTCCACGGTTATCGTGGCTGTAATGCTGGGTCCAGTGGCCAATGTGCTGAAACTCTTCAATTCTCCGTAACCTACACCAATGGCGTTTACAGCGTAGGCCCGTACGTAGTAGATGGTACCGGAATTCAAGCCTGTCAGCGTGCACTCGAAGTCGTTGCCCGACATGGTGGTGCCTTCTACATGACTGTTGTTCATCGTGGGCTCCTGCTGGGCGTCGGTGGTGTAGCAGATGCCGTATTGTGTTACCGGCTCGCCGCCGTTATAGATTAAACGTCCGCTTACCCGTGCGGAAGCGCTGGTACGGTTGCTGATGTTAAGGGTTTTGATGGAGGGTGCTGTGGGGGCGTCATCTTTCACGCAACGTACCGACATGGCTCCTTCCACGCTATTGGATGAAGCAGAGGTGACGGCTGAAGAGTAGGAGAGACTGATAAAGTTGCCGTTAGAGGCACTTCCCGTGGCTGTCCAGAAGTAAGCATACTGTTGGAGGTCGATGTAAGAGGCATTGCCTGACAGTGGCATTACTCTGCCTGCCGGTAGCACTGTGAATCCAGAAGCATTGTTGCCAGCTGTCTCATTGCCCACTGCACAATTGTTGTTAGCAGAGGTCCACAACTCGTTGCTGGCCAATGCGCTGGCGATGTTGTTTGTGACGGAATTACAGTCGTAACTGCCGGCATTCTTCATATAGTTCAGCATTTGGTTCCATTCAGCCAAAGAAGGTACGTGCCATCCTGTGGGGCAAATACCTTGAACTTGGCTCGGATTGTTGCTGGTGGGCTCACTGCTGCCAAGAACTGCCTTGCGATTGTATAGATAACCGTAGGTGTTTACATTGGCAGAATTGTTGCCTGGGTTATAACGGTAGGCTGTCTCGGAGGAGATCCCATTACCTGTTGTAATGTCGGTGCCGTCACTGTATTTGGTGGTACGGAGGTTCTCACGCATCCAGCATTGGTCGCCAATCTGTACGGTGGTGTAGGAGTTTCCAGAGGCATCGTTGACAGAACCACAACTTCTGTTTTGTAGGGTTGTGAATGTATATACTTCACCGTAGGCAATACCTGCGGCATTCTGGGCGTAGGCACGGAAATAATAGGATGTTTCGGGTGTGAGTTCTCTCAACACCATGCTGAAATCGTCGGAACCAGTGTTAGCGGATGCACTTTGATCGTTCAAGGTTGGGGTTTGGTTGGTGGTGCTGTAACAGAAACCGCATCCGGCAATGGTGGCACCGCCGTCATTGGTGATGGTGGCGGTGAGGCTGGCGAAGTCATCGCCTATCATGTCGCACGGATTCGTGACCACAGTGGCCAGATCGGCAGCTGGTGTTGTGAAACTCTTTTGTGTACCGTATGCGGTGCCAGCGCAGTTGGTGGCGTAGGCACGGTAGTAATAGGTGGTGTTGGGCTGGAGACCCGTAATCGTACAGGTGAATACGCCAGTGCCAGTGCCTGCGGAAACATGGTTGTCCTCAACAGTTGGAGTGCCACTTGTTGTCCAGCAAATACCTCGTGCAGTGATGTCCGCACCGCCGTCAGCAGTGATGTTGCCACCGACAACCACCGAATTGCTGCTTATTTGCATGGCTGTTGTGGTGCTTACTGTGGCGGGGTCGGCAGGTGGTAGCGAGTTGCCGTTGCGTACGCAACGCACCGACATGCCGTATTGGGTGCTTTGCATTTGGTCCATAGGATTGGAGTTCTCATCCAACATATAGCAGTTGGCGTCATACACTGTTCCGCCCATGAAGGTAGAAGACGTGGTCCAGAAATAAGAACTATAATCATACCCCATCAGGGAGTATCCATCATAATATCCGGCATGGTTTATGAAATTCAGGTTTGTGTAATCATCCATGGAAATAGTACCCCATTCGGCAGAGCTGGGCACATGCCAGCCAAGTGGGCAAATACCTTGTACGCCGCTTGGATTGGCATCGGAGGGCTCTGCGTTATTCATAATAGCTTGCCAGTTGTAGAGATATCCGTAATCATTCATGTCACCGACTGGCTCCATGCCGCCGCTGTTGATGTACACAGGGTCGTAGTAGTATCTGCTTGTATAGCTGATAGATGAACCACCGTCGGCTATTATGCTTCCGTCTGTATAGGTGGTGGAACGTAAATTGCTCTTGGTCCAACATTGGGATCCTATAAGAACTGTCTCGTAAGTGTTTCCATCCAAGTCGGCAATCTCGGAAGTACCGCATGTGAAAGCCTGCGGGGTCAAGGTTCTTACCTCACCGTAGCCAGTGCCAATGGCGGAAGTAGCGTAAGCACGGATGTAGTATGTGTTGCCAGGGAGTAAACCGCTGATGGTCCTGCGGAAAGAGGTAACAGCGTGAGGCCCATTGGCGATACGGCTGTCTTCAATTGTCGGGTTTTGATTGGTGGTACTATAGCAGAAACCTGATTCAGTGACAGGACTTGCAGAGGCGGTAATGGAACCTGCAGCGGAAGCGTAGGTCTCATCTACGGCGGTTACGGTATAGGTTCTTACTGTAGGAGAAAGCGCATTGTAAAGGTTCGTCATACTGTCTAGACGTGCGTTCAGTTCGTCCATCATCTGCTGCATCTGTTGCAGCATGGCAAAACCGCATTCCTGGATGGTCTGGCATACCTCGGCTGATGTGATGTAGCCCGCATCGTTGTTAAGTTCGCTGATGTCGCTACCAGGAGAGATGTATTGGGCATCGTTGTTGAAGGAGGATACATTTTCGGGAATTTCAGGAATATTCGGCAGGTTTTCCAAGTCGTTGTAATCACCGCTGAAGCTAGCCGGCAACTCAACAGTATTGCCGTCTGATATGGATAGCTTGTTGTCCGTGATGGAAAGGGTTTGGGGAATGCCGACTCCGGGTTCACCAGGCTCACCTTGGAGACCTTGCAAACCCTGTTCGCCCTGAAGTCCCTGCGGACCTTGGGGACCCTGCGGACCCATGGGACCTTGCTCGCCCTGTTCTCCAGTGGCACCATCGCTTACTGTGAATTCAGAAATACTGGTGGCGTCTGTGATGGTTATTGTGGTGGTGCCGCCACCCGTAGAAGTGGTCACTATGGGGGAGAATCCTGGCTCGCCTTGCGGTCCTTGTGCTCCTGGCTCACCTTGTGGCCCCTGTGGTCCCTGTTCGCCTTGATTGCCATCGATGCCATTACGCAAAATGTAGGTTTGGGCATCCCCTTCGGCAGGACTAATGGTGAATACAAAGCCTGTGTCGGTTTGCGTCACATTGAAAGTGGGTATGGCGGCATTGGTGATGTATCCTGCGTCATTTTGGAATGCGCTCACGTTTTCGGGCACGCTTGGGATTTCAGGAATGGAATCCATCGTGATATATCCCGCGTCATTTTGAAAAGTACTCACATTTGTCGGTACTGTTGGAATATCGGGTTTGTTGATAAGATCATTGTAATCTTTATCCCAAGCTGAAAAAATGGGGTCGGATTCAATGCTAATGCCTCCAAGACTGTCAGGAATGGCCGTAATGTATCCTATATCATTGGTGAATGCGCTGAGAACGGTTGGTACAGTGGGAATCTCAGGAATAGAATCCATTGTGATATATCCTGCATCATTTT
>CADCNH010000031.1 GCA_902802755.1 uncultured Bacteroidota bacterium | reverse complement strand
AAGATAAATTCAAATCCGTTTCATTCCAAAATCTCTGGAATTGACTGATTTTACTACTATTTCAAAGAACGATATTAATTTTTTAGTGGACAGCAATGTCATCAAAATATTTTTTACGTATTACAACGAAAAAATTGTAACTTTGCACCATGGTATTTAAAGAAATTTATGACTGATATTTTTGACGATATAAGACCTTATACTGAAGAAGAAGCTCCTGAAAAAATTGCGGAAATTATTGGTAATGAAACATTTATCAATACATTAAAACAATACATTCCGGATTATTCTCCCGAACAGCTTCAGGAAGACGCGCGGCATTTTAACACAATTTATGATTTTCAATATGCCACTTCCCGACGTTATATTGAGAAATTCATCCAATTGTCCACCACCGGAGTCACTTTCAAAGGTTTGGAAAACATCGATAAAAACCAGTGTTACGTTTATATCGGTAACCACCGGGACATCACCTTTGATGCGGCCCTTTTGGCAGAATACTTCTTTTTAAATCAATATAACACACCCAAGATTGCTATCGGTGACAATTTGGTGTCAAGCAGATTATTGGCGGAAGTAGGTATGTTGAACAAGATGTTTATCGTGAAACGTTCCGTTTCCATACGAGAAAAAATAACCAATTACCAGCATCTTGCCGCATACATCCACCATGTGCTTTTCAACGAGCACGAATCCGTATGGATTGCGCAACGTGACGGCAGAACCAAAGACGGCTTGGATGTCACCAAACAGGGCTTAGTGAAGATGTTAGCCATGGATGAGCAGCAACATCCCATGGACTTGTTGAAGAAAATAAACCTCACCCCTGTCACAATCTCATACGAATATGAGCCTTGTGACAAACTGAAAGCCAGAGAATTAGCTCTTTCCGAAGAAGGTCCTTACCATAAAAAAGAAGGGGAAGATTTTGAGAGTATCATTCAAGGCATCATGGGCTATAAAGGCAGAGCACAATTAACGATAGGAAAGCCTATTATAGATGAAATAGAGAGCATTTCGGAAGAACTGAACCAGAATGACAAAATCTACGAGATATGCAAAATGGTGGATCAGCAGATTTACCACAACTACAAGCTGTTCCCAAATAATTTCATTGCTTTCGATTTGATAGACCAACATAAAACTTTCGCCGAAAAATACAGTCAGGAAGAAAAAGATAAATTCATCGCATACCTTGACAAACAAAGCATTGTTGAGGATGTTCCGAAAGAGAAAATGATGCATTACCTGCTGCATATTTATGCCAATCCCGTAACCACAAGTCTAAACATCAAATATCAAGAATAAAAATGGATGCAAACCAACCTCCGGCGCGAATGCGGATATTGATTATCCGCTTTGGTTCAACGAGTGAAATACTATTAACCACTCCCGTTATCCGTGCCATCAGCCAGCAAATTGAAGGAGCTGAAATTCAATTTTTAGTCAACAGAAACAATCAGGATTTTTTCAAGGCCAATCCACGTGTTGCCAAAACGCACGTGTTTCAGGGCGACCTTTCCGCCACCGTTGATGCCTTGAAGGCTGAAGGTTTCGACTATATTGTGGATTTGCAGCATAACCGCCAGTCCAAACGTATTTGCCAACAGCTGAATCCACCCTGTTCATTTCTGAAAACCCATGCTTTCAAGAGGTGGTTTTTTGTGCGTGTCAAAATCAACACTCTACCCCATCAACATCTGGTGGAGCGCTATTTTGAGGCGGTAGAAGCCTTGAATGTGAAAAATGACCATCAAGGTTTGGAATATTATATTCCTGATAATGAACAATTCGACACCGACGACCTGCCCATATTTTTTGAGGATGGCTATGTAATCATAAACCTTGATGCCAAACGCAACACCCAACGTATTCCCACTACCAAAGTGGTGGAAATAGCCAGCATCTTGCACAAACCCGTAATTTTGCTTGGAGGCAAAGAAATCAGAGACATCGGCCAGGAAATCGTTTCGCAATTAGGCGATCGCGCCTATAATGCATGCGGGGAATTCAGCTTCAACCAATGTGCCTCTTTAATCCAGCAGAGCGCATGTGTGCTCACGGGAGACTCTCCTTTTATGCACCTTGCCACCGCTTTAGGCAAACCCGTATGCTCTCTCTGGGGTAGCACGGTCCCTGAATTCGGGAAATACCCGTACATGCCTGGCCAACGCTCCATGTTCAGGATGTTTGAGATATGCAATCTGAAATGTCGTCCCTGCTCCAAAACAGGTTTCAAGAAATGTCCCCGCAGACACTTCCGCTGCATGAAAAAAATATCAGCTGTTGAAGTGGCTGAATGGATTAATCAGTTTTAAGCATGAAAAGAATCATTCTTATCATATTCGGTGTTATTTTGTACATCACCGCCCAGGCCCAACAAGGCGACCGACTGGTGGACAGTGTTGGCAATCTGGTATATCAATATAATCGCTCGACTACCTACCTTGAACCCGGCAAATGCAAGGTGACCGTGACCATTGTGAACGGATACCGGCAATTGGGCGTATCTTTCCGCCAGGAGGTTTTCAGAAGCAAACTGCAATGGCAGGAAACTGTCGGAGGAGACACCACCGAAATGCCCAATATCAAAGTCATTACCGCCAACTTGAAACCCAACGAAACTGTCGCATGGACTTTTATCTATCAAAACAAAAGCACTAAAAAAGACAGGAGCATCGACTTGGAAAAATCATGCTTTATGCTGCTGAACGACGAATACCTGGTAACCAAGAAAGTGCTGCCGGAAACGGTGGTGAAGATAAATTAGCGAATGTGATAATTAGTTAATTGAACTTTGAATTCAGAATTCAGAATTCAGAATTAAAAATCTCCCCTTGAGTGCGTAACACGAGACTCCCCTGATGCGGAACATCACTCCCCTTGAGCACAATGTGCGAAACTCCCCATTAAAATTAATTAGCACATTAGCACATTGATAATTTGCACATTAACTAATTAACTAATTTGCTAATTGATTCGCGGCTTCCAGCTCGTCAATTTCCTTTTGCAATCTACAGGGCAGGTTCTCCACACAGTGGTGGCATTTCATCTCCAAGGTGTACATACGGCCAATGCAATAGTTGGAATGCTTGCACTCGCTTTTCGTGATGGTTCCCTCTTTGATTTTATTCATAAAATCAGTATCATTGACCAAAGTACGGGCCATCTGGAAAGCCACAAAACCTTCATTCAGAACCTCATCCATATTCTCTTTGGAGCATACACCACCCACATAAATCAAAGGCATTTTCACCGCTTGTCTGAATCTCTTGGCTCTTTCCAAGAAATACAAATCCTTGTAAGGAACAGTCGGAACCATCAGTCGGCCCACAAATTTAAGACCTAATTTCAGCCACCAGAAACGCCATGGATTCATATAGTAGGCCATGGTTTTCAGTGGCATGGCACCGGCCATCACCACCATGGGAGCCTTGCTCACGAAGCCAGCGGTCAGCACCAAAGCGTGAACGCCCAGACGCTCCAATTCCTGCACCACCTTTATGCATTCCTCTTCTTGCATACCCGACTTGAAGCCATCGTACATATTCACTTTCACCACCACAGCCATATCGTCTTTGGCTTCTTTCATTACCTCTTTCATCACCAGCTGCATGAAACGCATACGGTTTTCGAGAGAGCCACCGAATTTGTCGCGACGGTGGTTGGTGTAGGGTGACAGGAACTGGCTGATGAGATAACCATGACCAGCGTGCACCTCAACACAGTCGAAGCCCGCCTCACGAGCCAAGTTCACAGCCTTGCCGAAATCTTTCACCAAGTCATAAATTTCCTGCTCTTTCAGTTTACGGACAAAGGTCGGAGAATACAAATTGAAACCTGTGGAAGCACCCACGGGCATACATTTGCAGGTATAGAAATGCGTCATATTGCCGCAGTGACCAATCTGAATGGAAGCCTTGGCTCCTTCAGCATGAATAGCATCCGTCAGTTTTTTCAAATCCGGCACAATCTCTTCCCGCATGTACAGCTGGCCATCGAAAGAAACGCCACTGCGATTAACTGCCGCGTATGCAATTGTGGTCATACCAATGCCGCCTTTGGCAACAGCGGTATGGTAGTCGAACAACTCCTGGGTAGGTTTGTTGCCATGGCACATATTTTCAAAAGCTGCCGAACGTATAGATCTGTTTCTCAAGGTCATAGGACCAATCTGGCACGGGGTAAAGATTTGGGATTCCATATTGTTATTCTTTTAAAAAACGAAGTTGCAAAGGTACGGAAAATATCGCAACAGGCATTATTGTTGGGTAAAAATACATATTTTACCCCAACAAATATTAAATTTTTTTCATCAAAATATTGGATAACAATAAATTGGGATTTATTTTCCACTCTTTCTCCGGTTACATTCACGGCACAACATTTGGCAATTTTCCGCTATGGTTTTGCCTCCTTCGTGCCATGGCGTAATATGGTCAGCTTCCATTTGTGAAAGCTCGAAATGCTGGCCACAGTCAGCACAAACACCATTCTGCCGCTCGTATGCTGACAATTTCTGTGCATCAGTGAA
This sequence comes from uncultured Bacteroidota bacterium, assembly GCA_902802755.1. Classification (GTDB taxonomy): domain Bacteria; phylum Bacteroidota; class Bacteroidia; order Bacteroidales; family WCHB1-69; genus RUG11690. The sequence goes on along the minus strand of CADCNH010000031.1, from coordinate 13,793 downwards.
TGTCCGTATGGATAAGTATTTTTCCCTTCTGGTAAGAATATAAGGATAGATGCCTGTCTTCTTGGTCACATCATCATCCAAAACCAGTCTTTTTACTTCACTATCAATTTGCTGGTAATCAAATATTTTGTCTTTATATTGCTTGTATAGGCAACCCCAGTTCACACCTTTCATGATTTTCTTGCGCTCTTTGGTGGGATGGAAAGAGGTTTCTATCCAAGTGATAACAGCCTGAAAAAACTGCCACAACGGAGCTGCACTTGCATCGTGCTGATGATTAGACATATACACTTCGATATTGCCATCTGAAATCCAAGAGATGGCGGTCTCCAGATAGTCTTGGCGAATGGCAGAGCCCGTGAGGTAGTCGCTGCCGATTTTTGCCGCAGGTGCTCCGTTCTTGCTGAAATACCGTTTTGCATCGCCCACCCAAGAGCCAGCATATACCGCATTGCGAAGTTCCTGATCTGTCAGTTCCTCACCAGCTATATTGATGGTTTTGAACCACTTGAGTTTTTCGCTGTCGGTGCCGCTGCAGATATAGATTTGCAATTCATAGTTGAGAATTTGCTCTTGCTCATCGGGCTGCAGGTTATGAAAATAGCGGAAATTAAAGGCAAAATCACTGTGCACATACTGGCAGATGGAGATGGTGCGTTGCTGGCCGTCGATGATTTCGTAAGTACCGTCTTCCCGAACTGCCCAATACATCACATTCAAAGGAAAACCCTGTGTGAGTGTGTCGATGACGGCATCGCGCTGTTTCTCTTTATAGACGAACTCGCGCTGGTAAGGAGGTCGCACATCCAAGCGGCCTCCATAGGCTCGCACGCCATTCTCACTGTTGTCTTCGTAGCCTGCCGTCAGCTCACGGACGGTGATTTTGTGTAGCTCAATTTGCATGATTTATTGGTTTTGATTGTATGCTTTGGGATCTTCTGCCGCCATGGGCATGGACATTTCAGTTTGTGCGTACAGTTGGGATTGGCTTGCCTGACGACGACGGATGAGGATGCGATGATATGTTTTTTGACATAATTTCCCATTATAGATTCTTTGCCTCGATGGGTACTCCCTAAACCCTTCTCTTTTTCTCAAAACATTTATATCAATACACGGCTCACAACAATTCAATATTTCGAATTGTCGCGGATTGTATTTATCCATAAATGTAATAGGGACACCCATAACACCATAAAAATCAGAAGGTATATCAGATGTTTTGTCTACATTGATTGCATCAAAATCTGCATATTTGGGATACTCTTCCATAATATACTTTCGATACAAAATTAGTTCTTCATTGCGTTTTGGTATTTCCAAATTAGTAAACCAATTCACACCTGAAACACGAATCATACCTTCACGATGATCCCCAGCAGTTGCTGTATCTTCATATCTACTTATGAAATGACCTGCACCACCTTTAAATCCATATCCTAACCAGATTTTATTCTCCTTTATTAAAGGAAAAATCTCCTTGTACGTAATTGCATTTTGATGCCCTACTATCACAAACTTCTTCTCATAATTTATCAGTTGTGCAACATATTCCCGAAACAAAGAAAATGGCGGATTAGTTACCACGATATCAGCTTGCTTTAGCAATTCTATGCATTCTTTCGAACGGAAGTCTCCATCACCTTCAAAATAATGTATGCCAATCTCTTCAGGATCAGGCACACGATTGCCATTGCGATCCCCAAAATACTCCAGCCAAATTGCACGCTCGCTATCGTTTTGACAGAAAAGGTCCCGGTTCTGGTTTTTATAGCAAGTGGTAATCAGCTTCCTCAAACCTAATTGTTCAAAGTTATAGCTAAAATAATGGAAGAAATTACTTATGCGTGGGTCATCGCAATTGCAAAGCACCGTTTTATTTTTGAAATGAACCTTGTAGTGCTTCAATTCGTTCTCTATATCCACAAGCTGGGTGTAAAACTCGTCCTTTTTGGCGTTTTTTGCCTGATTCAAATTTTTGTTGGCCATACGGATAACAGCTATCGCATATCTATTATCCGCAAGCGCAAAAAAGAAAAGGTGCTTTCCTTATTGCGCTTACCAAGGCTGCCCACCACGGAAACCTTTTGACGAAAACAAGTACTCACACCTTTAAGGCATGAGCATCTTGCTATTACACTTCGTCAAAAGATTATCCATAAAAGGCTAATCCTTCACTTATTATTTCAGTGTTTTTATTTCCGATAGATTGGTGGGCTTCGGTAAACGCGAAATAATAGCTAATGCTTTGGTTTATAATATGTTTCTAAATTCTATTTTACGATATTGATTAAATTTTGGTTTTTACTCTTATGAATACAGCGGCAAAGATACATGAAATTCTCGAATTATGGACAAGGGAAAGAAGAAATTGGGCAGAACAAATGTGTAAAATTTTTTGCATCGGCTTTGAGGTCCCACTTCCGCGGTGTGAAGGTTCTGTGCTTCGGCGCAAATTCATAACGCACCGCGGACAACAATGGTGTAACGGCAACAGCTACAGACATGGAATCCTTGGCGGGATTCGGTGGTGGTGGTGTGCACATCTATTGATATTAATCTCCCTAAAGGGAGAATTTAGGGGAGCAGGCTTGTGCGGCTGCACTTACCGTCGGCTTGATCTTTTGGTTACTTTTCCATCAAGGGAAAAGTAACGGAAAAAAATAATTTCATGTGGTAGCCGTGCACATACCTCAAAAAGTTTGCTTAAAAAACGCTATCTTTGCAAATCAAAATTACTGATATGTCAAAGCATAATTTAGGACAAGAACAGCAACTCGCGCAGAAACAGATTGCCTCGCAACAGACCGTGCAGCTGATGAAGATGATTGAGCTGTCGAATATGGGACTGGAAGAAGAAATACGGAAAGCCGTGGATGACAACCCCGCACTGGAAATTGACCATGACGACTACGAGGAAGACGGCTACAACCATGCCGCCAACGATAAGGAAGAGGAACAGCAAGACGACATTGCCCGCGAATTGGACCGCAATCACGATGAGGACCCTTTCGACAGTGATTTCTTCTCTGACGAAGAAAAGGATGAAAATGACATTCCAGATTACCGCCTGTATGCCAACAACCACTCTGCTGACGATGAAAACCGAGAAAGGATTATCGCCTTCGACCACTCCATGCAAGAACAATTGCTCCGCCAATTAGGAGAAATGAACATGAGCGAGCGGGAATATGAAATATGCGAGTATATCATCGGCAACTTAGATGATAACGGCTACCTCCAGCGTGACAATCTGGCCATGTCCAACGAGCTTTTGTTCAATTACAATATCACCATTACTCCTGACGAACTAGAGCACATCATCGTGGAGTTTATTCAGGAACTGGAGCCCTACGGCATCGGTGCCCGCAACCTGCAGGAATGCCTGCTGATACAGCTAAACCACAAAGATGACAGCGAAACCGTGGAGAATGCCCGCCATATTATCCGCGACTATTTTGAGGCTTTTACCAACAAGCATTACGATAAAATCATCCGTCAACTTGATATTGACGAAAGTTCCTTGAAAGAGGCCTTGGCAGAAATACGGAAATTGGACCCCCATCCCGCCTCCAACGACACGCTGATTGAAAGCACAGGCTCCATTATTGTTCCCGACTTCATCATCACGAATCGAGAGGGAAAATTAGAGCTATCGCTTAATAACAATTACATACCCAAGGTAAAAATCAACAAAGATTTCACCAAAGAGTATCGTTTTCTGAGTCAGGAGAAAAACGACAAGCTCCGTGCTGATGCAGAAAAATTCCTCAAGGACAACCTCGATAACGCAAACAACTTCATCAATTTGCTTTCGCTACGTGAGATGATTTTGTACAACACCATGTACGCCATCATGGACATGCAGAGGGCATATTTTCTTTCCGGCAATGAGATGGATCTTAAGCCCATGGTGCTGAAGGATATAGCGGAAAAAGTAAACTTAGACATTTCCACGATTTCGAGAGTTACCAGCAGCAAATATGTGCAAACTCCTTTCGGTATTTTGCTGATTAAGAATCTATTCTCTGAAGCCGTCGGCGATGAAGATGTCTCCTCCAAAGCCATCAAAAAGATTCTGTCTGAAGTAATTGCACAAGAAGACAAGAGCAATCCCCTACCCGATGAGCAATTATGCGCCATCTTAAAAGAAAAAGGCTACGACATTGCCCGCCGCACAGTAGCCAAATACCGCGAGCAGTTAGGACTGCCCGTGGCCCGGCTGCGTAGGGAAATCAAGCTATAGTTTAATAGGTGGGAGGTAGAAGGTGGAAGGTAGAAGGTGAAAAGTAAGAAAATCAAGCTATAGTTTTTTAAAAGCAAAAAAAGCTCATTCCAAATCAACCAACAAATTTTTGATAAAATGGACACAAACTGGCTCAGCAGGACAGAATTGCTTTATGGCAAAGAAAAAATTGAAAGGCTGCAAAAAGCCCATGTCTTAGTGGTAGGCTTGGGTGGAGTAGGCGCATACGCCGCCGAGCAACTATGCCGTGCCGGTATTGGCGAAATGACCCTGGTTGATGCCGACACGGTGGAACTGACCAACCTCAACCGCCAATTGCCAGCCTTACGCTCCACGCTTGGCAAGCCTAAAGTGGAGGTCATTTGCCAACGAATGAAGGACATCAATCCGGACATTATTTTGCATCCTGTGCACGAATTCATCCGAGATGAACGCACTCCCGAACTGTTGGACAGCGCCAAGTTTGATTATGTAGTGGATGCCATCGACTCCCTGTCGCCCAAGGTATATCTCATTTATTTTGCCTTGCAGCGACAACTAAGGATGGTATCAGTGATGGGTGCCGGAGGCAAGATTAATCCAGAACTGGTCAAAGTTACCGACATCAAAAAAACGCACCAGTGCAAATTAGCGCATGCCATCCGCAAACGCTTGCACCGCATGGGCATCACCACGGGATTCAAGGCTGTTTTCTCGCCCGAGCCCGTCATTGAAGAAGCCATTATGATTGATGCCAATCCTGACATCAACAAGCTATCAACAGTCGGCACTGTTTCTTACATGCCCGCCATTTTCGGCTGCCATGCCGCCGCTACGGTGATTAATGATTTATAGGTTTTTCGTATGTAGAGACGCGGTGCACCACGTCTCTACAAACAATTTATTATCATTTATTGTGTATTTACCTATTTTTCACCACCTTCCTTTCCACAATCCCATTGCTCACCACCGTTATCACCGCAAAGGCAGCCCAGAAGGGCAGGGATAGTTTGTCGGTGTCCAAGAAGTTATTCAAGAAACCGTGGACAAAATAGCCCACCAAAGCCAAGATCATGCATAGTGCCAGGGTACGACTGAGGCTGTCGCTGGCACGGCTATAAGCACGGATACCCGAATAAAGGCTGGTCACTAATAAGGCTAAAACGGTCAACAAACCCACAATACCCGTTTCGGCACAAGGGCCAAGATACTCGCTGTGGGCATTGCCGCCATCACCAAAATCGGTAGAGATAATAGTCTGATATTCAGATTTTTGAAATGGTGCATACTCAAATTGATAAGTCCCTGGACCCCAGCCTAATACCGGGCGTTCCTTGATCATCCCCATAGCGGCAGTCCAGCGATTCAAACGCTCCACATTGGAAGCGTCGGTGCTGATATTGGACATGGACTGGATATGCTCCACCAAATCTCCTGATGTATCCTGGCTGTTTCTTCCCATTCTGTATAAAATATCATCAGAAGAAAAATAGAAAAGCACACCCAAAACAGCAACAGTCATTACCAGCCAAGAGAACTTGATTTTCAGTTTCATCACCAGCCATACGCCCAACATGGCAATGACGCTCAGCCAAGCGGCACGGCAATACGACAAGTACAAACCTGTTAATAGGATAAGTCCGCACAGCAGATAAAACCACTTCTTTCCTTTCTGTTCGGTTTGAAAGAAAAGCCCTGCCACAATAGGAATAAAGAATGCCAAGACAGCCCCGTACGCCGTGTGGTCATTATAAAAAGGTGTCATCACCCAATGGCCACTATGTTCGGTAAATCCCATAATGGCATGGTGGATAGTGGTATAAATCACCACTATGACAAGTCCGACGGTATAGCAGTCAAAAAATCTCACTGCATTTTTCAAGTCATTCTTTATCAATTGAATAACCATAAAATAGCAAGAGGTGATAAACCAAATTTTGGATGCCAAGAATTTGAACGACACCACGGGTCGCTCGCTGGTGACACAAGTCATGAGCATCCATATCAGATAGGCATACACCGCGATTGAGATGGGATGCAATGCCCAACGCTTGTCCCATTTCAGATCATATAAAAGCCGACAAAAAAACAATAAGGTGAGCGCAATCATAATAAATTCCGAGGGCATGGAAATGCCCAATTGGAATTTCTCGTTGTTCATCACCACAGACAAAGGGGTGACGAAAGCCATGACATACATCAGCCAATTTACACGATAAACCAAGAAATACAGAACACCGACAACCAATGCAATCGCTGGAATGAAGAAAAACTCCTTCTTCCAGATACAATACAGGTTGACCAGGAGATAAATCCCGACACAGGCCCATAAAATCAGTTTATTGCGTAGTTCTGGCTTCATGAAACACGCCTTCACGCCTTCACGCCTCCACGTCTTCACGTCTTGACGAATCAATTTTTTCGATGGTCAGCAGCACAAAGATTGAAAGAATAAAGCTTGCCAAAGTGGAGAAAATCACAATCAATGATTTCTTGGGGTAAGCCTTTTTATCAGCGGGGATAGCGTTTTCAAGCACAAATTTTACGGGTACATCAGTACTTAAATCAGCAATGGCACTCATCATTTTGGAGCGGCACAATGCCTGATATTCTCTGAAAAAAGCCTGTTCCTCATACAAAGTGAGCGAACGCGGACCCCAGGTAGATAATTTTTCCATCTCAGCCTCCAAGCGCTTCATGCCAGCCGAATTTCCTTGGGACACCGCAATGGCATACTGCTGCATTACCCTTTCCGACTGGGTCTGGAAATCGAAAACGCCATTTTCCATGACAATTTTGATGGAATCATCAATCCGTTGAACTTCGGCATCCACCACTTCCAACTGTCTTTGTAACAATTCGTATGCTGCCCTGGTCCTTTCCTGTTCAATCTTGTTTTTTACCGTATCCAATTGGGCGATAATCTCATTGGCCATATCAGCCGCCAATTGCGGATCATTGTTCGTCACCGTCACCGAGATAGCCCCATACTGGGTTCTCTTGATATCAATATCGCTTTTCAGATATTTGTATATCTTGGTCTGACGATGAGCTTCTTTCTCTCCAATGCCATAATGCGCATACAAATCAAACTTCTGAATCAGGATATCCTTGATTTCACGAGAGTTGAGGATCTGCATCATCTGTTCGGTACCCTCCGCTTCGGCGTAAGCTTTCATGTCCAAACGCTCATTGTAGTTTTCCTCGTTCAGCAAGATTTTCGCCACAGAATTGGTTCGCGGGGCATAGACAATGGCTGTGGATTTGAACTTGGGCTTGATCAAAAATGACACTATCAACGACAACACTGCGGTGACCAGACACACAAGGATTATCGTCTTACGCCATTTCCAGACGAATTGCACCAAACTGAAAGAATTGAAATTCTCTTTGTTTTCTTGTGACATATTTTACTCTTGTTTTGTATTTACACTGATACATAATTCCTGCAGCTGTGCATCGGAAATGGTTGACGGAGCGTCAATCATCATATCGCGACCCGAATTGTTCTTCGGGAATGCGATGAAGTCGCGGATGGAGTCGCAGTCGGACAGCACCGAGCACATTCTGTCGAAGCCGAAAGCCAGACCTCCGTGTGGGGGTGCTCCATATTGGAAGGCATTCATCAGGAAGCCAAACTGTTTCTGTGCCTCTTCGTCGGTGAAACCTAACACCTTGAACATGCGGTTCTGCAACTGGCGGTCGTGGATTCTGATAGAGCCACCACCCACCTCGGTACCATTGATGACCAAGTCGTAAGCATTGGCGTTGACGGCACCCGGATCACTTTCGAGGATAGCCTCATGCTCCGGCTTGGGAGCGGTGAACGGGTGATGCATAGCATAGAAACGCTGGGTTTCCTCATCCCACTCCAGCAAGGGGAAGTCAACAACCCACAGCAGTTTATATTCACCAGCCTTGCGCAAGCCCAAACGGGTACCCATCTCCAGACGCAGCTCACACAGCTGTTTCTGAGTCTTCATGCGAGGACCCGACATAATCAGAATCAAGTCACCAGCCTCGGCGTTACACTTGGCTGCAATGGCCTTCAGGTCGTTCTGGTCATAGAACTTATCCACTGAAGATTTGAAAGTGCCATCCTGGTTGCAAAGCACATACACCAAACCACCGGCACCCACTTGCGGACGACGGACGAAATCCACCAGGCCATCCAACTGCTTGCGGGTGTAGTTAGCACAGCCTTTAGCCACAATACCTACTACCAATTCAGCCTCGTTAAAAATCTTGAATTCCTTATGCTGAGTCACATCATTCAATTCCACAAAACGCATGTCGAAACGAGCATCCGGCTTGTCTGAGCCATAATATTTCATGGCATCAGCCCAAGTCATTCTTTCAATAGGATCAATATCTATATTCTTGATTTTCTTGAAGATATGTTTAATCAGACCTTCAAAAGTATTGAGGATATCCTCTTGCTCCACGAACGACATCTCACAGTCAACCTGGGTAAATTCCGGCTGGCGGTCGGCACGCAAATCCTCATCGCGGAAGCAGCGCACAATCTGGAAATAGCGGTCGAAACCTGATACCATCAACAGCTGCTTGAAGGTCTGCGGGGACTGCGGCAGAGCGTAAAATTCGCCTGGATTCATACGTGAGGGCACCACAAAGTCGCGGGCACCTTCAGGAGTCGATTTAATCATGAAAGGCGTTTCGATTTCCACAAAACCGATATTGTTCATGTAGTTGCGGATTTCAATAGCCAATTTATGACGGAAAAGAATATTGTTTTTCACTGGATTGCGGCGCAAGTCGAGGTAGCGGTATTTCATACGCAATTCGTCACCGCCATCAGACTCATCCTCGATGGTGAAAGGCGGAGTCATGGACTCATTCAGCACCTCCACTTCAGAGGCGATGATTTCGATGTCGCCCGTAGGGATATTTTTGTTTTTGCTGTAGCGTTCCGCCACAGTACCCGTTACACGGATCACCCACTCGCGTCCGAATTTCTCCACCTGCTGGCACAGGGCCGCATTTGTTTCGTTATTAAAAGCCAACTGCGTGATGCCATAGCGGTCGCGCAAATCGATAAAAATCATTCCGCCCAGTTTGCGGACTTTCTGAATCCAGCCGCACAAAGTCACGGTCTGGTTGATATTTGTAGCGTTCAGCTCACCACAAGTGTGTGTTCTTAACATGATAATAGTTTTTATTGAATAGTAATTTTATATTTCTCTGAGCAATAAGTTGTTACAGCATTTCCTCCCCGATCCATCGCCTTGACGGATGTAGAATAAGAGGTGCGTTGCAGATGTCCCTCATAATCGCCAGGCTTCAGTTCATGCAACATACTTGCACTAATGATTAACAAGTTGTTTTCTGAAACATCAGGAGAAAGCTCAAACTGATGGCCATCTTTTTCCAGGACCAGGTTCAAAGTCTCATCTTCATCGATGGGAAGACCTTTGTATTTTATCGAATTATCCTGATTTTTATCCAAGCTGATATCAGAAATCTGTATAGTTTTAATTATCAGCTTATTATTAAAAATCATACCCTCATCATTATTGTAATTGAAATGAATAGCATCCGGGCACGAGGCGGCATTTCTCTCCGCATGATAATAACATGGCCGCTCTTTGTCTGTTTTCTGCTCCATTTTTTCCTGGTCGCAATACACATAGCTGTCGCTCGACAACTTGATATAATTACCAGATTCGTTATCGGTCTGGAAAGTGACAGTAGCAGTCAAGTTCTGTGCTGCCGCATCATATTGTGCGGAATAGGAAGGAAAAATGATTCTTTGTTCCACTTTGTTGGATTTCACGCACGGGTTACAAGCACCTAAAACCAACGCTAAGACAAAGAACAACAATATTTTACAATGTGAAAAATTCATGCAAAATTAGTTTTATTCCAAAATATATAATAAACGACAAAAATACGAATAAATTGTTGACATTGTTATTTTTAGAGCACAAAAAAAATCCGCCAACATTTTTCTACAATATTTTCACTACCTTTGCCAAAATTTTACGAAGATGAAATGCAACTACCACACTCATTGTACTTATTGTGACGGTAAGGAGCCGATGGAGCTTATCGTGAAGCGCGCTAACGAGATAGGACTGGACCATTTGGGCTTCTCCTCCCATGCACCAGTGCCTGGCGAAAACGACTTCGCCATCGACGAAGCCAGAATTCCCGAATATGTGAAAGAGATTCATTCGCATCAGGAAAACTCCAAAACACAACTATTTGCGGCTTTGGAGTGCGACTTTATCCCTGGTATGACACAAGCTTTCGATCATTACCGCAACGACTATAATATGGACTACCTCATCGGTGGCGTGCACCTGGTACGACCCGTCAACGACGACCGGCTTTGGTTTATCGATGGCTCCAAACGCGAGATTTACGACGATGGTTTGGATCAATTATTCGACCATCAGGTGGAGAAAGCCGTCACCCGTTTTTGGGAGCAGACTTTCGAAATGCTGGAGCAGGAGCGCATCGACATCATTGCCCATATCGACAAAATCAAGATGCACAACCAGCACCGCTTTTTCACCGAGCAGGAACCCTGGTACATCGCACTGGTTGACCATGCCCTGGATTTGGTGCGTAAACACGATGTTATTCTCGAAATCAACACCCGCGGGCTGTACAAAAAACGCTGCGACAGCTTTTATCCTTCAGACTATATTCTACAGCAGGCCCGGAAAATGCACCTGCCTTTTGTCATCAGCAGCGACGCTCACAAGTCCGAGGAACTTGACCTGTATTACAACGAAGCCGTAGCGAAACTGAAAAGCTTCGGCATTGACCAACTGGTATATTTTAACAACAAAAACTGGCACGAATACTCCATCTGATGAAAACATTTATCGACACCCACGCGCATTTGTGCGAAGAATACTATCACGACACCCTCGACCAGGTGGTGCAAAGAGCTATTGACGCGAAAGTGGACCCCACCATCCTGCCAGGCGTGAATGCCGCCAGCATTCCCGAATTGCTGGAATTGGCCGACCGCTACAAAGGCCATTTTTATCCGCTCATCGGTTTGCATCCCGAAGAAACCAAAGCCGACTATCAAGAAGAATTGAAGACCATTGCTGGCTATCTGGATGACCCGCGTGTGATAGGCATTGGCGAAATCGGTTTGGATTTCTATTTCAGCAGAGAGTTTGAAAAAGAGCAGATTGAAGTTTTTGATATCCAGTTAGGCTGGGCCAAAGAACGGCAAATGCCGCTGTCGCTGCATATCCGCAACGCTTACAAAGAAGCTATCCCAGTGCTGAAAAAATACGACCACAGCGGATTAAAAGGTGTATTGCACTGTTTCTCGGGAGGCATCCAAGAAGCCCAATGGGGCATCCGTTTCGGTTTCGCCTTGGGAGTGGGCGGAGTGGTGACCTTCAAGAACAACAAGCTGCAAGACATTGTCAAAGAAGTAGGACTGAAAAACATTGTGTTAGAGACAGATGCACCTTATCTGGCCCCTGTCCCCTACCGTGGCAAGACCAACGAGAGCAGTTACATTCCCATTATCGCCCAGAAGGTGGCGGAAGTGACAGGTGAAAGTATAGAGAAAGTTATGGAAGTGACCACAGAAAACGCAAAAAGGATTTTTAATTTGTAACGTTTGTGGAGATTTATGCGTCTACAGTAGGGCCGCAGCGTTTGCGTCTTTTTGGAAAAATTAAAAACTCATTAGTGTCCACTAAAAATTTGGACGATTAAAAATTAGTATTTTAAAATAACAATAGTTCACTGCAACTAGGTTGGTCTTTGACATTTTGAAAGTTAGTTTTGTTGAGCAGTTCGACCAACGGTGTCGTATCTGTCAGCGACAAATTGAGTATCTGTAATACCTCGTAGGTAGAGCGATTCAGCTTCATATCGTGTTGCATAATGGCGACCAAGCAGAAAGTAATAATCGCTACATAGACTTGGATTCGAACGGCATTTTCGCTTGTTCCCCAAAATCGTTTGATTCGGAGATGTTGCTTAAGCCATTTGAAAAACAGTTCAACTTGCCAACGACTTTTGTACAGATCTGCTACCTGCTGAGCCGTTAAATGTTTGGCATTTGTCAGGTAAGTAAACTCTCGTTTATTCTCCTCATCCCAGTATCTGACGAGACGCAAAGTCTCAGGATAATGCTTCGATGGATAGTAATCAGTGAGTTCAATTTGCGCGTCAGACAGGATATTATTCGGCATCCTACGAGCCCACTTAACCGTTCTATATTTCAGATTCTTTTTGGCTCTAACGACAAAGAAAGAACCTGCAGAATGGATGCGATATAGACGTTTATAGTGGTTATACGCCTTATCAAACACGTAGTAAGAGCCTGATTCATAAGGAATCACGTCCATGGTCGTTACGTCATGAGGCTTTGCATTCGTGATATGAATGAAGGCAGGAACTTGCGTCTCAACGTCAAACAATGTATGCACCTTGATACCTCCTTTGTGCTTTCGAAACTTTGCCCACTCAAAGACACTCAAGCAGAGTGAGATAGTGGTTGAGTCGAACGCATAAATGTTGCCATCAAGTTGGAAAATGTGATCAATTCGTTTCCGACGAGCCTCTGCCATCATGTAGAAAGCAAAGTCCTCAAAGATGCGATAGTCACGATTTTCGTTTGCTTTGGCTAGATTGCTTCGCGTGATTCGCTTACCAACTCCCAAGTGATAGCACTTGGATTGATGAGCCTCAAGTGCAGCTATCAGATCTCGCATACTTAACCTGTTGGTCAGTTGCCCAAACATGAGTGTGAGCAGTTGGTTCCAACATGTGAATGCTTTGACATACCGGTCTCCTTTGTACTTTCTGACAAGATCGTTAAAGTAACTCCGGTTGAGAAACTTGGTTAATTGCGTAAACACGAACGGTGGCTTTTGCATACTCAAAATCAATTTGAGTGCAAAGTTACAACAAAAAAATGACATACGCAAATTTATATGCCATTTTTTCCGCAAATGAATGTTTTTTTTGTTCACGAATTTAGCAAATTAAACTAATTTTCACAAAGGACACAAAAAAAGCGCACTGAAATGCGCTTTTTGTTTGTTACCCGTGCTGCTGATCATATTCAGCACCACAGATCTTCCAGAGATACTTGCGCATGGTTCTGCAACCATTGGCGAGGTTCTTCTGCTCCGCGAAGTTGACTTGATCCTCGGACATGTGGCTCAGGTCGTTCTTTCGCGCACGAACCATCGCCTCAACGGCGGTAAAGCGCGCTTTTGCTTTGAGCTCGTCTGCGGTGATCGGCGTGGTACGTTTCGCCTTTTTCTGCATGTACAGACGGTTGCAGTCGTTGCTACAGGTCGGTGCTGTACGGTGGGTCGCGAGCAACATACGCTCGCAGCTGTGTTGCGGGTTAGAACCCGGTTTTGCTAATGCGCCGGATACGTGATCAATGCCGGCACTCCATGCTACTTTTGCCATGATTGTTAAATTGTTAAACTGTTAAATTGTTAAACTGTTAATTTTGGATAATTTTTGACTAATCCACTCACCCATCTTCCTCTTACAAGCCCTTTCGGGAAGCATCGTAGGTCTCGATGGTTTTACTTTGGATAACCAC
>CADCNH010000030.1 GCA_902802755.1 uncultured Bacteroidota bacterium | reverse complement strand
TAAGCCCGACCGCGCCGATGGTACTGCCTTAAATGGTGGAAGAGTAGGTCGTTGCCTCATCCTCTAGCGGCTCGCAGATCTCTGCGGGCCGCTTTTTTTATGCGGCGGTTGCGGCTTTGCCGCAAAGCATCCACGGGCATATCCTTGAATTCTGAATTTTGAATTCCTTTTTTCCTTACGCACCTTCGCCGTAAACTCCCCTCGAATGCAGTGAGACTCCCCTCATGCGAAGCATGACTCCCCTCGAGCGAAGCGAGACTCCCCCTAAAGTAAATCCACAGGCGTCACCATCCCTTGTAACAGGCCATCAAAACGGCCGTTGTCCGTAATAAAAAGCACATCTAAACGGACTCTTCTTTTTTTGGAACGCTGGAACATCTCACTTACATCCTCCACCGTTGCGTTGGAATTGATAAAACCATAGTGGGCATTCGGCTCATCCACGATATTGGTGATGTTCGCTATGTCCTTGAAAGTCAGTTGTTCACTAAAATTAATGGTGCTGTTTTCTGCTACCAGTCGCATGATATTTTTGGTGCTGAATACCCCAACAATCCTATGTTTTTCCACAATGGGAATGTAGGAATAGTCGTTGCGTTGCATGATTTTTACAGCGGAAAGCACTGAATCAGCTGGTGATGGAGCGAAAATTTCTCCGGCTCGAACCGCAAGTCGCATCAAGGTCAATGGGTTTATGGCATAGTAGATTTTGTTAACTTGCCGTACAGCCTGGTCGGTGACGATAATCATGTCGTTGTCCGCTTTGGACCAATCGTAGTGGGATAGCAGGTTGCGCAGCATGCGGCAGAATGCCAAGTTGCTGCGAATGCCTTTGTACTGCGGCATTTGCTCCAAATCTTTCATATCCGCGACTTTGAGATTGTTGAGTACCCATTCTTCCGTCTCGCGGTATCTTTCCAAAAATTGACCAGCTTTGTTTTCCATATTACAGCAAATTTTTTTTATGATGCTTGATGCCTTGTTTGCTTTGCAAAAATACTAAAAAATACTCTTCTCTTCTGTAACCCAACTCCCCTTTGGACGAAGTCCACTCCCCTCGAACGCAGTGAGACTCCCCTCGAGTGCAAAGCACGAGACTCCCCCTTACCGCCTCCACGTCTTAACGCCTTAACGAATCTTCACCTCGTCAATCATCAGCCACGCCTTCTCTCCCGCTGCTGGATGCCAACTCGGTAATTGTTCCACAGGTTCAGCAACAATGCGGATGTATTTGACATTTTTGTTTGGAATCTTGTGGCGTAGGATGTAAACTTTAGGCTTGCTGTTTTCTCCCAGCATTGGATTAAAGGGCAGCGCAACATCCTCAGGCTGGCTGTACTTCTTGCCGTTCTTGGAGTACGACACCGTCACCTTCTGCGGCATAAAGACCCATTGCGACGGATGGTGGGCGAAACTGAGCGTGACTGTCAGCGAGTCTTCTTGGTTTTTATCAAACTTTGATTGTAATAGCTTGTATTGTAATAGCATTGGCAAACCAAAATAGCCAACCCATCCTTCATAAAAATTGGCGGGGTTGCCGATTTGTCCATCAGTGAGAATGCCTATATCATTGTTATAGGGAGATGTTGGATTATTTATTGCACTTGATAAAAGAATAAATCTTTTTCCTCGAACAGATGTTATACTACCATCAAATGATTCACAATAGCCATTACACAATTTCTCATTATTAAATTTTTTTTCAGAAGGTATTTGATCTCCTATTTGCAATTGTAACTCGAATTTAATGTTTTTAGCCTTCAATAAATCTTTGTCTGATATATCAGGCCCGCAAGTGGCTGTTCCCAAACCAGCTTGCGCATAATCTATGTTAAAAGTATAATACTTTGCCCGTTCTAACTCGTTAGTATGTTTTGAATGTTCAATATTCTTATCATCGTATGGATAAATGCTGAATTGACAGGTTTGATTTTCTAAATTTGCGGAGAGTATTCTTTGGTGTTCTTTGTTGAACAGAGATATGTAGCGTGTTTGCATA
This sequence comes from uncultured Bacteroidota bacterium, assembly GCA_902802755.1. GTDB lineage: Bacteria > Bacteroidota > Bacteroidia > Bacteroidales > WCHB1-69 > RUG11690. Next base: position 17,855 of record CADCNH010000030.1, on the reverse strand, counting down.
CGGTTTCCTGCCGCCTGGGGACGTACATAATGGTGGAACAAATCATCCGTTGGGGCTTCGTAATGACCTGCAAAGCCACTCGATTGGCGGTCTATGTACGTTTCCTGCGCAAAACCAACCCACTCTGTGGTGACCAATTCGTCCGACACCTTCATCTGTATCCCAATTTTTGGAAGCGAAGAAACCCAAGAAGCAGGGTCAATATGGTAGTATATGAATATGTCACCCGAAAGTTTGATACGATAATATGTCGAAATCGAAAAAACATGTTCATCATTTTCATTCGTAGCCGATTGCGAAACCGTAATAAGCAAGTCTTCTCTATTTGATTTTCTTAGATAATCCTTAATACTAAAATCTGAAACACGATACTTGAGATTATCTAACCCAATTCTGCGCCAAAGTAATGCACCGTGGCCATCGACCTCATCGTTGTCGGTGGGCGGACGCCAGAAGTTGAGCTGCGGACCATCCACCACGACGGGCTTGCCGTCTTTCTCAATGCTGGTAATATGTCCGGTTTTGGAGTCAAACAGCATATTCACCTTGCCCACATTGATATTGAGCATAGTGCCTTCCCAACGGTAGGTTACGCTGTCAGTGACGAGGCCGAGATTGGCTCTTTGAGGTTTTTGTTTCGGCACGGGCAACTTGAACTGCTCGTAGGCAACGATGCTGCTAAAAGAAGAATCTAATTGCCATTGTTGGAGGTTCTCCCGTTTGGTATATAACATAAAATCCAGCATCACATCTTGTCCGGGTGAAACAGTGTCCAAATCCTGTATTATTTTTATAAATTCTTGTGGAGCAGTAAAATAACATGTGTCGTGTGGGGCGAGAGTTATAGGAGGAATTAGTTTTAGATGACCACGGAGGGGTCTGGCAAGAAATTTATCAGGATGTACGGGCCATTCATGTGCAATGTCTGGACGTAACCAACATGCCAGCGTGTATTCGTTCAAATTGCTGAAATCGAATCGGTTGATGATGCGGAACTTCAATGAATCCATATCCACCGCCTCAATTTTGATGGGTTGATAGACTTTTCGCACTTCGGCCAACTGCGGGTGCGGTTTGCGGTCTGGATCCACCAGGCCGTTGATGCAGAAGTTGCCGTCGGAGGGCATGTTTTCTCCGAAATCACCGCCATAGGCGAAGAATTCCTGGCCCTTTGCATCTTTCGTCAGCAAGCCTTGATCCACCCAGTCCCAAATGCAGCCGCCCTGCAGTTGAGGGTACTTGTAAATGGTGTCCCAGTAGTTTTGGAGGCCGCCGCAGCTGTTGCCCATGGCATGCGCGTATTCACACATAATGTAGGGCCGTTCCTGCTGTTTTTGTGCGTATTTAGAGAGGTAATCCACAGAAGGATACATGATGGCCACGATGTCGGTGTTGCGGTCGTAGAGGGCGCGTTCGTACTGCACGGGGCGGGTGCTGTCCTTGGCCTTCAGCCAGTCGTAGGCGGCCTCGTAGCAGACGCCGTTGCCCGACTCGTTGCCCAATGACCACGTGATGATGCACGGGTGGTTCTTGTCGCGCTCGTACATATTGCGGGTACGGGCAATTGTAGCCTCTTTGAAATCTTCGCGTTTCGCCAACGACTTCTCGCTGTAGCCCTGCGCGTGCGACTCCGCATTGGCCTCGTCGATGACATACAAGCCGTACATATCACACAAGTTGTAAAATTCTGGTGAGTTGGGGTAGTGGCTGGTGCGTACGGTATTGATGTTGTTGGCTTTCATCAGGAGGATGTCCTGCCTCATGAGCTCTTCGGAAACCACGTGGCCTGTCCGTGGGTCGTGTTCGTGGCGGTTCACCCCGCGGATGGTCACCGGCACGCCGTTCACCTTCAAAAGCCCGTCCTCTATGCGGATATTTCGGAAACCGATGGGGATGGTTATTTTTTCGACAATATTATGTTTTTTGGATTTATGATCTATTGTTGCCAGCGATAGATCAAGACCATATAAATTGGGCTTTTCGGCCGTCCAAGGCTGTACATCGGGCCAAAGAATATTAAAATGGAGGGTTTTGATTTCGTGACCTTGTAGGGTCGAATATTGATCATCACTTATGCCGTAAAAGTATTCCAGGTCGTGTAGAAACGTATTACATTTCGTCTCTACAACGTTGTCCGTTAAATTTTCAATCACCACCTCCACATCCAAAATCCCGTTCTTGTAGGTCGAATCCAAATCCGCCACCACCTTGTAATCCAGAATGTGCGTTTTGGGCTGGGCGTAGAGGGTGATGTCTCGCTCGATGCCGCTCAGCCGCCAGAAATCTTGGCACTCGAAGTAGGAACCGTCGCTCCATTTAAAAACCTGCAAGGCAATCAGGTTGCGCTCCCCGAACTTCACGAACCGGGTGATGTCGAACTCGGAGTTGGTCTTGGCATCCTCGCTGTAGCCCACAAACTCGCCGTTCACCCAGAGGTAGAAACAGGATTTTGTGCCCCCGATGTTGAGAAAAATCTGTAAATTTTCAAATACTTTGTCGATTTCCACCCATTTGCGGTAGCTGCCTACTGCGTTTCCTTTCACGGGCACTTTCGGTAACTGGCTGTTGTCGAAATCGTTGGTGGTGTTCACATACACGGGCACACCGTAGCCGTTGAGCTCCCAGTTGCCCGGCACGGGAATGGTGCCCCAGCCGCTGTCGTCGTAGTCGGTGCGGAAGAAGTCGGTCGGCCGCTCGTCGGCGTTGGGGACATAATGAAACGTCCATTGGCCGTTGAGACTCACAACACCCAGTTCCTCCACCATGTCGGTATCCAAGCTGTTGAAACGGTAGTCGTTCTGCGGGATATTGGCCCTCGGATAGAGTTTGTTCACCTCGAATACGGCGGGGTCCTGCCATTCCGTAAAGGTCTGTGCTCCGGCGGCGAGGCAGAGACAGAACAGTAGGTATGTAAAAAACAATTTTTTAATCATTGCGAAATCTATTACAGTGCAAAATACAGATTTGCATCCGCAAAGATAGTCAAAAAGAATGACATATGCCCTATATAATATATGATTATTTGTAGAGCCGCGGCACGCCACGGCTCTATAAAATATAATATCAATGGTGACATTGAATATTTAGTGTAAAAAACGATTTTATATTAGAAATAAGTGTATATTTGCAAATTATTAATAAATTATAAAAATAATGTCAACGGAAAGATTTCAAAACAGATATAGAATTGCTAGTGTTCGAGCCCAGTGGCATAACTATGATGGTGGTATATTTTTTGTTACAATTTGTACACAGAATAGGGAACAATATTTCGGAAAAATCATAGACGGAATAATTATATTGTCTGCTATTGGGAATTATGTTGAGGAACAATTACATAAGGTGACGGTACATTACCCGTATGCAGAAATACCATTGTGGGTAATAATGCCTAATCATGTGCATGCAATCATAAAGATTGATGGGAATAAAATACCATACAAACGTCGTGATATTTCCTGTAGAGCCGCGGCGCGCCACGGCTCTACAAAACAAACATATCAAAATAATATAGATAATCATGCGAAAAAACATACATTGGATAACAAAACGATAACGGAACAATATCAGAAAATTTCAACAATGCAAGGGTGGCTGTCTGTTGTTGTTGGTGGACTAAAATCTGCAGTTAGTCGTTTTGCTCATCAAAACAATATTCCATTCAAATGGCAGACCCGTTTTCACGATCATATCATCCGCAATTGGAACGAAATAAAATATATTTCCCAATATATTGAAAATAATGTAATAAAATGGGAATTTGATAAATTTCACACAATTTAAGATTATAGAGCCGCGGCTCTATATGACAAATTTCCACGATTCTATATGTTGTGAATTTGTAGGAGCTCTTTATTTTTCCATTTTGATGAAAGTAAAGCTCCTCATTTCTCCATTCATGCGAAGGAGAAGAATGTATTTTCCGGAAGATAAGCCATTGCTATTCAGAGAAATAGACTTATCTTTCAAGATGCCTTCTGCCACTTTCTGCCCGTTAAGATTGAAAATCTCATACTTTGCTCCCAGATATTCTTGCGGATAATCAAGGTGCAATTGGTTGTAGGCAGGATTGGGATAAAGACGGAAATCGCTTTCAGGGTCATCAGAATTCAGAATAGTATTGGGGTTATCAAATACTCCGAATCTGCTTAAATAGGGCAGGAGGTAGGTACGTAGATCCAGTCGTTGCAATTGTGCGGGGAAGTCAATATTGAAGCCCATTACAGTAGTGGCATAGTGCTCTGAGGTAATATGGTAGTCCAGGGCATTTTGTGTAGCGATGGCTTCCACCTGTGCCCTTACCGAATAATCAAAATCTATGCGTCGTTTATTGCCTGAAAAAAAACTGTCTTCCTGAAAATCATATAGTAAGATAATGAAAGGGTGTAGGGCTGTCAACAAATTCTCAAGGTCATAATCATAGCCACAAAGAACAGCCAGTTGGTATTCAGGTAGGTAAGTGGCTCCGGTAACCAATCCATTGACATTGTAGGTGTTGCCTCGTCGGGCAATGTGGTGGCCAGGTGTTTTGGGCAGACTGTAAATGGTAGTTTGTGTAGAAGCCCACTGTTTGGTGAAGAGATAGATGCTGTCGCGACCGACAATGAATGCCTCGCAATCGAAGTCGGTGTTTTGTGGCTGCGGGGAGAAGTCGGTCTGGTCTTCGTAGGAAAAAGCGATGGTATCCATTTCAAATGTATGGTTCAGCATAGATTCCTTGCTTATTCTCAGAATGTGAAGGTCGCGTCGGCTTCCGCTGTTATTGCCTATATCGCCGAAGTACAGATAGAGACTGTCTTGTGAGATTTCCTCTGTATCATAGTTGTTTAAACCATTGATACACAGTGTTTCCAAAATAGCCGCGTTGGTGCTGTCGATGCGGTAAAGACAGTTGTCATTATGGTCGTTGTATGTCCAATAGCCATTGTTCCAGTAGAACAGGGAAGAGGAGCCTTCTGTCTGTGTATTCAACGTGCCTATCACATTGGTATCGATGGTGGTGGTCTCATACACACAACTGCCGTCGTTGAGGGTGGCACTTGAGTCATAGTTGGTGGCTAACGGGTCGGTGCAACCACAAATTTGTGCCATACATAGCTGTGCCATCATCAGCCATAGACCTGAAAAAAACAGTCTGATCTTCATGACATTCATATTACAAATGCAAAGATAACAAAAAACGGAATAACAAACATTTTTTCGTATTTTTGCATTCCCAAAAAATTAAAAATATGGATACCTATTTCAACACAGAAGAAAGACCCGTTAATGTTACGGATTTTGAGTTGGCGGAAGCCAATCAGCGTTTTATGGTGAGAGTATATGGTTGGATGTGCTTTGCGCTGGCAGTCACAGGCTTCATGTCTTTGTTTGTCGTGCATTTCGAACCATTGATGAACTTTTTCTTCATGCATACGGGCGTTTTTATCTTCCTCCTGGTAGCTGAAATTCTTTTGGTGGTAATGTTGTCCGCCAGGGTTCAAAAGATGTCGCTATTCGCCTGTACACTGATCTTTATGGTATATTCCATTCTGAACGGCATTACGCTGGCCCCGCTTTTTATGGTCTATACCGCCAGTTCTATCGCCTCTACTTTCTTTATCGTATCCGGAACTTTCGCGGCCATGTCACTGTTTGGCTATTTCACCAAGCAGGATTTGACGAAATGGGGCAATATCTTGATTATGGCTTTGGTAGGACTGATAATCGCCACATTGGTCAATCTCTTCCTTCACAGTACAATGGTTTATTGGATTACTACTTATGTCGGTGTGTTCATTTTTATCGGACTGATAGCGTACGATACGCAAAAACTGAAAGAAATGAGTGCCCTCGTGGTAGAGGAAACGGAGGAAACTCGAAAAATGACCATTATGGGAGCCCTTTCGTTGTACCTCGACTTTATCAATCTTTTCATCTATTTATTGCGAATTTTTGGGAAGAAAAATTAATCTATCAGCAAAAATTTATTATAGATAATGTTGTAAAATATTGATACATTGATGTTTGTAATAAGATAAAAAAATAAAAAAAATAGTTACAGACAAAGAAAAAAATCGTATTTTTGCAATCTCAAAATGCCCAATGGTGTAATTGGCAACACTACAGATTCTGGTCCTGTCATTGGAGGTTCGAGTCCTCCTTGGGCAACAAAAACTTTCCCCCCATGTTAGTCATTGGCATTGCCGGTGGGTCCGGTTCCGGAAAAACTTCAGTAGTTAAAAAGATTATCAAGTCTCTTCCCAAGGAGAGAGTTGCTGTTTTGTCGCAGGATTCTTACTATAAGGATCAGGGAGACATATCGCAGGAGGCTCGCGAGAAAATCAATTTCGATCACCCTTCGGCGATAGAATGGCCTTTGATGATTCAGCAGATTGAGGAGCTGAAAGCGGGTAAGACCGTGCAAATGCCCACCTATTCGTATGTCACCTGCCGTCGTGGCGCTGAAACCATCCCTGTCAAGCCGGCAGAGGTGTTGCTTGTGGAGGGTATTCTGATATTTACCAATGAGGTTTTATGCGATACATTAGACCTGAAAGTGTTTGTGGACACTGAATCCGATGAGCGTCTGATACGTATTATCCAGCGGGATGTCAACGAGCGTGGCCGTGGCCTGGACAAGTCCATCCGCCATTATCGCACCTACGTGAAGCCTATGCACGAGTCCTTTATCGAGCCCACCAAAAAGTTAGCGGATATCATCATACCCGTTGGCGGCAATAACGACAAGGGTATCGACATCCTCACCTCCAAAATCAAGCAGACTTTGAAGATACACTAATAAAAAAAGACGCTCGAAAGCGTCTTTTTTTATTCCCTCTAAAGTGTCGAAGACACGTCCTTTTAGTAACCCCACATAAGCGACGCAGTCGCGCAGTGTGGGGGTTGCAGATGCGGCTGTGAAAAGTGTCCCGGATATGACTCCACATAAGCGACGTAGTCGCGCAGTGGGGGTGCGTAGGCTGTGCTAAAATCTCCCGCCGGCACCACCGCCACCGAAGCCTCCGCCTCCGCCGAAGCCTCCAAAACCTCCGCCAAAACTGCCACCTCCGAAACCTCCTCCAAAGCCGCTGCTGCCACTATAGCCACTTCCTCCGCGATTACCGCTGCTTAGGATAGAACCCCAGAAAATGGCGTTTAGCAGGTCCTCATCGTTGCCGCTGCCGTCTCCAGAACCTTTGCCGCCTTTGCGGTTGTGGGAAGAGCGAGAGGCCGATACCATCAGAACGATAATCATGATAAAAAGAAAGAGGACGAAGCCGACAAGAAATGCCCCGTCTTCCCCGCTATTATCATCGCGGGCCACACTGATTTCACCAGCCACAGCGGGCAGGATGATATCCAAACCGTTGACCAAGGCTTGATAGTAATTACCTTTCTTCAATTCTGGAATGAATTGTTGATTAATAATCTTCTTGCAGGCGATATCAGGTAAAGCACCTTCTAGATCCTCACCGGTGGCAATGAAAATATCACCGTCACCACCCTTGGAACTGGCGGTTTTGATGAGGATAACCACTCCGTTTTTGTGTTTTTTGTCCCTGACTCCCCATTTATTGCCAATTTCAATAGCGTAATCTGCAACAGAGTAGTCCCCTAAATCGTTGACAATGACCACGCAGATTACATTCGAGGTGCTGTCGTTGAAGGCTACCAGCCTGTTTTCCAGCTCGTTTACCTGTTCGGTGGTCAGCACGCCAGCATAGTCGTTGACTAAGCGCGGCGGGTCAGGCCGAAGTGGAATCCCTGCCCATAACAGGACCGAACAACAGAGAGAAAAGAAAAGTAAAAAAAATCTCTTCATTAATTTTCAAAATTTACCTCAGGGGCATTTTCGGCACCTTCTTTAGCCTGGAAATAGACTCTCTTCTCAAAACCGAACATGCCGGCGAACATGTTATTCGGGAAACGGCGGATAGTTGTGTTATAAGTTTGAACAGCCTCATTGAAATTATTACGCGCTGTTTTAATGCGGTTTTCTGTGCCTTCCAATTCGGTTATCAGGTGTTCAAAGTTCGCATTTGCTTTCAGTTCGGGATAGCGTTCCACCACAACCATCAAACGGCTGAGGGCTGAGCTCAACTGGTCTTGTACCTGCTGGAATGCGGCGATATTTTCTTCGGTCAGTTTGGAGGGGTCAATTTTCATGGAAGTGGCATTGGAACGAGCTTCAATCACAGCTTCCAGAGTGCTTCTTTCATAATCGGCAGCTCCTTTTACAGTGTTTACCACATTGGGAATCAAATCAGCACGACGCTGATATTCAGCTTCCACCTTTTGCCATGCCGATGTGGCGGCTTCGTCCAATTTGACCATGTTGTTGTAAATTCTTACACCCCAAAGAATTACTACGGCAATAATGCCGACAATGATTAAGATTTTTGTTAGTTTTGACATTTTGTATAGGTTTTAATTGGTTAAAAATGAATCGAATAATTTGAGTGTTCAATCAGAATTTTAATACCGATGCCAATGAGAATCAAGCCGCCTAATATTTCAGCGTAGGTGGGTCTAATGCGTTGGGACAGGAATTTGCCCATGTAGAAACCGCCTACCGAGAACAGGAAGGAGCCGAAGCCGATAATCAGCACGGCTATCCAGATTCTTACATCTAACATGGAAAAACTGAAGCCGACCGCCAAAGCATCGATGCTGGTGGCAATGGAGAGTACCAACAATGTGGTAGGTTTCATAATGTTGATGCCTTTGCCTCCCTTTTCAGGACGAAGGGCTTCAAACATCATTTTTAATCCGATTATCAACAGGATGCCAAAGGCAATCCAATGGGCGAAACGCTCGATGTAGCTTACGACAGCTTGACCGCCGAAATAGCCAATCAAGGGCATAAAGCCTTGAAACAGACCGAAAAAGGAGCCGATAATCAAAGCGTGTCTCAGCCGGAGTTCTTTTTGCAGTCCACCTGCGGAAAAACTGACTGCGAAGCAGTCCATGGCCAAGGCAATTGAGAGGAAGATTAATTCTAAAATGCTCATATCTAAATAGTTCTAATTTTTCATAAGTTGTACGGTACAAAAACGGTAATAATCGCCTTTTTGTTGCATCAGTTCATCATGAGTGCCCTGCTCGCTAATGTGACCGTCTTTCACAAAGAGAATTTGGTCGGCATTGCGTATTGTTGACAAGCGGTGGGCGATGATAACGGCGGTGCGGTCTTTCAGCAAACCTTGAATCGCCTGCTGGAACAGGTATTCCGATTCGGTGTCGAGGGCGGAAGTGGCCTCGTCGAGGATGAGGATTTGCGGGTTGCTCAGTAAGGCACGGGCGATGCTGATACGCTGGCGCTGTCCTCCGGAAAGTCGCATGCCACGGTCGCCCAAAATAGTGTCGTAGCCGTTCTCCAGCTCCATGATAAAGTCGTGTGCCTGGGCGATTTTGGCGGCTTCTATTACTTCCTCCTTGCTCTTGTTGTCCATGCCGAAAGTGATGTTGTTGAAAACGGTGTCGTTAAACAACATCACATCCTGGTTTACAATGCCGAAAATACCTCGTAAATCACTGATTTTATATCTTTTGATATTGATACCATCCAGCTTGATTTCTCCTGCTGATACATCATAGAAACGTGGCAGCAGGTCAACTAAAGTGGATTTTCCCGCACCGGAAGCCCCTACCAAAGCGATGGTTTTTCCTTTCTCCAAACAGAAATTCACATCATTGAGCACATCATATTGACCATTGATTTGATGATCATTATAAGAGAATCCAACATGCTGGTATTCGATTCTTTCTTTGAATTCTTTCAGTTGTACGGGTTCTTTGTCTTCTACTATAATTTCTTCACCATCAATGATTTCATATATTCTTTCTGCGGAAGCCATGCCTTTCTGAATGGTATATACTGAAGTCACCAAGGCTTTGGCGGGAGGAATGATACGTGCGAATACTAAAATATACATCACAAAGAGTCCGCCACTGAACATGCTTTCCGGGGCAAAAATTCCGCCTAAAAAGAGTATCATCATCAGGGCTGCCACACTGAGAAATTCAATGAGTGGTGAGCCTAACTCGTTGATTCTGTACATTTTCTTATTCAGCTGATAAAACTCATGGTTTTCATCTTTGAATTTTTCCGACATGAAATCAATGGCGTTGTAGGCTTTGATGATTCTCAAGCCGCTGATAGTCTCCTCAAAAATGGAGCTTAAATGGCCCAACAATTGTTGTGCCTTGACCGATTTTTGCTTGATGCTCTTGCCGATAACGGCAATCACATAGCCAGCGATGGGCAATACAACCAAAGCAATCAGGGTGAGCTTGGCGCTAATGCTGAAAAGGGCGAAGAGAAACACCACAATCAGAAACGGGTCGCGGCAGATGGATTGCAAGGTGCTGATGACGGACCATTCCACTTCCTGCACATCGGCACCCATACGGTTGAGAATGTCGCCTTTGCGTTGCTTTGAGTAGAACGAAAGCGGCAGAATGAGCAGCTGGTGATAGATTTCACTGCGAATTTGTTTAAGGATGCCGCAACGGATGTCCGCTAAGAAATACATGCCCATATAGCGGCACAAGTTCGACAGGAAGGACAGCACCACCATCGTGCCGGCAATATAGACCAATGCGGCCACGGGACCATGGGCGGCAATGATGAGGCTCATGTAATAGTAGAAGGTATTGATGATGAAATCCGCCGACAATTCGAAGGCGGGTTTGACGGTGACCGCTTCCGTCTGACCAAACAGAACCGAGAGGAAAGGCACCACCATAGAGAGGGAGAAAATGGAGAAAATGGAGTATAAAAAGTTGAAAATCAGAATGAAAACTATATCTAGCTTGTAAGGGAACACATGCCGGAAAAGTCTGAAAAACAGTTTCATTCTTTTTTTGTTTTAACATGCAAAATTACGCAAAATTCTTGAGATATGTATAAACCTTCAAATTTCTTGTATCAACTGTAGAATTTGACGAGCGGTGTTTTTTCATAGACATCAATCTCCTATGGAGATTATGCAAAATACATGGCACAAGCTTCGTTGGAATCTCGTCAGAAATTCCATATCTGTGGATAAAATGATGTCGCATATTTTCCAAAGAATCGCATTAGCGATTCCATATCTGTAGCCAGATGATGTCGCATATTTTCCAAAGAACCTCGTCAGAGGTTCCATGTCTGTATTCCACAGGTAATATGATTTGTCTTGTTAAAATCTTCCATGTATTTAATGTATTATTGTTAAAATATTATAATCAATTTTCTAATTTATTGATTTTCAGCGTTGAAAAATTTTAGGAAAGCCATTGAAAAGCATTGTTTTCCATAGTATCTTTGCATCGTGTTTATGGGTACGACAGAAAATTGAAAAGAAAAAGAACGACTTGTCGTACTGGAAAAAATACAAATCAGAATGTAGAAAATCGAAAGAAAGGAGTAAAGCTATGGAAAACTCAGAAGAGCAGAATCCCATTGCAGAAGCCAGAAGGTATGTGGCCAATGCAAAAGAGAGCATTGAGAAAGCGAACTATGACAAAGAATTGGGGAGTTATTCAGACTGCAAATATGTAAAGACGGCGGGAAATATTCTTTGGAGTGGTTGTCTTGTGGCTCTTGATGCGGTATTGCATGTGCATAAAGGCAAGGGTCGCCCCTCAATAGAGAAATACAAGAAGGCTGCTGGCCTGCGTGATGGCAAATTGCTTCATTTCATAAATCTTGGCTACGATATGATGCACCTTGTGATGGGCTATGATGGGAACACCGATAAAAAAGTCTGTGATATTGGCTTCGACTATGCAAACTCAATCATAGATCGCTGCGCAATACTGTTGCTTGGAACGGTGTAAGCTCCAATATTGCCTGACGGCACATGCTGATGTATTGCATTTTTTTAGGGCAGTTTTTATCCTTTTCCGCATTTTTAGTGCATGTTGTGCAAGTTCAACTTCCCTCAAGCAGTTTTGATATGAAAAATTATGCTGTGATATTGATTTTGCTGTGTTGCTGTGGCTTGGCGCAGGCGCAGCGGGATAGTTGCTCCTTGCTGCTTTCCTTTTATAATGTGGAAAATTTGTATGACCCTGAGAACGATTCTCTTTTTCGGGACGATGATTTCACGCCGGAAGGTTCGTACCATTGGACGTATGGCAAATATGCGAAAAAAGTGAACAATATTGCCAAAGTGCTGATTGCCATGGGAGAGGGGGAGCCTCCCGATATAGCGGCTATGGCGGAGGTGGAGAACGACCGTGTGTTTCAGCGTTTCTGCTACCATTCTCCTTTGCGAAAATTCAACTATAGCTATGTGCATTTCGACTCGCCCTATTTGCGTGGGGTGGAAACAGGTCTGCTGTACCGTAAAAATCGTTTGCAAATTATTCATAAAGAGGCGATTGCTGTGGTGTTTCCCTTTGAGCTGGCCACCAAAAACAGAGATATTCTGTATGTGGTGGCGAAGACTTTCTGCGGTGACAGCTTGCATCTTTTCGTCAATCACTGGACCTCCCGCTACGGCGGCTACGGGGCTACGGTGCCCAAGCGGAATTATTATGCCCAAGTGCTGCGTCATCGTGTGGATTCTTTGCTATCGCTGAATCCAGCTACAAAAATCATCATTATGGGCGATTTCAACGATTATCCCACCGATGAAAGTGTAAGCAAAACTTTGGGAGCTTGCGACAAGGACAACACAGATACGGCATCATTATATAATTTGATGTATAGATTCTTGAAAATGAACAATATAGGAACGCATAAACACGAGGATTTCTGGGGTTGCCTCGACCAGATTATCGTTTCTCCCGCTTTATTGGACAGCACAACAGCAGGTATGTACATAGTCAATAATGAAGCGCATATTTTCAAAGAGGATTTTATGGTGGTACCTGATGAAAAGTATGGTGGCTACAAGGTTTTCCGCACCTTCCTCGGGCCTCGCTATATTGGCGGTTATGGCGACCATCTGCCAGTGTTTATCAAGTTGAAAGTTGAAAACTGAAAGTTGTTAATGTGCTAATTATCAATGTGCTAATGTGCCAATGTTAAAAACTGAAAACTATCAACTATTAACTATTAATTATTAATTGTTAATTACTGACTCCTCCGTCTCTTCATTTCCTCCTCAAACAACATCTCTCTCAACTCGGCCAGCTGTGGTGTGGTGAGGTTGGAGAATGAAAAATCAGCTGTGGCAAAGTCGGGTAGGGGTTGTTGGGTCAGCAATGGCCAGTTGTCGCGCAAGGACTGCTCATCGGTATATTGTCTGTGTTGCTGCTTATCGGTGAGATTTTTGCTTGAGAGATTATCATTTTTTTTCAAACATGATTGTTCCGTCTTCAAGAATTGCAACACCCGCAGGCCGTCGGCTTTTTCGTGAAAAGCGTGTCGGAAGTGGGCTAAATCCTTGACGTTTTTGCGCAAGGGCCCCCACAAATCATCGGTTTTGAACTGTTCTTTCAGGAATTCGATAAATGGTGTGGTCAAATCTTCCGTATATAACTGGTCGATGAGGTCGTATGTTTTTTTTACTTCATCAAAAATACTATAATGGTAGATGGGATAGCTTTCCCACAGGCCTTCGCTGCCCTTGATCATGGCGGGACCGGTGCCGAAAAACACACGGTCGGAAAAACGTGCAGCGGGATAGACCAGCTCGTCGTTCCAGTTGCTGATAGGAGCCATTTTCCGCAGTTTTTGCAACAGATAGAAATCCTCACCGCTTTTCATGGGGGTAATGCCGTTGATTTTCTGCAATGCTATGATTTTTGCCGCGATGGCAGAACCGATAGCGGTAAAATTATAGGGACAGCCAATGCGGTAGAGGTTCAAAAGGCAGTTACGCATATAAATCTCGTAGCGCAAAATGGCTCTGTTAGCTGTGTCGTCATCTGTCAATGGGTGGTAGTAAGGCACGGAAACCACCTGTTGCTGCGGGTGGACAGCGAAATTTCGTGTCAGCGAGTCAAGATACTGTTCTCCAAAAACGGTATCGGCATCCATGCTGACCATAACATCTTCCGGCTCGGCTATATTCATGATGTGGTCGAACAGTGTTTTGCGGGCCCACCCCACCCCGAAATTTTTGTCGTCCCAGCCTTTGCCTGGCGAGCTTTTGTCTATGATATGCAAAGGAAAAGCAAAATGTCTTCTTCTAAGCTTGAACAAAAGCTGGCGGTTGTTGTCGCAAATTGATTTTTTGTCATCCTGCTCCCACCATGAATCAGGCTGGTTCACACATACATAAACCGAAAAGGGTACCGCAGTCTGCTGCCTCTCAAGGGCTTGCAGTGTTTTGGGCAGGTAGTCCAGTTCGTTCAGGGCAGGGATGGCGACAAAAAGGTGCACGGTTAGTCTTTCAAAGGGTTAGGTCTAAAGGGTTCTTTCTGTAGCGTGACATCGGGGTCATTGTCGATTTCCATCTCTTCGAAGAGGAAAGCTTTGGGCAGAATAAAGCTGCACGGAGCACCAAAAAGCTGGAAGTCGTATGCCGGATAGAAACGGCTATACCTGTTGTTTATTAGGGTGTTATACACTTGTTGTTCGGAAGAAACCGACACAATGTGCTTGAAACTTTTAAGCCTGGGTGCGGGCATTTTCACCATGCGCACCAGCTCTTCCTCTCCCGTCTTGACCTTGATACGGTAGCAATACAGCGGATGTAAGTAGCCGTTGGAAGTTATGTACTTGTCCATGCCAGAAGCATATTGCAAATCATCACCAATGATTTTGGTAATAATGTAGCAGTAGTCGTAATCTTCCGCTTTGGCCATGCTTATCAGTTTCTTTTTCAGTTGTTTATAAGATGATTTTGTTTTGCTTTTCAGTTGGACTACACCAGGAGCGAGACAGGTACCAAGTTTATAGCGGTTCAGGGCTAAACGGCGGTGACCATTGCTGTAAGGGGCATTTTCGGCAGGTTGACGGTCGCTGAGCATTTGCAGGAGCACACCATCTTCAATAAGCAATTGCTGGTCTTCGGCGACAACTCCCTCGGCATCATGCTGATAGCTACCGATAAGGGGAATTCCATTGTATTGCAACAATGTGTTACGGCTTTCTACAGTCAGGTCTCGTGAAATCACCTTTTTGTTCATCAGTGCGGCGGTAGGATTGTCTTTGGGAGCATAATCGCCATAATACTGAGCCACGTCTGTTGAGGAGAAAATGGGTTTGCGGGATGCTATCAATCCATCAGCATTCTGGAAGAAACTTTGCTCAAAGAGCACGGCAGCGGCCTCATCAGCGAAAATCACAGGGCCATCGTAACTTTCTGTGATGACGGGAGCCTTGCGCAGTGCCTCCAAACGGTCGGCAAAAGCTTTGATTTGCGCTTTCAGCTCTTCCATATCAGGAAGCTGTGTAAAGTCTTTTCCATAAAGATTGCAGGCATCGGCCAGGGGTTCGCCATCGAGGGCTTGCGCTTCCGCATAAATATTGAGACAAACAAGCTTGAATGGCTGTTTATACTTCAGCCCTTCGCTAT
The DNA here is from genome assembly GCA_902802755.1 of uncultured Bacteroidota bacterium. GTDB lineage: Bacteria > Bacteroidota > Bacteroidia > Bacteroidales > WCHB1-69 > RUG11690. The sequence goes on along the minus strand of CADCNH010000030.1, from coordinate 2,415 downwards.
CCATGTAATAGGCATCCGCATTATAAGCATAGAAATTAACTCCCGAATTGATGAAATCAGGATATTGTTCGAAGAGTGTCGACAATTCTGACAGCATGTTTTCCACATTCATTTTATCAATGGGAGTATGCGGCAGCTCTTCCAGGTAGTTTTTGCTGACCACCCCGCTTCTGTCTTTCATATCCAGCTGTCGCTGTGGAAGATTTTGCTGCTGTATGGCGGCCTTCTTGGCTTCCAGTCTCTCGGCATTGGTTTTGTAAGTCAAGTCGGTGGCAAGCCAAAGGTTCTGCCGGATATTGTTATAGTCGTTGTCAATAGCCATTTGGCCCCTTGCACTTTGGTTCCTCTTCATCAGATCATTGAGGTCGAAATAGTGCTGGTTGTTGAGTTTGTCATTGCCCACCAATACGGTCACCTCTTTGTCGCGGTAAGGTTTTTGGAAGGTGCTGACGATACCGCCCAAGCTGGCTTCAACAGTAGTGAGTTGGGCGTCAGAAACCAGATAGCTGATGAAATAAGGGGATTGCAGCCCGTCAATATGCAGGGCGGCCATATTCTGCTCCAACTCGTCCTCCATGGCTTCAAAACATACTGATTCAAAGTCATTGTTACCATTGTATTGGCTCTTGTTTTTAGGTAAAATTGGCGGGCGTTGTTGGCTTTTGCTTTTCTTTTGTGTCTCAATTTGTTTGACAAATAGGGCAGGGGAACAGCAGGCAACGGGCACATAGCCGGACTCGGCGCCGCAGCTTCCAGCGAAATTGCCGTGTTCACTGCCGGCGGCTTCTATTTTGGAGAAGATAGACAGAGGGGTACCTACTAAGTCCACGCCACGAACCAATTCATCGGGGCGACCGTCAACATAAATCCGGTATACCTCGATGGGGGTTACATTGAAGGCATTGGGCATATAGCGACCTGTGGTGGTGAATCCCCCTTGTACACGGTCGAACAGGTAGCCGTAAGCTTTGCCCTGGGCTTTGGCTTCGGCTATCAACATATTGCGCAGTTGCTCGTCTGTATAGGGATGGGATGTCTCCACAATCAGGTTGGATTGGCGTGATACCGGCTGGTAGCCCGCTTGGGCACGGGCGTGACCATTGGAAAGCGGAAAGCTGTCGATGGGAGTGCGCGTCATGAGAAAGTTCTTCAAAATGCCGTTTTTTACTACTTCTACACGATAACCGAGGAAGCCTTCGTCATCATATTGGTAATTGCCGTTAAGAGCTACACCTTTGTAGTATTTCAGCATGGGGTCGAAAAATACAGAAAGGTCTTTGCACAAAACTTGCTCGTTCAGCATTTTTTTGAAAGTCTGCCCATCAGTACTCTGTTTGAGACGCTGGCCCTCTACCCGATGTCCGAAGATTTCATGGAAGAAAACCCCAGCGGCTTCTTTCGATAGTAAGGCTGGTCCTGTATAAGCCTCTGCCACAGGAGCTTTCACGATACGACTGATCTTATCATTGAGGGTCTGTGCGTCAGTAAGCATCTCGTTTTGTCCTGGCAATTCGTCGGGAGTGTGGGCAAAATAGGACTGGTAAAGAGGCAGATACATGCCATCGTCAGCTTGTCCATCCACATTGATGAATAAATGGCAGCTGGTGTAATTCTGTACAATGTAGGTGCCTTCGCTATTGACAAAGTATTTCCTGTTGATGCTATAGTTGATGGTGGCTGTTCCTGTTTGTGCATCCGGGTTATTACTGAAAACGGAAGACAATGCCTTGAGCCTGTTGATCCATTCATTTTCAATGAACAGGTTGTCTGTGATGGCAGGCTCATAATAGGTTTCGCGGGCGGCGTTGGAATAGTCGGGAGCATGGTCGTCGGCTTCGGCCTTGACGGCTACATTGGCTTTGACTTTCTCATAACGTTGCTTGGCTTCACGGTAGGCTTTGTCGGTCTCACGCCAGATCAATTGCGCAATGGCTTTGGGTTCATCGGTAAGAGGCAGACATACAGCAGAATAACTTGATCCCATGTCAGAATAGTCATCCCTCAGTTCATGAAAATTATCCAAATCATGACTGCCGACTCTTACCTGAACGGTCAGGATACGCTTTGTTTCGTTGTTGGCTTGCAGCAAGCTGCCCATGGATGTCTTCACTACATGGGAGGTCTGCTCATCCACACGATAACTCAGCAAATATACACCCGACTGGTCTTGGTCGAGTTGGCTGAAATTTTTCCGCATTTCCTGTTGCAGAATCTGTAACAAGTCGTCATTTTGCTGAGCAAAACCTGCGGAGAAAAATGCCCCGACTAGCAGGGAAAAGAGGAAAATAATGCTTCGTTTTATCATCATAGTTTTTAACATTGCTGTCCACTAAAAAATTAATATCGTTCTTTGAAATAGTAGTAAAATCAGTCAATTCCAGAGATTTTGGAATGAAACGGATTTGAATTTATCTT
>CADCNH010000029.1 GCA_902802755.1 uncultured Bacteroidota bacterium | reverse complement strand
ATGGTGTAGTAGTTGACGGAGTAAGTAACGTTTATGTTGACATTTTCCGCTGGCATAGTGCCTTGCACAGTGTTGGTGCTGGCAGTGTAGCCCTCGATGAAGGGAGATACAACGGCGTAAGCTGTGCCGTATGCCAAGGTCTGTGTATATGCTGGTGCGGCAATTTCACCGTTAGCGTACAAGTAGTTGATGGTGAGAGTGAAATTGGTGTTGACGTTTACGGTAACATTAGCTGTGCCTGTGCAACCGTAACTGTTGGAACCTGTTACGGTATAAATGGTGGTGGCCGTCGGGTTAACGATGACACTAGAAGTAGTGCCGATTGTGGTGCTGCCGCTCTTCCATACGTAGCTATTGGCACCTGAAGCACTCAAAGTGGTGCTTTCTCCATAGTTGATGGTGGTGGTGCCGCCCACAATGGAGGTAGAGGCAGAGATGCTAATTGCTACAACATCGCAGGAGGTCGTGAAGGTCTTTTGCTCGCCGTAGCTGGTGCCGACACTGTTGGTGGCGTATGCCCTTACATAATAGGTGGTGTTGGGGGTCAGACCGGTGATATTGCTGGTGAAGCTTCCCGTACCGCTGCCATTGGTGCTATGGTTGCCGCTCACAGTGGGGTTGGGCGAAGTGCTCCAACACACGCCTCTTGCGGTCACACTTGCCCCTCCGTCAGCGGTGACATTACCTCCGCAGGTGGCGGTGGTGGCAGCAATGTCGCTGACCTCGGAGGTGGTGACGGTAGGGTTGGTGGCTGATGAGGGTTCTCCGAGCTTCTTCAAGGTAAGATTAAAACCGGCAAAATTGGTTGGAACAGAGTAGCTTGTGGTGAACTTGAGGGTAATTGAATTTTGGGTGGAAATGACAGGAGTCGAAATAGAACCCGTGAAAGATCCCTGGAATAAAAGAGTTCCGGAAGTGCTGCTGCCATCATAAATGGATAAAACGTCAATTGGATTGCCCCCACTGGTGTAATTGGCCAGGTTGTAATTCCCGGTGATTTCAAAAGTCTGGTTCGGGTCTCCAGAATATAAGGTTAGAGAGCCTTCGCAGTTTCTGCTGTAATTATTGCTTGGTCCTGCATGGTCATATACTTTCACAATGTCGTTGTTGACAGTATAAGTCTCTGTCCCAGTTTGCGGTACTACAAAATACAAGGTGATGCTTTGCTCTTCCCCGTAATTTGTCCCGACACTGTTGGTGACGTATGCGCGTACATAATAGGTTAAATCTGGTGTTAATCCTGTCAATGTGCCGGAAAAATCTCCCATGCCGCTGCCAACAGCAAGATGTTCATCGCTGATAGTCGGATTGTGTGAGGTGCTCCAACAGAACCCTCTGCCTGTTATGCTGCTGTTGCCATTGTGGATGACAGTACCGCTACAGGTGGCGGTAGTATTGCTTGTCTGTGTCATGTCTCCTGTGACTACACTGGGTAAACAAGGAATAGTGGGATAAGCGTTGATACTGGCTTCGGAAGTGCAATAATTGTCATTTACCGCATATACGGTATATCGGCAAGGATTGGTTAAAACATGGTTATCGGTATAACTTGTACTTGTTGTATTCCCTAAATGTGTGTCATCTTGATATACTTCATAATGGTCAACTTGGCTTGTAACCTTTTCGATATCAGCTTTTAAGAGAATGTTGCGTGCCCATGGGTGTGTGCCACCAGAAGTAAGATCAGACATCTCATAGAAAGAAAAATTTTCACTTTCGTCATAGCTGCCAGAATAATTGGCGATAATTCCCCCTTGGTGATCCTTGTAGGTGGAAGAACCCAAACAAACAGGATAGCCCGATTCCGAATATACAATAATGCCAAACCATAATTCCTTGGTGTTATCAATAATGAAAGGATTAAGCAGTCGTATTTTATTCCAATCATTGAAAGTCAATGCTGATAGGGGTACTTCTTGGTTTACAATTTGTTCTCCAGGAGTAAAGGTGCAGTTGTATCCGTCTGTGCAGTCGGAGCATGAACCACCTTGGTAGGCCACTATGCGACAATGGGTTGTTCCGTTTCTTGGAATAAAAGAGATGGCATTGAGATAATGTTGGTTAAAGCTGCTTAAATCAGAAACTTTATATCGTTGTAGCATGCAATAGGTCTTGTTTGTCCCCATGCTGAAATAGGTGTATGTTGTGGAATCCCAAGAAATAGTAGCACTTTCTGGTATTGTGTTCTGAATGGGTGCAGTCCAGTTTAAGTTAACATTTGTTGCGTTGACAGTTGCCGTCAGATTGGTCGGCTCAAAACACATGGTTAAATAGGATTCGCCAAAAAGAAGAATGGTGTCATGAAGGCTTCCCGATGAAATCACGGCATATCCTTCTTCCGTTTGTGGTGTTGAAGAGAGAGGCTGATATTGCACGTACAAGGTTCCGCCATCAGCAGGCAGGGTGGTGGATGTGCTTAGTGTTCCAGCATTGTTGCCAACTATAAAGTTACCATTTACGGTAATATTGATATTACCGCTGAGCATATGACCACGGACTTCGACAGTTTGTATTTCGCCAACTCCTCCAACGGGTGATGAAAGGGATAGCGTATTGCTGCCGCATCTGATGAAAGATGAGGCCGCCGATATGCCGTAAATTAGATGTTGGCCATTGGTGAAATTGCCAGGACCTGGCGAAAGAAGGAAATTGCCATCGCTGGAACCTCCCCAGCCCCAATTGATGTGGAAGTATTCCCCGTCGTATCCGTCACAAATAAAGGCATGGCCACTGCTATAACTGTTAGAACCTCCATAAATGAGGGGTCTTAAGTTGTCCAACTCGTTTTTAATCAGATTTTTCCATGCGACATCTGTATAATCTTCCTTATAAATACATTGAATACCTGTTGGATAGACAAAATAGGTCATGAGTGCATAGGGAACATACGCATAGGCAGCCCCGCTTCCGCTTGGACCATAGTTCATGTTTACACTTACACCGCAGTGGTACATCAGTTTGGCTACAGCGTCAATTTGGGCTGCACTGCTGGAACTCGAGAGACTTGTTGGCATGAGACTATAGTCGTAATGTGCTTCAGAATAGTTCACTGAAAGTGTGCCGTAATCGCCGTAGCCTTGTTCAGCGTCTCCATGGGTTGTGTAGGAGTGAAAGCCTGAGCCAGTGGTAGGATATTCCCAATAACGAATGATCTGGGCCATGGCTGTTGCCACACAACCGGTCACAGCATGACCGCTGGAACTGTTGGCATCGACAGGACAATAATTGTTGTAGTATGGTTCTTGGTCCCACGTGGTTTGCACCAACGGACCTACTGCATTTCGGGAAGTTTCGATAATATTGTGCTTAAGGTTATACCAGTGTTGGCTTATCTCTTCACTGGCAATTCTGTCGTTGCTTATCGTCTCGGCAATCGCTTGTCGATACCCATCCATCCAATATGCTACATTGTCGGGCATATTTTGTATGTCGAACGTATTGGTGGTTGAATAGCCCAAAATAGGTTCCACACGGTCGTCTGCGGAAATGATGACAAAACCATTACTGAAATTCACCACATAATAGCAGTTCCTGCTCACCGTGTTTCGTGTGCCGGCAATGGTAACCTCTGCTTTTGCACATTGCACTATCTGTGGATTCTCACGTTGCACATTGGAGATATGGGCTTTTTGCTGATAAAATTGTAATGCTAATTGCCGAGCTGTTGTGGAGTCTATTGGTTCGGCATTTACCAGTTGAAATAGTGTGATAAAAATACTAAGGATAAGGAAGTGAAATTTTTTCATAAAGCTTGTTTTTTGCAGTATTTTTAATTGAGCTGCAAAAATAATACAATATAAGTAATTAATAATGGATTGTTGATAAAAAGCGTGCTGTTTTTTATAACTTTTATAAGTTGGATTCGCAAAATAAAAATGCAATATTTTCTCTGTCTTTTCGTTTAAGAAAAAATCGTACCTTTGCAAGATTTAATTACTAAGGAATAGAATATGAGAAAAAAACTGTGGACTCTGGTCTTTTCTTTTTTGATAATATTTTCATTTTCAAATGTTTGTAAGGCTCAGCATGATTTCGAAATAGCTAAAAATGTCGATATTTTTGTTTCGATTTTAAAAGAATTGAATGCGAAATATGCCGATGAGATTTCTCCAGGCGACTTGACCAAAACCGCTATCGATGCGATGCTGTCAAGTTTGGATCCCTATACGGTGTATTATCCGGAGTCGCAGATTGAGGACTACAAGATGATGACCAAGGGCCAGTACGGCGGCATTGGGGCACTGATTCAGCAGCATGGCGACTATATTGTGATTTCCGAGCCCTATGAGGATTGTCCGGCACATCAGGCAGGATTGATGGCGGGTGACCGCATCCTGAGTGTCAACAAGCAGAGCATGAAAAACCGTAGCTCATCCGATGTAAGCGAATACCTGAAAGGTCAGCCGGGTACAAAAATCACTATCGAAGTGGAACGCTATGGTCAGTCCAAACCGCTGTCGTTTGACGTGGTACGTAAGGAAATCAAATTCCCGAGTGTGCCTTATTCGGGCATGGTGAGTGACGAGGTGGGTTACATCAAACTCGACCAGTTCACCGAAAAGGCAAGCAGTGAGGTGAAAGAGGCCTTCGTCAAATTGAAAGAACAGGGCATGAAATACCTGATTTTCGACTTGCGTAATAATGGTGGTGGTTTGCTGCAAGAAGCTGTCAATATTATGAATATTTTTGTGGACCAAGGTACCATGATTTCCGAAACCAAAGGTAAACTGGAATCCCAGCATAATGTGTATAAAACCCGCTTCCCCGTAACGGATAAAACAATACCAGTTGTGGTGCTGGTCAACGAATATAGTGCCTCCGCCTCGGAGATTGTCTCTGGTGCCTTCCAAGATTTGGACCGTGGTGTGATTATGGGACGTAAGACTTTTGGTAAAGGATTGGTTCAGAATGTTTTGCCTTTGAGTTATAACACCTCCATGAAAATCACTATCGCCAAGTATTACATTCCCAGTGGTCGTTGTGTGCAGAATATCGAATATTTCAAGAATGATACGCTTACCCCTATGCGTACCAAGATCCCGGATTCTTTGGCGGTGGCCTATAAGACCAAAAATGGCAGAACGGTGTATGATAAGGGTGGGGTGGAACCTGATGTGATTTCGCCGGACACAGTTGCCAGCAACCTGCTTCTCGCTTTGGTGCTGAACAATCTTATCTTTGATTATGCTACCCAGTACCGTGCTACCCATGCCACTATTCCTGAAGCCAAGGATTTCAGGGTGAATGATGAGATTTATAATGATTTTGTTCATTTTCTGAAGGATAAGGAATACACTTACACTACTGAAACTGAAAAGGTTATGGAAGAGCTGAAAGAAGTGGCTGAAGATGAACAATATTTCAAGGATATTTCCGCTTTGTATGATAGCATGAAGAAAAAGATTGAAGAGGAGAAAAATACTGAATTACAAAAGTATAAGGCGGAAATTTCCGACTATCTGGCTTCGGAGATTATCAGCAGATATTATTATCAGAAAGGAAAATATATAGATATGCTGCGTTGCGATCCAGAAATCACCGCGGCAAAAGATTTGCTGTTAAACCAAGCCCGTTATAAATCTATTTTAGGCCAAAAATAAGCGTTTTGAAGCGACTTCAGATTCATCATAGCATTTATGTATTGTTGACAGCGGCCTTGTGCGTGGCTATGCCTCTGTCCAACTACATGATGAGCATGATGCTGATTTTTCTTATGGCCAACTGGCTGATTGAATGGGATTTCAAGGCCAAATGGAAGCGGCTGAAAGAGAATCGTTCGGCCTTGCTCGCTCTGTTGTTCATGATGGTGTTCTGCCTCGGTTTCGTCCGTGCCGATGATTTTGCAGTGGCCTTGGATTACTGGGTTACAAAACTGCCGCTATTTATGGCTCCTGTGATGGTGGCCAGTTCGCAGCGTCTTAATCATAAGGAATTGAACTTCATTCTGTTCTGTTATGTGCTGAGTGTATTGTTCGCCACGGTATATTCCACGGTTTATTATGTGAACCATGAGGTGCAGGATATACGTGAGATATCGGTATTTATTTCCCATATCCGCTTTAGCTTGTGTATTGATGTGGCGATAGTGTTACTCGTGTATTTTGCCTTTAAGGAAAAACATTGGTCAAATCCAGCGTTGGGAAAATTCTCCGCCGTAGTGTTGAGTGTGCTGATGTTTGTGCCGATATGGTTCAAAGATAAGAATTGGCCTGTCTTTGGAAAAATATTGGCTTCGATGACCTGTGTTTGGTTGATAATATACCTTTTTATTGCCCAGACACTTACGGGTATTGTCCTGTTGCTATTGGTGGCTGTGGCCTATTTGTTGTATGTGCTGTTCTGTCATTGGAAAGAGAAAACTTATCGTTGGGCTGCTGTAGGCCTGTTTTACCTTTTGGCTGTTTTTATGGTGTTTGTGGGAAGTATGACCTGGCGCTATTTTCACGTGGATAAGTCACGGTATTTGACTATAGATACGGTGACTGTGAATGGGAATCCGTATGAGAACAATATGAATTCTATGGTGGAAAATGGGTCTCCGATTGGCATGTATGTATGCGAGGAGGAAATGGAGAGGGCTTGGGCATCACGTAGCGATAAGGATTTGAGTAATGCTGTGGACAAAGCGACCTTGATGCGCTATCTGAATTCCTGTCATTTGCGTAAAGATAGTGCCGGTGTGATGGCTTTGTCGGATGGAGATGTGCATAATATTGAGCGAGGTATTGCCAATGTGGACTATACCAGTGCTTTTGGTATTAAACGAGCCTTATACCCGATTTTCTTCAGTATGGAATTATACAGATGTACAGGTGATGTGCAAAATTCCACCTTGCTGCAACGTGCGGAGTATATGCGTGCGGCATGGCATCTGATACAACGAAATTGGGGCCTTGGAGTGGGGTTGGGCAATCATAAAACCGCTGTCAGTGAGCAGCTGAAACAGGAAGGCAGCTGTATGTGCTGGAAAGAAAGGATAGGGTGTCATAACCAATGGCTTACTTTTTGGCTGATGGGCGGTGTCGCGGTGCCTCTGACTTTCCTTGTTTTGCTGATTTATCCTTTTATAGAACAAAAGAAAAAAATCACTTTTGTATATGTGGCCTTCTTCATTATCTTGGTGGGCTCGATGTTTACCGAGGACACGCTGGAAACGCAGGCGGGATTGACCTTGTTTGCCATCATGAACTCGATTTTATTATATGGTTTTAATCTGAATCATTATGAAAACTCTTGATTTGATTTCCCGGATTTTAGTTTACGAAGACCGCTCGGAATTGCCGACTGAATGGCAGGATTTGCTGGACAAGGCGCATGAGGCGGCCAAAAAAGCCTATTCTCCCTATTCCAATTTCAAGGTGGGAGCGGCTCTTTTGCTGAATAATGGCGAGATCATTACAGGAAATAACCAGGAGAATGCCGCTTATCCTTCGGGTTTGTGCGCTGAGCGTACGGCCATATTTTATGCCTCCGCCCAATTTCCTGAGGTGCCATTCAACAAACTGGCCATCACTGCCATCAATCCTAAGGAAAAACTTACCAAGCCGGTATCTCCCTGTGGTAGTTGTCGCCAGGCCTTGCTTGAGTATGAGCAGAAATTCAAGCAGCGCATTGAAGTGTTGCTGGCAGGCGAAGAGGGTGAAGTCTATGTGCTGAAGAGCATCAGCGATCTGCTGCCTTTCTCTTTCAGCAACGACTACATGCCGTAATTTATGACCTCGATAGGTCGGGTTTTATATCGTTTATGTCCGCACGCATATTGCGGTGAAACCGCAGTCCACGCATAGGGTAGCACGTTGTTTATGTCCGCACGCATATTGCGGTGAAACCGCAGTCCACGCATAGGGTAGCACGTTGTTTACGTCCGCACGCATATTGCGGTGAAACCGCAGTCCACGCATAGGGTAGCACGTTGTTTACGTCTGCACGCATATTGCGGTGAAACCGCAGTCCACGCATAGGGTAGCACGTTGTTTATGTCCGCATGTTAATCAATAGGTTGAAAAATGTGTTTTTCGTCAAATTCTATCCCCTCACGGATCAATAATTGTTTGTATTCATCAATAAATTTTTTGTTGGAATGATGTTCTTCTTGATTTCTAATATAATTGGCAATAGCATCAATATCCTTTGGACCACACGAAAATGCACCGTATCCTGATTGCCATCCGAACCTTCGGACTGATATTTTATTTTCATTAATCCATCTTGAACTATCACCTTTTACAGCTCGCATTAGGTCTGATAGTGGTTTTGTGGTATTGTGGATGCTCATAAAAATATGTACATGGTCAGGCATTCCTCCTATCGCTATTACGTTATCCCCATTATTTGTGATTATAGAAGTGATATATGCATATAGGTTGTTTTTCCATAGATTGGATATTAGGGATTCTCTGTTTTTTACGGAGAATACAGTATGGATGTAGATGCATGTAAATGTGTTTGGTTTTGTGATAAATTCTTTCATAATACATTATTTTTAATTATTTGTTTTTATAATAATAACATGTATTTTTATTTGATTATTGTGCGATATTAAAAAAATATATTTGTCCTATGCGAGGTCTGCGGTTCCACCGCAAAAAATTCATCCTGTAATCATCTTCATCCCCTATGCGAGGGTTGCGGTTCCACCGCAAAAAATTCATCCTGTAATCATCTTCATCTCCTATACGAGGTCTGCGGTTCCACCGCAAAATTCCACACCATCCCATTATATTTTCCTGAGAAAATAATTGGCACATTAGCACATTTACTAATTAGCACATTAAAAAAAATTGTATCTTTGCAAATTCTAATGTAATGGTATGAAAAAGAAACTCATTGCTCTCTTTCTGATAGTTGCGACATGCGTTTGTGCGTATGCGCAAGACAGTCAAGACACACTCGCTCAAGGGAAAAAAGGCAAGGTAAAAGAGAAAGTTGAAAAGGTGCTGAATCCGAAGGGGGAGGATAAACCTGAAATAGTGCGAGACCGCCTGAATATCGACATATACCATTCTTTCTGGATGGGAATGCCGCAGGAGGTGAAACATCTGAAGTTTGACCCAGGTTTCTCGGTGTCCGCCTTGTGGGATTTCAAAGTGTCTAAAACCAGTCCTGTTTCTTTCGGTGTGGGTCTGGGCTTTTCTTATTATTCCCAGTTTACCAATTCCCTGCTGAAAATCAGCGATGGCTGGATTATGAAGTATTATGTGCTGGATGAGAACATCAAGTATAAATTGAACCGCATCAATTACATGAATTGCAATCTGCCGATTGAGTTCAGATACCGCCATAGACAAAGCGGCTTCAAGTTCTCTATTGGTGTCCGTGTAGGCTTGATTGCCGAGGTGTCGCAGAACTATAAAGGCGCAGATCCAGAGGGCGGTTCAATGGATAGATGGTACAAAAGCCGTGAGATTTATAATACGCAGAGAATCAGTGTGGAAGCCTATACTCGTATCGGCTGGAAGGCTTTTGCAGTCTTCTATGGCGTGCATCTCAACAAGCTCTTCAACAATGGTACAGGCCCTGCTGAGTTCCCCATGTCGTTGGGTCTTTCCATCAGCCTCTTTTAATTTTTTTTAATAGCATTCAGTTTATTTAATGATATTGATTTAACTAATTTTAAGTTTGTTATGTCAGCGTATCTGTACAGTAATGTGAATAAGGTGACCACCAATATTTTGCAGCGTATGCGCAATGAGGGGGAAAAAATCGCCATGCTTACCGCTTACGACTATTCCACTGCGAAGTTGTTGGACATGGCCAAAATAGATGTGATTCTGGTGGGTGATTCCGCCGCCAATGTGATGGCCGGCTACACTACGACCTTACCCATTACCCTCGACAATATGATTTACCACGCTTCTTCTGTGGTACGTGCTGTTTCGCGTGCCCTGGTGGTGGTGGATATGCCCTTTGGCACCTATCAGGGCAACTCCAAGGAGGCCCTGCATTCCGCTATCCGTATCATGAAGGAATCTGGTGCCGATGCCGTGAAAATGGAAGGCGGTGTGGAAATCTCCGATTCTATAGACCGTATCTTGTCCGCAGGCATTCCCGTGATGGGTCACCTTGGACTTACTCCTCAGTCAATCAATAAGTTCGGTACATACGCCGTTCGTGCTACCGAAGAGAAAGAAGCCGAAAAACTGATTTCCGACGCCAAAGTGCTGGAAGAACACGGCTGCTTCGCCATTGTGCTGGAAAAGATTCCCGCTGATTTGGCCAAACGTGTCACTGAAAGCGTTTCTGTCCCGACCATCGGTATTGGTGCAGGTGCGGCTACATCAGGCCAGGTGCTGGTTTTCCACGACATGATGGGCATTACCCAGCAGTTCTCGCCGCGTTTTCTGCGCCGCTATCATTCTTTGGGTGAGGAAATTATCAATGCTGTTTCCCATTATATCAGTGATGTGAAAGCGGTGGATTTCCCCAATGATAAAGAACAGTATTAATGAGCGAATCCTATTCGAAGACTGTTCTCTGATTATTGTCAATAAACACAGAAACTGTGGTTTTTCAGAATGAAAAGTAACAGTATAAATGAACGGATTCTATATGAGGATAATCATCTGATTATTGTCAATAAACTGCCAGGAGAGATTGTGCAAGGTGACAAAACCGGAGATCTTCCCCTGGTGGAAGCAGTACGTGAATACATCAAAGTAACTTATAACAAGCCGGGAAATGTCTTCTGCGGCTTGGTGCATCGTATCGACCGCCCTGTGGGGGGCGCTGTGATTTTTGCCAAAACATCCAAGGCTCTGGCCCGTATGAATGAGATGGTGAAAAATCACCTGGTCCGTAAGATTTACTGGGCATTGGTGGAAGGGTGCCCTGAAATTGAGGAAGGCACTCTGACTGATTTCCTGCGAAAAAACGAGAAACTGAACAAGAGCTTTTGTGTAGATGAAAACGCTGAAGGTGCTCGGAAAGCGGTGCTATCATATCGTGTCATAGAAAAATACGACCATTACTCACTTTTGGAAGTGGAACTGCAAACCGGCCGCCATCATCAGATACGGGTGCAATTGTCCGCAATGGGACATTGCATCAAAGGCGATTTGAAATATGGGGCAAAACGCTCCAATCCCGACGGCTCCATCAGCTTGCAAGCCCATCGGCTTATTTTTGAACATCCCGTTTCACATCTGCCTATTGATGTTGTAGCGGATGACTTGACCAAACCTAAACTGACTGTATGACCATCACAAAGAACAGACACTGTTCAAACCATGTTTGTGCAGACGACCGTACTAAAACGAAATTAACTGTATGACTCCCGATGAACTGATTCAGGCCTTTTGTCCGCAGGAAAAAGCACAGATTGCGGAAGCGTTTCTTCAATCTAATGAATTGAAAAACATTTCTTTATATGGCTTGAATGAGACCTCGTTGGCTTTGCTTACCGCCTCGCTTTTCGAACATCTGAGGCAACACCAGCTGTTTATTTTCCCGGAGCGTGAATCTGCCGCTTTCTTTTATCATGACCTGGAATTTCTCTTGCACGATCAGGATAAATCTTTGCAGGAGAAAAAGATACACTATCTGCCAGCTTCTTATCGCAGAGCATCTAAATATGAGGAAATTGACAATGCCAATGTGAAACTGCGCTCGGAGATTATCAATAAGCTGACACAAGAAGGTGGACACTACATCATCGTTTCCTATCCGGAAGCTATTGCGGAGAAAATCCTTTCCAAAAAATATATCAAAAGTAACTCTTTTACAGTTACTAAGAACGAAATTTTGCCAGTGGAGACTTTTCTCGATTTTCTGTTTGAATATGGATACAAACAAGAGGAATTTGTCTTTGAACCGGGACAATTTGCTTGGCGTGGTGGTATCTTCGATGTGTTTTCATACTCGGAGGAATATCCTTACCGTATTGAGCTGGCTGGTGAAAAGGTGGATTCCATCCGTCAGTTTGATACCAACACGCAATTGTCTGTAAAAGAAGTTGATAAACTGCATATTATGCCGTATCTCTCCTCCGTGGAAACGGTGGAACAGCGGGTGCCGATGATGGAATTCCTGGGCAAGGATACGGTATGTTGGCTGAAGAATATCCGTGATGTGCGAAGTCAGCTGAATGCCAATTTCCATAAGATGGAAGAGGAATTTTTGGCTGATGATGGAAAGACTTCAGTATTGAATCCTACTGATTTTTATATTGATGGCGATAATCTTTGTGAGGAACTGGCAAAATACAGCTGTGCGGAGATAAATTCCAATACACTGGAAAACAGTTGTTTAACACTTGATTTTGACATCAAACCGCAAAATTCTTTCGGCAAGAATTTCGACCTGCTCTTGGCTGAATGGATAGAGAATCTGGAGCATGGTTACCAGACACTTTTCTTATCAGAAAATGAGAATCAGCTGGGTCGTGTGGAGATGGTGATGCATGAGCTGTTGGACAAATACAATGCGACGAAGAAAACCGAATACACTATAGGTCAGTTATATACACCATGTAATTTTGTGTTGCATGAAGGCTTTACGGATGTCCATTCGGGACTGTGTGTTTATACTGACCATCAGTTTTTTGAGAAATACCACCGTTTTTCGATTCGTGACCGCTATAAAAAGAGCGAGCAGTTCACGCTGAAGGAGATTTATGACCTGCAACCGGGTGATTATGTGGTACATATCGACCATGGTATTGGCATTTACGAGGGCTTGCAGAAGATGGATGTGAATGGCAAAGAACAGGAAGTCATCAAGCTGTCGTACAAAGATGGTGACCTGCTCTATATCAGCATTCACTCGTTACATAAAATCAGCAAGTATGTTGGAAAAGACGGCATGCCGCCCAAGTTGCACCGTTTGGGTTCAGGTACTTGGGAACGGGTGAAAGAGAGGACCAAGAAGCGGGTGAAGGAGTTGGCCATAGACTTGATTCAGCTGTATGCCAAGCGCAAAGCCAAGGACGGTTTTGCCTTCTCGCCCGACAGCTATTTGCAGAATGAGCTGGAGGCATCGTTCATTTACGAAGATACTCCCGACCAGGTGAAGTCGCTGAACGAGGTGAAAAACGATATGGAAAGCCAGCATCCCATGGACCGCCTGATATGTGGCGATGTGGGTTTTGGCAAGACGGAAATCGCTATCCGTGCGGCTTTCAAGGCGGTGGCCGACAGCAAGCAGGTGGCCGTTTTGGTGCCGACTACGGTGCTGGCTTTGCAGCATTATACCACTTTTTCCGAGCGTCTGTCGGGCATGCCTTGCACGGTAGAGTATGTCAACCGTTTCAAGAGTGCCAAGCAGATTAAGGAAACCTTGAAGAAACTGAAAGAGGGCAGTATTGACATCATCATTGGTACCCATCGTCTGTTGAGCAAAGATGTGGAATTCAAGGATTTGGGTTTGCTGATTATTGATGAGGAACAAAAATTTGGCGTGGGTGCCAAGGAAAAACTGCGTGAAATCAAATATGATGTGGATACCTTGACCATGTCTGCCACACCTATCCCGAGAACGCTGCAGTTCTCGCTGATGGGTGCCCGTGACATATCGGTCATCACCACTCCGCCGCCCAACCGTTATCCGATACAGACCGAGGTGCATCTCTTTGATGAAGAGCTGATTAGGGATGCGGTATCCTACGAGATTAGTCGTGGTGGGCAGGTGTTCTTTGTGCACAACAAAATTCAGAATATTTATGAGGTAGCAGGCTTGGTGCAGCGTTTGGTGCCCGATGCCCGTGTTGCCGTGGGCCATGGACAAATGGATGGCTCCCAGTTAGAGGAAATCATGCTGAAATTTCTGGCCGGCGACTACGATGTGCTGGTATCAACCACCATTGTGGAGTCGGGCTTGGATGTGACCAACGCCAACACCATGATTATCAACGATGCCCAGAATTTTGCCCTGAATGTGCTGCATCAGCTGCGAGGCAGGGTAGGGCGCAACAATAAGAAGGCCTTCTGCTATATGCTGGTTCGTTCGTTCGAGGAACTGAACGAGCAGGCACGCAAGCGTTTGCAGGCCATCGAAGACTTCTCGGATATTGGCAGTGGCTTGCAGATTGCCATGCGCGACTTGGATATCCGTGGTGCTGGCGACATATTGGGTGCTGACCAGAGCGGCTTTATCAGTGAAATCGGTTTCGAGATGTATCAAAAGATTCTGAATGAGGCTATTCTGGAACTGCACGACACGAATCCCATCGAGTTGGAGATGGCCGACAATTCGGCATTGCTGTTGCGTGACTGCCTTTTGGAAACCGATGTTCGAGCCATGTTGCCCACCGACTATGTCAGCAGTGTGAGCGAGCGTATGAGTCTGTATAAGGAATTGCAGAACATGAAGAAAGAAGAGGAGGTGGAAGCCTTCCGCAAGAAATTGGCCGACATGTTTGGTCCCGTGCCGGAGGAAGCGCAGGAATTGTTGCGTACCATTCCTTTACGGCGCAAGGGCGCGGAAATGCATTTAGAGAAGATCTCCATGAAAAACGACAAGCTGATGGCATTCTTTGCTCCATCTATCAACTCACCTTTCTACGAGTCGGAGCTGTTCACCCGTGTGCTGACCTTCATGCAGAAAAACCATCCCAAGGTGCAGATTCAGGAACACAACCAGAAGGCTGTGCTCACCATCCACGGCGTGCCCACCGTGAAGTCGGCGTTGCACTGGTTGAACCAAATTTAATTAGCAAATTATACCCGATAATTTGACTGCAATAGGTGCGTACCTTTGGCACGCTGTGAAACATTTCCCTTTATCACTTGCTATGCGATGGTGGCCGCGATGCGGCCGAAATTGCGGTGTAACCGCAACCGCTGCATAGTATGTGTTACGGGTTGTGTATTCAGTCGCGTCGAAGGTGTCACATGCACCGAAGCACATTACCTGACCGACGCGAAAGGAAATTACAACAGCTGATGCTGTGTATCACAAATCTAAATTCCCAAGATTTATAGGTGAAATTCCGAATTAAATTGTATCTTTGCGGAAAAATTTAGTTTATGAAAAGACTTTGTGTACTTCTGTTTATCAGCTTTTGTTGCGTGACATTGTCTTACGCACAAGATGCTTATTTCGTTCCGGATTATATAGCAAAGGATAAAAATAAATCTGCCGATGATACACCTTGGCATCAAAGAGACAAAGGCTGGTGGTGTGCTGTGGAAGCGCATGCAGGATCAGTGTGGTATAAACCAAAAACGTATGAGGGAATGGTAGGATTTACAGTGGTTAATGGATACCGTTTTTCCCAGTTTGCGAAATTGGGTATCGGCATTGGCTTTAATGGTGTCTTATACGATTATAAATATACATCTCAATTTCCATATAAACTGATGATTGGTTCGCTTCGCTTAATACTGAACGCTCGTGGCAATATCATACGCCAAGATTCACGAAGATGTGTGCCTTTCTGGAATGCTGATGTCGGTTGTGATGTTTTTCATGAGCTTTTTTTCTTTGATGCAGGTGTCGGTGTGAGGGTGGGGCTTGCTAAGAAGAATTTCAATCGTCATGCTTTCGTGTTGAGTGCCAATTATATAGGCCGTATGGTGGATGAACATTACAACGTGGAATCCAACTTTAGTAATGGCATCATGTTCAAAGTGGGGTATGAGTTCTAATATGATAGTTGTCAGGTATGAAAAAATTGACTTTTTTATTCGCTTTGCTTGCCGTTTTGTTGTCGGCTTGTCATCAGAAAGAAACAGAAATAGAAGAACTTGTTTACCATTATGATTTCCAGAATTTTGAATTGTGGACTTTGATAGACAAACACTCCACTATGTCGGCCGACTTGTTCCCGGATGTGGATAACGAAATACTCCGTACAGTGATGCCTTCGGGTGAGGCTGATGCTTCTATTAATGCGTTTCTGATTCATAAAAATGACAAATATGTTTTGTTTGACGCCGGAATGGGGACAGAGGCCAGGGGCCGTATGTTAGGCGAATTAATAGGTCTTCAGATTGCTCCTGAAGACATCGATGTTATATGTTTAACCCATTGTCATCGTGACCATATTGGTGGTCTGATGGCTCATGATACCGCTGTCTTTCCCAAGGCGGAGGTTTGGCTTTCGGCTCCGGAGTTGGAGGCCTTCAGGGAGGATGAACTGTTTAGCAAGATATTGGATGCGTATGGGACTCGTATTCATACATTTATGTTTGGGGATACCATTGCTGATTTTGTCGAGACTTTTGATGCCTCAGGACATACGCCAGGACATACCGTATATAAGGTGGATGATCTTTACATTATAGGTGACCTGATTCATGCGGCCGCATTGCAGATTCCTCATCCGGAATATTGTGCCGTTTACGACAAAGATCCTGAAAAGGCAGTGGAAACAAGAAAACATTTTTACGAGATTCTTGAAAATGCTGATTACAGAGCAGCGGGAATGCATTTGCCAGGTTCGGGTGTGATGCATGCTTTTGGCATCCAATATTGAGGTTCTTAAACTCTGGCGTATTTTTTTGTGGGATGGGTAAGATTTTCTTCGAAAATTCAATCTAAATTTTAATAACTGTTTGTTAAAATATTTTCTTTTATTTTTAATTTGTTGATTTAGAGCGACAAAAAAATTGTCAATAAACCTTGATATGTATTATTCTTGTTGTATCTTTGCCATCGGTATAACAACAAAATACGCAATTATGGAAATTATTGAATTACAGAATCCTATTGATGATGCTCGTAGATATGTGGCTAATGCGAGGGATATTATAAAAAATTCCATTTATAATCCTGAAACAAAACAGTATAAGGATAAGAAATATGTACGGATAGCTGGTGACACCCTATGGAAAGGATGTTTGATTGCACTTGATGCAATTCTTCAGGTGCGTAAGGGCAAAGGTCGTCCGTCTATTGAGAAATACAAGGAGGCGGCCAAGAAGCGTGATGGAAAATTGTTGGATTATATTTTAGCAGGTTACGATACCATGCATTTGTTTATGGGATATGATGGGGCAAAAGACAAAAAAGTCTGTGATGCAGGTTTTGAAAAGGCAATTGCCATCATTGACCGTTGCGCTATGCTGTATCATCCGGAAGAGGTGGTCGTATGATATTTCAGGATTTAAATGGAGAGCTTTTTACTATTCTTTAGACTTTTTTCTGTAATTTTGCATTTTATACCAAACTGAAATTGAATGAAAAAGATTCTTGCTTTTTTCTGCGTGGCATTGGTAGGCTTTTTCATCAAGCTGTCTTATGGTCAAAGTATAACTGAGAGGGTTTTGTGGACTGACACATTGGGCTCGGACCATTTAGAACATTATGCCTCCTCTTTTTCTTTCGATCGTGAAGGCAATTTCTTCTTTTTGAATAACCGTGTTGTGGTAGCCAGCAAGGATTCTGTGGGTAATCTCTGTGCAGCTGGAGGTATAGGCGGGACTTTTGGCGACGTGGATTTTATGCGTTGCTGTTCCCCATCAGGATTTGATACCGTGTATGTTAAAAATAGATGGGGAACAAGTATTTATGGGCCAGTAACGGGAAAAGTGCAGCACCCTCTGTCAGGAAAAACTCGTGATCATATTGCAGTCATTTCAGCCCTCGGGAAGATGGCGTTCATTTATATAGACGGTCAAATGGTGCAGGCTACCCCTTTAACCGACTTGGACAGATCCGGAATTGAATTTGAAAATTGGGTAGATTTTAGCGAAAATGGGAATTCGATTTACTATCTATATCAGAATAACCGTTTTGTGTTATACATAAACAACCAGCCTGTTGATACATCAGATTATAAATTTAAGGCATTGTCCATCAATGATAACGGGGATTACTTGTATGCTAAATTTTTCAAGTCTGAAACTCCTGAGGGGAAATACGATCGTATGTATTGTATTCATACAAAAGATTCTGTGTTTGAACAAGTTAAGTCAATCGGAAAATTTGCGCTGATGGACAATGGATCGTATTATTTTACAGGTGATGATGGTGGTACAGACTTTATTGTGCTCAATGGACAGCTCCGTAGGGATATAGATAATATCGGTAATATTACCTTGCTCAACAGCCAGAACGCTTTATATTCTTTTGAAAAAGATGGCCATCTTTATCTGAATGTAAACGGAATGGATTATCCTGCTGATTTTGAGGAGATTTATAATCCCATTATGGATGCTAATGGACATTTTGCATATTACGGCTTGAAAGATTATTATTTATACAAGGTGGTTGATGGCAAAGTGGATGAGGAGCCACTTTCGAAGTACGGAGTCAGAGCCATGCCCTTGTATATCACGCCTGAGGGAAAAAGTTTGCATTATTTCAAAACCGATGATTCTGTTTATCTGTATCAGGATAATAATATGATACTTAAACAGATACATAAGAGGGAAAGTGTTCAGATATTCTCATGGAAAGATGTGCTATCTTATCAAGCAGCCATTGAATGGACTGGGAATGATCATTTGCTATCATGTCTCAACTATGGGGGACATGGCTATTTTGTGTATGATGGTCAGCTGTCAGAACCCTTACTCCCGATTAAACGATATTGGGTAGATCCAAGTGCAGGTTGTGTAGTAGAAGCTGTCATTAATGAACATGGTTTCTTTGCCATTCAATATGTCGGGGAAAAAAACTTTCAAGTTGTTGTCAATAATCATATCTATAAGGAGTTATATAATGTAGATAGGATTTTTTCAGGGAATGGTTTTTTTGATGGTAAACAGGTGGTGTTTTATGGAATAAAGAACCAGACGGTTTGTCAATTTGTTATAACATTATGAAAATCAAGCTGTTGTTTTTGTTGTTGGTGTTCAGTGTTTTCGCCTTTGGGCAGAAAATGCCTTCCGACTATTTCGAGGAGGCGGTGAAGTCCTTCAAGGAAGGCCAAATGGATGAAGCTTTGTCGGGTTATTTGTACATTGTGGAGAACCATCCTCGTAATGATTTGTATCCAAGAGCGTTGTATAATGTGGCTTATATTTATTTCTTGCAAAAAGAATATAAGAAGTCAATAGATTATTATACCTTGTTGATGCATGGTGGACAAGATGAGTTTGAACCCTTGGGTGGTGATATCATGAGCGACCCCTATGCCAATTATCGGCACAGAGCAGCCGACCAAATCAGCGATTGTTATTATGAGTTGCAGCAATACGATTCCGCTTTGTATTACCTGGCGCTCTCCGACACGACATATCCGTATCTCAGTGATTGTGGCAATGCGTATGCCGAGAATGACATTCGAACTGCATTGCGTTATGCCAACATATATAAGCGGCTTGGGCAGCCCGACAAGGCGATAGAGAAACTTCTTCCGGAGGTGTTTGATTCCTACTTGGCCGACAATTCGAAAATTATTTCTGAATTAGATTTGTTACTGCCTGTAAAATCGAAGCTGCTCAAGAAATTGGATAAAGCCATTGAGCATGTGTATCAGAAAACTTTTACAGGAGAATATTGCGATTACCAACGCTATTGTATCCAATGGTTAGGTGTTGAGATTGTTTTTCCTCAGCGTTTGTCTTATGAAGACAAGTATAACAAGGAAAATGTCATGAAATGGATGCGAGAAAGCCAGTTCTATATGATGGTGTCGCGACGGAAGTAAGGTGCATATCTCTATTGGATATGGGCTGAGAAAATTTTATCCCGTTGCGCATGTCCGTTTTTTTCGTACCTTTGCATTTTTATACCAAACTGAAATTGTATGAAAAAGATTCTTGCTTTTTTCTGCGTGATGGCGTTTTCGCTTGCCGTGTTTGCTCAGGCCGATTTTACCGAAGAGTTTGCGGTAAA
Organism: uncultured Bacteroidota bacterium; assembly: GCA_902802755.1. Lineage (GTDB taxonomy): Bacteria > Bacteroidota > Bacteroidia > Bacteroidales > WCHB1-69 > RUG11690. The sequence continues at coordinate 36,522 of CADCNH010000029.1, read as the reverse complement.
AGATACCAATCATTTGTTGTTGGATGTTTATATGCCGACAATAAACCCTCCGGATACTGGCTTCCCTTGTTTTGTCTATGTCTTCGGTGGTGGCTTTATTGGTGGCCGCCGCGATGAACCGATGATGGTCAAGGCTTTTGAGAAAATAGCGGAAAGAGGCTATGTGGTGGTGGCTATCGACTATCGTCTGGGACTGAAGGGTGTCAAGAGTATGGGTATCTCGATGGTGAATACCTTGGAATATGCTATCCGCCTGGCTGTAGAGGATCTGTATTCCGCCACGTCATACCTGTGCTCCCGATTCCACATTAATACGAAGGAAATCATGATCTCAGGTGGCAGTGCCGGAGCTATTACTGCGCTGCAGGCGGATTACTGGTTGCATAACCAGCATGAAACCGCCAAATTGCTGCCAGCTAATTTCCGTTATGCTGCGGTCATATCATACGCAGGAGCTATCCTTTCCCGCAATGGCAAAGTGAAATATGCCGATGGCAATCCCGCACCAACATTGTTTTACCATGGTACAGAAGACCGGTTGGTGAATTATAATCAGACAGCCTTCGCCAATATTGGCTTCTTCGGCAGTAATAAAATTGTGCCGCAATTCGAAAAGTTTGGCTATCCGTATTGGTTCAGGCGCCTGAAAAACTATGGTCATGAAGTGGCTGTGGGTTTACCTTACACTTTGGATGAAATTGATGAGTTTTATCGTGACTGGGTGAAAGCCAAACATAAATACCAAGTGGAAGAAACTTGGTATAATCCTGATTATGTGCCGATTAAGTGGGGAAGAACCAAACCGTCGGGCTTGTACAACAAGAAAAATAGTAAGTAGGCTCTGAATGAAACAGAAGGATTTCATTTTCAACATTATATTGCTTATTTTCCTGAATCTGCTGATAAAGCCGTTCTGGATTTTGGGCATTGATGTTGGAGTGCAAAACAGCGTCGGGGCAGAAAATTACGGCTTGTATTTTGCGGTTTTCAATTTCACCTATTTGTTCAACATGTTATTGGACATGGGCATTACCAATTTCAACAACCGGAATATCGCACGGCATCAGCAGTTGCTGCATAAGCATTTGTCTGGTATTATCACACTGAAACTCCTTCTGGGTGTCGTGTATATGGCAGTGGTCTTTGTGGTGGCCTTGATTATCGGTTACCGGGGACTTCAGCTGTGGTTCCTGTTTTGGATGGCCATCAACCAGTTCCTGAATGCGTTTATCCTGTATCTTCGCTCGAATATCTCGGCTTTGCTGATGTTCAAGACAGACAGCTGCTTGTCGGTGATGGACCGTCTGCTGATGATTATTTTTTGTGGCATTTTGCTGTGGGGCGGGGTGACGAACGAGCCTTTCCGCATCGAGTGGTTCATCTATTGCCAGACTGTGGCATACGTGCTGACTGCGTTGACAGCGTTGGCTATTGTGGTGACTAAGGGTAGGGTGACGCGCTTGAGTTGGAATCCCACTTTCTTCCTGATGATACTGAAGAAAAGCCTGCCTTTTGCCATCTTGTTCTTGCTGATGTCTTTTTACAACCGTATTGATTCAGTGATGTTGGAACGATTACTGCCAATGGGTGTGGGTGCTTCAGAAGCAGGTATTTATGCATCTGCCTTCCGTTTGCTGGATGCTTTGGTGATGATCGCCTATCTGTTCTCGGTCATCCTGCTGCCATTGTTCTCCAAAATGCTGAAAAACAACGAAAATATTACCCCTATCGTCAAGTCTTCTTTCTCGCTTTTGTTCTTGTTTTCGGTGACCTCGGTGGTGCTTCTGGAGTGCTTCAGACTGCCGGTGATGGATTTGTTATATAAGGAGCATGTGGAGGAAAGTTCCGCGGTTTTCCGTTTCCTGATAGCGGGTATCATACCGATATCTTTTACTTACATTTTTGGCACGATGCTGACGGCTAACGGAAATATGAAATTGTTGAATATCACAGCGATAGCGGGAATTGTGGTGAATATGGCGGTCAACCTGATCCTGATACCCCGTATGCAGGCGGAAGGAGCAGCCATCGCCAGTCTTTCCACCCAGTCGGTGGTGGCAGTGCTACAGGTTGCCATCGCCTTCCGCCAGTTGAAAGTGCCTGTGAATTCTTTGCCACTGTGGCAATCCCTGGTGTTTACTGTGGTGTTGGTACCAGCGGTGTGGCTTTTCTCGCAGCATTTCAACGGGCATGTCCTCTGGGCCTTACTAATCAGTGGCGTTTTTGCTCTCTTGCTTGGTTTTGCTACCCGTCTGCTGACTCTTGACTTCGTGAAACAGGTGAGAGAATAGGGTGATGGTGTATCATGAATCAAGATTGAAGAAATGATAATTTGAAAATTGATAATATAGTCTTGAAATATAGATGTTTATGAAGAAAATAGGTTCGATTTTTTGTATATTGGCATTTGTTTTATTCGCTTGCCAGAAAGAAGAAAATATGGATCCGCAGAACCAGGAACCAACGGTACAGGAGGACTTGACCATGCAGATACATTTGTATCCCTCTACTGCCCAGGTGGTGGCCAATGCGGTTTCGGATATAGATGGGAATGTGTATGATGCGGTGCGGATAGGTGAGCAGTTGTGGATGGCAGAGAATCTTCGTACGACACGTTATGCTGATGGCACGGAAATACCCCTGGGCGACTCAACTGTGTTTGGTGCGGCATATCGTTACCTGCCAAATGGCAAAGAGTCAAATGTGAATACCTGTGGGTATCTGTACAACTATGCAGCCGCTATTGGAACAGGTATGAGTACTGGGGAAAATGCTGTAAAACAGGGAGTTTGCCCTGATGGCTGGCATGTGCCTAACGATGCCGAGTGGACCCAACTCACCAATTATGTCAGCAGTCAAAGTGAATTTGTGTTAGGCAATGACGCTCAAAATGTTGCCAAAGCATTGGCTTCCACAACAGGTTGGAAATCGAGTAATAATGATTTTGCTGTGGGCAATAATCCCAGCTTGAACAATGCGACGGGCTTCAGCACTTTGCCGGCTGGCAGTTTCTATAACAACGTATACACTTATTTCAATTATACCGCCAATTTCTGGAGTTCAACAGAGGTGAATGCCACCAGTGCATGGATCAGGAGCTTGTATTACGGCAACCCCAAAGTGCTGCGCTATGGCTATTCGGGCAACAAATCAGGAGCCTATTCTGTCCGCTGTGTACAAGATTAATCTCCCTTCGAGCACAGCAAGACTCCCCTTGAGTGCAGCGAAAACATCCCATACGCAGTCACTACATTTTAAATCATGTAATTGCATGTATGTCGGGAAAATTGTGTAATTTTGCAGATTAATATAAATCTGAAAGAAAAATACTATGGAGAATTTGGAAAGAGTCATTCTGTTTAATACCAAAGGTCGTAGATTACAGGAGTTTAAGTCCATTAAAGAAGGTGAAGTAGGTATGTATTCCTGCGGACCTACAGTATATGGTAGAGCGCACATCGGTAACATGCGTGCCTACGTTTTTGCCGACACTTTGAAACGTGTGCTGATGTATGCCGGCTACAAAGTGAATCATGTGATGAATATCACCGATGTGGGGCACCTGACCAGCGATGCTGACGAAGGCGAGGACAAATTAGCCAAAGCTGCCCGTGAGAGCCATGAGACCGCATGGGAAATCTCTAAACGTTGGACCGAGCAGTTTTTCAAAGACACCAAATCGCTGAATGTGCTGCCTGTAACCATGGCATGTAAGGCTACTGAGCATATCGCCGACCAGATTGCGCTGGTGAGGAAATTGGAAGAGAAGGGGTACACTTACCGTACTTCAGATGGTATTTATTTCGATACCGCCAAGTTTCCGCATTACGGTGATTTTGCCCACCTGGACATTGAAGGTTTGCAAGCGGGTATCCGTGTGGATATGCCGGAGAAACGCAACAAGACCGACTTCGCACTGTGGAAATTTTCCAAACCGACAGAAAAACGTGACATGGAATGGGATTCTCCCTGGGGCGTAGGCTTCCCGGGTTGGCATATCGAATGCTCCGCCATGTCCATGAAGTATTTGGGTGATCATTTTGACATCCATACAGGTGGTATCGACCATGTGACCATCCATCATACCAACGAAATTGCCCAGTCGGAATGCGCCACTGGCGAGACTTTTGTGAATTATTGGATTCATTGCGAGTTCCTGACCATGAGCAATGCCGAAAAGATGAGCAAGTCGCTGGGTAATGTGGTGAATATCGACACTTTGCGTGAATATGGCATCAAACCTCTGGCATTCAGATATTTGTGCTTGAACGCCCACTACCGTAAGCAACTGCTCTACAGCAAGGAAATCCTGATGGGTGCCAACAATGCCTACAATAAGTGGTGTGCGTTTATGGACAACTTGAAAGCCGAAAACCCTCAGTTATTGCCATTGGCTCAGTTGAGCGAGGCCTCCAAAAAATATCTTGATGAGTTCAAACAAGGTATTTTCAATAACCTGAATACACCGCAGGCCTTGGCTACCATGTGGAATCTGATTCATGACAAGAACATCAACAATGATGAGAAATATACTTTGTTAATGGAATTTGACAAGGTGTTCGGCTTGACAGAAACAGAGCCTGAAAAGCCCGCTGATGTCGAGATTCCTGCTGAAGTACTTGAACTGCTGGATCAGCGTAACCGTTATCGTGCAGAAAAAAACTGGGCGCAAGCCGATGCTGCCCGTGACGCTATCAAGGCAAAAGGCTATACGATTGTGGATACCAAGGAAGGTTCTAAATTGCAGAAAATCTAACAGCATTTTGAAGCGGATGAAGAAGTTGTGGTTTGTTTGGCTGTTGCTAGCCGCAGTGTTGCTATTTGCCTGTTCTCAACGGAACCAACAAGAGGTTTCAGCTGTTGATGAACAACAGACGGTTGTGGTTGATACTTTAGGGAATGAGAATGAGAATGCGGATACACCAACAGAAGCCAAGCTTCGCGCTATGGGTTTGGTGGATATCGCCGAAATGGATTCTTCCATTGCCGTACATCTGGTGTATGCCACTCCATATAATTTCTTAGGCAAACAGTTATATCATGATCTGCACAAGGCTTTTATGTTGCCCGAAATGGCGGAGAAAGTGCTGAAAGCACAGCAGGCATTGAAGAAAATCCGTCCTGACTTGAATTTGTTAATATATGATGCGTCCAGACCCGTCAGTGTTCAACACGAAATGTGGAACATGGTGAAAGGTACAGAAATGATGCCCTACGTCAGCAACCCGAACAGGGGACATGGCATGCACAACTATGGGGCTGCCGTCGATGTGACCTTGATGGACTGCACCGGCCGTCCGTTGCCCATGGGCTCGGAATACGACTATTTCGGCGTGGAAGCCAATACGGATAATGAACAGCAACTGTTGGCAGAAGGCCGCATCACCAAGCGTGAACTGGAAAACAGACTGCTCTTACGCAAGGTGATGACGGGTGCCGGTCTGCACATTATCCGCTCAGAATGGTGGCACTTTAACCTCACTGCCTCCGAAAGCGAACGTCAGAAATTGCAATTGCTTGACTTTTAGAAAATTATCGTATCTTTGCATTTTTGTTTTCAAATTGAATTAAATTGTTGTAAATATCTTAATTTCAATAAACTATAAATAACTATGCTGACAAAAAGTAGAATAAAAGGTGTAAAACACATTATTGTTGTCGCTTCCGGTAAAGGAGGCGTCGGTAAATCAACTGTTTCCGCAAACCTCGCCATCATGCTGGCTAAAAAAGGATATAAAACGGCTCTTTTGGATGCCGATGTCTATGGTCCGTCCATTCCCAAAATGTTTAATTTGGAAAATCAGATGGTAGAAGTCACCATGGACGAAAGCGGCAAGGAGTACATGATTCCCTTCGAAAAATACGGAGTGAAAATCAATTCTATCGGTTTTCTGGTTCCCAGCGACAAAGCGGTTATATGGAGAGGCCCGCTCGCCGGTGGTGCGCTGACACAGCTTTTCAACCAGACCGTCTGGGGAGAAATTGATTACATGATTGTTGACTTTCCTCCCGGTACTGGCGATGTGCAAATTTCTGCTATCCAGCAGTTTAGAATCTCTGGTGCCATCATTGTAACAACCCCGCAAGTGATTGCTGTGAATGATGCCCGTAAGGGGGCCGAAATGTTCGCTCCTGAAAATATGAATGTGCCACTTTTCGGCGTGGTGGAAAATATGGCCTGGTTCACCCCAAAACAACATCCAGAGGAGAAATATTTTCTCTTTGGACAGGGTGGGGGGCTGACTTTGGCTCGTGAATTCAGCACGACTTTATTGGCTCAAATACCTTTGGTTCAGGAAGTCGGAGAGACTGCGGAAAAAGGTGGCAACCTGATGGACCAAAATAATGCCCTGATTAACGAGGCCTTTGATCATTTGGCCGACGAGGTGGTTTATCAGTTGGAGAATGCTCCCATCGATGAAGTGGAACACGAGCATGAAAATTGCGACCGTGAGGATTGTGAACATTCGGGAGATTGTACACATGACTGCTCCACTTGTGGCCACAACTGTCATCATTAAAAGCTGTTCTGTTGGCACAACCGCATGAAAAGTTATAAAATACTGATATTCATTCTTTCTGTCATCGCTATCTTGGCGTTGGTAGCTTATTTTTTCCCCAAGGACGGAGTGAAAATCGGTTCGACGGAATTGCGTTTCCCGTCAATTGAAGAGGCCTTGGTGCGTGAACCTTTAGAGACCGAGGCGATTGATCCGCTTGTCGCAATACAGGACTCAATTCGTATGGAGGAGTTGCGCTCGCTGAAAGACACGCTGGCACATTACAAGGAAGTGTTTATTGGCGATGCGGGACAGTTTTATTTTCCCGACGACGACATCACTTTCTTTGACAGGGTGTTTGATGAGATGCGGAATGCGAAATCCAATCACCGTATAATCAGAATTATGCATTATGGTGATTCGCAAATTGAGATGGACCGTTTGTCCGCCAATTTGCGAGAGTGGTTCCAGTCCATTTTCGGTGGTGGCGGTCCGGGCATGTTACCGGCGGTGCAGACCATTCCTTCCGCGGTGGTGTCGCAGCGTGCCACAGGTGATTTGACGGCCTACGCTCCATACGGCGATGCCGGTGAGCGCACGCGTACGGGCAATTACGGCATCATGGCCAAAAGTTACAATATGGGCAGTTCCGCTGTGGTCAACATTTATGCGTCCAAGCATAATGCTGCCCGTGAGCGAGTTAAGCGTTTCTCCTCTGTGAAACTGTTGGTGAACGACCGTAGCGGAAAGTTCAAGGCTTCGGTTTCCGCAAAAGGTCAGCAGCAAAAGTATGAAATGGAAAGCCCTGGCAAGGGTATTCAGTTGCTTCAATGCCAATTGGATACGGAAGCGACTACGCTTACCGTGCGTATGTCAGGCTCTTCGGATATTTATGGTATTATGGTGGATGACGGCTACGGCGTGAATGTGGATAATATTCCGTTGAGAGGCTGTTCGGGCACTATTTTTACCCAGATCAAAGATACCATGTTGCAACGCTGCTATGAGTTGGCGGATGTGGGTATTATCCTGCTGCAATTTGGCGGTAACTCGGTGCCGGCTTTATACAATGATGCCAGCATCCAGAAGTTCAAGGAGGCAACATCTAAACAGATTCGTTATATCCGCTCGCTGTATCCCAAGGCCGCGGTGGTCTATATTGGTCCCTCCGACATGTCCACACGCAAAGGTGGGGGAAGCTTGCGTACATATCCCTGCTTGCCAGGGCTGATCACCGCACTGAAAGAAGCAGCTCATGAGAATGGGGCTGCATATTGGGATCTGTATGCCGCTATGGGTGGTGAAAATTCTATGATTCAGTGGGTTAAGTCGGGATGGGCAGGTCCTGACTATGTGCATTTTACTCCTAAAGGCGCGGAAATCATGGGCGACATCATGGCACAATCTTTTGACGAGGTTTATCGTTTTTATCAGATGAGAAAGAATATGGACCAAACACAATTGGATTCGTTATGGACCGCAAGATAACAGCGATATTGGTTTTGTTCATGGCTATGCTTATGCCATTGTCTGCTCAGATGTCAAAGTGTCCGGTGGATTCCTTGGAGTATGCCCATTTCGAGGCCGATACGCTGGCTTTTGATATGCAGACATCCAAGCTGGTGCCTTTCTTTCAGAAGTTTGATGAAGTGGTTAATTCGGGCGAGGGCAATGTGAATATCCTGCATTTGGGTTCCTCGCATGTACAGGCAGGCACCCTGTCGCATACCATCCGCCGCAATCTTTTACTGTCTTATCCCCATCTGATTGCCCGCCGTGGCATGATTTTCCCTTATTCTGCCGCCAACAAGTGCAATAATCCCGCTGATTATCTTGTCAAACGTTCTTGTGAGTTCCAGCTTATCAGAAATGTTTATCAGGAACACCTTACTCCTCTTGGAGGAACTGGTATTGCGGTATATGTGCAAGGACAACCGGCGGAAATAAAGATGACGCTCAATGACGAGGATTTGGAGTTCTGTACCAATAGAATCATTGTGTTGGGCGAATCCAACGACGGCAAAGTGGTCCCTTGGATCCGAGTGGATACGACCTATTACTATCCTGTCATTAAAGATCCTGAGCTAAGAAGATTTGTGTTTGATGTCAAGGACTTTACCGACTCTTTTACCGTGGTAATGCCCTGCGATTCCACTCAACGTTTCACCTTGACGGGGGTGTTCCTCGATAATGACAGTCCGGGCCTGACTTTCCATTCTATTGGAGTGAATGGTGCCGACTTGGATGACTATCTGCGCTGTCCTTATTTCTCGATGGACATGGAATTGCTTCAGCCTGACATGGTGATTTTTGGCATTGGCATCAATGACGCTAATAGTGACAATTTTGATTCCGTGACTTTTAAAAATCGCTATTTGCAACTGATTCAGCGAATTAAGGCAGTAAATCCTGACTGTGCCTTTGTCTTTATCACCAATAATGACTCTTATAAGAAAGTCTCCAGACGCAGTTATGCGGTGAATAAAAACAATTTGCAGGTCAGGGATGTCATGTACCGGTTGGCTGCGGAAACCCAAGGTGCTGTTTGGGACCAGTTTGACATTATGGGTGGACTGAAATCGATGGATCAGTGGCGTATTCACGGTTATGCCCAAACCGACCGTATCCATTTCACTGTCAAGGGATACAAACTGCTGGGCAATTTATTCTTCAATGCCTTTGTGGATGCGCAGGAGAAGGTGAATAAAGAACCTGAAAAATGATATCTTTAGGTGAATAGCTTGAATTTTTGTATTTTTGCATTTCCATATGGTCTTTCATTAGGTTAAAAATGAATGAAAAATAAAAACCACACAAAGAAGAAAAAAACGTCAAAAAACAAGGTTGAACAAAAAGGACGATTTGAATCTTTTTTAAATAATCGATTTTTTGTCTTTTTGTTTGATAAAAATAAACGCTTTGGCGAGTGGTTGAGCAAATTTTTATATCCTTTGGTGTCAAAAAAGAAAAACCAATATATTTTTTCTTTGGTTTTTGCTTTGGTGTTGAGTGTGTCATGTTATTTTGTTGAAAATCAACCCTACGCTTTAGCTGACAAATCATTGTTGTTTTACTATTTGGAAAAACCGTTTCGCCCTTCAATAAGCGAACAGGATTTTAATGTGCAATTTGTGAATGTCAGTCACGACAGGCAGTTGGTCTATGTAAATCAGTTTGACACCGCCATGGGCAATACGGATATTACGGATCGGCATAAGCTGTTGCGTTTCCTGCAAGGCATTGCTCAGGAGAACAACTACAAGTATATTCTGTTGGATATCAGATTTGACAAGGAGTATGTGACAGAGGTGGATTCGCTGTTGTTTGATCAGATCCATAACATGAGGAATATTGTTGTGGCTCACCATGAAAGTAATGCATGGGATGGTTATGAGCTGGCTTCGGAACAATTGCAGGATAAGGTGGGCATTTCTGATTATAAGCGGTTCGCGAATTTTACAGGTATGTCACGGTACACTTTCTTGCATGAGACGGGACCTTCGTTGGCCTTGGTTATGTATGATGATTTGGAGAATCACCATAGAACATCAATCAAGAAATGTCCTGGATTGCCTATTTATGTTAGCAAGAAACATTTGTGCATAAATGCTCCATTGCTGCCTATTAATGGTGATGTGAGTGATATCCTTTCCGCTTCTTTCGACGAAAGTGGTGTGATATATGACTATTATACCGATATGGGTGCGGATTGGTTAAATGGTAATCTGATACATGAAAAAAGATCAGACTTGGATGATGCGTATATTGTGGTCGGTGATTTTGAGAATGATGTTCATGACACCTATGCGGGACGGAGGTCGGGTGCTTTTATTTCATGGCAGGCCTTCACCTTCTTGTATAAGGGGAATCATATTCTGAGTTGGTCGTATGTGATACTGGTTTATATCTTTTATGCGTTGATGTTTTTCTTTATGTTTTTCTTGAATAATGTCGCCATAAAATATAATAATAACGAAAAGGCTTTATTTCTGGTGGGATTTGTAAGGTTCTTGGCCACTGTTTTTGTGTTGTATGCTATTACATTTCTCTTTTATAAAGTTTTTTCAGTGAGATATAATGTGACTATACCGCTGTTTTCCATAGCTGTTGTGAGTTTAATTATTGATAAAGCGAATAAATATGAAAAAAAGATGGATAATCTTTGCCATTAGTCTTTTTCTGATGTGCGAGTTGTGTGCCAAACAATATAAAATCATTGCGATCAGGAATCCTGAAAAGATAAAAATCGGAGGCAGGGTGTGCCAGGAAGGTAGCACCTTTGATGACGGTGAAGTCATTGATTGGCAGGGTGATGGTCAGTATATGGCTGTCCAAAGTACATCAAGTTCCGAAGACCAGCGTACCCGGTACATATCAAAGGTTTCCATGTCATCAAAAAAGGCGAGAACGGTAAAGGATTATCTGGTTCATACCGGTAAACTTTCCGGCAAAGATGGGGAAAACTGGCTGGTTCTTCCCGCTAAGAATGCCGAGAATTTCACCGATAAGAGAATTGCGTTGGTCATTGGAAACAGCAATTATGAAAACAACACTCCATTGCGGAATCCTTGTAATGATGCGACAGCGGTGAGTACCCAGCTGCAACAACTTGGCTTTGATGTACTGGCTCTGTATGATGGTTCTTTCGAGGAAATGGATTATGTTATGGATGTCTTTTGCCGTAAAGCTTTCAAGGAACTGTATGATTTGGCTGTTTTTTATTATTCAGGACATGGCTTACAATATGATAGAGTAAGTTGGCTGTTGCCCATAGATGCTGTTTTGTTACATCCCTCGGACTTGAATGGCAGTTGTATGAACGTGGATGCCTTGTTAACCAAGATTGAGAATACTAAATGTACCAATACTGTGGTCGTTTTGGATGCTTGTAGAACAGAAAAAGTGAATTGGACAGATGAAAAGGGAAAACTGGTGGAAACCCAACAACAAAACGTCAGTATTGAACCTCCTGTTGGTATGCTGTTAGCTTACTCTACAAGGTCAGGGGAAATATCACAGGATTTGACGGAAAAAAATGCTACAACAGGACCCTATTCAATGGCATTGACCAATGCTTTGACAAAGGAAAATTTGACCTTGGATGAACTTTTTGCTGATGTGAGAACCCAAGTTTTACAATTGACTTCCTCTTCTCAAATGCCTCTCTTTACCAATGCGTCAACCAATACCATAGTGATTAATGGCAAAAATGCTATTGTGCCGAGATCGGCAATTGGACAGCAATATGGCGAGCAGTCTTCTGCCTACTTGAATTATATCATTGAGAAGGCTGAGCAGGGAGATAAAGACGCGCAGTTCCAAATGGGAAGATGCTATGAGTATGGCACAAATGATCTGCATGAGGATTACGCTACAGCGATCCAGTGGTATCAGAAGTCCGCTAACCAAGGTCATGCTGAAGCTCAAAATAAGATAGGTACCTATTATTTCAAGCAGGGAAACTATAAGGAGGCACTGAAATATTATGGTAATGCCGCAGCTGCGGGAAGCATTAATGCCCGATATAACATGGGTATGCTGTATATGAACAGCGAATATGGTTTGTATGATGCGAATAAGGGACTTGAATGTTACCAATTGGCAGCCGAAGCAGGATTGGTAAACGCTCAGTTTGAGTTGGGCTTGTGTTATTATAACAGCATTGGAAGCGCTAATTACAGACCTCAGGCTGTCCTATGGTTTGAAAGAGCGGCAAGCCAAGGATATGATGAGGCGCAATTTATGCTGGGACATTGTTATTTTACGGGTGATTGCACAGAAAAAAATTACAAGAAAGCTTTCACTCATTATAAGATGGCAGCCGATCAGAATTATGCCCCGGCTCAGTATGGCTTGAGTTTATGCTATGAAAAAGGCTATGGAGTGGAAAAAAATCTGTCGCAGGCCATTTATTGGTGTAAAAAAGCCGCAGCCCAAGATTATGAAAAAGCAATTCAAAAGTTGAAAGTATTGCAACCCTCGACGTATTAATGAGATGAATATAATACGTCGAATATAATACTGTTACTGTAAAAAAGGATAGACGCTTTATGAAATATGACTGTAAAATGAAAGGTGGAAAATGGTTTTTAATGATGTTGCTATGGGTGTTCCCGGTATTGTTGTTCGCGCAAAATGAAAATACAGGATCCCCGTATTATAATCCTACACAAACCGAACAGAAAAACAAAGCTTCAGTGAATGAGAAAAAGTATAAAAAAATACCTTATTCTACCTTCATGACAGTTCATTTTGGGGTGCAAGGTGATTATGTGCCTCAACGTTTCTTCGATTTTAGAACGCCTACCTTTGGACTGAAAGTCGGAACCATGAAAAATACCGGCTGGTTTATCGGTTTTATGTCGAATTTTAATTTTAAGGGAGTCCTGAATACCTTTGACATACAAGAACATGTTGAGAAAAATTCATATACTTACGTTGAAGGAACACTGGGCTTGACGGGCCGCTATTGCAAACCCGTATCTTTCCATTTTGGCTTTGGCTTTTATTATAGTGTGTTGAACCACTCGAAGGTAAGCGATGGGGTGTGGGGACACTGGAATGATGAGGTGAAATATGGACCCGTTTTAACCGCTGGTTTTATGTTCCATATCCGTAATTTTGTTCTTTCCATTGAGACATCTTGCAATTATAATATCTTTAAAATCAATGAAACTAACAGCTTCGAATCCGACAGAGTGGGAATGGGTGCAAAAGCTGGTATAGGTTTCTGTATCCCTAATAAGAATAAAAAACATAAGAAAAACGAAATTAAGCAGAATAGGGATGGATTGGGCGTTTGTAAAGACTTGAGGAAACAGTTGCCCCTGTAAAATGCTTTTTTTGTTTTCATTAAATACGTTGATTATTGTCCTTTTGGCACGAAAATTGCCATCTTATTATTGTGTATATTCTATTAAAACTGCTAATAAATTAAAAATCAATATATTATGAAAGAAGTAGAAAATGCTGAACCTAAAGATGATGTGAATGTTGAACAGGAATGTCAGCAGGAACATGACAATTTGTCGGGTGAAACTGACAAAAATCAGACGGAAAATGTAGATTCTGAAGAGAAAGTGGACGAAAACCAGGAGAAAGTGGGGAACTCTTCAGAAAAGACAGAGGAAAAGAAGAAAGGAAAGTCATTCTTTGGCAGAAATAAATCCAAGGAAGATGAGCTGAAAAAACAATTGGAAGAAGCAGGTGAAAAGTATAAGGATTTGAATGATAGATTTTTGCGTCTTTATTCAGAATTTGATAATTATAAAAAACGTACCAACAGAGAAAAATTGGATTTACTTTCCACAGCTTCTGAAAAAGTGATTGTGGGCTTGCTTCCGGTAATTGATGATTTTGAAAGAGCCATTGCCGCCAATGAGAAGGTGGAAGATGTGGCTGCCATTAAAGAGGGCTTTGTGTTGATTTATAATAAGTTGTTGCAACTTTTGAAACGTTTTGATGTGGAAGAAATCAATGCGAAAGGTGAGGAGTTTAATACAGATTTCCATGAAGCTGTAACCCATTTCCCGGCTCAAAATGAGGAAGATAAGGGTAAAGTGATTGATGTGACGGAAAAAGGATACAAGATTAAAGACAAAGTAATCCGTTATTCCAAAGTAGTTGTGGCGAATTAAGGAAATTGAGCTTACGGGTAAAAAATGACAATTAGTGAAAGAAAATAGCGAAGGGTGATTGAAAACTGATTGAAAGTATGGAAAAAAGAGATTATTATGAAGTGCTTGGGGTCGAGAAAACGGCCACAGCAGACGAAATAAAAAAAGCTTATCGTAAGAAAGCCATGCAGTACCATCCCGATCGTAATCCGGGAGACAAGGAGGCTGAAGAGAAGTTCAAGGAGGCAGCGGAGGCCTATGATGTGTTGAGCAATCCGGACAAGAAAGCCCGTTACGACCAGTTCGGCCATGCGGGTATGAGCGGGGCTGGTGGCGGCTATAATGTGGACTTTGACTTGAATACCATCTTTGAACGTTTCGGTGATTTGTTCGGAGGTGGTTTCTCCGGTTTTTCGGGAGGTGGTTTTTCGGGTTTCGGAGGCTTTGGTGGTGGCGGTCGTGGCCAAGCTAAACGTGTGCGTAGGGGTACCAACATCCGTATCAAGGTGAAGCTGACTTTGGAGGAAATCAATACGGGTGTGGAGAAGAAAATCAAAATCCAGAAATATGTGCCTTGTGAGCATTGCGGCGGCACTGGCGCCAAAGATAAGAACGGTGTGACCACATGCCCCACATGCAAGGGTAGTGGTCAGGTGGTGTCGCAGCAGCGTACCATGTTCGGTGTTATGCAACAGGTGACAGTCTGCAGCGAGTGCGGCGGTACAGGCGAAGTCATTAAGGATAAATGCCCGCATTGTGGCGGTAATGGCGTAGTGAAAGGCGAGGAAGTGGTGACCGTCAATATTCCGGCAGGTGTGGCCGAAGGTATGCAGCTGACCATGCGCGGCAAGGGCAATGCGGCCCCCAATGGTGGTGTTAATGGCGATTTGTTAGTGCTGATAGAAGAACAGGAACACGAGCTCTTCGAACGTAATGGCAATAACATCTACCTGAATTACTACATCTCCTTCCCGCAGGCCGCTTTGGGCGCTACGGTTGAGGTTCCTACACTGACGGGTAAGGCCCGTATCAAGATTGCCGCAGGTACGCAGAGCGGGCAGATTTTGCGATTGCAAGGCAAAGGCTTGCCGGAACTGAATAGCCGCATCATCGGCGACTTGATCGTCAACATCAATGTATGGACTCCGAAAAATCTGACCAAGGACGAAAAGGCTGCCATTGAGAAACTTATGGATGCTGAGAATTTCAAACCCAAGCCGGGTAAGGGCGACCAAGGTTTTTTCAGCAGGGTAAAGCAGTTCTTCAATTAATTCAGAAATTCAATCCCTCTTCTATTGGATTTAACGAAGGAGCGAGAGCATAATAATTCCCCTTCTTTTAGAAGGGGTGGCCGAAGGCCGGGGTAGTATTAATTTGCTAATTAAAATTAGCCTAATGGCACATTATTTCATCCGCACATTTAAAAAATTTGTATATTTGCAAGTTCAAATCAATGTGTTCCGATGATACAGGTCAATCATGTGGAAAAAAGCTATGGCTCACTGAAAGTGCTGAAGGATATATCCTTAGAGGTTCAGTCTTCCCAAGTGGTGACCATTGTGGGCCCCTCTGGGGCAGGTAAATCCACACTCCTGCATTTGATAGGCACTTTGGATAGGCCTGACAAAGGGGAAATCATTATTGATGACGTCAAAGTACATGGTCTGAATGATGACCAACTGTCGGATTTCCGTAGCTCCCATATCGGTTTTGTTTTTCAGTTTCATCACCTCCTGCCGGAATTTACCGCCATGGAGAATGTGATGTTGCCGATGCTGATTGCCGGCCAGTCTAAACAGTCGGCTCAACAACGGGCGGCGGAGTTGTTGGACTTCCTGAAGTTGAGCGATAGAGTGGGGCACAAACCTTCGGAATTGTCGGGGGGTGAGCAGCAGCGTGTGGCGGTGGCTCGTGCGCTGGCCAATAACCCTGACCTGATACTGGCGGATGAGCCGTCAGGAAATCTTGATACCGAGAATGCCCAGAAACTGCACCAGCTCTTTTTTGAATTGCGTGACCGCTTTCATCAAACTTTTATTATTGTGACTCATAATGAGGAATTGGCAAAATTGTCCGACCGCTGCATAGAACTTCGTGACGGACAAATTTCGAAATGATAATTATTTGATATTCTAATTAAAAATAAAAGTTATGAACGAAGAAATTAAAAAATTGTATCCCAAACAGTTATGGGAAATCTTCAGCAACATTTGCTCTGTTCCCCATCCCTCAAAACATGAAAAACAACTGACAGAGGCTTTGAAAGAATGGGCAAAAAAGAACAAAATCGATTGCAAACAAGACAAGACTGGCAACCTGATTTTCAGTGCTCCCGCCACTAAGGGTATGGAGAAGTGCGTTCCCGTTATCCTGCAAGGCCATGTGGATATGGTTCCCCAGGCCAACAGTGACAAGAAACATGACTTTACCAAAGATCCTATCGAAACCCGTATCGAAAAGGGTTGGGTGAGAGCTAACGGTACTACACTGGGTGCTGACAATGGTGTAGGTACTTCCGCCGCTTTGGCCGTTCTAGTATCCAAAGATGTGGCTCACGGTCCTATCGAAGTGTTGGCTACCGTTGACGAGGAAACTGGCATGACTGGCGCTTTCGGTCTGAAATCAGGTGTGCTCAATGGAAAAATCCTCATTAACCTGGATTCTGAAACCGAAGGTGAACTTTACGTAGGCTGCGCTGGTGGTCTCGATGCTAACTTCACCATGAAGTACAAAGAAAAAGCCGTTCCCGCTGGCATGAAGGCTTTGCAGCTCTTCCTCACCGGCCTGAAGGGCGGTCACTCAGGTATGGACATCAACTTGGGCCGTGCCAATGCCAACAAGCTGATGACCCGTTTGCTGAAGAGCTCTATCGACAAATACGAGGCTCACATCTGCTCTGTTGTGGGTGGTAGCTTACGTAACGCTATCCCACGCGAAGCTGTCGCTGTTGTGGTACTTCCAGAAGACAAAATGGCTGCTTACAAACGTTTCGTGAAGAAATTCACTGACACCATCAAGGCTGAATTTGCTGCCACGGAACCTGATATGGAATTGAAGGTGACCGCTGTTGACACTCCCAAGAAGATGATTGATGCCGATGCCCAGAAACGCATCGTGAACATGGTATTCGCTATTCCGAATGGTGTACAGCGCATGAGCGACTCCATGAAGGATTTGGTAGAGACTTCCAACAACCTGGCTATTTTCCATGCCGAGAAGGGCGAACTCAGAGTCTGCTGCTTGCTCCGTAGCTCTGTCAACTCCGCTAAGGATGCGCTGGGACAGAAGATGACTGCTATCGCTGAACTGGCTGGCGCTGACATCGAGCTGACAGGTGCTTATCCTGGCTGGAATCCGAATATGGAATCCCCGATCATGAAGACCTGTATGACCGTGTATAAGAAGAAATTCGGCAAGGATCCCGGATATGATTTCCTTCGGCCCGACCATCGAACATCCGCATTCACCCGACGAAAGAGTGAATATCGATTCTGTGGGCAAATTCTGGGACTTCCTCGTTGACGTTCTGAAAAATACCCCGAAGAAGAAGTAATTCTGGGGAATAAGAATTAGGAGTTAGGGATTAGTGGTCATTGGCCGGTGGTTCTTAACTCCTTATTTTTTTAATTCAAAATTCATGATTCAAAATTCAAACCATAATCTCACAAATACACTAGCAATAATCTGAATTCTATTTTTTGAATTTTTAATTCTACAATCCTTGATCCCTAATCCCTGATTACTGAAACCTATTCTCTGTTACTCGCAACTGCGAGACGCAGTTGCCTACATTGATAACCCCTGATTCCTGACCCCTAACCCCTGATTACTGAAAATGCGTTTAGACAAATACCTCGTTGACCAAGGCCTATGCTCCTCCCGCGAGCGGGCACAGGATGCCATTAAACTGAAAACCGTGTCGGTGAACGGCAAGATTGAGACCAAAGCCTCCAAAGACATTGCCGATACAGATGAGGTGGTGTTGATTGACATTTTCAATAAGTATGTGAGTAGGGGAGGACTGAAGTTGGAGAAAGCCATAGAGGTCTTCCATCTGGATTTTAAGGATGCCCAGGTCTTGGATGTGGGCAGCTCTACGGGTGGTTTCACGGACTGTGCCCTGCAACACGGAGCCGCTTTTGTGGTGGCGGTGGATGTGGGCACGGACCAGCTGCACGACTCCCTGCGTCATCATGACAAAGTGCTATCCATTGAAAATAAGGATTTTAGGGAGTTGACACCTGAAGATGTCCAAAACAGAAAGTTTGACTGGATAGTGTCGGATGTCTCCTTTATCTCCTTGACTTATCTTTTCCCCTATTTCAAGACTTTTATGAAGCCTGATGCCCAATTGATGCTGCTTATCAAACCGCAATTCGAGGCGGGACAGTCGTTCTTGAACCGCAGCGGCATTGTAACGGATGAGAAAGGCTACAAAGTGGCCATTCAGAAGGTGATGGCACAGGCCACCATTGATGGTTTCTATTTGAATAATATTGCGGTCTCCACCCTGTTCGAGAAAAACAAAAATGTGGAATTCCTATCCTTGTTCTCCACCAAAGACACAGGTTTCCGCTACAAATTCGACACCCTCGCCGAAGAAATCAAACGGGTAAAGAGTAGTCTTTTGGGAAAATAGAAGTAGTGATGAAGAGCTGGCTTGTTTGTCTTTTCGTTTTGATGTGTCCATGGTGTTGGGCACAAGAAGGACTTCAAGACGACACACTCCCGGTGGTTGCCACTGTCTCCGAATTGACAAATTCTGATGCCAAGACTGTATTGTTCAGGACTCATGATATCCGTTTTCAATTTTACTACAGGCATTTGGATACTTTAGACAATCAAACCTGCATAATTTTAGATTCGATAGCGTCATATCTATCATCAAACAAGAATATTGACATGGCTCAAATCGGTATTCACCTTTCTTTGGTGGAATGGACTGAAGAGTATTCCGGGAGTTTACTGCTGTATATGTATGAGGAAATAATTTCTTATTTGGTGAATCGTGGGGTGGATGCGTCGATGTTGGAAGGCAAACAATACTATAATTACTATCCTGTATGTAATTGTCGTACTATGCCAGATGAAAAGAAAAGAGAATGTTATGAGAAATCAGACTTCGCCCAAAACCGTCGAGTCGAATTTCTAATCAAAAAGAAATAATACTCACCATCCTTAGAAAAACTTCTAATCCCTAACCCCTAAAACCTAACCCCTGAAATGTCCGACGAATATTACATGCAATGTGCCCTCGATGAGGCGATGGATGCCTTCGAGGAGGATGAGGTGCCCGTGGGCGCCGTGGTGGTCTCCAATGGCCGTATCATTGGTCGTGGCCACAACCGAACCCGTATGCTCAATGACGTGACCGCCCATGCGGAGATGCAAGCCATTACAGCGGCGGCTAACCATTTGGGCGCCAAATATTTAACAGATTGTACTTTGTATGTCACGTTAGAGCCTTGCGTGATGTGTGCCGGGGCTATCGCCTGGGCACAGGTGTCGCGTTTGGTTTATGCCGCCTCCGACCCCAAAAAAGGTTATCAGCTCATCAAACAGCCTCTTCTACATCCCAAGACGGAAGTTGTAAAAGGTATAATGGAAGCGGAATCCGCTGCTTTGTTGAAGGAGTTCTTTGAAAAGAAAAGATGAGAATTCATAATCCATAATCCAATACTATCCCCTAATTCCTAATCCCTAAAACAAACTAGCACATCGAAATTTTTTGTATCTTTGCACTTCAATTTTTGTAACATGAAGAAATTTTTTCTCATCATATTGTGCACATTGTTAGTGTCCATAGGTTATGGTCAGCGATTCATTGGATCTTTGATAGTAGGCGGAAACGCTTCGCAGGTGGAAGGCGATGATGTGCGAGGATATAAGAAACCCGGTGCTGTGGGCGGTGCCTCTGTCATGGTTGCCCTGGACAAGAAAATGCAGTGGTTTTTAACTGTCGAATTGCTATATAATCAGAAAGGTTCACGCTCGGCAGGTACACGTGCTTTCGATACCACCAACTATGCTCCGGCAATGTTCTTGGATGTGAATAGAAATGTGGAATTTCATCCATCCGCCAAATATAAATGCCGCTTGGATCTGGATTATGTGGAGGTGCCTATACTTTTCCATTTTGAGGATTGGCATAGCGGTTGTGCCATTGGTTTGGGTGTGGCATGGGGACGACTGGTGCGTGCTCAGGAATGGTACAACGGTTTTAAACGCAATACCAGTATTTATTCGGGAACTTATAGAACCAGCGATTGGAGTATTTTGGCTGACTTGAAATTTATGATTTACAAAGGGCTGAAACTCGAATTCCGCTTCCAGTATTCTTTGAGACCTATCAGAAATTATGTGATAGAATACAGTAATGTGGCTCAAAGTACGGAATATAAAAAACAACGGAATAACCTCTTCTCTGTCCGCTTGATCTATTCTTTCAATGAGAAATTTGTGGAGAATAACCATGAAAACAAACGTGGACAGCGTCAGGGTGTGAAATGGATCCGTAAAACTGATATTTATAACGATTAACGTATATTTTTCTTTCGAAAAGTCTCTTTTTAATGAAAAAAAATAAATTTATACAGCTCTTTTTGCTTCCTATTGTTGCAATATCTTTTCTTTCATGCAAACCGGATGTGAATCTCACTTCAGATTACCGTGATATTACCGTGGTGTATGGTTTGCTGAATCCTCAGGATCAAAATCATTATATCAAAATCTATAAAGGTTATCTGACTAAAGATAATGCGTTGGTATGGGCAAATGAGCTGGATAATATCTCATACTATGACGATATTGCGGTTGAATTGATTGAACACAGGGCCAATGGCGAAGTGGTGGCATATGACATGGATACGGTGATGTCTGTATCAAAGAATTATGGTGTTTTTGCCAGTCCAACTCAAGTGCTGTATCGTCCTGTGAAAAAGAACACCCATCGTCCAGTGTCTTTACGTGAGGGGTGTTTGTATCAGTTGGTTATCACAAACAAAGAAACAGGTAGGACGGTTACGTCAGAAACGACAACATTGAGTGAATTGTCTTTTGATATTCCTCAGGGAGGACATGAAGGCAATGTGTCCAGTTTTTTATGGTATAAAGATGAACTATGGTCTGTTGGAACAAAAATAATGCCGGAAAATGCAAGCGCCATTGATGCTTATATGACTTTTCGATATATAGAGAAAAATAAAACAACGGGAGATACTGTTCATAAATCTATAGATGATATTAGGTTGACAACCGGTTTTGTGTATGGTAATATAGCATCATTTAAGCCTAGTACTATTCTTCGGATTATAGGTGAAAACATAGAACCCAATGATAACGTATGGCGTTATGCGGATGATGATGGGAAAAATAAAAAGCGTAATTGTTTGGACATTAAATTATGGGCTTGTGATGAAGTATATTATAAATATTATAAAACAGCTCAACCCTCATCATCTATCGTTCAGGATCGTGTGAATTATACAAATATTAAGGCGGATGATGATATGGCCTTAGGTTTTTTCGCTTCTCGAACATATAAGGTGCGCCGTTTCAGCATATATAATATGGATGATTACAAGCGTAATGAAGACTCTTTGGTATATGGACAATGGACTAAAAATTTAAATTTTAGGCCATATGACGAAATGTTCGACTAGAAAGATTGTGAGATTTTAGCACTTTTTTTAAAGTGCATATAATGATGTGGAATTTAGATTATTCCTTTCACATCATTGATATGCTCAATTTTCAGTTCGTCCATCTGTTGGATGAGCTGAAGGGGGAGTTCTTGTCCAAGCAGTGGGTGGGTGAAGTTGCCAGTGGCGATTTGCACAGCGGTGCAGCCAGCCATCATGAATTCAATGACATCTTCAGCAGTAGTGATGCCACCCATGCCTACCACGGGAATGCTGACGTTTTTGCATACTTCGTGCACCATGCGTAGAGCGATGGGCTTGATGGCTTTGCCTGACAAACCAGCATAGACGTTCTCGAAGACGGGTTTCCGACGGCGGATATCAATAGCCATGGCTTTGAAGGTGTTTACCAAAGAAATAGAGTCGGCACCAGCGTCTTGGCAGGCCTTAGCCATGTCAACGATGTTTTCGGCATTGGGCGACAATTTAACCATCAGAGGTTTGCGGCAGACTTTTCTCACCTGACTCACAATCTCATGGGCAACCTCCGCTTTCAGTCCGAAAGCCATGCCGCCGCTTTTTACGTTGGGGCAGGAGATGTTTAGCTCTAAAATGTCTATGTCGCTATCATTCAGCCATTCCACGCCTGTCAGGTAGTCTTCGGTGCTATGACCGCCAAGATTGGCGAGGATGACGGTGTCGTGTTGCTTCATCCAGGGCAGTTCCTCATCGATAAAGGCCCGTACACCAGGGTTTTGCAGTCCCACGCTGTTCATGATGCCCGCAGGTGTCTCGGTGATGCGGATGCCGGGATTACCCTCGCGTCCGTGCAAGGTCAGTCCTTTGCTGCTGATGCCACCCCAGCAGTCGATGGGGTAGAGCTCATTATATTCTTTACCGAAGCCAAAAGACCCCGAAGCCGCAATCAAGGGGTTTTTGAATTCTTTTAGTGATTAGGGGTTCGTGGATAGTGGATAGTGGATAGTGGATAGTGGGGGGGGCGCACTACGTGCTCAAGGGGAGTTATATATAACTGAAAACTGAGAACTGAAAACTGAAAGTTATGATTTGAATTTTGAACTTTGAATTATCAACTGTCAACTGTCAACTCTCAACTGTCAACTGTCAACTCTCAAAACACCAACTCCTCTCCCTTGAATACTGGTCCGTCCTTGCAGGTGCGTTTCATGCCGTTGGTGGTCTTGCAGCTGCAGGTGAGGCAAGCCCCGATGCCGCAGCCCATGTGTTTCTCCATCGAGCACCAGATAGGTGTATTATGCTGTTGGCACATATCCACAATCTTACGCATCATTACCAAGGGTCCGCAGGTGAATACGGCATCATATTTTTCCGGTTTCAGCAGGTCGGTGATGAAACCTTTGTAGCCTTCAAAACCGGCTTCGGAGGAGATGAAAATATTCTCGCAAACATTCTCAAACTCTTCGAATGCAAATAGTACGTCTTTGTAACCCAGATACATATCCACATGGTTGCCCAAGGCTGTCAGTTTTTTGGCGGTTTCGTAGAGTGGGGGAATGCCGATGCCACCGCCGACTAAAGCGATGTTTCCGTGCACTTCCTCGCAGGGAAAGCCGTTGCCGAGAGCACCCAAGAGCATGATTTTGTCGTTGCGTTTGAGTTGGCTCAGCCATTGGGTGCCCTTGCCTGCCACACGGTACATGAACGACAGGCTGTCCTCGTCGTAGCGATAGACACTGATGGGACGCATGAGGGTCAGCTCCTCGTTCCAGGATTTCAGCATAAAAAACTGCCCGGGACGAATTTCCCCTTCGGGACGGGTGACCTGGAGGAGGAAAATGTCTCCTATCAGTCGTTGGTTGGTGATTATGGTTTGTTTGCTGTACTGCATAGAGATTAGGAATTAGGGGTTAGGGGATAGTGGATAGTGGGGGGAGTTTCGCTTCGAATTGTCAACTGTCAACTATCAATTATCAATTGTTCATTGCTCCACGAATGTCGTCCCTCATCCTGATGGCCTCGTTGCGGGAGCATTCGGCGAATTTGTCGGCACCGTTCTCCACTTTGCGGTAAGCCAGTAAGATGGAGCGGGAAGCGTTGACCACACCGCCGTTGCCGTCTTTCAGATAGAGGGCGATGTCCTCGGCTTTGCCGCCTTGGGCACCATAGCCTGGAATCAGGAAGAAGGTGCTGTCTAACTGGCGGCGCACCTCCGCAGCTTCGTCGGCATGGGTGCAGCCCATCACGCCTCCGATAGCGGAGAAGCCACAATTGCCTTTGTAAGCCTTGCCTAATTCGTTAATTTTCTCTCCCACAACATTATACACATGTCTGCCGTCAGCGGTTTCAATGTATTCAATGTCTTTCGCACCCTCGTTGGAGGTTCTGATCAGGACAAATAAACCTTTGTTATTATTCTGAACATAAGGAAGATATGGAGAAATACTATCCAAGCCCATATAAGGACTGACGGTGATGAAGTCGGCCTCGAAATCGCCAGTGAAATGACCTTTGGCGTACATTTCGGCGGTCTTGGCGATGTCGCCACGCTTGATGTCGGCAATGATAATGGCATCTTTTTCTCGCAGGTAAGCCAAAGTTTTACGGTAGCAGTCCATGCCTTCCAAGCCCATCGCCTCATAATAGGCAATCTGTACCTTGTAGCAGGCCACCACGTCGAGGGTGGCGTCAATCAAGGCTTTGTTATACTGGAAAACTGCTTCGCCTTTGGTGGCGAATTGTGCTGCAAATGCTTCGGGAAGGTAGGAATAGTCGGTGTCCAAGCCGACACAAACATGGCCGTTACGGGCTACACGTTCAAATAATTTATCGATAATCATTGTTTTTTGTTTTTGAAGATGTTTAATCTGCAAAGATACAAAAAATGTGCTAATTGTGTTTAATACTTGATTCGCTTCAAGTCAATTGATTCCTATAAGTTATTTTCCATTGTTTTGGTTCATCATCAAAATTTAAAAATTCACCACAAAAAAATAGTGTCCAAAAAGGTTCTTCTGGAAAATTATTCATCATCAAAAAGCACTCTTTCGTGGGATGTGCATTACATACATATATCCTTTTGTTACTCTCCAGTGGAAACCATTCTATATCTTCTTTTAATATATCTGTAATTTTCATCATTTTATCTTTTATCTTGCTCAATGTTTGTAATTGATCCAATAAAAATCGCCATAAAAATTGAAAGAACACATGTGCCTGTTAAAACAATGTAATATGTTTTTCGTGGGACTATTGCCAACACAATGTTCTCAATTATTGTAATCACAGATAAGAATACCATAAAATATTTGAGGGTTATTCCCCAGTGCAAATCAAATTTACTAGCATCAGGAATATATAGAGCCAACCATTCCCCCAAGGTATAAACAACACCACACAAGACAACAGAAATAAAACTGTAAAGAGCAATTTTCCCAATTGTCACGAAAATGTCCTTGTCTTTTTTTAAAAAGGTGTTCATTGGCATTTCCTTTTCTGAATTTTTTTTATTCTTCTGCTATCTTTGCCTTTTTTGAGACTTCAAAAATACAAAAAAATATAACATGACGATTTGTTTGCCATGTGACAACTTTGTCAACAATGCTTTGTTGTTCAGAAGCGGTCATATCATACTATCTATTTATAATGCATGAAAAATGGTGTGAATTTAATTAATGGTAAAATCGAATTTTAATTAAAAATATTATTTTTTATATTTATCAATTTATATTAAAATAATTTGTATTTTTGCAACGTGTTACAAAGACTTGAACGAATTGTTTCGTGTCTGTGCATTCGATACGATTTTGGTTATGAATACAAATTAAAATAAATCAATATGCAAGAATCTCATATATCCTCTAAAAACAATACACTGCCTTTCATGAACGTTCTTGTTGATTACGCTTTCAAGCGTATTTTCGGCAGCTCGCAAAACAAAAAAATACTTATTGCCATGCTCAACGCTTTTTTGTCTGAGTCTATCGGCGAGATTATCGACCTGGAGCTGCTTCACCCAGAACAACTGGGCATTTCGCCGAAGGACAAGAAGTTGTCGTATGACATCTATTGCAAAGAGGGGGAGAAAAGGAATATTCTCATTGAGATGCAGCACGGGAGGCAAACCTTATACAGCCGCAGGGCTGTCGCCTACGTGAGCCGTGCGGTAAGCAACGAACTAACGAAGGGTGACCGAACATACAAATTCCCCAGCATTATCTCGCTGAATTTTCTGGATTACCATGATGCAAAGATTATGAGGAAGGACAAATTTGTGCAGAAGGTCACACTAAAAAATGAAGAAAATGAAAATTTTTTAGAGAAAATTATGTTTTTTTTCGTGGATTTGAGTAATTTTGCAGTCGAAAAAGATGCGGTGGATTTCAGTGATGAGCGTCGGAAGTGGGCTTACTATATCAAGAACATAGGCCGCCTTCAGGAGGAGGATGTCAAGGATGAGACTGGGATTTTCCGGGAGTTTATAGACCAATGCAGAATGTCGAACTTAAATGAAACAGAGATGAAAGAGTATAAGAAAAGCATCATGGAATATGCGGACGTGCAGGATGCCTGCGTCGCCGCCAGGGAAGACGGCTTCGCTGAGGGCAAGGCTCAAGGTGAAGCATTGGGAGAGGCTCTGGGAGAGGCACGAGGTGAAGCACGAGGTGAAGCAAGGGGTGAAGCAAGGGGTGAGGCAAAAGCCAAGCGTGCAATGGCTGTTGAAATGCTGAAAAAAGGCATTCCACTTTCTATGATCTCAGATATTTCTGGTTTGTCTGAAAAGGAAATTCTGGCTTTGAATTAGTGATGTGTGTGAATGTCAGAATGTAGCACAAAAATTAAGATTTTGACGAGCTTATTTACCCTTGGCTTGAAAGCTTTCAAGCCAGGGATAATTAGGCTCTTCATAATCCAAGTCCCACTTTGAGCAATTTCGGTCACTGTTGATGACGGGAAAGTATTTTAAGTTTTCGTAAGGTACAACCAAGGATTTCTCAATACACTTTCCTTTTGGGTTATAAGTGGATTTAATATATAGCCCCTGTATCTTTTTCGAGGGTTTAAGCTCAATGGTGAACAATTTTTCGTGGAAGTCATCAAAGATACTGTAAGTCCATGATTTTTTCCCTTTTGTCTGCACATCACCTAATTCTTGGAAATATGTTTCCATTCCGTGAAATACGATCATGGAATCTGTAAGATGTGTCATGTAAGAATAGTCAACAGTCACACAGTAATGGCCGCGATAAATCTTAATGGGGAACCATAATTGAGGCATACGGTGTAAATTCTGCCGTTTTAACACAGGGTGTTCTTTCCGGAAATACCAATAAGCCTCATAGTCTCCACAACAATAGTCCTCTTTGTTTGTATAGGAATAGTCAAATTTACGTGTCCCCATGTTTTTCCTGTAGCTGTCCTGCTCGTGGGTGATAACATAATAGTTTAAGATACAGGTATCAATCTTATCTGGATCCTTCCATAAAAAGAAATGTCGTAAGAGAAACAGTGTGTCATTTTCCGTGAAGGGTTCCTCGATTTCGTAACTGCAATTATAAAAATAACGATATTTGAGGGGAATTGTGACCTTTTGTCCATTGATGAGGGTTGAGAAATTGTGCATGCTGTCCTCCACTGCTGTTTTACCTTGCTCAATTTTCCACCAGCCAGCCGGAAGTGTCTGTTCATTGGGGCTGTTGGGGAAAACCGTAGCCGTGGTGCCAGCGGGGATGGTCAGATACAGTAGCGTGTCGTAAATCTCCACATTGATCTTTCCAAAGGGTGTGTTTTTTGTCGCTTGAAGGTATCCAATATTAACTGGTTGTGGGTCAATGTAAAAGTGGCGGTATCCAGGGGCGTCCTCGTCGGGACGGATGCCTGCTGCTGCTTGATAAAACCAAATGCCAATGCCATTGTAACAGTTGTGTACATGACTGCGGTCGCCGTCCCATGACTCCCAGGTGGTGGTGGCTCCCTTCCTCATCATATCCAAATAGCCGGGATAGTCCCATTGGCGCAGGATGTCGGTCATCAGTTGGGACTGTCGGTTTTGGATGGCCCATTCCGTGAAAATGGGGATGCCCATAAGGCCGGTGGCAATGTGTCTGTTGTATTTTTCGTAGCTGTCTTTGAGCAATTGTTGGGTGACGGCATTTTCGATGGCACTGTCAGGAGCAAGTCCTAGCAGTAAAGCATACGACTGGTCAAGGGGTGTGCCATTGGCGTAACTGTGATTTTCCGGGTGGTAGAAGTGTTCGTGGATGACTTTGTTGAGTTGTTTCCGCTGAGCGGTGAATTGTTCGGAATCCTCTTTGTTACCAAGCAATTGTGCCATTTTGGCCATGTCAGACAAGCATTCGCTGAGGAAACAGTTGCTGACGTGAATCACAGATTCCCCTTGGATATCTACCCCTTTCGGGGCCAGCCAGTCGCCTAAAAACCACATTCTTTCTTTGGTGTCAGGCCAGGGTTGCAGCAAGCCGTCCGTGTCGCAGTATTGCTTCACATAACCGAGCCATTTTTTCATGGGTTCGTAAAGCCGTTCCACCATTCTCTTGTCCCCGTAGTTGAGATAGGTGCGCCATGGGGCTTTGATGATAAATCCACTCCAATAGGGACCTCCGCCAGTGGGAAAGGAGGGGGCTACGTAGGCCAGTGAGCCGTCTTCGCCCATGGATTCTGCCCAGGCTGTCAGCCAATTATGGTAGGTGGGCAGCACGTCATACATGGTCTGCAAGGTCATCGTCGAGGAATTGCCGTCGCCACCATAGCCCATGCGTTCCAAATGGGGACAGTCCACCATGTAGCCGCTGAAAGTCAGGCATTGCATGGTGTATTGGATCATGTCATGGATAGCTCCGAATCGTATGAAATCCCAACAGGAGAATTCGGAAGCTTGCTTAGGGTTCAATGCACTGATCTGGAGTGCTTGGGCATCCAGTATGTCTGCGCCTTTGACACGAACATATTGGAAAGCGTGATGATGGAACTTGTTACAGAACTGTTCGTCCCCTTTGCCATTGGCAATGTATAGGTCGCTTTCTCCTTGGCTTTCAAATATATCTTTTTCAGAAAGATGGTCGCTGTATTCCATGCATACTTCTTTGCCTTGCTGCATGGGGGCAAAATTGACTTTTAGCCAGCCAGTTATGACCTTTCGAAAATCAAGCAGGATAGATCCGTCCTCCAATTCTGTGATGATGGGAGAAAGTTTTTTGATGATATGGTTGCCCTCGAATTGTTGGGGACTGGTCCTCATCCCCTGGACGGTGAATGTGCTGGCGGCTTTCCATTCGGGCTGGACATTGGCATCAAATCGCTCACCGCCAAATTGCAGGGGAAGCCAGCTGCCGGTGTAGCTGTAGCCGCTGACGGATGCCTCCCAGGTGGTGTCGCTTTGTGCAAGGGTATGCCATTGACCATCAGTAAGTTCACGGATTTCGGCTTTGACTAGTGGACCGTTAAAATGTTCGCCCTGCTCTGTATAAGCTTGGGTATTGAAGATATTGTCACGATACCAACCTTGCCCTATCCATATCATAATCTCGTTTTTCCCGTGGTGAAGGTAGGGAGTGATGTCGTAGGTCACTATCAGTGAGTGGCGGTTCAATTGGGAGACTGCGGGTTGCAGTATTTCGTCGCCTACGCGTTGTCCGTTGACATACAATTCGTGGTAGCCCAAGGAATTGATGTGGGCAAAAACGGTATTCATGTGGGTTGATGCCGATGGTTTCTTTTTTGCTGATGAATTATTGTTTGGGTGCGAAAGTTGAATGCTTTTGCGTAGCATGGGTGTTTCGGCAGGCCTCCCATCAGTTAGCGTGTGACCAATATAATCTCCTTTGATACCTGTCAGGGGACCAATGGCGAAACGCTTGGGTGTACTCCATGCCGTGCAGCTGTCGCGCTCGTCCCAAGTGCGTACTCGCCAGAAACATAACTGTTTCTCGCTCAGTTTTTTTCCGCAATAGGGAACCATTGTTTGTTCATCGGAATAGGTGCGGCCGCTGCGCCAAAGGTCAGCATTTCCTTCAACCAATGTTGAACTGTCGGAGGCTACTTCCAGTTCGTATGCCACTTGCAATTGACCATTATGTGTCAGTGTGTTTTTCCAGCTGAAATGGGGCACAAGGCTCTCCACGCCAAGCGGATTGTGCAAGCCATCGCATTTCAAGTCATAAACTTGGGCTGAACTTTGTGCAATATTGATGAAAATCAGTATCTGTAGTGTCAAAAATTGGATGATTTTTTTCGAAAAATTCATCGTATGACGTGTTTTGGCAACTATGTCTAAACTGATTCGTTTCATTTGAGTTCGATGTTTTGCCTTCGTTCACATACCCTCGAAAAATTCCTGTCTCATTCCTTACTTCAGACTCACCCATTTTCCCAATGTTCCTTATGTTGTAAGCCTTTTTCTGATGCAAATCTCCGAAATCTACCCCTGCCTTATCATTTGCAAAAATACTAAAATCCGCAAAAAAAAATTTTTTTTCTTGGAAAAATAATTCGTTGGCATCGTTTTTTTGTATCATCCACTGCAGAAACAAACTCTCTTTACCAACATTAATCGTTCCAGAAAATAAAAATCTGTTCTACCCAAACCTGAAAAAGTATAACAGTAATACACTGTAAACAGCTAATTTATGTAAGGTGATGGGAAAAAAAGTATGGTTAAACTTATATTTTTTTCTAATCTTTATTTGTATATTTGCAAATTATTTTGCATATATATTTTAATATTAAACTAATTTAAATTGAACTATGAAAAGAGAAAATCAGAACATCAATCTCATGACCGATTTCGCTTTCAAGCGGTTCTTCAGCACTGAACCTTACAAGAACAATCTCATCCACTTTCTCAATGCTGTCCTGCCACCATATATCGGACCCGTGCAGGACCTGACCTATCTGCCCACGGAGCAGCTCGGGACAAGTGACACCAGCAAACGACTGGTCTTCGACGTGCTCTGCGCCAACCCGATAAACGACCACATCATCGTGGAGATGCAGAAAGCGAGCCAGGAGTTCTTCAAGGACAGGGTCATCGCCTACTCCTCACGGCACATTAGCGAGTCGTTGGAAGTCGGCGACCGCAAATACAGCTTTCCCAAGGTCATCACCATTGTGCTGGTGGATTTCGAGATTCCCGAGCTGAAAGGATCGGACATTTGACTAAATTTGCAGCCGAAATAACTTTCGAGCAGTTAAAGGAAGAGAGCCAGAAATGGTGCTATGTCATCAAAAACATGTGGAGAATGAAAGAGGGGGACATTCCCAAGGAAGAGACCATATTCCGCGAGCTGTTCGAGAACTGCAAAATATCAAAACTGAACGCCATGGAAAAACAAGAGTATGAGAAAAGCGTATTGGAATACGAGGACGTAAAAGACGCGATGGACTACCACCACAGGATGGGATTCGCAGAAGGTATGGAAAAAGGTATGGAAAAAGGGATAGAGAAGGGGATAGAGAAGGGAATGAAGGAAGGTTGGGAGGAGGGCAAAAAGCAAGTCAAGCAAGAGATGATAGCCAATATGTTGGAGATTGGAATTGCCTTGGCAGACATAGCGAAAATCACTGGCATACCGGAAGATGAACTAAAACAGTTTCGCTTTGAAAGACAATCCTGACATCCAATCCGTTGCTCAACATACATGGTGATGACGCACTGCTGCTGTATGATGCTCAAAAAAAGTATTAGCCGCTGGTCTTTTTTTTAGGGGAGCATTATGAAAATCTGTACGATGTGACCTATAAACCTTTCAGAAATTCCGTGCAGTCCTCGAAGGTCTTGAAGGTATGGTCCTCAGGCACGAGGTCGGGAATCAGGTTCATAGTCTTCAGCATATACATAGGCTGTGGCTGGATAATGGTCATCAGCACCATCACACCACGGTCCTGCAAGTCTTTGATGGCAGTCTCCATGGCATACAAGCCCGACTGGTCCATAAAGCTGACCAGTCGCATACGGATAATGACGATTTTGGCATCCTCTGGCACATCGTTCATTACATTTTGGAATTTGGTGATGGTACCGAAGAAAATGGGGCCATTCAGTCGCTGGATATAGATTTTGTGGCGCATTTCGTCAGGAATGCCGCCTTCGTCACTCCAAGGGCTTTCCTTATCGAAATTGGTCATCTCGCTGGAGCTGTAGCCGCCTTCCACCAGGTCGCTGGCACGCTTCATGAAAAGCACGCAGGCAATCACCATGCCAATACCGACGGCGGTTAGCAGGTCAACGAAAACAGTGAGCAGGAACACAATGATGAGCACGACTGCATCTGCTCTCGGTATTTTTAGCAGATCTTTGAAGCCTTTGAAATCGATGATGTCCCAGCCGACAGTGATCAGAATGCCTGCCAACACTGACAATGGCACATAGCGCACGAAGCGGCCTAAACCCAGGAGAACCGCCAATAACAGCAGGGAGTGTACCATGCCGCTGATTTGGCTACGGCCACCGCTTTTCACATTGACAACGGTACGCATGGTTGCACCTGCGCCGGCAATGCCGCAGAACAAGCCGCTAATCATATTGCCGATACCTTGGCCTACCAGTTCGCGATTGCTGTTATGATGCGTCTTGGTGATGTTGTCAGCCACCACAGAGGTGAGCAGTGTGTCGATGGAACCCAAACCTGCCAATGTGAGACCGGGAATGATGGAGGCTTTGAGTATCTCGCCCCAGTTGAGTCCGCTTAATGAAATGCCTTCCTTGGCAAAGAAGGGCATGGGAAAACCTGCGGGAATACTGCCGATAAGCAACTTCTCATCCATGTTGCAGAACAGGGCAACAATGGTCATCACCAAAAGTGCCACCAATGTGGAAGGTATTTTCTTGGTTATCAGTGGAAACAGGTAAATGATGGCAATGGTGCCTAAACCTAAGAACAAGGCGGCAAGAGAGATGCCACCGGCTATGCGTTCGGGTAATTGGGTAATCATATCCACTACCAGTACGGGCGATTTCAGTCCTATCAGCGGATAAATCTGCTGCAAGATAATGATGACTCCGATACCGCTCATGAAGCCCGATAACACGGGGTAGGGGATGTAGCGCACGTATTTTCCTAACTTGATAATACCAAAAACAATCTGGAAGAGACCGCAGAAGAGTCCTGCCAGCGACATGCTGATGAGCACTGCACTCATGGACTGTTGTGAGGCCCATACACCGCTGATGAGGGCGGCAGTGATTACTGTCATGGGTCCGGTGGGACCACTGATTTGCGAATGGGTGCCTCCAAACAAAGAGGCGAAAAAGCCCAAAAGGGTTGCGCCAATCAGACCCGCCAAGGCTCCCATAGAGCTGGCTGCAGGATCGTCAATGCCGCCAAAGGCTTGAATACCAAATGCCAAAGCCAACGGCAGAGCCACAATACCCGCCGTGATGCCTCCAAAAATGTCTCCTTTCAGATTTTTTGTCGAAATAAATGCCATGAAAAGTTGAAAGTTGAAAGTTGAAAAATGAAAATTAATAATCTGACAATCAGTTGTTTGTGTAATTGATTGAATGAAATTTTAGCAACGGCAAAGGTAGTGATAAATTGGCAATAAAACAAACAGACTTTTTTACTATCTTTGCACTCCTGAAAATTTGAAGACTATGAATATGCAAACTCCTGTATTACTGCTGACTGGTTACCTCGGCAGTGGTAAAACAACCTTGGTAAACCGAATTCTCTCCAACCGTCGTGGCATTAAATTCGCTGTCATTGTCAACGATATTGGCGAGGTCAATATCGATGCCGATCTGATACAGAAAGGCGGTATTGTGGGACAAAATGACGACAGTTTGGTGGCATTGCAAAATGGCTGTATCTGCTGTACCCTGAAGATGGATTTGGTGAAGCAAATCAGCGAAATTATTAGCTTGAAACGTTTTGACTATATTGTCATCGAGGCCAGCGGCATCTGCGAACCCGATCCGATTGCCCAGACTATCTGTTCCATTCCATCAATGGGTGGCCCTTATACCAAGGATGGTGTACCGCGTTTGGATTGTGTGGTTACTGTGGTGGATGCTCTGCGTATGCAAAACGAGTTTGCCTGCGGTGACAGTTTGCTGCGTAAGAACATTGAGGAGGATGATATTGAAAATCTGGTGATTCAGCAAATTGAATTTTGTAATATAGTACTGTTAAATAAGGCTTCTGAAATTTCCCGTTCCGAGCTGAATCGCCTGAAAGAGATTGTGAAAGCCTTGCAGCCCCAAGCCCAAATTATTGAGTGTGATTATGGCGATGTGGATTTGGATAAAATTTTGAACACCAATATGTTCGATTTTGAGAAAGTGGCTACTTCCGCTACTTGGATCCATGAAATCGAAACTTATCATGATGAAGAGGAAGAAGAACACGATGAACATCATCATGAGGAGAAACATCACCATGACGACGAGGATGAACATGGACATCACCATCATGACGAAGATGACAAGGAAGGACATGAGCATCATCATGAAGAAAATGGTCATCATCACCATCATCACCACCATGACGAAGGAGAGGCCGAGGAATACGGTATCGGGACTTTCGTTTATTACCGCCGCCGTCCGTTCAATTTAGGGCGTTTTGACGAGTTTGTCGCTCATTTGCCTAAGAGCATTATTCGCGCCAAAGGTATTTGCTATTTCAAGGACGAATATGACCGCTGCTATCTTTTTGAACAAGCAGGTAAACAATTGTCACTGAAAGATGTAGGTCTGTGGTTTGCCACCATGACTCCCGAAGAGTTGGAGGAAACCATGGAACGTGAGCCGGGCTTGCGCCGCGACTGGGATGAGGATTATGGCGACAGAATGCAGAAACTCGTGTTTATCGGCCAACACATGGACAAAGAGGCCATCACCCAAGCCCTGGATGCTTGCCTGACGAATTGACAGTTGACAATTGACAATTGACAGTTGACAATTCATAATTCATAATGCACAATGCACAATTTTTCTGCTACCTACTACCTGCAACCTGTAACCTGTAACCTGTAACCTGTAACCTGTAACCTAGTAAATCAGCATTACCGTTCCGTTTTTCACGACCTTCTCTCCGTCGGGTCGGAGGTATTCGAGGCGATAGATGTACATGCCGGCGGGTGCGGCTTTGCCACTTCTCTGCTCGGTGCCATCCCAACCCAAGGTGATATCGTTGGTGATAAAGACGATTTCTCCCTGTCGTGAGTAGATGGTAAACCAATATCCAGCTGTGCTCATAAAGGAGTTGGCGGGTTTGAACACTTGATTTTCTACCAGACTACTATTAGGGCAGAAGGCGTTGGGAATATAGGTGTTGGGGAATTGCTCCACTTCGATGATATTGGATATACTTTCATCGGCAAAACCGTATTCGTTGAGTCCTTCCTGAGCCACTACATAATATTGGAAGTGAGAACCCATTTCAAAGAGTTCAGACACGTTGTCGTTGTATTCGTTCAGTTCGCTGGCCGTCAGGCCGGTGGCAACATCTGCGAAAAATTCACCGATTTCAACTTTGCGGAAAACACTATAGGATGCGGTTCCCCCGTTAAATTCGCTGTAGTTGTTCCATTGCAGGGCATTCTCCTGCGCGGCGGTGCCTTCTCCTTTTAGCAAAATCGTATGGGCGATATTGGAAGCGGCGGACTCGGCTCCACATTCGTTGCGTAAGCTCACCTTGTAATAATACAAATTGTTTAATACATCCACATCCTGATCGTTATAGTTGTATTCTGACGTATTGTTTTGATAGGCCAAAGTCGCGATTTTGGTGAAGTTCTGGTCATTGTTAACGCTTCTGTAGATGTACAATTCAGTAAAAGGAGTGTTTGCTCCGTCAGTCAATACCCTAACTTCAACATATTGATTTTCAATGACTGATACGTGTCGGATATAGCAAAAGTCATCTGCGGCTTCTTCGGTATAATCGGTTACATTACAAATGCTTGAGCTTGCTGTGATTTGGCCATTGGTGTTCACGGCTTTCACGAGGAATTTGTATTGGTGATTGGAAGGCAGACCATTGCATTCGTAAGTGATGACAGTTCCATTGACACTGGCAAGATATTGCATAGTGCCGTTATCTTGTGCGTAGTAGATGCGATATTCGCCTACGTTGTTGGTCATGTGCTCATAGCCATTCCATTGCAGTTTGATTTTCTTGAGGCAAACATCCATACTTGCCACAGACAGGATCATATTGTTTTGTGCATAAGCGGTCATATTGCCTGCGATGGTCCGTGCACTTCCAAAGCAGCTGTCGATGGCTGCGATACGGTAATAGTTCACGGAATTGCTCTGGTGTTGAGTGTCGGTCCAGTGTGTGCCGATGACAGTATCAAGGGCAGGCCATGGTCCTCCTGCACTGGTGGCATGGTAAATGATACAGCCGATGGCATCTGGTGAATTCTGTGACCAGCCCAGTTCTATCTGTTGTGTGGCGGGATTTACGCTCACACTGTCCAGTGTGGGAGTGGCAGGTGGTGTGGCATCGGAAAAAGTGTCTCCTTTGGGACGAGTTTTAAATTGACAAGCGGGATTGATATCTGCTGCGTAGTTGAAAATGCTGATGTAATATTGGACAAAATCCTCGCAAACATCGATAGTGTCTCGATAGGTGTTTGTGTTTTGGTTTACTTGGGCAATACGGACAAAATCATAATTGTAACTGGTTTTTCTCCAGATGGAAAAGTTCTGGCCGCTGCAGGTTGTGGGGAAGGGTTCAGGATTGTTCCATTGCAGAATTGCCATGCTGTTTTGGTCAGGATTGTTGCCGGTTGCGGTAAGCGTCAGCTTCATGCTGTGCATGGTGG
>CADCNH010000028.1 GCA_902802755.1 uncultured Bacteroidota bacterium | reverse complement strand
ATTTATTTCAAAAATGTAACCAGGTGGAAATTTTTCAGGATTATTGCGAACTGCTTTGTTAATGTCTCGTGTCTCCACACCATATAATTCCGCCACATCGGCATCCAGTATCACCTGCTGATCCCTCAAACTGATGATTTTGTTTTCAACTTCAATAATGTTTGTCATATTTTTATTATTTATAATTGTTATTTTATAGCAAAAATACAAGTAAATAATAACTATATTAACCATGATAAAAAATTAAATCAAACTAATAATCAACAACTTCTGTTTTTACATTCCTGTATTTAACAATACTAATTTTTATGAATGGAAGGAATTTAACAAACCGACACAAAAAACGATTGGAAACACTTTCAAAAAACCTCGTTTTGCCAGCTCTCTTGTTCTCAACTCCTGCGAAAAACATTTTCCGTCTTTTTTCTAAAACACAACAATACTTTATATTAATTTTTTTTCTTAATTTTGTCCCGTTGTTCGTTCCGAAGCCAGATGGGCGGAAGGCGGGCGACTAACATATATAAAAGGCGTTGAGTCAACGTCTTATCTGCGGCTATCTGAATCTCGCAAATTCAAAAGCATCATTTATCGTGTTCGCACCTCTGGAGATGCAATACTTTGCGTCTCTACAAACGGATAATCCCAAACATCCGTTCAATATGCAACAGCGTGGGCTTTCGGCATTGCTTATCCTCGGATGCGGGCAATGCGAGAGCCTCAGATAGCGGGATGAGCGATGAATTCAGATTCCCGCGCTTTTTTTATGTGCTTTTTGAGTTTAAACCAATTGCTCCGCCAAAGGGAGTCGGGCGGAGGAAAAAAGAAGAAAACCGTGCCCGATACGAACATCTCGGGCAGAAAAGCTGTCATGAACGCTCTTCAACAATTGTCAGACTCTGAATTGGTGGAACAACTCTTGGCTAACGACGAGAAGGCGATTCTGTATTTCTTCTACGAGAAATACTACAGTGTTTTCGAATACCATGTCTATAAGATTTTTACCTACGAAGTGAGTGTGCAAGGACTGGTACACGAGCTTTTCCTGTACCTTTACGAGGATAACTGGAAGCACTTGCGTTCATATAATCCTTCTTTGTCAAAATTAAACACCTGGATATCAGTGGTTTCTTTCCGTTTCTTTATGAATTATAAGAAATCAAAGATAGATTCCTACGGCCTCATCTCTATACATGAAAAATGGGATGATAATATCATACAGTACAAGCAGGAAAATCAGGAGCTGGTAAAAATGGACATTCAAAAGGCAATCGACAGTTTGAAGAACGACACTGAACGTGAAGTAGCCCGACAGCTATTGCTGGACGGTGCTGAGATTCAAGATGTAGCTGCCGAACATGATTTGTCCATTGACTATGCTTACACAGTGAAAAGCCGCGCCATCGCACATTTAAGGAAAATACTAAAAGCTTACAGGTCATGAAGGAATTGAATATTTCAGAAGAGCTTTTTTCCAGATTCTTGGATGGCAAAACCAGTGAAGAAGAGAACGAACAGATTCTTCAACTGCTGGCTGAAAATCCCGAGTTGATGGATGAGTTTACCGCTATTGCCAACGCATCCCAGTTGGCGGACCATGAGCCATTAAGAAAACCGGACCTTGAAGTAGCCGCACAAAGTTTACGCACTGTTCTGTCCGAATCTCAAGCGGACAACCCCAATGTCACTACAAAACGCAGACGTGGTATTAGAATTTTTACCATGGCAGCGGCTGCCGTGGCTGCTATCTTGTTGGCCAGCACCATTTATCTTTTGCTTCGTCCGACAAATCCACAGAACACTTTGGTCCAAGACAATAAACCTGAAACAGATTCAAAACTGATACAGCCGCAAGTAGAGCAGACTTATATCGCTCAAAATGAGACATCAGAAAGTGTCATTTCGGAAGCGACTTCCTCAACTGTAGAGAATGAGACTTCCACGTCTGCGGCACCTCCGACAGAAACACCTTCCTCCACACTTTCTAACGAATATCTTAGCGTGCAAGTTGAGGAACGCCATTATGCTACCACCCAAGAAACCAATAGCTTAAACGTAGTAAAGCCTAACAAGAGCAACTATTTGGTACTGTGCAAGAATCTTGACAAGACTTTTGTTTTCGAGTGGAATGCAAGCAATGTGCAAAAACTGCACTTTACAGTTAAAGATGCTTCAAACAAAGTGATTGCGGAAATTACTGACACGAACACAAAACGTTACGAACTTTCCTATCGAAAGGTTTATCCAGAAAAGCAACTAATATGGAAGCTTGCTGTGACTTATAAAGATGGTTCGAAGGACGAACAAAGCGGACAAGTCAATATTGATTATGATGTTAACAACCAATAAGTTATGAAAATAAGAAAACTATTTGTTGCCCTATTGCTCCTGACATTGTACGTGGGAACAGGTATGGCACAATCGGAAGCTACCAGTCCCCGCATGAGTTTCAACATTACCAAAGAGGTAAAACCTCCCCTTTGGCAAATTGTGGAAGAGCCCTATTTTGTGGATGAGGATGGCAACAAGGCCATTGATGCCAATGAGAAATGTAAGATTGTGATGAAACTGAAAAATATTGGCTTAGGTGATGGCTTGGGATTGACTGCCAAAATCTTAGCCTCGGGTACCACCAATGGCATCACTGTTTCAGACAAAAAGATTCCAAGCATTAAAGTGAATGGTACTGCTACAGTTGAATTTCCTATCACCACCACCATGAAAACAGCTGATGGCGTAGCAGAATTCACGGTTTATGTGGATGAGCCGCTCGGTTTCAACACGGAACCTTATAAACTGCGTGTGCAAACCCGTAAATTCCAAGAACCTTTGATTGTGGTCAAAGATTATATCGTTTCAGGTGACAATGGCGGTGTTCTGGAAAAACAAAAACAATTCAATTTGCAGATCCTGTTACAAAACATACAACAAGGCATAGGAGAGAATGTCACTGTTAAACTTAAACATCCAGACAATGTGCTTAATATCAGCGGACAAGATTTATTTACTTTCCCGACATGGGGTCCGGGAGAAACCCAAACTTTGGATTTCCAATTGATAGTAAACGGCAGATATGAAGGAACTACGCTGCCATTAAAAGTGGAAATTACTGAAAAATACGG
Source organism: uncultured Bacteroidota bacterium (assembly GCA_902802755.1). Taxonomy (GTDB): domain Bacteria; phylum Bacteroidota; class Bacteroidia; order Bacteroidales; family WCHB1-69; genus RUG11690. The sequence continues at coordinate 21,034 of CADCNH010000028.1, read as the reverse complement.
CAAATACGGACAGAACAAAGACATCAACCTGACACTGAACCAGACCTTGGCCAGTGGCACCATAACTGTCGGTTCCAATATCAAAGAAACAGCTATTGAAGACGTGTCGTTGCGTTCGGACGTGGATCGCGACATTCCTCAAACTAACAAATCCAATCCCCATTGTTATGCTATCATCATCGGTAACCAGGATTACCATTCTTATCAAAAAGGTTTGAGCAGTGAGCAAGATGTTCCTTTCGCTGCTGAGGACGCCTCCATATTCAATGAATATTGTGAGAAAACACTGGGCGTAGATGCAAGAAACATCTCGTTTTTGCGTAATGCCACCTCGGCTAAGATGAACCAGGAAATTGATTTTATCACCCGATTGGCGGCACGTGACCCACAAGCAGAAATTATCTTCTACTATGCGGGACATGGACTTCCCAATGAAAACACCAAAGAACCCTACCTGATTCCTGTGGATGTCAATGCCTCCACTCTCACTTCTGCCATTGCCCTGTACGACTTATACCAGAGCTTGAGCTCCACAAATGCCCAGCGTATCACTGTGTTTCTGGACGCCTGTTTCAGCGGCGGAGGTCGTGACATGGGATTGGTAGCTTCCCGTGGTATCAAAGTAACGCCGAAGAAAGACGCTCTAAGTGGAAATATTGTGGTATTCTCAGCCACCTCGGCAGATCAGACAGCCTTGCCTTATACAGATAAAAAACATGGCATGTTTACTTATTTCCTGCTGAAGAAACTCCAAGACAGCAAAGGCGAATGCAACTATTCTGAATTGTTTGATTACCTGAATAAAAACGTAGGTGAAAGCAGTCTTCGTGTGAACCGCAAGGACCAAACTCCCGAAGTAAATACCTCTCTGCAGGTGCAAAACAGCTGGCAAAACTGGAGATTCTGAATAATTAAGAATTAAGAATGAATAATTAAGAATGAAAGGCCTATCAATAAAACTTGTAATTCTATCATTAGTGACTGTATGCTGCCAGAGCCTATGGGCGCAAAATGTCTCTAATGTCACTGCGCAGCAGGTGGACAAGAACATTCACATCTCTTACTCTTTGGATAAAGCAGCGGACATCTCCGTCTATATCTCCGCTAATGGTGGCAATTCCTATCGTGAGCTAAAACAGGTGAGCGGTGATGTGGGCAAAACCATTGGTCCCGGCCGAAAAACAATTGTGTGGAATGTGCTGGAAGAAATGTCGGAATTGGTTGGGGATGATTTCGTTTTCATGGTACGTGTGGATGGCAATGCGGAAAAACAATGGAAGAAGAAACGCCGGGCGGAAATGCCATACAACACCTTCTTCACCCTAAACGCCGCCTACAGTCCCCTGCCACAATGGTCGTATGGCTTCAAAGTGGGACAGGCAAAAAACGTGGGATGGTTTGTCAGTGCCATGACGAATTTCAACTTCAAAGGCATGTACAAGCCTTTGGTTGACGGGAATTTCTACCTGTTGAACGGAAAGCACAAGACAGCCCGTCTCTCCGTACAAGCAGGTTTGGTGGTGCGTCCCTGCAAACCGCTATACATGCTGTTTGGCGTTGGCTACGGCTACCGCACCCTGACCTTGCAAACTTACGACCTGCACTGGTACAGCTATCCCGCCCGCACTTATCATGGTGTGGATGTGTCTTTCGGACTCTTATTCGACATTAAACGCTTCGCTCTTTCGGCAGAAGTGGTCACCACCAATTTCAAAACGGTTGAGGCCAAAGCCGGTGTAGGCTTTTGTCTTCCTAATAAAAAGAAAAACAGATAATTAAGCTTCGCTATGAAAAACAGAATACCAATCCTATGTTTTGTCTTATTCCTGATAGCCGTAATAGCTGTCTCCTGCGAGAAAGACTCCTATTTTGACAAGGGCTATTACCTGTACCAGAATTCCAAATTATATCCAGCGGACAAAGTGAACGACATAACCATTGTTTGGAATGATAATGACTTGCCGGAAAATGTAAAACAGATAGTATGCGAAATTGCTTCCTCCATGGTTGAAATTCAAGGTGGTGTATTCGATATGGGTTCCTATTCCAGTGGCATTGAAGATGAAGGACCCACTCACAGTGTTTACTTGTCAGAATACCATATAGCCAAAACGACCATAACACAGCAACAGTGGCAAGCCATTATGGGCAGCCATGAGCTCTGGAACGAGCAATACGGCAAAGGTGATAACTACCCTGCCAATTACATTTCCTATACACAAGCTTTGGAATTTATCAATAAGCTGAACAGCTATTCCAACTTGCGATTCCGCTTGCCCACCGAGGCGGAATGGGAATTTGCTGCTTGTGGTGGCACACTTTCCCATAATTATTTATACAGTGGCAGCAACAATGCCAATGAGGTGGCCTGGCACCGTGATAATGCCCAAGAGAAGATGCATCCTGTGGCCATGCTCAACCATAACGAATTAGGGTTATACGACATGAGTGGCAATGTATGGGAATGGTGTTTTGATTATTATGGCGAATATCCCAACGGACATGTCAACAATCCTACGGGACCCTCACACGGAGAAAAACGCGTGGTGCGCGGTGGCAGTTTCTCCTACGAAGCCGCATATTCCCGTTGCAAATGCCGCAATAGCCTGCTTCCAAACAAAAACTCGTTTGCGGTGGGATTGCGTTTGGCCATGTAACACATGAGACAATACTGAAATAATTGATACAATGAAAAGAATACTTCAAATATTCGCTACAATAACATGCATAGTGATATGTACTTGTACACATGCGCAGGTACTTACCGTTAAGTTTACGGGCAGGGACCAAACGGGACAGCATTATGTCAAATTGGACCATGTAAAGACCTTTAATCTTGATCAACTTTGGGAAGAAGTACTTTACTTTCCCGACACTACTTTGGTTTTAGGAGGTGTGGGGATTATAGATTATGATAATTCTGCCACATCCCAACTGGAGCAAAATGTTCCCAATCCCTTTGACGGAACCACCCATTTCACCCTCTATTTGCGAGAGGGGGCTGATGTTTTATTGGAGATATTTGATTTGATGGGCAAATCTGTTGTAAACCAACACTATACGGACCTCTCTGCCGGAGCACACTTGTTCTCCGCCAATCTGACCAATCCACAAGTTTACATTCTGAAAGTATCGGTTAAAAATGAGCAAATGCACCTGAAAATGGTGAACAAGGGTTATGGCACCGAAAATTCCATCAGCCATGTTAGTACATCATCCCCAAATGGTGAATTTGAATCAGGTGCCAAAGACAGCCAAGCTATGGGCATCTATCCCTTCCAGCAAGGCGATGAACTGCAACACACGGGTTATACCGTTATTAACGGCGTAGAATACAAAAGCGAAATCATTACCCAACGGCAAAACGAAAGTGAAACCCTCATTCTGCCTTTTAATTTTACTCCTACAGTTGTTACAGATGAAGTTAATAACATTACAAGCTCTTCTGCCGTTTGTGGGGGCAATGTAAGCTATACAGGAGAGGCCACGATTGTAAACCGTGGTGTATGCTGGGGTGTATCCAACTGGCCTACCATCAACGACAGTCACACCTCCGATGGCAGCGGAACTGGCGATTTCTCCAGCACAATAACTAACTTAAATCCAGGCACCACATACTACGTAAGAGCATACGCCACCAGTAGTGCAAATATAACAGGATATGGTGAACAGGTTACATTTAACACTCTTACATTTCCATCTGTAACAACCTCTGTGGTTAGTGATGTTACAGACAACTTTGCCACATGCGGGGGCAACGTCACGTTTGATGGAGGTGCAACAGTAACAGCAGGCGTTTGCTGGAGTACCACTCAAAATCCCACAATTGCTGACGATCATACCAATGATGGTAGTGGAACTGGTGTTTTCACCAGCATTATCACGGGTCTTGTTCCAAACACCACATACCATGTACGTGCCTATGCCACCAACATTGTGGGAACCGCATACGGCAATGAAGTGTGCTTTACTACTACACAACATGGCCAACCTTGCTCAGGAGCCGCCACGGTGACAGATATTGACAATAACACATACAATACGGTGCAAATTGGCAATCAGTGCTGGATGAAGGAGAACCTGCGTACCACTCGTTATTCCAATGGTACAAGCATTGCTTTGGGTAGTTGGACCAGTTCCGCATCGAGCTATCGTTACTATCCCAATAATGATCAATCCAACGTTTCTACTTATGGTTATTTGTATAATTGGAAGGCGGTGATGGGCAATTCGTCCTCCAGCAATGAAAATCCAAGTGGTGTACAAGGTATTTGTCCTACAGGTTGGCATGTGCCGAGTGATGCTGAGTGGACGCAACTGACCGATTATGTAAGTAGCCAGAGTCAGTATGTATGCGGTAGTAGTAACACCAATATTGCCAAGGCAATGGCATCTACAGCAGGCTGGAGTAGCAGTACAAACACATGTGCGGTGTGCAACGACCCAAGTGCCAACAATGCAGCGGGCTTCTCGGCTCTTCCCGCAGGCTACTACGACGGTAACCATAGTTATTTCGGCCTTGGGGCTTGGTTTTGGAGTTCTAAAGATAATTATGAATTTGCATACAACGATTGTGCATACGATCGAGGAATACCCTGCTCTGTTGGCAACGTGACCAGATACTACCACAAAAAATATTATGGATATTCAGTCCGTTGCGTGCGCGATGAGGATGGCTCCACCACAACCCTATTACCCACTATCACCACTTCTGCAGCAAGCAATATAACCGAAACCACTACAACTTGTGGCGGAAATGTCACATCTGACGGCGGAGCTACTGTTACAGTCCGTGGCGTATGTTGGAGCACTTCACAAAATCCCACCATCAGCGATAGCCATACCACCAATGGCAGTGACACAGGTAGTTTTACCAGCAATCTTACAGGTTTAACCGCTGGCACATCTTACTATGTACGGGCATATGCTACCAACAGTGCTGGCACAGCGTATGGCAATGAGGTAAGTTTTACCACAATTGGCAGTGCCATGCAAGATGGTCAACCTTGCCTTGGATTAGCTACGGTGTCCGACATTGACAATAACACATACAATACTATACAAATCGGCAACCAGTGCTGGATAAAAGAGAACCTGCGCACAACCCGTTATTCCGATGGCACAAGCATTGCTTTAGGAAACAGTACAAGCACCACAACGGCTTATCGTTATTATCCCAACAACAATTCTTCGAATGTTGCCACATACGGATATCTATACAACTGGAAGGCGGTGATGGGTGGCTCATCCTCCAGCAGTGCTAATCCCAGTGGCGTTCAAGGTATATGTCCTATAAGCTGGCATGTGCCGAGTGATGCAGAGTGGACACAGTTGACAGATTATGTAAGTAGCCAAAGCCAGTATATATGTGGTAATGATAACACATATATTGCCAAGGCCTTGGCATCTTCCACGGGGTGGATAGGCAACACAACAGCCGATTGTGCAATTGGTAACAGCCCAAGTTCCAATGATGCGATTGGCTTTTCTGCTCTTCCCGCTGGCGGCAACAATTACAATTTCGGCTTCAGCGCCAATTTTTGGAGTGCCACTCAGCACGGTGAGGACTTCGCATACGGCAGCTTTCTCTATTTCAATCTCGCCGTGGTGTTCAGGGGGTATTCCGACAAGGACGGCGGGCACTCGATCCGTTGTGTTCGCGATGAGGATAGCTCTCCCACAACCCAATTACCCTCTGTTACCACCTCTGCAACAAGCAATATAACTGAAACAACTGCAACTTGCGGTGGAAATATTACATCTGACGGCGGAGCTATCGTTACAGCCCGTGGTGTAAGTTGGAGCACTTCACAAAATCCTACCACCAGTGACAGCCACACCACCAATGGCAGTGGCACAGGTGGTTTTACCAGCAATCTTACAGGTTTAACTGCTGGCACCATCTATTATGTGCGGGCATACGCCACCAATAGTGCTGGCACAGCGTATGGCAATGAGGTAAGTTTTACCACCACTGGTAGTACTATGCAGGATGGCCAGCCATGCCCTGGAGTGGCCACGGTGACAGATATTGACAATAACACATACAACACGGTACAAATCGGCAACCAATGCTGGATGAAGGAAAACCTGCGGACAACACATTATACAAATGGGACTCCCATTGAAGGAAGTGTTTCTACAAGTACCACAACCCCATACTTTTATACACTTGGAACAAGTAATGTAACGTATGGGGTATTATATAATTGGGCTGCAGTAATGAATGGGGCATCCTCATCATCATTTAATCCGAGTGGCATACAAGGCATTTGCCCTATAGGATGGCATGTGCCAAGTGATGCAGAATGGGGGCAATTATTTGATTATGTATCACAACAAAACGAATATTGCTGCGGCAGTTATGCCTATCCTATCGCTAAAGCATTGTCTTCAACCTCTATTTGGTGGAGAAACTCTTCCGTATCCTGTGCCGTGGGAAATAATCCAGAGAACAATAATGCCACAAATTTTTCAATTCAACCTGCTGGCCTATTTGGAAGTAATGGATATGGAGGCTTTAGTCATAACGACGAGTGTGGCTCAGCATATTTTTGGACATCCACGCAACATGGAGGTACTGAGGCAAATCACATAAGAATCCATTATAACTCCGCATATGTGGATTTTAATTCTCATAGTAATAAAGCCAACGGATATTCAGTTCGTTGCATTCGAGATTAAAAAACAGTCAACACCAAAATAATCGTATTAATAATAAATACAATGGACCATGTATAGATTAAACAAACTAAACCATTTTACAACGTATGAATCGCTGTTGAAAATTTTAAAAAACGGTCTGAGATTCACCGATAATTTTGACAATTGGGATGACGACAACGATTCTGAATTAGTCAAATTATACATAGAGAGACATAAAAAGAATCCAGAAAATAAAGTTGGTATAATTTGTTTTATGAATGACGATGAGACAATTTATCATTGGACATATTTTTCCAGAAACACTTGTGTTAAAGAAGCTTGCTGTATAGAATTCAATAAAGAAAAACTATTAGAAAAAATTGCCCAATGTCAAAATTATAGATGCCGAGAGGTTCAGTATGACACTATAAATGACGTATGTTTTGATCAGGATGAGGAATTGCTTTTCACTAAACGTTGGCCATATCGTAATGAAAGAGAGTTCCGTATTGCCAAGGTATCGGGAGATGAAGAATTCTTTTCTTTTAATAATAACGAAGTTATAAAAAAAATTACTTTAAGTGGAAAATTATCCCAGGAAGAATTTTGTCAACGCAGAGATTATTTAAGAGACACGTATAATCTTTCATGTGAGATTAATCACTCCACAATCTTTAGAAATGAAAAATGGATTTGCAAAGCAAAAAATATAGAGAAGAATAATATGAATATTTGCGTGAAAGAAGCTAAAAACTATTCATCAGATGAAATTGAACAATTCAAAATGCTACTATGTAAAGGCGAGCAAGTGGATATGCACAATATCGATAAACTACTGAATAGAAATCCAATTTTAGCAATGTTGTATGAAGACAATAAAATTGTATCTATAGGAGGCCTCAAAACTCCAACCTATCGATATAAAAAGAAGGTCTTTGACAATGCCAAATCAATTGAAGATCCTGATGAATACACTAAGGAATTAGGTTGGATATACACAGCAGATGGATACCGTAAGAAAGGATATTGCAGGCATATAATTGAATCACTTCTGGCAAAAAACAACGATAGAAAAATCTATGCGACCACACAAGAGAACAATTCTACTATGCGAAAATTATTAGAATACTATGATTTCTGCGTTTCTGGAAATCAATATCCTTCTGAAAGAGGAAATTACAATTTACGGTTGTATATCAGAAAAAAATAAGAAAAATGCAAATCCACAAACAATTTGTAGCGAAGAAGTTACTTGTTGTATTTTTTTTATGGTTCATGTTGTTTCCCATGTTGCCAATGGCATTATATTCCCAAACCGTCTCTAATGTTACAGCGCATCAGGTGGACAAAACCATTCATGTGTCGTATGATTTGGACAAACAGGCGGAGATTTCGCTGCACCTTTCAATAGATGGCGGGAAAACATATACCGAACTTCACCAACTTAGCGGAGATGTGGGCAAGAATGTTGCGGAAGGTCACAAAACCATAGTGTGGGATGTTTTGGCGGAGAAGGAAAAATTTGTAGAAGATAAAGTTGTTTTTTTGGTACGAGCAAAACCAGTCTTATCATTGCCTGTCGTTTTGACAATTTCTGTCACCGACATCACATCTTATTCAGCTACGGCCACTGGAGATATATCATCCACTGGGGGTTCGGAGATTACCTCAACCGGTTTTTGCTGGAGTAAAAAAGCAAAGCCCACAATCTATGATAGCCACACAAAAGGGTCCGCAAAATGGTTCTTTTCCTCTACCTTATCAAATCTCTCCCCAAAAAGCAAATATTACGTAAGGGCATACGCCACCAATAGCGTTGGTATAGCGTATGGGGAACAAGTGGTTTTTAAAACAAATCAAGAAACAAAATCAAAAACAAGTTATTCTTCCACCAAAAATGTAGCACAGTATAATCCCACAAAAAACAAACAATATAACCCCAGACCTTTTATCAAAGGAACAAGATTTCAAACTTATCTTTGTTCTGGCTTTGATTTTATAAGTAAAATACATGAATATCATTTTCAGGCCTATGATGGCACCAATATAAACATGATTTCATTGAGCATGGGTGCAAGAATAAAAGATTACACCTATGTGGGCATAATTTCTTGTGCTAATTATGATTTAGGCTCTTCATGGCCTCTCTCTATTCAATTAGATATACGCGGCTATTATCCCATTAACAAAAATATTCAGCCATTTATTCAGGTTGCACCTGGTGTAGAATTACTAAGGTATCAATTTAAGAATCCTGCATATGCCATGCATTTAGGTGCAGGTTTTGATATATACAGATTTACTGTCTGTTTGGGATATTATTTTGTTTGTGGTTGTAGTAAAGCTCCTGTTGACATTGATCACAAAAAGATCGAGAGAAGCAGTTTGTTTTTAAAATTCGGTGTAAAAATCGGCAAGCTTTTATAATGGATTTATCAATTTAACAAATAAAAACAACAAGTATTCAACATGTAATTATCAAAATATTTTAATCTAATTTCTAATTTATTGAGTATAAATACATAATAATTTCATATACAACCGCCGAAAAACGTTGACATTATTGTATCTTTGCACATATATTTGGAAAGGAAAAATTTGAGAAATAGTAAAAAACACAAGGCATGAAAAGTATAAAAGAAATAGAAAGCCAAAACGTAGAGTGCAAAGAAAGTTGGCGAGATGAGTATATGAAATGGATTTGCGGTTTCGCCAACGCCCAAGGAGGACGCATTTATATAGGTGTGAGCGACAAAAAGGAAATTGTCGGCGTAAAGAATAGTAAGCGGCTCATGGAGGACATTCCCAACAAGGTGGCCACCCACCTCGGTATAGTTGTCAATGTCAACCTGCACCATGAAGGCGAGCTCGATTACATGGAAATTGTGGTGGAACCCAGTAATATTCCCATCGCCTATCGTGGCGCCTATCATTATCGCTCTGGCTCCACCAAACAGGAACTTCGTGGCACTGCTCTCCAGCAGTTTATCATGAAGAAAATGGGCCGTTCGTGGGACGATGTCACATGCGATCGTGCATCATTCGACGATATTGACCGTCAGGCTATCGAGTATTTCCTTCGCAAGGGCATTGAGGCACAGCGCATCCCCGAAGACCAGCGTCAGGCCTCCACCCAAGATGTGCTCACCAACCTAAGCCTGTTGGACGATAATGGCATGCTAAAGAATGCGGCCGTCCTCCTCTTTGGCAAGAATCCCCAAAGATTTTTCCCCAACGCAAAGTTCAAGGTTGGCCGTTTCGGCAACGATGAAGCTGATCTCCTCTTTCACGATGTCATAGAGGGGAATGTCATCCAAATGGCCGACCGTGTAATGGATATTCTTCAGGCTAAATATCTTGTTTCGCCCGTGCGCTTTGAAGGCATGCAGCGCTACGAGACGCTGGAAATACCCAAAGAGGCCTTGCGTGAGGTACTCTATAATGCCATTGCCCACAAGGACTACATCGGCCCAGACATTCAAATGCATGTCTATGACGACCACTTGGAAATCTGGAACGAAGGCGAGTTGCCGGAAGGCTATTCCGAGAAAGTCCTTATGGGACATCATACCTCCAAGCCCCGTAACCACAATATAGCCAACGCCATGTTCAAGGCAGGCTTTATCGATGCTTGGGGCCGTGGCTATAAGAAAATTCGGGATGGCTTCACGAAAGCAGGCATTCCCATGCCTAAGGTCGCCAATTTCTGCGGCGGCGTGCAAGTCAGCATGGAACGGACCAAGTTTATCCAGCTAACCCGAAATGGGAAAAATGTCGTAACTGGTGTCACAAAAAATGTCCCCAGTTTGTCCCCAGTTTGTCCCCAGTTTGTCCCCAGTGGCGGTAGTGGCGGTAGTTTTGGCGGTAGTTTGGCGGTAGTTCAACTGTCTGATATTCAAAAAGAAATGTGCAAACTAATAAAAAAAGACCCCCGAATTACTGTTAACCAAATGTCGGTAGTTTTGTCGGTGGCTAAGCGAACGTTGGAGCGAAATCTTAATATTTTACAGAATATAGGTATTTTAATTCGTGAAGGCAATACAAGTGCTGGGCGATGGATATTATTGATAAATAATGAATTAGAAGGTTGTGCCCCACATAACACCTCTCAAAGTAATACAAAAAATGATACTCAAGGTGACATACCAAATGACACTATAGATGTCACTAAAAATGTCACTAAAGATGTCATAAAAGATGTCATAAAAGATGTCACAAAAGAACTAACTGATAGACAAATGTTTATATTGAAAATGATGGCAAATAATGCTTTGGTGACAATTTTTGAAATGTCACAAAAGATTGGAGTGGCAACTAGAACCATTACACGGGATTTGATGTCTCTTCATGATAAAGGGTATATAATCCGTGAAGGCGGTCGAAAAGAGGGCCATTGGGTGATTCTAAAGTCAATAAACAAAGAATAAATACACAAATAATGAAAAAACACATTCGAATCGGAATTATTATGGTACTGGTGCTGTATGCCAACGCAACTCTCTTCGCTCAGCGGGAACAAACCCGCACGGTGACCGCCACGGGCACATACGTGGCCAATCAAAACGAGACTCCCGCTTACGGTCAGGCACAGGCCTTGCTGAATGCGAAAAAGGAGGCTTTACGGGAAGCTGGTGTGTTCGAGGATATATCCTCCACCACCATCATCGTAATGGGCAACACGGGAACCGAGTTTCAGGAAATCTCTTCAGAGTTAAGCCGCATTGAGCTGGAAGGACGTGTGCGCATCAAGGAACGAACCGATGCGTCGCCAGTGTTTACTGACGACCAGCTTATCAAATACAGCACTACTATCCGTGCTGAAGTATTGGTAGAGGAGAGTAAGGAAGACCTTGCTTTCCAGTTTAAAACCGAAGGCTTCAAGAATACTTATCTTTCGGGCGAGAAAATGACATTTACCATTACACCTTCCATGGATTGTTATCTTCGTATATTCTTTTTCGGCAAGAAATCCTCTGAAAATGCACAAATATACCCACTTGAAGGCATTTTTAAGGATGTGCAACTCAAAGCGGGCATCCCTGTGAACTTTCCCCCTGAGGGAAAGACGTTTTTATACAACTCGCCCTTCGAATACACCATGGAAATCAGCGACATTAGAGACAATATTGAACAAGGGGTTATTCTGATTGTCGCCCTCAAAAAATCATACCCATTCATGGAAACCGTGACGTATGAGAATGTCATCAATTGGCTGTCGAAAATCAAAAAGAGCGAGAAACGGGTGCTTTGGCAGGGAGTGAACATAGTTGACAATTGACAATTGATAATTGACAATTGACAATTAATCATCAACTTTTTTTTTGCAAAATGTTGATTTTTAAGTGGATAAAATATTTGTTTCAAAAAAAGAAAAATATTTGATAGATTCGGGTGGGGTTGTTGCTATATAGGAATGAAAACAGCGATTGAACAAAGTTGTAATCAATAATAATCATTAAAATCAATCAAAAATGAAAAACACAATCAAATTATTCAGCATGGTCGTTTTGGCCGCATGTATTATGGTGGCAGGTCCTGTTTCTGCCCAGAATAGCAAAGCTCAAAAGAAAGAAAACAAGGAATTAAAGAAGGACCAGAAAGAACTCCACGCCGCTGTATATCAGAAAACAGAGAAAATGGCACAAAAAGAAGCCAAAAAACTGGAAAAAGAGGGCTGGAAAACCATGGGACTGCCCATCGCCAAACAGTTGGATGAAACCTGGCTGAAAATGTACGATAGAGAAGCATCCGGCTATCCTCGCTATATCTGGGCACAGGAAATGGCAACCGCCAACTCATTTGCCGCAGCTCAATCACAAGCCGACAACGTTGCCAAACTGCGTATTGCAGCTCAAGTAAGCAGCAGTGTAGCCGCTCTGACCGATGTGGCTTTGGCTAACCAGGAAATCTCCGCCAAAGAAGCCGCTTCTATTACCAAAACCGTGGAGAACGCCAAAGTGATTGTCTCACAAAAACTTGGCCGAACTTTCAAAACCATGGAAATCTATCAGGAACTGAGCAACGGGAACTATCGAGTGAGAACAACTATGCTCTATGACATGAAAGCCGCTATCGCCATTGCCCGTGAGGTGATTTTGGACGAACTGAAAAAAGACTCTGATATCAATAAGGCACAACTGGAGAAACTGTTAGGTATGGACAAGTTGACAGAGCAGGTGGCGAAGGATATGCCGAAGTATGATGAAGTGGCAGAATAACAGCCTGCAATTAATAGTTAACAATTAATAATTAATAGTTGAGAGTGCGGATCCTTTGGAGATTAGGGAGTCCGCACTTTCAAAATTAGAAATTGTAATATGAAAAAATTCATTGGGTTATTCATTGTATGTTTGGGGTGGGTGACTTCGGTGCAGGCACAGAATTTTGAAGAGGAATTCAATGCGTTTATGAATCAGAACCAACAGCAATTCAACAACTTTGTCGATAGCATCAACAAGCAGTTTGCGGAGGCAATGGCGGCCAATATGAAGGCTTTTACTGGCGAACAACCGATGGTGAGAGACCCCAAACCGAAACCGGATAAACTGCCTGAAATCAAAAAAGACAATGTGCCCGAACTGCCAGTGGTGAAGCCACAACTGCCCCCGCAAGAGTCTCCTGATAAACCTGTGGAAGACAAGCCCTCAAGCATTCCTGCAGAACAATTTAATTTCCTTGATTTCAATCTTTTCGGAGAGAATGTTCATCTAATCAAAAAGCCGTTTCCAAGTGGATTGAAAGGGATTACCGTTGATGACGTCTCCGATTTCTGGGTACAACTTTCGGAATGCGATTATGAAGAGATGCTGCAACGCTGCCGTATTGCCCGTCAACAACAGGCTTTCAACGACTGGGCCATTTACCAGTTGGTGCTTCGCATGGCTCAGCAAACCTACGACCACCAATACAATGAACAAGTCGTGATGACGGTTTTTCTGCTCAACCAACTCGGTATGGAAGCTAAAGTAGGCTTTGCCCAAACACACCTTTTCTGCCTGATAGCCGTGGAACAACAGCTGTATGGCATTTCATTTGTGGATATTGCCGGCAAACGCTATTATGTTTTCGAACTTGATCCATATTACAATCACATCAAGAGCTCTATGGCATTCAGAACTTACGATATTCCATTTCCCGAAAGCACTCACGGTTTGGATATGAATCTACCCCAGCCTTTGAAAAGTATAGAAACCGCAAACGCTGAAGAAGAAATTCATATCAACCTAAGCATGATAGAGTTGTTTAAGACCTATCCGCAAGTTAATCTTGAGGTGTATGCCAATGCTACTCCCAGCAAAATGTTCCGCGAATCGATTGAGCAATCCTTTAAGCCATATTTGAAGACACAATCCACATACGATGCCGTTTCGTTTTTGCTGGCATACCTGCAATACGGTTTTGATTATGCCACCGATGACGAGCAGTTCGGATTCGAGAAGCCGTTTTTCTGTGAGGAAAACTACTATTACCCTTATAATGATTGTGAAGACCGCAGTGTGCTTTTCTCATTTTTAGTGCGTCACTTGCTGCATTTGGACGTAGTATTAATTGACTATCCCGGACATGTGGCCGCCGCCGTGCATTTCCCCACAGAAGTAAAAGGGGAATACGTTCAGCACAAAGGCAAGAAATATGTCATCTGCGATCCGACATACATCGGTGCGCCAGTAGGCATGGAAATGCCTGACTTCACTCCCGCCGACCGAAGTGTCATCCCGCTTCAATAAAGGAAATTCCCAGCAAACTACCGACAATTCCCCACCACCTCCTGGCCTCATCAAACTTCTCTGACGGAATCTATGCATTAAGAATCCTCACCCTCACCAGCATTTCCGAGCGGAAGGTGGTGAAGGGGAGGTGGCTAAAGGGAAGCAGAGTTCATACACCTATCCCGGATGTGCCGCTAAAATTAGCTTATTGCTCGCTGTGGAATCCAAAATTCAGAATCCAAACTACTAACTCCCAATTATCAACTATCAACTATTAACTATTAACTGCATAGTTTCTCGCCCCGAAAATCGCACTGCCCACACGGATGAGGGTACTGCCTTCCTCGATGGCGATAGGGTAGTCCTCGCTCATGCCCATCGACAATTCCTTGAAGTCGGGATTGCTGCTGAAATATTTGGTTTTCAGTAGATTGAAGTATTTGTGCAGGGTGTTGAACTCGCGGTGGATTTGCTCCTGGTTATCGGTCAAGCTGGCCATGCCCATCACGCCGCAAATCTTGATGTTCTGTAAATCGGCAAACCCCGGGTCGTTGAGCATAGCCTCGCATTCGTCCAGCAGAAAGCCGAATTTGGTCTCCTCTTGGGCGATGTGGAATTGCAGGAGGCAGTTCAGCACCCGCTCGTGCTTGATGGCGTGCTTGTTCACCTCCTTCAGCAGCTCGTAGCTGTCGATGCTGTGAATCATGCTGACAAAGGGTGCGATATACTTGATTTTGTTGGTTTGCAGGTGACCGATGAGGTGCCATTCAATATCTTTGGGCAGGTGCTTGTATTTGCCTTTCAACTCTTGTGCCTTGTTCTCCCCGAAAATCCGTTGTCCCTCGTTGTACAGGGTCATGATGTCCTCTTCGGGCTTGGTCTTGGAGACCGCCACCAGTCGTACGCCTTCCGGCAGACTGTCTTTGATGTTGTGATATGCTTGTAAGTTCATTTTAGGTTACAGGTTACAGGTTACAGGGGTCAGATTATTAATTTGACGTGTTGGAGTTTAATTTTTTTGTTATTGTCATTATTATTTTTCCAATTTCAGACAAAAGATTCATTATAGGCTGTATTTCTGCCTCAGACAAATAGTTGATGTTAACGCATAGTATCAATTGTGTCTCCAATTCACATACAGAACCATTGGCAATATATAAGAATTGAAGATATTCTTTCTTTGAATTTCTACCAAAACCTTCGGCAATGTTAGAGGGAATGGATATTGCGGCTCTTCGCATCTGGTCACTCAGGGTGTAGGTTTCCTCTTTTGGTAATTTTTTGATTATTTTGTATAGAAATGTGGTCATCTTCATTGCCTTTTGCCAAACAATCAAATCCTTGTATGTATTAACTTTTATCATTAAGTATAAATCTTAAATTACTAATTTCTGAAACCTGTTCCCTGAAACCTATTTTCTGTCACCTGTCACCTGTAACCTGACCACTCCAATTTTCTGTCCCTTCTTCCCTGTCTGCAAAATATAGGTGCCATTGACAACGTCGGGTTTCTCGATGACGGTGTGGGAGTGCCCGCCTACAATCACATCAATGCCTTTTACTTTGCTTGCTAACATAAGGTCACCGGGGTTCTCTTCTGTGCCATTGAGATAGCCTAAGTGCGACAGACAGATGACGAGGTCGCATTTCTCTGTTTCCCGTAATTCCTTTACTATGCAGTCGGCCACATCTATGGCGTTGAGATATTTGATGTCCTTGTAATTCTGGGGCGTGGTAAGCGTTTTGATGTCAGTCAATAAGCCGAAAATGCCAATGCGTTTGCCGTCCATCTCAATGACGACATATTTTTTGACGATGTTTTTCAGTTTCTTGTTGAAAAACAAATAGTTGGCACAGACAATGGGAAATTTGGCCTTGGCTAATTGTTTGGCTAAAATTTTGCTGCCATTGTCAAATTCGTGGTTGCCCAAAGCGGCTGCCTGATAGCCCAGCAGGTTCATGAATTTGATTTCAGTGGCACCTTTGAAGTAGTTGAAATAGGGAGTTCCTTGAAAATAATCTCCCGCATCCAGCAGAAGCACATTCTTGTTTTCTTGCCGCACCTGGTCGATGATGGCGGCGCGGCCATAAATGCCTCCAACCATAGAACCGTCTTTGTCTTGCAGAGGCTCGATTTGGCTATGGGTGTCGTTGGTGTGCAGAATCACAAGAGGCGTTTGTGCGGATACTTGCAGCATCCATGCACAAATCAAATATAGTGTAAAAAAAATGAAAGTCTTTCTCATGATTATCTGGGTTGGGGAATGATATACATTCGTTTGTCTGTTTTGCCAGTGACATTTTTGCCCTCGGCGGTCATCTTCTTGATGTGTTTGATGTAGGCGTCGCGCACGACAATGCCGGTGTTGTCCACATTTCCGAGCTCGACGTCTTTGAGAATGTCGTCACCACCAGTAAGGATAAAATCCAAGGTAATCATGCGGTAAGTCTTGTTATTGTCAATTTCCTGTCCATTAATGAGTGCCTTGTAGAAATAATCGCCGGCATACTGTATGTTGACTTGTTGGGAGTAGGGCTCGCATTTTTTCACTTTGAAGCGGCGGAAGATTTTCCTCACTTCACTGCCTTTGAGGTCAACAATGACCAGATTGTTCTCGAAAGGGGCAATTTCAAAGATGTCACCGATGGTGATATTGCCGGCTTTGAGCGATGAACGTATGCCTCCGAAGTTGAGCAGTGAGAAATCCACGGCTTCTTTGTGTTTTTTCTGGCAGTATTCATTGCCGATTTCAACCAAAATATCGGTCAGAAAGTTGGAAAGTGGGCTCTGGGGCATCTCGCTCACCATTTCTTCTGGACAGTAGCCGATGACAACACTTGTTCGCTTTTCCAATTTTTTCTTTGATTTGTCCAACTCCTTTTTCAGCTGGGGGTTGTTGTATGTGGTACAGTTCCCGTTGACTTTTTTCAGCTCATAGCTAACGACCTTGCTTTGCGCAGGGCATAGCAAGGTCGTCATGCTGATTAAAAGAATGAGTGATAATATTTTACGCATCACTGATTGTTTTTCTCGTTTTTGTTATTGTTGGTGGCGGCGGCGGGCTTCCCGATGCTTTCACGCATTTGGGTGTCTGCCTTGATGTTCTGCAGGCGGTAGTAGTCCATTACACCCAAGTTGCCGTTCCTGAAAGCGTCGGCGAGGGCAAGAGGCACTTCGGCTTCTGCCATAATCACTTTGGCGCGTGCATCCTGGGCTTTGGCTTTGTTTTCTTGCTCCAAAGCCACTGCCATGGCACGGCGCTCCTCTGCCTTGGCCTGGGCAATGTTCTTGTCAGCATTGGCCTGGTCCATCTGCAGCTGGGCACCGATGTTCTTACCCACGTCGATGTCTGCGATATCAATTGAAAGAATCTCAAAGGCAGTACCGCTGTCGAGACCCTTGGTGAGTACGAGCTTGGAGATACTGTCGGGGTTCTCAAGCACCTGCTTGTGGCTGGTAGCGCTACCAATAGAGGTCACAATACCCTCGCCGACGCGAGCCAGAATAGTCTCCTCACCGGCGCCACCGACGAGCTGCTTGATATTAGTGCGCACAGTGACGCGGGCTTTGGCTATCAGCTGGATACCATCCTTGGCAACAGCTGCCACCGGCGGAGTGTCGATAACCTTGGGGTTGACCGATGTCTGCACAGCCTTCAGCACGTTTCATGTTGGCCTTGTCGGCGCTGATAAGGGCGTTGACCACAGAGCCCACATGGCCACCAGCCAGATAGTGAGCCTCCAGGTCGTTCTGCTTCAGCTTCAGGCCGGCCTTGCTGGCGGAAATCATATTGCCCACGATGACGGTGGGGGGCACCTTGCGGAAGCGCATGAAGATAAGCTGCACCAGCGACACATAAACGCCGGAGACAAGGGCCTGGAACCATATTCCCACGGGCACGAAATAGAGGAAGAGGATCAGCGCGACAACGCAGATGCCAATAATGATAAATACGTTCATAATGTTATTGTTTTAATTATTGATTCTCTTTGAAACGGTCGTCGGTAATCTCAACGACGTCGATGCGGTAGCCCTCAACGGCCACCACCTCGATGGGGTGGTCGGGGTCAATGAACTTGTTGACGGCGTGCACCTCCATTTGCTCGCCATCAATGAGTGCTTTGCCCGTGGGCGCCAGACGCGAGATGGTGGTACCGCGGGTGCCGACCTTCACGGTGGGCTCTATCTCGTTGACGCGGCTCGCCACCTCCTCGTTGAGGCTGAAGCGTTGCCACGTGCGCTTGCGCAGGAAGAGTATCATCATGAGCGTACAGAGGGCTATGGAGCACAGGAGCACTATGGTACCAGTGGCGCTGCCAAATAAAGCATAGGTCTGCCACACGCCAAAGCCAATGAGGCCGATACCGAAGATACCGGCAATGCCACCCGGGAGGGCTATAATCTCGAGTGCCAGCAGCACTATGCCAAGCACGAGGACAATGATTAAGAGTGTTGTATTCATAGTTATTCTTGTATTTCAGTGGTCAGTTGTTTGTCGAGGAGAGCGGTGTGCATAGGCAGCAACTCGCTGTAGGAGCCATGCTTTATGGAGCACTTGCCATGACAGTGTACCAGTATGGCACACTGCTCGGCCTGTTCCACAGTGTGGCGGCAGATGTCCACGAGAGCCTTGATGACATAGTCGAAGGTGTGGACATCATCGTTCCATAGTATCAGCGAGCAGCCGCTGTCTTCCAGCGTATCCACGCCCTCGCTTATCTCGGGGCTTACATATGGCTGCTGCTCATCCATGCTATACAATTAGTGCTATTGCCTGTGCCGAGATGCCCTCCATGCGGCCCTCGAAGCCGAGGTGCTCGGTGGTAGTGGCTTTGACGGATACTTGGTCAATGCTGATGCTCAGCGTATCCTTGTACTGTGGGTCGGTATCGGGGAGATGCTTGCCGATGTCGTCAAGTGCGGCGGCACCAAGGAGGGCATCGCAGATGGCGTGAAGCAGGACGTCGGCATCGCTATGTCCCACCAAGCCGTGGGTGTGCGGCACAAGCACACCACCCAACCAAAGGGGCAACCCTTCGGCAAGTTGGTGTACGTCGTATCCTGTTCCTATCCTCATCATTTATTCTGTGTTTACCTCTTCTCCGGCATCATCTCCATAGCCAAACCGATGCGTATGGTATGTGCCAACGGATTGGTAGATATCTTGGTTGTAGGCACCAGATAGGAGAGGTCTATCTTGAAGACATTGTAACGCAGTCCCACACCGAAGGTGGCATACTGGCGTCCGCCCTTATTCTCGTGCTGGGCATACCAGTACTCCAAGCCACCCGACAGTTGTACTTCCTGCAGCTCCTCGCTGATGCCGCCAGGGGCGTCGGTAAAGCTCTGCAAAGCACCTGCGACAACACCGATGTTGTTGTATTCCGTCAGATTCTTCGCGTAGCGTGTAGGATAGTCAACACCATCACGCGTATAGGGGCGTGTGGGTACCAGCAACTTGTTGGCGTCCACCAGCACGCTAATCTCATTGAACTCGTCGATGCGGTTGGTATAGCGTCCACCGATGCGAAGGTTGGCAGGCAGAAACTCTTTCTTGTTGTCATCATCCTCATAGGAGAGCTTGGCGCCGAGGTTCGAGATATGGAAGCCCAGCGCGATATCCTGATTATTGTCCACTTCACCTTGATAGTACAGGCCGATGTCGGCAGCCAACGAGTTGGCCGCATGCGTGGAGTAGTGGTCACCGTCGGTACCCACCTGGGCGCCATTGGTGAGGTCGCTGCGTATGAAACGGCCGCTGGCCAGCACATCGCCAAACTCGTTGGTATTGTCGATGTCGCCAAGCGTAAAGTAGGTGAGTGCTGCGGCCACAGTGCTGCGGCTGTTGATGCGATAGTAGCCGCTGAGATAGAACAGGTTCATGTCGCCCACCTTGAGGTTGCGGAGCCAAGGCGTATAGGTCAGGCCTACGCCCATAGTGCCCTCAACAAAGGCCAACTTTGCGTTATTCCAATGTGCCGAGTAGAGGTCAGGCGTAGAAGCCACACCCACGTCACCCATACCGCTGCTCACAGCATCAGGAGCTATCAGCAATATCGGCATACCCGTGGAAATATAGTTCTTGTTCTGGCCTGTCTCCTGCGCCTGCGTCGTCACAATGGCGAGCAGCGCTATTGTAGCTATAATGGCAATTCTTTTCATTCTTCTCTATCAAATACGTGTGTCTATAACGCTATTCTTTTTCTTTTATTGTATCAGCGCACAATTACTTTCGCTGTCGACTGGTGCGTCTCGCCGTCGTCGGTAGTGACGAGCATCCGCGCCAGATACATGCCGGGACTCACCTGCGACAGGTCCCATCGTACGGGTCCCACCACATAGCTCCCCGCTGCCACCGTGGGCTCGACGCTGTACATCAGCCCGCCATGCGGCGAATAGACCTGCAGGACAGCCGACGTAATGTTGGCGCTGCCGTTGGTCTCGTAGCGGAACTCAGCATAGTCCTTGGCGGGGTTTGGGGCCACCGTCATCTTGCAGAACTCCAGCGTATCCGTCGATTGTACGCGGAAGGCTATCGTCGCGCTGTTCGAGAAGCCCCAGATATTCCAAGCCTTCAGCGTCAGCGTGTGGTTGCCGGAGGTTATGCCCTTCAGCGGATAGCGCACAGTGCCACGCCGCGAGTCACTGATGTCCGACTCATAAAAGTCGTTGAGCACCG
>CADCNH010000027.1 GCA_902802755.1 uncultured Bacteroidota bacterium | reverse complement strand
ACACTGATGAACTGAAGCAGAATTACGATAAGATCTTCAAAGCAATAGATAAAGCCGTTGCAATTGATAACGGCATCATTAAGGAAGAACCCGAAAAGAAGAATAACCAGCCGGAGCCTGAGGCTCAGAATGTGATAAAAGAAGAGCCTGTTGCCGAGAGAAGCAGCGAAATATCAAACCAGAACAAGATCAATTTTGACGAGCCTGAGGAGGACGGCTACATTTTCGAGAGAAGCAGCGTCATCAGCAGTATATCCGGACAGAACAGGATCAATCTCGACAAGCCGGAAGAGGACGATGAGCCGGAAGTTGAGGAGAAAAAGGCTTCCGCAAAGGCTGAGGAAAAGCAAGAAGAAGCAAAGGACGGCATTGCCAACGAAATCAAGGAATCCGTACAGGCAGAGCCTGAGGTCAAGCCGGAAGTTCCCGCAAAGGCTGAGGAAAAGAAAGAAGAAGCAAAGGACGGCATTGCCAACGAGATCAAGGAACCCGTACAGGCAGTACCTGAAATAGATAATGTTTCTGAGATCGATCTGAATGTGCTTGATGATGAAGAGCTGATGGCCGAAGATGAAGAGCTGGTGGCCGAATTGGATGAGATCGTCAGAAACGAGATAGAGTTTGATGATGATGTCGAAGCGGTCAGGAAAGCATCTTGGTCATAGCATACGGTATCGTTAGTGGTTCTAATAGCTGTTTTAGTTAACGGAGACCGTATACTTACAGACGAAATACTAACATTGTCCATTAAACAAGGTTCTACATGCTTTATGGATCCTTCCCAACCTGATCTTACTCCAGATCCGTCAGTTGTCCATCTTACGGTTAAGCTTCCTGTATTGGATATGTATGTTAGAGGACAGACTTGATTGCCACTAAGTTTTGCTAATTGTGTAGAACTAGTATTTTCACCATCGTATATGTACAGATTATCCCAATTGTTTTCGGAATTAAAATGGGTTAAAGTGAGTTGTAAGGGACTGTTGTCTTGAGATGTGAAGGTATGTATGTAATTTGCTCTATGGGTGAAATAATCATTGTCTTTTCCACCGTCATCAAAAAATCCTATATTTTCTGTACATTTGATAAAGGTGGTTTTGTTGTGTTTGTCTTCTGTTAGAAGAAAATCAGATTTTTGTTCAATAGCAAAGAGGCTATCCATAAACACCATTGGACAAACCGTATCTGTTTTGATAGTTACATAATATAAAGTGTCTTTGCGTTGATGTTCCATTATTAGTGTTGACGTGGTTTTACTGTTACCATCCACAGTGTCTTGATATATGATATTTTTTAAATCTTGACTGATCCAAGTGTAATACTGGGGATATTCAATTTCGGGTGCGGAAGCATACAAAGTGGCAGTACCATCAAAACACAAAGTGTCATGAGTGGAAATGATTCCCTTATTGTTGCCTGGTGGCCTGATGTAAACCCATGCTTCTGCTATCGAATCATTTGGAACGCTAGTAATAGTACCATACCACCCATAGTCATTACCATGTTGGTATTTTTTTATGAATTTAAAGGTGAGTGAGTTACCTCTTGATATGAAGGTCTTGTTTTTAAAATTAGTTCTGGTGGCTTTGAATATAAGGTTTTCACCGTCTAATCCGTCATAAATGTAAAGTGTATCATAATAATAAATGTTGTTATAATTGGAATTGTCGAAAAATGCTTTTACATTACCTTCAATAGCAGTGAATGTGGTGATGTAAGTTCCTGATGGAGTTTCTAGATAGTGACCATAGACACCCCCTTCATCTGTGAATTGAATCCTGTCAACAGGGCTTACGTAAACAGTTTGATTCTGTTTCATAGAACTACTTTCTATGGTTTTGTCTATCAAGGTGTCTGTTGCCACAATGAGAGGACAGGTGGAATTATTGTTGATAGTGATGATAAAGTTCTCAGTTACTTTTTGATTAGGCAACTCAAGTGTTGACATTCCTACGTTAACAGTATCTCGTAGTATAATATTATTATCGGAGTTGTACCATGTGAAGTATTGAGGATGAGCAATGGGTGATGAGGCTGTTAGAACAGCTTTTTCATTATAGCAAATGGTGTCATTGGTGGCATTTATTGCTGTATTGGTAGAAGGTGCTTTAAGTCTAACCTTGGCTTGAGCCATCCCTGTGAGAGGAATAGTATGAAGATGAATATCCCATCCATTGCCATTATATTGAGGACCATTAACAAACTTAAATGTTACATTAGGTTCATTGATGTATAGTGTTATATTATTACTAGAGTTACTGTTTGTTATGTGGGTTAGGAGTTTTGATGGAATATCACTGTCTCCCTGGTAAATATATAGTGTGTCATAAGCTCCTATACTGTATGGTTTCATGTTAAGCATGATATTACCTTGTAAGGCTTTGAAAGTATGAAGATGGGTGGTTTTTACATGGGTGAGAGAGTAATTTCCTTTTGGTCCTCCATCATCCAAGAAACGATAGGTATGGCCTGGCAACACGTAACTTTCATTGTGTGGTACAGAGGTGTTAAGTAAAACAGTATCAACGGCATAGACTATAGCATCCCAGCCTATTTGAGTACCTCTGAGTTTAATGCTGATTGTTAAGCTGTTAGATGTGGATGTGTAAGTTTTTTGTTGAGTGAGCCCATAATTTGGAGATCCGATAAAATGCGTATCGTCAGGGAACTCTCCATCATACAATCGAATATAGTCACTTGAACTGTAATAGCAGTTGTTGAACTGAAAGACTACCAGTTGACCTGCTTGAGCTTTGAAAGTGTGGGTAATAATAGTGTCATGATAAGTGAAGACGGATTCTGGTCCACCGTTGTCATAAAATTTTATTTGTTCAGCAGGATGTATGATTGTGGTTTTTAGATGCTGATCGGCTGTCAAAAGTAATATGGATTGTTCAGGAGGCATGTAGGTACAGCTTGTGTCGTTGCTAATTGCTATAAAATAATCTGAATTAGTGATTTGCTCTGGCAGGTGCAAAGAGGAATGGCCGCTATGTATGGTGTCCTGTTTCACGATATTCTGGTTCTGATCAAACCATGTGTAATATTGTGGAAAAGCAATGCTGGAGGATGCTGTAAGCAAGGCGTCTTCCCCATAGCATATTTCCGCATCCGTGGTGTTGATATTCACAGAACTTAAGGGTGCTTTGGGGGTCGCGGTGGCTTCGGCAGACTTGAAAGTTTGAGAATTTACTATTTCAGCGTCCCAACCAGATCTCAAATAACCGTTATAGCTACAGAATCGAAAGGTCAGGCATCCAGAAGTGCTTGTAAATGATATGCTACCTGTAATATTTTTAAGTGTGGCTATAAGTGGAGTGTTGATGTTGGCTCCGTCATAAATGTAAAGGGTGTTAGAATTATAGATATTGATATTGCGGAAATTGACCTTTAGAACACCTTCGTCAGTACAAAAGGTATGAATAAAATCTTCGTTTTCACCGTGATTGTTGTCTGGTCCTCCTGTGTCATAAAATTTCACATGATCGTTCATGCCGATGTGTGTAATGCCATTGTGCATGATCACGGTGTCGGTTATAGGCAACTCAAATTTGAAATCCATGATGCCACTGGCCATGGGTGGACATTTCTCGGCGTTCTGTACGGTGACGTAAAGCGTAGTCTGTTCTTGCAAGTTGTTGATGCTATAGTGCGCATAATCGCCAGGGTTGAAGATGGTGTCTGTTTGTACCAAATGAATTAACGAGGGGTCTGTGAACCAGTTGAAATATTGAGGTGCTGATATGTCGGAATAGGCGGAAAGCAACGCGTCATTACCCATACATGTTTCATCGTTGATGGTGATAAGATGGTAATCTGCGGGTGAAAAAACAGGCAAAATATGTACTTTGGCGGTGTCTTCATCCACTTGACGGGGAAGCCCCTGCCAATCCCAATCTCCGTAGATGACTTCCGGCACAGAATCCCCTTGTCTGCATGAACAGATTTGTGCTTTGACTAAAAAGGTGGTATCTATGGAAGGTCTGTGTAAAAGCATTAATTGGATAGTGTCCGTCTTGGCTTCATTAGCGGCCAATGTGTTTATTCTGATAATGGTATCATCACTATTCACATAGAAGTTGTTTGGCACATGCAGATGACAGACAATATCCTCAGCGCTTTGCTCTCCATCGTTCATGACGGTCAATAAGGCTTTGTACATTGAATTGCAGGGATTTTCTGTTTCTATGGGGAGATTCAAAGAAAGCTTGATATTCGCAATGGGAATAAAATAGACAGCTGTGTCACTGTCTCCACAGGCATCCACGGATACATCCCTGACCGTTACTTTCACATATCTGGATCTGTTCAGATTAGAAAAAGTATAATAAGTGGTATCAGAAGCCATAGCAAGGTTTTCGTCTGTCCAGTTTATCCCATCGGTACTGGAGAACCAGTGATATTCATATTGTTGGTTTTTTCCTCCTGAAGCTATCGCCATCAAGGTGACGTCTCCATTATAATGCACGGGAGTAGTTGAGGATGGAAGTATTTGCACTTTGACACTGTCGGTAACTGTTGCAGTGACTGAGGCAGGGTATGGATTGTTGCTGATGACGGCTTCCCAGCCGCTGTATTCCGTGTTTCCGTTGGATAAAAACTGGAGGGTCATGCTTGCACCGTCAGATACGATGTCAATAGGTAAATTGCTGTTTAAATCACCAGATATGCTAGCAATGACAGAATCGGGATTTGTGCCCGAACCCGTATACACAATAAGTTTGTCGTATTCTTCTTCTGTATTGAAAGCATTGAATTTCAGTGTGAGAGAACTTCCGTCTGTGGAGGTGAAAGTATGGATTATGTTTTCGTATTCACTGTAATCATAACTGTACCCCCCAGAGTCATATAGCTTTATACTCTCTCCACACTGGATGAAGGATACTCCGTTTCGCATATTCAGCCATCGGCTTATACTTCCATAGTGGGTCTCACAATGTGTGTTGTTGTGGGCAGTGACGTACAAAACTGTATCATGGCCAAGTTGAGTGAAAGAAAATGAAGCTTCATCTGTCGGATTGTGAATGGTGTCTGCTTGTATGAGGTGGGTTTGCTCGAAATTGTCATACCAGTGTATAACATAAGGCGTGGCTAAAGTGGATGTGGCGTAAACAATGGCATTGCTGTCTAAGCATATTGTGTCAGGGATGGTGAGCATGTCACAGGGTGTCGCAATCTGGTCCTTTAAGGTAATATGTATGGTGTCCTCAGGTATAGAATAGCCACACAAGTCATCATGGACCTCATGAACCCAATATCTTTCGGATGAAGTGGGGTAATAAGTGAAACTGTTGCTGTTGGTGTAATGTTGATAACTCACGACAGAGTTCTCCTCATGTCCAATGGTGTAGTGTACGTCTCCGGTTCCACTTGCGTTGAACCTTAATTGCACTTCTTCTCCTGGACAAATATTGGCATCATCTTCAATCACGACCTTGGCGGCTCTGTTAACATTGAGATACACGCTGTCAATCATGGGACTTAAGCATCCAGTATTCAAGATTGTCACTTTGTAGTAACCATCCTCGGCACCACGGGGAATGAAAGAGTTTGCGTATTGTGTGTTGGCCGAAAAACCATTGGGTCCAGTCCAAATATAAGAGAAAAAGTCGCTATTGCCTATGGCATAGACTGTGACATAACTGCCTTCGCAAACCTCGGTAACTCGAAGACCATTGGAGAACCAACTTTTATTTGTTTTTTCCAGGTCAAACACATAAAAGTTAACATGAAAACTGGCCATGCATGAATCGGTGATTTTAACGGATATTTGTTGCCCGCTGTAGAGTGGAATGTCGTCGAATACTCCACTAGTGTTTACTCCTAATATTGTACCTGTAATGTCGGGAGCACTATAAAGAGTATAAGTGTATGGCGGTGTGCCGTTTTTCCCTTTAATTCTGACGTGACCAGTAGTGGAATTTGAATCGCATACGTATGCAAAGTTGTAGTCGAATTCAACGGTTCCGCCCGAAAAATAGATGGTGTCGTACATAGTGTTAAAATCACAAGCATTCCTATCTTTATTGTATGGTTCCATTTTAATGACATATGTTCCAGGTATAGTGATACGCAAAATTCCTCCTAGTGTCACTATGTCATTGGAATAGCCGCCAACAGGTCCCGATATGATTTGAAATTCAGAAGCAGTTGTATCTGTCAAGGTGTAAGGTTGTCCAGGAGTAAAACTAACATTATTGCTAAGTGCTGTGTTATGTCTCAATTTGATATATTTGCCAGCTGTCGGTTTGATTAACATTTCTGTACAATATGGGGTAAGTTCGTACATGGCGGATTCTGACACAAAATACTCAATTTTGTCGGGAAACGAAATCTCAGATGTTGTTGTATACGTTGAACATGGGGTTGTAATTTGAAATGTGTATCTTCCAGATGGCAGAAAATAATCTGCAATTTTTGTATGAAGGGAATTTGCAGAAAGGGTAATATCAGCCAAGTTTGATAAACTGTCTTTAACAATGGTCCATTCCCGATTGCTTTGACTATAAGTGGCAGTGAAATTGTATTTGTTGCCTAATGGACTGGAAATGAGTTTTATTACGGCATCTCCATTGTATATCATCGGAATTGAATTTCTTTCTTCAATATCTACATCTCTGTAACCTGGACAGTTTCCACGAATAGTACTACTTAAACTGAATGTCCTTACATTGTAATCTCCGCCAGTGGTTATAGAATCTTTCTTGAATGTCATCTTTCTAAATGTAGTGTATAACTCACAATCCAACCCATCATAAAGTGTGCTTTGGACAGGAATTGTTATGCTTGAATCTTTAAAATCACCATAGATTCCGACAATGTCGTTGCCCCTTACATACGAATAGCTCCCTATAGAGTAAACTGTATCAATTTTAATAACGTTATGTGTGGCGGTGTCTGTATGTACCCAATAAAGAGGGTATGTATAGTGATGATACACACGATCTGTATGGCCTTCACAAGTGTTACAGTAGTAACTGTTACATCTTTCACGGTAGTGGGAGATGGAATAATCATGATGTCCATAAGTTGTGTATTTTCTGTTGTAATACCCACAATTGTCGTATTGGGGAGGGGTCGTATATGAGGAGTCTTGGTAAAATGTTGATTGTTGCGTGAAGTAAGGAGGTCTCCTATAGGTATAAGATTTGGAAAGGAAGTGCTCTTCGCAAAGATTGTTGCGGGATTGGAATATAATGGGTTGGTCAAATAAGTCGCAGTAACGGTGAACTGAGTAAGCGGTGTCATATAGCGTTATGGTAATGGGATTAGAAGTGTAGTTTCCGTTAGGGAGATGCTTCCATGCAGTGGTGTCTTGAGAACCTCCAACTTCGGGGTAAATGAAACGGTATTCCATAAGGTCTGGAATTTTTGATTCATACACACTGTTTGTATTCTCTATTTTTACCGAGAATTTTATGACATTGTGGTCTTTTGTGTTATCGGAAGTATAAAACCAGCATACATCATTAATGTAAGGTAAATTGCATGTCTCAATTTTTTGCCATATCACGGGAAGATAATAGAAACAACCATCCCATACATACATCAAATATTTACCGGGAGCTAAACTGTCGATGCTGTAGTAGTCTTTGTAATTATACTGGTTTTCATCTTCTCCATCATACATGCGATTGTAAAATACCAAGGTGTCAATAGGGGTATCAAACTCATCACAAATCTTGACATGATAAGGGAAAGAGCCTCCCGTTATTTTCAATTGTATGCGGCCAGTGTTTATACAACTCAAACTGTGAATTGTGCCAATGTCGGTCAAAGAGGTTGCATTGTGGTTTATCGCACTGAGAATCGGAGTGACGTAGGAAGTGACAGTGGTTACAAGAGTGTCTCTCTCCATGCGGATATACATGCTGTCAGATGATGTTGAATAGTAGCAAATGGCTTGGACCCCCACTTTGTAATTGCCCGGTGAAACCGTGAAATTGTTCAGGTATGAGTATGTGGTATCCCAATTTTCTGTGTTGATACAAAAATATTTGAAATCTGACAGATCCGTTATGGTGCTGTCTAATGGGAGTCCGTTGTCGTCAATCAAGGCAATATTGATGCGGCAATTGTTGTAACAGGTGCCCATTTCAGTACTTACCCTAATGTTGAGTGGACAGTTGTTTTGTGCTGAAAGGTAAATGGAAAATAATAATGCGGAAAATAGAAGGGCAAATTTTTTCATTTTTTTCTTTAATTACAAACTATTTCTTGAATAAGGTTTTGTTGTTGATATGTAATTGATTGAATATGAATTGGTTATTTTGTTTTTGTTTTAAAACTTAATAAGCGACAAAGATAGAACATGTTTTTTTAAAAAAAAAAATCAAGTTGGTTCATCTTTGCTTAACATGGTTTATGTGGTTAAAATGTTGTATTTTGCCTGCGAAAAAGTAGATTATAGAACACATGCCAATGTCCAACTCACTTCAAGATTATCGCAATATCAACGAGGAACCTCCCAATGAGGCCTATCAGACTTCAGGTCAGGTGATTGACACTTTTATCAGTGTGGGAGAGAAGTTCTCACAATATAGTGAAATCCCAACAGATAGCTATAATTGTATATATTAAGCGAAAAGATATGGCAAATGGTATATATTGAAAGGGTTGAAACCTCAATACAGAAATGATTCCGCTTATAAGCTGATGCTAGCTAAGGAATTTGAGATTGGTGTCATGCTTCATCATCCTAACATCGTTCATATCATTGGGAAAGAAATTGATCCGGTAGTGGGGCCATGTATCGTCATGGAATATATTGACGGCCGTAATTTGAATGATTATTTGCGGGAAGGCGGAAGATTAAGACATGTCCATAAAATAATATTGCAAATACTTGCCGGACTGGAGTATATGCACAATAAACAAGTCATTCATCGGGATTTGAAGCAAGAAAATATTCTGATTACTCGTCGTGGAGACAATGTGAAAATAATAGACTTCGGTCTGTCTGATACTGAAAGTTTTGATTTTTACAAAAGTATTTCAGGAAATAGCAATCACATGGTGCCAGAGGTATATGAACCGGGTTGTATCACGGACTGTCGTTCCGATTTGTATTCTTTTGGGAGGCTTCTGAAGTGTTTTGGTAAAAAATATTTGTATATATCGCACAAGTGTTTAAGAACTGATTCTAAAAACAGGTTCCGCAGCGCAAAGAGTATCATTGCGTTTATCCGATGGAGACACGCGATAATGATATCAATACTTGTAATCGTGTTGTTCGAAATATTTGTGCTCCTCAATGTCTTGTTCCTGACATCGTATTGTCGGTGATGTTTCGCCAGGCTCCATTAGAGTTCTTCTGTCTCGTCAGGTTTTATACGCTTGATAGAATTTAATCCACCAGCATATCCAACAACAAAGGTGGTGGGAGGGTTGTCCTTGTGAATATAATTGTCAAGGTATAAAGGCATCCCTTCCGCGAAGTGCATGGATGAAAAACTGTCACCGACATGCAGCTTCGTATTGTGAGCTATGGTAACCTTGAAGCGATGGTTACCGTGGTAAGTGAGTAAGCAACGCCGATTGGGTGCCCATGATATCCATATCATGTCCCCAGGTTGGATGTCTTTTGATAAAATAGAAGAGGCTGTATAAGAAAAGGAAGTTGGAACTTCTATGTGTTTGCATTCAACGAAGTGTTTGAAATCCTTATAGCCTACGAATTTGCTCAGAATAGACAAGGTGTTGAAATAAGGTCTATGATGACGTTTGTCATATCCCCATAGCCTTTTCAGTGTGGATGCGCTTACTTTGGAACTGCAACGTATGGCAATGGCATCAGCTAAAAAATCAAAATCAGAAGAACAAATCATCTTGCGGTGCACGGCTACTTCAACCATACATAATAAGTTTTCAATATCTTTCTTTTCGTATGTTTTCATTGTCGTAACTACGTATAATGAACCTCTTAACCTTTTTTTAATTTAGCATCTAATCAGGCTGTAAAAATAATATTATTTTTAATAATTGAAGCATTTTAACATCTATTTAATTTAAAAATAATTCAAGTTGTTTCATCTTTTGGGTGGATGATACAATGGTTGTATTATTGCAAACTTTTTATGAAAAACAAAAAAATGAATTATGGATAAAGGAAGATATTACAGTTACACGGGAAAGTATATGCATATCTTGGTGGATTATGGACTTCGTAAGGAAATTATGCATCATTTGGACACAACGTATCCTACCATAAAAAGAGCTCTTGAGTTCAAAACAAACACATCGCTGGCACAGCAAATAAGATTTTACGCATTAAAGCGTGGTGGAGTTTTGATGAGGAAGTCCCGGAGAATGTAAAAAACAATATTTACTTTCTTTAAAAAATCTTAATTTTAGATCTCAATAACTATTAATTGTTAATTGTTAATTTTCTGTCCCCTGATCCCTGATTACTGCCCCTTGACGTGCTCAATCGCTTCTTCCAGCGTCACTTCCTCCTCGCCTAAATGGGCATATTCATAACCCATTTCAATGGCTTTGGCAGCAGGATATAGGAAATAGGTGCAGGTGCATTCGGCACACAGCTCGCCATTAGGACTGTGGATTTCGCCATGTACTACCGCGATGTTGCGTTTTTGTTCTATCAGTTTGGCGGTAAGCAGAATGTAGGGCCAGGTGGTGTTGACGTTTTTGCGGTAGCGCATCTCCATTTTGGCGGTCACACCGGCGGTCTGCAGCTGGTAAAAGACCACCCAGCCGCATATCTCGTCCAACAAGGTGGCTTGGATGCCGCCATGCAGCGTATCTACCCAACTGACAAAGTTGGGGTTGGCTTTCCATGGAGAAATCACCTGTTCACCGTCCCAGTAAAAGTGCATGTGTACCCCCAAGGGATTGTTGGGGTTGCAGCCGAAACAGTTGTATCCTTTGGTGTTGCCGATCCAAGGATTGATAATGGTTTTCATGGGATATTGTTTTATGTTTTTACGGATTTTTATCTACTTGAGGATGCAGGCTAAAAAACGGATGTCTTTGCCGCTCTTGTTGGTGATGCTGTGCTTGTCGCCATTGCCCGTGAACACTACGTCGCCGGCATGGATTATGGCCTCTGTGTCGTTATCAGTCACAATGGCCTCGCCTTCCAACATGTAATATATCTCGGCATCTGGCTGATGAGAATGTTCTTTGATTCTGCTGCCAGAAGGGAGCGTGATGACGTTGAACATCAGAGCTTTGTCCAACATCTCTTCAGGCGTTAGAATGATTTCTTTGGAAATTTTTCCTTCAATATTGCCGCTGTTTTCCACAACAGTCACATCGATGTTTTTTTTGTATTTGATCATATTTTTGAAATTTTTCAAATGCAAAGATACAAAAAAGAGGCATTCGCCTCTTTATGAAACTATTATGTCAATTATTAATTGTGCATTCTGCATTGTACATTGTGCATTGTACATTGTGCATTGTGCATTGCTAACTGATTTCCACTTCCACTCCTTGAATGAATTCCTGCGCTTTCACCATCAGCTCGTGCATGTAGCGGTCGTTCTCGACAAAGGGCACGGTCTTGCGGAAACCGGCGACAAATTCCTCGATGAAAGGCGAGGATTTCAGCGGTTTGCGGAATTCCAAGGCCTGGGCTGCGTTAAACAGCTCGATGGCTAAGATTTTCTCCACATTGTTCACTACCAGATAGCACTTGGTAGCAGCGTTGGCACCCATACTCACGTGGTCCTCCTGACCTTGTGACGACTCAACTGAGTCGGTGGAGCAGGGCATGGTGAACGCCTTGTTTTGGTTGACAATAGAGGCGGCGGTGTATTGCGGAATCATAAAGCCTGAGTTCAGTCCGGGGTTCTTTACTAGGAAAGAGGGCAGCTCACGTTTGCCGGCAATCAGCTGATAAATACGGCGTTCGGAGATGTTTCCTAATTCGGCCATGGCCATAGCCAAGAAGTCAAGTACTAAGGCTAACGGCTGTCCATGGAAGTTGCCGGCCGAGATGATGAGGTCTTCATCAGGGAATACGGTGGGGTTGTCGGTTACTGAGTTGATTTCGGTCTCCACCACATTCTTCACATGCTGGATGGAGTCTTTGCTGGCTCCGTGAACCTGCGGCATGCAACGGAAAGAATAGGGGTCTTGTACGTGTTTCTTTTCTCTCTTAATGATTTCAGAGCCTTCCAGCAGATGGCTGATATGGGTGGCGGTCAAAATCTGTCCCACATGTGGCCTTACTAAATGTACGTTAAGATTGAAAGGCTCGATACGTCCATCGAAAGCTTCCAAAGATACCGTTCCGATAATGTCGGCCAGCCACGAAAGTTTTTCGGCTTTCAGTAGCAACCAGACGGCGTAGCTGCTCATGAACTGGGTGCCATTCAGTAGAGCCAAACCTTCTTTGGATTTCAGCGTGATAGGCTTCCAACCGAATTTCTTATTGATGTCTTCAGCGGCGTATTTCTTGCCTCTGTAGTAAACTTCGCCCATGCCAATCAAAGGCAGGCAGAGGTGGGCCAGTGGGGCCAAGTCACCAGATGCTCCCAGAGAACCTTGTTGGTACACAACGGGATATACGCCATTATTGAAAAAGTCTATCAGTCGCTGGATGGTGACCAATTGGGCACCGGAATGGCCGTATGACAGGGACTGCACTTTCAGCAGCAGCATGATTCTGACGATTTCCTGAGGCACTTCCTCACCGAAACCGCAGGCGTGAGACATGACGAGATTCTTTTGCAGCGTGGACAGGTCTTTGCTGGAAATGCTGGTGTTACACAATGAGCCGAAACCCGTAGTGACACCATAAACGGGCACCTTGCTGTTTTTCATCTTTTCATCCAGATAATTACGGCATTTTTCGATGGCAGCGGTGGCTTCTTCGGAAAGTTCCAGCTTGATTTTTTTGTCTAAAATTTTCTTGATAATGTCAAGATTGATAAGCTCTGACGAAATTTGATGTTTTTTCATTGAATATATTTTGTTTGTTATTATTTTCCGCTTGCAAAGATAAGATTTTTTGCCCTCAAATGAACGTTGTTGAAAGTTTTTTTTGACGATAAGTTGAATTTTATAAACTTGCTGAAATGGTGATTTCCCTAAGGGAAAAAATTGCATTGAAAATTTTTTTTGAAAAAATGTGATTTTTTTTTGTTCAAAAAAGCTTCATATTCGAAAAATTATATTTATCTTTGTCGATTGAATCAGAAAATTTTAAAGCACAAGAATATGAATGAACAAGAAAACCCTGTAAGTTTCTTCAGATTTGAAGATTTAAGAATTTATGCGAAAGCCCTCGACTATACCAATTGGGTATATGAAGTTGTCCCGATGTTTCCTGAAAACAAAAAAGAAGCTCTCGGGGATATGTTCGCAAAATCCGCACAAAGCATAGCTTTGAATATCGCGGAAGGCTCATCACGCAACAAAGCACAGTTTGTGTATTACCTGAAAATGGCAAAAAGCTCTGTCAGAGAGTGTGTTGTTTATACCGAGATTGCTTCAAAATTAGGTGTGATGAATGATGAACAGAAAGAACGTTCACGCAATCACTTGATGGAATTGACCAAGATGATTGGCTCTTTGGTTGCCTCATTGCAGCGCTCGGTATCCCCTAATGCCAAAGACGATGACATGGACGATTTGGGTGATATAATGTAGTTTGTTTTATTTACTGAAAACCTTAATCGCTCGGTCAAAAATACCATTGACTAACGAAAGAGTCATCCCGTAATTGCTTACGGGAATTTTTTTGCTGATGATTTCCTTCATCCGGTTCATAAGTTGACGCTTGGTCACCATGCAGCCGCCACATTGTATGGCCATGCTGATGTTATCCAAAGAGGGTAGGGGTGACAGGGCGGCCACAAACTGGAAGTTCAGCTGTTTGCCGGTAAATTGTTGTATCAGGCGGGGTAACTTGTGCCTGCCAATGTCCTCACAGGAACTTAGGTGGGTGCATGATTCCAACATGAGGATGGTGTCGCCGTCCCGCAATTGACGCAGCTGTTGGGTGCCTTTAAGGAAATGCTCAAAATTTCCTTTGGAACGTGCCAACACAATGCTGAAACCAGTCAATGGAATGCTATCAGGTACGATTTTGGATACTTCTCCGAAGACCTGGCTGTCAGTGATGATCAAATCCGGTTGATGGATGGCCAGATAGGTGGATAATTCCGATGGTTGCAGGCAGATGGCGATGGCTTTGTTGTCGAGAATGTTGCGGATCACTTGCACTTGTGGCAGAATCAACCGTCCTTCGGGAGCCTCTGAGTCTTGGGGCATCACCAACACAATAGTTTCCCCTTCATGTATGATGTCATCCAACAGGTTCTCTTTGCTGTATGCCGAGGCGGGAGTAGTTTTGACAATGGCTTGAATCAGTTCGTCCAGACCTTGCAGGGTGGCGGCACTACAGTCGATGACGGGGGCGCCGTAAGCTTCCAACTGACTGCGACACTGCGGATTTAGAACTTGGAGGTCGGCTTTGTTGTGAACGATAATGTAAGGCAGTTCGAAACTGTTGAATTGTTTGATCAATTCTTTCTCGTCTTCTCCAAATTGATTATTGCTGATGAGTAGTAAGGCTATGTCAATGATCTTCAAGCTTTCCAGACTCTTGGCAACACGTTTTTTGCCTACTTCACCACTATCGTCCAATCCTGCCGTATCTACCAGCACACAGGGACCGATGCCGAAAATTTCCATGCTTTTTTTCACAGGATCTGTAGTGGTGCCAGGCACATTCGACACAATAGCGATGTTCTGACCTGCCAAAGCGTTGATTAACATACTCTTGCCCTGATTTCGCTTCCCGAAAATGCCGATATGTACTTTATTCATGTTTTTTTTAATTGATAGTTGATAGTTAATAGTTAACAGTTTTTAATTTAGTTAGCATAGTAGTACATTAAAACCATTTGCTAATTAACTAATTAACTAATTTGCTAATTAATCATTGGCACATTAGCACATTGTTAATTAGCACATTAATGGTTTTCAGTTTATTTGAGATTGATAAACGGAACCGCATCGCCCAGCATATATTGCGGCAACTGGCCGTCCCATTTTTGTACGGCTTCGTAGCTCACCAATTTGGGATTGGATTCCAATGCATGGGCTTTGATACGCATGGCTTCAGCTTCGGCCTCAGCTTTGATTTTGGTCTGCTTGGCCTGCTCTTCCACTTGGATGGTCACATTCTTGGCTTTCAGTGCATTCTGCTCGGCCACCTGCTTCTCTTTGATGGCGTTCTCGAAGGCATCGTCGAAGTCGATGTCCACCAGCTGGAACTGGATATTGGTGAAATAGTTTTTATTCAGTGTCTCGCGCAGACGCTCTTCGATTTCACGTCTCACAGCGTCACGATTCTCTACAATCTGTGTGGCATTGAAGTTACCGAAAGATTGCTTCATGGCCGAACGGATGAAAGGCACCACAATACGCTCGTGATAGTTCTCGCCGATGTTTTTGATGAGGTTGCTCACATTGGCTTGTACCAGGTCGTAGTTGATGGTGTAATCCACCTCGGAAGTTTGCACATCGCGGGTGTAAGAGCTTTCGTGGCCGTCGAATTTCTTTTGCTGGATGTTTACCTTGTTAATGGTTTGAATAAAAGGTATTTTCACATGTAATCCGTCTGAAACCGGAGTCTCTGATATCTTTCCGAAAGTGCTTAGAACACCTCGTTCCGTGGATTTAATGACGTAGAAAGAGGATAAAACTGTCATAAGGACAAAAAAGCCCACAACAGACCAGATGATGGTTTTGCGCATGTTTGTTTTTCTTTGATAATCCATGATGTTTTATTTTTTTGTTATTGATTCTGATGAAAAAATTTCGAATTTCAAAAATACAAAAAAAATCATTTTTGTTGCAACGTTTTTGCTGTTTTAATCGTCATATAAATGTAAATGTATAAAACGAAAACACGGACATATGAAAAAGTTTATCATGGCAGGCCTTGTATCGCTTGTCTCTTTGGCTTTGTTGACGGTTTCTTGCCACAAAGAAAAGGTGACTAATAATCAAAATAATACTAACACTGAAATCCCGAGTGGTAGCGAGGATACAGGAGATGAACCTGGCGGTGGCGAGGGTGGAGGAGAAGGTGGTGAAGAGCAAACAGGTGACCATGTTATTCCTAATGGTGTGACGGATGTCGATGGAAATCAATATAATACCGTTGTACTGGGCAACCAGGTATGGATGGCTGAGAATCTCCGAACCACTCATTATGCCGACGGGACAGCAATTCCGGAGGGAGAGTATGGTTACGGTCACCCAAGCGATACCGATCCATATTGGTATGCCCCTGCTGATGGGTATAATGTCAGTCAACATGGCTATTTGTACAATTGGCCTGCGGTCATGTATGGTGCTGAATCGTCAACGGCAAATCCTTCGGGCGTGCAGGGCATTTGCCCTACAGGCTGGCACGTGCCCAGTAAGGCGGAATGGGAACAACTGTTCAATTATGTGGGAAGTCAGAGTGAGTATGTATGTGGAGATAATCCGACATACATAGCGAAGTCGATGTGTGCAGCAAAAGATTGGGCATGTGATGAATATGAATTTGATTGTACACCCGGTTATGAATCGTGGAGCAATAATGCCACAGGTTTTTCGGTATATCCTTGTGGTTGGTATGGAGGGGCATATATGGATCAGGGAATGAGTGCGGCTTATTGGAGTACCACAGTTATTGATGCTAACCATCTGCTCATTGGAGCTCCCCGTTTTATTTGTTTTAGTTCTACTGTATCCGGCATGTCCTCCGGCAGTCAAATGGCCGTCGCCCAACCTCTCCGCTGCGTCAAAGACTAATTCAGTTAACTTTTAATTGTCAACTATCAATTATCAATTGTCAATTATCTCCATTGCTGTCTTCAGCCCATCTAATGCGGCACTGACAATGCCTCCGGCGTAGCCTGCCCCTTCGCCCACAGGGTAGAGGCCCGGAATGTTGCTCTGTCGGCTTTCATCCCGCAATATTCTTACGGGCGATGAGGAGCGGCTCTCGATGCCCGTCATCACGGCATCGGCATCGTTGAAGCCACGCAGTTTTCGGTCAAACAGGGGTAGGGCTTCCCGCAAGGCTTTCACCGCGTATGCAGGCAAACAGCGGCCTAAGTCGCAATAGACCACCCCGTGCGGATAGGAGGGTTTCACTTTGCGGTGCCCTTTGGCAATTTTGCCCTGCAAAAACTCGCCTACCAAGTTGGCAGGAGCACGGTAATCCCCGCTGACTTCGAAAGCCAGCTTTTCGTATTTTTCTTGATAATCCAGCCCGTCCAACGGGCTGCTCTGGTAATAATCCTCCGGATTGATGCCCACTAACAAAGCACTATTGGCATTGGTTTTGTCGCGTTTTTTCTCGCTCATGCCATTGGTCACAATGGTGCCGTCCTCGCTGGCAGAGGCCATCACCACACCTCCGGGACACATGCAGAAGGTATAAACACTGCGATCCTGCAAATGAACCACTCCCCGATACGAGGCGGCGGGCAGCAGTTTGGCACTCTTTCCGTACTGCATCCGGTTGATGTCGTTTTGCAGATGCTCAATGCGAACCCCCATAGAGAAAGGCTTTGCTTCCATTTTCAGGCCCTTTGCATACAAATGTTTAATGGTGTCGCGAGCGGAATGCCCTAAACATAATAATACGTGCTTGCTGCTGATATTGAATCCATTATGGCATTTTATCCGGATGATTTCCCCATCCTGACTAAAGTCCTCGAAAGTGGTGTTAAAGTGAAATTCTCCGCCTAAACTGATGATTTCCTCCCGGATATTGCGCACCACTTTTTCCAAATAGTCGGTGCCGACATGAGGATTGGCGGCATAGCATACGTCTTCGGTAGCCCCATGCTTGTGAAATTCCTCCAGAATGAAACTGATATAACGGTCGTTGATATTGGTGGAGAGCTTGCCATCAGAGAAAGTGCCAGCTCCTCCTTCGCCAAACTGCACGTTGGAGTTGGGATTCAGTTTCTTATGTTGCAGAAATTCGGCTACTTCAGCTTTTCTTTCCTCAATGCAACTGCCTCTTTCAATAATCACAGGCTTGGCCCCGCAACGGGCTAAATACAAGGCGGCAAACATGCCGGCGGGACCGAAACCCACCACCGCAGGCGGCATGTCCTCTTTCCATTGCGGATAGCTAATCGGCTCGGATGCCTGATAAAGACTGACATTGTCAAGCTTCAATAGGTCTTCCCGTTTTTCTTTCAGCTTAATATATACTTGATACAGAAAGAAGATGTGATCCTTCTTCCGTGCGTCAATGGATTCCCGCAGAATCTTAAATTCTTCAATATCTTGCTCCGCAATAGGGTATAATTGCAGCACTCGTTGGCGCAGCTGCCACTGTTGCCCCACGGGAATCTTAATATTAGAAATCTTTATCTGCATTGTGTTGAGGGTTTATATTGAAGCAAATTTCGCTATTGTACAAGCAAGTCTGCACATGTTATTCAAATTCTTTTATTTGCGTACGGAAAGTTTTTTATCCCTTTTAACTTCTAACTATCAATAGCATAATTTGTGGTGACAACGCTTATAATGTGGTTGCATGCTGAAAGTACACTGTCCTATTAATCTCTAACTGTCAAGAGCACGGTTTTGTGTGGAGGTGCTCACGATGTGGTTGCGTGCTGAAAGCACGCTATCCTATTAACCCCTAACAAGCGATAGCGCAGTTTGGGGTAGTGATGCTCACGGTAGAACTCCGCGTGCCGAAGGTACGCAACTGTGGATAATAGACTGCGCACACAGATAAGCACTTGCCCAGGCAAAAAACAAGTTATACCCGCCACATACACCGTCAATATCTATCATTTCGCCAATAGCATAGACCTTCGGGTACTTCTTCAACTCAAAATCTTCATTAATTTCCTGCACCGCTATGCCTCCTGTACATACCTGCGCGAATTCCAACTCGTACGTGTCCTTGATTTTGAATCTTAAGTCTTTGATATAAAAATGGTTACGCTCGTATAAACGGTTGAGCTTGGGATGCAAAAGTCCGCAGAGATTGCCATATTTCCGCAAGTGTTCTCCCACATTGTATTCAGCATCATCATACATGAAATTAAAGCCCACAGTACAATCCTTCTTGTCTTTCAGCCTGTTATAATATGCTGATAAATTGAGTATTACAATACCCGAAACCCCGTCATCCTTAAAAGTAACTTCTCCGCTTTCCTGATAAATGAGTTTGTCTTTCTGATATAAAGAACAGATGGCTTTGCAGCGGCAACCCGACAGCGACACAGGGTAGTCTTCCAGCTTGAAACCTACCAGTGAAGGTCTGTACTCTTTTTGCTGAAGCTTAAAATCTGTTAAATAGCGGTCGAAATGCTTGCGATTTTTGGCTATCATGCCGGCAGGCGATCCCGATGCCAGTACCACCGCATCGAAGGCAATTACTTCATTATTAATATAATAATGTGTCCCTTTCTTATTAATTTGCTGGACTTCGGTGTTGTAATGAAACTGCACCCGGTCTGGAAGGCCATTTAACAGCACGTCCAGCACGGTTTGGGAAAAGAAAGTGCTGGGATAAACCCTGTTTTCCTCGTCCACGCTCATCTTCAATCCCATCTTCTCAAACTCAGCACGGATGGTCTGGTAATTGGCCCGTGATAATAAATTAGCGATGAATGCTGCATTGTTGTAGCATTCACCGCTAATTTGGGTATTCAAAATGTTGGCTTTTCCGCCTCCGGAAGCTTTGACTTTATAGCCAGGCTTACCGGTTCTTTCAAAAATGTGGATATTGCAGTTTCTCGTTTCAGAAAGCAACCTGGACAGAAACAGTCCGGCAGCGCCTGCTCCGACAACGGCAATATTCATCGTGGCGGAATTAGCAATTACAATCGGTTTTCTTCGACAGTTTCTCTGTAAGCATGGGGATAATCTTGTTCAGATCGCCAACGATGCCAAGGTCTGCCACCTGGAAAATAGGAGCATACTTGTCTTTGTT
Source organism: uncultured Bacteroidota bacterium (assembly GCA_902802755.1). Lineage (GTDB taxonomy): Bacteria > Bacteroidota > Bacteroidia > Bacteroidales > WCHB1-69 > RUG11690. The sequence continues at coordinate 8,736 of CADCNH010000027.1, read as the reverse complement.
GATGGCGATGATGAAGTCGGATTCTTCCATGCCGGCCAAGTGCTGGATAGCACCGGAGATACCGCAGGCGAAATAGACATTCGGACGCACGGTCTTACCGGTTTGTCCCACCTGACGGTCGTGCGGCATTACACCGGCATCAACCATGGCACGAGATGAGGAGACCATACCTCCCAGCACATCGGCAAGAGCCTGCAGTTTATCGAAGCCTTCCTTGCAGCCGACGCCACGGCCGCCGGAAACCAGAATCTTGGCGGCTTGGATGTCTGCTGCGCCTTTTTCTTCCTTCACGGTCTTCAGCAGTTTCACTTTGAATTTGCTGCTGTCGAAAGTGGGAGCGAAGTCGATGATTTCACCCTTGCGGTTGCAGTCTCTTTCCATTTTCTGCATCACACCGGGGCGAACGGTGGACATCTGCGGACGGTGCTCGGTGCACATGATGGTAGCCATCAGGTTACCGCCGAAAGCGGGACGGGTCATCATCAGCTCACCTTCCTCGGAGATTTCCAATTTGGTGCAGTCTGCGGTCAGACCGGTACCCAAACGGGCAGCCAGTCTCGGAGCCAGGTCACGACCAATAGTGGTGGCGCCGAACATCAGGATGCTGGGCTGGAACTTTTGCACCATCTGGTAGATGGCTTGTGAGTATTGTTCGGTCAGATAGTCTTTTAATTCGGGGGCGTCAATGCAGATGACTTCGTCAGCACCCATTTCGATGAGGTATTGGGCGTGATGTTTCACCTGATCGCCGGCCAGAATGGCAACTACTTTTTCGTTCAGAGCGCAGGCCAGGTCACGGGCTTTGCCCAGCAACTCCAATCCTACCGACTGGATAGTTCCCTCGCGTTGTTCAACGAAAACATATACATTTTTATAATTTGTTTTTTCCATAATAAATACAATTTATATTACCGACAACGGCGATTAGATGATGTGTTTTTCTTTTAATTTGTTGATGATGATGTTGACACCTTCCTCAGCGTCCACCTCGAAAGTTTCACCGGCACCCTTCTGGGCTTTGGTGAATGATTTCTTCACGCGGGTGGGGGATCCTTTGAGACCCAGTTTCTCGGGGGCGATGTCAATCTTGGCGGCAGTCCAGATTTCCACTTCCTTCTCGAAAGCGTCCATGATGCCTGAAACGGTCATGTAACGGGCCTTGTTGGCGGTAGCTAACACGGTCAGTACGCAAGGCATTTCCACAGACAACATCTGATAAAGTAGTAGCTATGACAGGATATGCACGTATGAAATCTGGGGCAGTCCCAGGTGTTCAGCCATTTCGGGACCTACCTGTGCGGTATCACCGTCGATAGCTTGGCGGCCACCGATTACGAGGTCATAATCGAGGCAGCGGAGTGCACCAGCCAAAGCGTTGGAGGTTGCCAAAGTGTCGGCACCGGCAAATGCGCGGTCGGTCAACAAGATGGCACGGTCAACGCCCATGGCGAAAGCCTCACGCAGGATAGCGTCGGCCTGTGGGGGTCCCATGGTGATAACTGTAACTTCAGCGCCGTATAGGTCTTTCAGACGCAGGGCCATTTCCAAACCACCCTTGTCGTCGGGATTCATGATACTGGGAACACCATCGCGGATCAGGGTACCTGTTGCCGGATTAATTTTGATTTCAGTGGTGTCCGGAACTTGTTTTATACAAACTACTATTTTCATAATTTTCTACTATTTTAATAATTTACCGGCGATGACCATACGCTGAACTTCTGAAGTTCCTTCATAGATTTCGGTAATCTTGGCATCACGCATCATTCTTTCAACAGGATATTCGCGGGTGTAACCGTAGCCACCGTGCAGCTGGACAGCCTTGGTGGTCACTTCCATAGCGGTTTCGGCTGCGAACAGCTTGGCCATGGCGGCATCTACGGAATAGGGCAGGTGCATGTCTTTCTTGTAAGAGGCCTGACGAACCAACAGGCGGGCAGCCTGAACTTTGGTCTCCAGGTTGGCCAACTGGAATTGGGTGTTCTGGAAAGCGGCGATAGCCTTGCCGAACTGCTTGCGTTCTTTGGTGTATTTAATGGTCTCGTCCATAGCACCCTGTGCGATACCGAGAGCCTGTGCGGCGATACCGATACGGCCACCGTCGAGGGTCTGCATGGCAATCTTGAAGCCCTTGCCGAGTTCGCCCAGCAGGTTTTCTTTCGGCACTTCGCAGTTCTCGAAAATCAACTCGCAAGTAGCAGAACCGCGGATACCCATTTTCTTTTCTTTCTTGCCGATAGAGAAACCTTTGAAGCCTTTCTCCACGATGAAAGCGGAGATGCCTCTGGTACCCTGTGACTTGTCGGTCATGGCCATCACGATGAATACGTTGGCGTAAGAAGCGTTGGTGATGAAAATCTTGGTTCCGTTCAGGATCCATTTGTCACCAGCGTCCACAGCCATAGTTTGCTGCATGGCGGCGTCGGTACCGGCGTTGGGTTCGGTCAGACCGAAAGCGCCAATCCATTCGCCTGAGGCCAACTTGGGCAAATATTTCATTTTCTGTTCCTCTGTGCCGTATTCCAAAATGGGGTTCATACAGAGAGAAGTGTGGGCTGACACAATTACACCGGTGGTGGCGCAAACGCGTGACAGCTCTTCAACGGCCATGCCGTAAATCTGGTTGGTACCGCCCTGTCCGCCATACTGTTTCGGAATGGGAATACCCATGATGCCTATTTTTGCCATTTTTTCAACGGTCTCGATCGGGAATCTTTCTTCCTCATCGACTTCTGCTGCCAGAGGTTTTACCTCATTTTCGGCAAACTCGCGAATCATCTGCAAAAACAGCTGTTCTTGTTTTGTTAAACTGAAATCCATAATTGATAATCGTTATTTTTGTTTTAATCCTAAAATTTCTCTTGCTTCGGCCGAGGTAGCGATTTCGCGACCCAGCTCTTTGGCGATGCGGACCACCTTGGAAACCAACTCTCCGTTGGATTTGGCCAAAACGCCTTTCGACAGGTAGAGGTTGTCCTCAAAACCCACGCGTACGTTACCACCCATGGCGATAGCGGCGGCGGCCATCGGGAAGGCGTGACGACCCACACCAGTGACGGTCCAGGTTGAACCTGCGGGAATGCCGTTCACCAACCAGCAGAGGTTGGCAACAGTGGCGGGGGTACAACCGGGAACACCCAACACGAAGTTGAACTGCATCGGTGCTCCGGGAACCTGGCCCTTCTTGGCCATGTTGAGGATGGTGTCAAGATGACCCATCTCGAAGCATTCGTATTCGGGCTTGATGCCGCGTTCCATCATGCGTTTGCCGAAAGCGCGCATGGTGGGCATGGTGTTGTCGAAAATCTCGTCGCCGAAGTTGCAGGTACCGCAGTCGAGGGTTGCCATTTCGGGCAGCGGGTTGGTATCGGTCGATTGAAGTCTTTCATCGGGTGTCATGCCCACAGCTCCACCAGTAGATGGAATCAGGATGACATCGGGGCACACCTTCAAGATAGCCTCTTCGCATTCCTGGAAACGGCCACGGTCCTGGGTGGGCGTGCCATCATCCCAGCGGACGTGCAGGTGCACGATGGCGGCGCCGGCATCAACGGCTGACTTAGCTTCGCGGACGATTTCTTCAACGGTATAAGGTACATTGGGGTTCTGTTCCTTGGTGACTTCTGCACCGCAAATAGCGGCGGTAATAATCAGTTTATCCATTGTTGATTTGTTGATTTGTTGAACTGTTGAATTGTTTAATTTTAATTCCCCTTCTTCTAGATTTGACGAATGAGCGAGTGCAGATGTAAAGTTTACTTTGAGTATGCCGAGCGAAGAGGAAAAGAAGACGAAGTCTTCAACGGGTGCCCGAAGGGCGGGGTAGTGAATTAGTTGTTCTTTCTCTGGCAGTCCTTAGGAGTAACGCAGGTGCCAGAAGCGCGGCAAACCAGGATGGGCTCATCCAGTTCATCGGCGGCAGAAGGAGAAATGTCGGGACGGGCGACAGCAACCTTGCGAGCCTCAAACATCATGTGACGAGAGGTGTTGCCTTCGCGGTCAATCCAACCTTCGGCTTCGATGAAATCACCTGCATAGACAGGGGCCTTGAATTCAATCATGTCGTATGCGCAGAAGAGACCTTCGTCGCCGTCACGCATAATCAAAAGTTCGGTAGCCACATCACCGAAAAGGTGAACCATGTGGGCACCGTCAACCAAATTGCCACCGTAGTGGGCATCCTTCGCACTCATGCGAAGTCTGATTTTTGTTCTGTATTCCATTGTTTGTTGATTTGTTTATTCGTTGATTTGTTTTATACGTCGAGTCGCTCATTTTATTCGCTCGGGGAGTCACTCGCTATGCTCGTTTGGTGAGACGCTCACTTTGTTCGCTCGGGGAGCCGCTCGTTTTACTCACTCGATAAAACGATTTCGTCTCCACGTCTCCACGTCTCCACGAGTGCACGCAGTGCACGTCTTCCCGTTTCCCCGTTTATCCTCTCACAATATAATTCACATAAATGCCGGGCGTATGCACGTTCTCCATCGGAATTTCGCCAGTCTTCACTACTTCCTGGGCCTCTGCGATAACCAAGTCGGCTGCGGTAGCCATCATGGGGTTGAAGTTCTGGGTAGTGCCTTTGTAGATCAGGTTGCCGGTCTCGTCTGCGATGTTGGCACCGATCAGGGCGATGTCAGCATGAAGGGGCTTCTCCAACAGGTATTCCTTACCGTCGATGGTGAGTTTTTGTTTGCCTTCTTCCACTACAGTGCCGATGCCGGTCGGGGTCAAAACACCACCTAAGCCTGCGCCGCCGCAGCGGATACGCTCTGCCAGGGTACCCTGGGGTGAGAATTCAACGATCAGTTCCTTGTCGTTGAGCTGTTGGATGGTGTTGGGGTTGGTGCCGATGTGGGAGGCGATGACCTTCTTCACCTGTTTGTTGGTGATCAGCAAACCGATACCTTTGTCGGGATATGCAGTGTCGTTGGCGATGATGGTCAAATCTTTGACATCAGTTTTCGACAATGCTTCAACAATTTTGTTAGGAGTTCCGGCAGCTAAGAAACCGCCAATCATCAGTGTCATGCCGCTTTTAATTTTTGCAACGGCTTCATCTACAGTAATAAACTTATCCATAATTATTTAGTTTTGAATATAATTATACATTATACAATAAGGGTGCAAATGTACGATTATTTTTTCAAATAAACAAGAGGAATTTGTTACTTTTTGCTTGACCAAAAAGTAAGCAAAAAAATATAGTCGGCGGTAAGTGCCACCGTAGAAGCCCGAACCCACCAACAGTCGGCCTTGCCTACGCACGCGTCGTCATAACTTCGTGCAGGACCTGTAGTTTCTATTTATAATTCAGGTACACTTTTTTGTACCAGTTGCCCCATCTTATTAGACTTTCATCTGAAAATGACAATGCTGAATCCACCAAAGTCGTTGGATTAAAGATGAAAAACAAATCCGGGTCGACTATCTTAGTGAAATTTTCGATGGAATCATTTAAGGCTGTATTGTCTTCAGGTTTTACTACTGAAAAATAGACCTTGTCATAATGATATTCATCTTGTGCCGCTTTGGCTAATAGTATATTGCGCCACAGCTGGCATATCCCGTCCATAAATGGACATTTGGTTTTGTGAACATCTAAATTTGGGAAAGAGTCAATGTACTTTTGGGTAAGTTGCCAATACTTGAACTTCAGAGCATGACAGTAGTAACAGTCACCGGGAGTTTTCATTAAATGTTCGACTGAATAGTGGGAGCATATTTCGGACAATTCCTTATGTTTCCCATTATGAACGGCATTGCATTGCGTGAATTCTCTTTCTGTTAATTTATGTTCTACCAGCCATAGACAATGCCTGTTCTTATTATCGATGTATGATAATGCAAAATCGGCATCTGTTCCAGCTGTTTTTGAGTGGTCGTTCAGTAATCCTTTTGACCCATCGTTTGGTTTAGGATTATCGCGCCAATATTCGAAAGTGTATCCCTCCTCAATGTGACTCCTGTCAATACTTGCAATATCAGGTTTAACGGTCCTAAGAATTTCTACTGCATATTTAGATACCATTATGGGTAGAAAAAGATTGAAACATGCTGCTTGAGAACTTGCCACGTGAGGCCGTTTTACAAATCGATGGAAGTCAAATCCATGTTTCTTCTGTAATTCAATAACTAAATCATATATTTCAGGGTAAAAGAGTATCTTCGATTCTGACAAGAAAACAGACTTTCCCGCATGAAATAGTTCTTGTAGATGCTTGTACATCTTCTCTTGAAACTTGTTCATATTTTAATATTTCTTTTGGCCGTTGCAAAAATAAGAAAAAACCAAATACACTTGAAACTTGTTCATATTTTAATATTTCTTTTGGCAAGTTCTAAATATATCTGTCACTCTCCCATTCATTAAGTATAGGAAATGCCTTTTTTCTATATGCTATTCGGATTTTGTGTGTTTTTGCATCGTTAAAAGCATTACTCTTTCCGCTCAATAAATGTGGTCCCATCCTCCGTCTTGTCCACTATCTTCACATTCAGGCCTTCGTTGGCTAAGATGGTGTGAGGAAAGTGTCTTACAGCACATTCCAGCAGCCGTTCCTCGTTGTTGTAACGTGAGGAGAAATGACCGAGTATTAGCTTTCCGGCATTGCATTTTTGTGCGAATTCTGCTGCCTGACTTGCGGTGGAATGGTCGTACAGAAAGGCGAGCTGCTCATCTCCCTCACAGTAGGTGGCGTCGTGGTAGAGTAGATCAACCCCCTGCAATAACTCTACATACTTCTTCATCGGCTGTGTGTCGGAGAGGTAGGCATAACTGCGTGTCGGCACTGGCGGGGTGGTCAGCTCCTCATTGGGAATAACCTTGCCATCAGTGGTGGTGAAATCATGTCCACTTTGGATAAATTCAATTTCAGGGTAGGGAATGTTGTATGTTTGAATGGCTTCGGGCTTGATGTGCCGTTTCCCCTGACGCTCTTTGAACAGGAAACCATAGCAAGGAACGCGATGGCTCAAGGGGAAAGCGGTAACCTCAAAGTGTTCGTCTGTATGTATGAGGGTTGGCTCCTGACAGTCTATCGGATGGATGTAAATGCCATATTCAGTATGCGGCATGAAAAAGTCAATTTGAGCCTTTAATATCTGCTCGAAATTAGCTGGAATATAGATGTTTATGCCCTGATGGCGTGAGTTGAGCGACATGGAGGATAGCAGTCCGATCAGCCCTAAACAGTGGTCGCCGTGAGCATGGCTGATGAAGATGTTTTCCAATTGCCCCTCATGGAATCCGAACTTGTGGAATTGCCTTTGTGTGCCTTCGCCACAATCTATCATATAATGTTTCCCCAAACGACTGATAATCTGTGAGGAGGTGTGGTGCCGCATGGTCGGTTTGGCACTGCCGCAACCTAATATTGTGAGATGTAAATCGACCATAACAGACCTTGTTTATGGGTGCGAAAACATTTGATGAATGCCTATACCAGACTCCGGATATTATTTTCTGTGTCGCCAGACAACAGGTAAATGGGTGGAATTTCGATAAGGGTATATGCTCCGTAGTTGGACTCGTTTTTCAAACGGCAGGCAGCACGGGCACAGGCTACCATCACCTGACCTGTCAGAGCGGGATTGTTGATGCTCATGTTGAACTCGAAGCGTTGGTTGTGCGTAGTGCCACTGACACCTGAGCGTACCAAGTGCACTCCATGGGCCACATTGTTCAGGGAGGCTACTGAAGGCACGGGGATGACATGAGTTTCGTCGTGTGCGAAATAGTCGTCTTGTAACAGGTTCTTCTCCACAGTTTTAAAGTCTGCACCTTCTTCCAATTCCACATATACCATGCGGCGGTGAATGCCAGTGCCAAGGGGAATGGTCATGGAGAGAGCTTCTTTGACTCCATGAATAGCCTTGGCGGCGACGGTGTGTCCCATGGAACGGCCGGGACCGAAGTTGGTATAGGTGATGCCTCCAGGGGCAATGGCTTGCAGCAGGGTGCGTACCACCGAGTCGGAACCGGGATCCCAGCCCGCAGCAATGATACTTACCGCTTTGTTGGCTCGGGCCAGCGGGGTTAACTGTTGGCGCAGATCATAAATTTGTCCGTGAATGTCAAAGGAATCCACAGTGGATATTCCTAATTGTAACATTTTTTCGGCAAAGCTGGGCACTTCTCTCGTGGGAGTGCACAATAAAGCTACGTCTGCTTTGATTTGGCTTAAATCATCATTGTGATGATAGATGCCTGTTAATTCCATGTCCGGAGCTGCCTTTACGGCTTCCTCAACGGCTTTGCCAATATTACCGTGTCCAATTATTGCAATTTTTGTCATAATTATTAGGGGGACTTCTGTTACTTATTCTTTACGCATTGTTGCCGATCTTGGTGCAAAGTCCGTAAAACATCAGGGTCAGCAATCAACGCTGCAAAATTAAAATAATTTCTATTAATAGGATGAAAAAAAAACCAAAAGATTGCAATTACTATGCCGACATGGTGTACAAGCAGGTGTGACGGAGTTTCATAAGAATGCTACAATATCCTCCAAAAAAACTGAATTTTTTGTGCTAATTTAAAACTTATTGGAATGAATTTTTTATCTTTGCAAATTATTTTAATGATTTATGCAATTTTCTAATTGTTTTTAGAATTTTTCCGGGAAAGATATGGCGGTTTGGTAATAAAAATTTAGGATACTATAGTAAAAAACTTATAAACTTTTTAAACTTTTTTAGCATGGTACATGATTTATACATTTTGATGATTACGGC
>CADCNH010000026.1 GCA_902802755.1 uncultured Bacteroidota bacterium | reverse complement strand
TTTTTGAAAAGTTTAATTATTTGATTTAATGTGCTTTATCCTATCGTTAATGATGCTTTCCTGATGTTCAATGCCCCATAAAATCAATGCATCCAAATGCGGCATGAGGCTCTTTCCTCGCTCGCTGAGACGGTATTCCACTCGTGGTGGTACTTCCATGAACACCTCGCGACTGATAATTCCGTCGTCCTCAAGATGGCGCAATGTAGAGGTCAGCATCTTTTGGGAAATGTCAGGAATCTGTCGCCATAAATCCTTGAATCGTAGCACTTCTTTCTGCTCCAAAGTGTAAAGCACCAACAACGACCATTTGTCTGTGATGTGCGAGATTACGTTGCGTATCGGGCAATCGGGGAATGTGGCGCTTTGTATTTCTTTTTTGTTAGCCATTTGATGATATTTTCTGCAAAAATAGTCAAAAAAATCAGAGAGTCACTTACTTACGACAAGTCAACACACGCACCTTTTGGTTAGTTTTGCTGAAAATCAAAGAGTAAAAAAAAGATAAGTTTCAACCCAAAGTAGTGCCTCTTAATTTTTCCGATTAACTTTTAGTTGTCCTTCACAGGTGAGAAGGGACATTTTTTGCCGATGCACTGGTTGTTGATACGGCTGCGTGAGCATTTCACTTCGGGTTTTTCCATCTCCACACCGAGATGTTCTTTAACGAAATCGATAGCCGTAAGTATTGATAGGTAAGAGTCACGCATACAGCAACGCGGGCCGCCGTTCAGGGCCACCTGCTCCAGAGTGCGAGCCGTCATCAGGTTGCATAATTGCCAGGTTTCGGTGGAGAGCGGTGTGTTGCGGGTGACCACCGACATGAAGATGCCGGTGCTGATAGCGGCTCCACAAGCGCCCATATAACCACAAGCGCCTCCCGGTACCTGTCGTCCGCGACTCATCACTTCGAGCAATCCTGATTGCAGGTCCACCTTTATTGAGTCTGTTGCTGCGTTGTTGTAAGCTGTCAACAAGGCGGCACTCCGCAGTGCCAAAGTTCGTCTGCGTCCTATTCTGATGACCTCGATGACGATGATTATCGGTATGCTGCCCCTGATGTTCGCCTCGGGCGTGGGCACCAACGGCAGTCGCACTATCGGGGTCTGCGTGGTGGGTGGAATGCTGTTCGGCACCCTCGGCTTGCTGCTCACCGTGCCGGTGTTGTTTGTCGTGTTTCAGAAAATTCAAGAAAGAATCGGTAAAGACAAATCAGATCTTTAGCCCGTTGATGGTTTCCTGCAGCCCGTTGAGGAAGCGCGCCGCCTCAAAACCGTCCATTTGGGTGTGGTGGAACTGGAAAGAAATAGGCAAAGTGGTTTTGAAAAGTCCTCGGCGGTATTTGCCCCAGGCCAGGAAAGGATTGGTGAACAGTTCGGAATAGACACTTGCCACACCGTCAATCTCGCATTCCACCAACGTCGAAGTGTCAACGGCCATGTATTCGTCGCCGAGAAGATGGTCTTCGTTCGTGTCGCGCACCTGGCGGGTCAGTCGCAGATAGTCCTCGTTGAACTGATGGATATTTTCCGAATAGGGGATGTCGCAGAGATGGGCGGCACCGTTCATGGTCTTCACGACGGTATTGACCGCCAGCCGATCCTATTGCCACAGATGTCCACCTGCAGGCAGCGTGTAGAACTCCTCAATAGGGCTTGCCGTATGCCCGATGCACCAGCACATCAGCATGTTGGTCTTCATCCCGCTCCGCTTGGCGACCTTGATCAATCGGGTGATATCGAAAGTCTTAAAAATCGTCACCTTCGGCATTCCAGCTGTCTTCCATAGCTCAAAGGCAAATCCGCGTGGCGAGTCTTTGGGGTTGATTTCGTGTTTCATAATATGTTTTTTTATTTCTGCGGTCTCCATGTTTTGTGTAATGTGCTTTCAGATGGCAAAGATACAAAAAAAGCATTTTCAATAAAAAAGTCGTACTTTTGCATTATCAAATCTGAATAAAATGTCGAGATTTCTTACCGCCATATTACTGCTTTGCACTTTGACGGGTCTGGCGCAAAGTCCTCTCCTTACCACGCAATGGACGCAGGGTTATCCTTACAATCAACTTTGCCCAAGAGATCCGTCAACTGGTTATTCGTATAGTGCTGCTGGTTGCCCTGCTATTGCTATGGGACAGATTATCAATTATTTGCGTACGACACAAAATACCCGTTTTGATGACAGCGACGACTATTACCATAATTACGCTGGCCGCAATTACCATATTGATGACGATTGGGAAAGCTTGCAATTTCCGTCATTTCCAAAACTGAATACATATTTGGATTCCGTTGACGCTTTTTTTCAGCGCGGCGAGGAACTTCCTGACTTTTTGGCGGCTGCCGTCGTTTTTGCTTGTGGCACGGCCTGTACGCAGGTCTATACTTCCCAAGGCTCTGGCACCTTTTATGTGGATCAGGCGTTTGCGGCTTATCAACGCTTTGGCTTTACCGATTGTGTGCTATTTCGGGAACCTGATTCAGTCATGTATGCGACCTTGATTTCCAATATACAGAATGGTTATCCAGCCCATTTGGCCGTGGAAAATCCGGCGGGGACGGTGGGACACAATGTTGTAGTTGATGGCTATCGCGAGGAGGATGGCAAGTTCCATATCAACTTTGGCTATGGTGGTTCTTTGGATGACTGGTACAGCATACCAGATCCAAATTTCTATGATGGTATGACAAAGGTGGAAGGCATTATCTTGAATATCATTCCTACAACAACGTCTGTGATTGTTCACGAGCCCTCCTGCCAACAGCTGCTTGAAGTTTATCCCAACCCCGTTTCTGACATCCTCCATGTAAAGAACCTCCCTTACAAAATGGCGGATTATACTATTTTCAATGTTATGGGTCAGAAGGTGGCTGAGGGTTCCACCTGTGGAAGTATTTCTGTTTCGGAATTGGAAAGAGGAATCTATATTTTGCAAATCAAGGGTGAAAAACAGCTTGAAACGGCCAGGTTCATCGTGAAATAGTTCTCCACACTGAAATTTATTACTATTGAAATTAATTATGAGATTGAAATTTACCATTTTCCTTATTCTGGTGCTTGTATTGTCAGATTCTGTCTTTGCTAAGTCTGTGGATGAAACGACAGCTTGTACTGTTGCGTCTCATTTCTTTGCTATAAGGTGTAAGCAAGAGCCTGAATCCCTAATGCCCAACATCATATACAAGGCGCCCTCGCTCCGTGGTGAAGAGGGTTCGGTGCCCAGTTTTTATGTGGTTAATTTCAGCGATAAGGGTTTTGTCATCGTGGCTGGCGACGACAGGGTGCAACCTATTTTAGCTTTCTCCGATGAAGCAGCCTTTGTCACCGAAAATATGCCTGCCCATATTCGTTTTTTCTTGGATGGTTATACCGAAGGGATTCAATATATAGTTGATAATCAACAATATGCTGATGAAACTATTCGGCAACAGTGGGAGGTATTGTTGTCAGATGTTACCACTGCACCCAAAGACGGGAATGTGGTGGTCAGTCCGTTGCTCGGCAACAACAAATGGAACCAGACCAAGTATTACAACGACCTTTGTCCCGCTGACGCGAGCGGCAATATTGCCTACGGCGGCCATGTGGCGTTAGGTTGCGGTGCCCTTGTGATGGGACAGGTGATGCGCTATTGGCAATATCCTACTACTGGCTCCGGAAGTCATTCTTATAATAGTAGCTATGGCACCCTGTCCGCCAATTTCGGTGCAACAACCTACCATTTCGAGAATATGCCCGACCAGCTTACCGCAAGTTATCATCCGGATAGTTGCGTGGAGGCTGTAGCTACTTTGCTATACCACTGTGGTGTTGCCGTCAACATGAATTATGGCCCTGCCGCGAGTGTATGCAATTCCAACTATATCGTTGCCGCTCTTTCTAACTATTTCTGTTATCCTACAACGGTCCAATACATTGAGCGTGCAAGTCTTTCTTCTTCTGTATGGCTCCATTATTTGAAAAGTGAGCTTGACGAGGGTGCACCTTTTATGTACGGAGGAAGCGGAAACTATGGCGGACATGTCTGGACTTGCGACGGTTATCGTGACGACAACTATTTCCATTTTAACTGGGGCTGGGGTGGACAACAAAACGGCTACTTTGCGCTTACCAGCTGTAGCTCATACGGATTCAACAGCAATCATGCGATTATTATAGGTATCCGCGGCCCTGAATTGCCGGCTGCCATCGGAGAACATGGTGAAGAAAATGTCAAAGTTTACCCAAATCCTACTAACGGTATGGTGCATGTTTGTGCTGAATTGCAGCCGGTGATAGAAATGCAGGTCTTTGACATGTATGGTAGAATGCTTCTCCAAAAAAATGTAAGTGAAAAAGATTTTTCCGTTGATTTGTCGGCTTATAGTGCAGGAACTTATATCCTTCGATTAGTTACTGACAAAGGTGTCAAAGCAAGTAAAATCGTTAAGAAATAGAGCCTGTCAAGCTAAACGAATATTTTGTTATTCCATTCTCAAAAAATATATAATAGCCTTTTGAAATTCAAAAAACTTTGCTAATTTTGCAAAATTGTTGTGGGTATTTGGAATATCCACCATCACCTTTAGAAACTTAGTATGTCAGAGGATTATTCAGCAAAGGATTATTCAGCATTGGGGCCGGCGTATCGCAACTTCAAGGTTAAGGAAGGCGTGTATGTCCCTGAACCGGTGGCGGAATTTTCTGGCGATAATCCGTTCACGAGGATGGCTCCCATACGTGGAAAGTTCCAGGATCTGAAGTTCGATGAAACGTATCCATATCTTGACAAATCGTTGAAATTTAAAATATGGCATTTCCTCATATATCTTACCACCTGGATTGCGGCTTTTCCTGTAAACCGTATCCGTTTTGGTCTCAGAATTGAAGGTCGTGAGAAAATCCACCAAAACCGTAAGCTTTTTGCCAATGGAGTGATGACCGTATGCAATCACGTCCACCGATGGGATATGATCTGTGTACTCCAGGCGATGCGTTTCCGTAAAGCATGGATTCCCATGTGGTCAGAGCCTTTCAATGGGAAGGACGGATTCCTTATGAAACACATAGGAGGCATCGCCATTCCTGATAATCACAAAGGACTCAGGAAGTTCAATCAGGCTTTGGATGAACTGCACGCCTGCAAGCAATGGATACATATTTTCCCTGAAAGTTGTAGCTGGCCTTTCTATGCGCCGCTCAGACCTTTCAAAACGGGAGCCTTCAATATGGCCTACAAGTATTCCTTCCCTATAATTCCGATGATGATTTCGTTCAGGCCTCGTACTGGTTGGCGCAGGTTCTTCGGCAAAGGCGAACCTCTGATTACCATTCATGTGGGAGATCCGATTGTGCCCGACCTTAACGTGTCCCGAAAGGAAGAGGTGGCTCGAATACGTGATTTGGCACATAAAACCATGCTTGATATGGCGGGTATTGTTTCTAATCCCTGGCCATCTAATATTGATTGATAATAACTATCCCAATGAAAACAATAATTAATCCTGTACCAGTAGAACTGCTCAAAGCGGAACTTTCCAAAGCCAAGAAGTTGGAAGATACGAACAAAGGCCACAATGAGCTATATATCGTTACTTGGCATGATTCTCCCAATGTGGTCAAAGAGATTGGAAGGTTGCGGGAACTCACTTTCCGTGAAGCTGGTGGCTCTACGGGCAATGCGATGGATTTGGATGAATATGACAAAATGGAAAAGCCCTATAAACAGCTGATTGTATGGGATCCTGACAATGAGGCAATTGTCGGTGGCTATCGCTTTTTCTTTGGCTCAGATGCAGTTCTTGATGAAAAAGGCCAACCGGTTATCGCCAGTTCCCATCAGTTCCATTTCTCCCAGAAGTTTATCAATGAGTACCTGCCGCATGTCTTGGAATTGGGTCGCAATTTTGTGGCTCCGGCTTATCAGAGCACTAAGAATGGTGCAAAATCCATCTTTGTCATGGATAATCTATGGGATGGTTTGGTGGCTATTATCATGAAGAATCCAAACATGCTTTACTTCTTTGGCAAAATAACCATATATCCTTCATACGACCATATTGTCAGGGATTTGATTTACCATTTCCTTTGGAAGCATTTTGGCGACAAGGACGAACTTGTTCGCCCATGGGAAGACCAGGCAATAATGCCTGATTCTGACCCCGAATTGATGAATCTGATTGTGAATAAGGAAGACCTGACAGAAGATTACCTCATGCTTAGGGCTGCAGCCAAAATGAGGGGAGTAAATGTTCCACCGAATGTGACCGCATATATTTCCATTACTTCCGAAATGCTGATGTTCGGCACGGCGGTAAACCGTTTGATGCACAACATTGAGGACACCTGTGTGTTGATTCCTTTCGATGCTATATATCATGAAAAGAAGAGACGTCACATAGGAGCATTTCTTCGTTTTTCCAACACCAGAAAGCGTAAGAAGGAGCTTGTGGAAACTCCCGAAGTGGAAGATCAGATGATAGAGGACTGGTTGGAAAGTAGGTATCGCAAGGTAAAGCGAATGCTTAAGAAAATCGGTCGGAAATTATAGTTGATGTATATCCTTCAAACAGAATGCTTTTTTGTTATACGTAGTTGTATTGCAAAAAGTATGAACAAAATTTGATTATTTTTGCTGTGTCAATTCCGCTATGGGTTGATGCTTTAGATATCAATGTAAATCAGAATAAAACAAAATAATATGAAAGAATTGAAATGCCCTAAGTGTGGAAATGTATTTCAAGTGGACGAAGACGACTACGCCTCCATTGTCAGCCAGGTCAGAACTTCGGAGTTTGATGCTGAATTGAAATCCCGTATTGCAGAGCTGCATAAACAACAGCAAGTGGAAGAGCAGGCACGAGTCGCACAGGTGGGTCAGGCTCATCAAAAGGAATTGTCAGAAAAGGATAAGGTCATTGGTGAAAAGGAAAGTGAGATTGCTCGACTGAAAGCACAGATTGCTTCCGAGGATGACCGTAAAAAACTTGCTGTGGGTACAGCTGTGGCCGACAAAGACAAACTGATAGCTGAACTCCAGGCAAGCATTGGCCAGAAAGACCAAGCCTTGCAGATTGCGGTGCTCAAAGAACGCCAGCAGGCTAAGGAAGCTGCACAGGCAAAAGACGCAGAGATTGCAGCCTTGAAATCACAAGCTCAATTGGCAGCTTCCGAGGCTTCTCTTCGTGAAAATGGCATCCGCTCCGAGTTGGAGGGGAAACTCCAGTTGGCAAAATCAGAGGCAGCTTTGCATGAGAAAAGCATCCGTGAGGATTATGAGATTAAGCTGAAGATGGCTCAGGAACAGGTCGATTACTACAAGGATTTGAAGTCGAAGTTGTCCACCAAAATGGTGGGTGAAACGCTGGAAATCCACTGCAGTACGGAGTTTAACCGTGTGCGGCCGCTCTTTCCCAATGCCTATTTTGAAAAGGATAATGACGCGAGCGGCGGTAGCAAAGGCGACTTCATCTTCAGGGATTATGAAGATGGTATTGAATACGTGTCTATCATGTTCGAGATGAAGAATGAGCTGGATGAGACCGCTACAAAGCATAAAAATGAGGACTTTTTCAAAAAACTGGATGCTGACCGCACCGCCAAGAATTGTGAGTTCGCGGTACTCGTTAGCTTGCTCGAACCCGATAATGAATTGTATAACACGGGTATTGTGGATGTTTCTTATAAGTATCCGAAAATGTATGTCATTCGTCCACAGTTCTTTATCCCGCTGATTACTTTGCTGGTGCAAACTTCCAAAAAGAGTGTCGAATATAAGAAAAAACTGATTGTTGCCCAGAACCAGTCGATTGATGTGAAGAATTTTGAGCAGCAGTTACTGGATTTCAAAGATAAGTTCGGCCGCAATTATCGTATTGCCAGCGAAAAATTCCAAAAGGCCATAGATGAAATTGATAAATCTATTGAACACCTGCAGAAAATCAAGGATGCCTTGATAGGTTCCGAAAACAATTTGCGTTTGGCGAACGACAAAGCTGAAGACTTAACCATCAAAAAGCTCACCCGCGGCAACCCGACGATGAAGGAGTTGTTTGACAACGCACGAGACCAGCTATAAATTCCCCTTCTATTAGAAGGGGTGCCCGAAGGGCGGGGTAGTGACGCGATGCTTGCATCCCAAAAATGTAGGGCTGTCATATTATGGCAGCCGAGGGTAGTATGAAAAACGAAATTGGCACAAATTTTCGTAAATTTGCAGCCTCAAAATTTGTACATGATGGAAGATCTGAGATTGGTCGCTTTCAAGCGCTTATTGGATATTATGGATGAACTGCGGGCAAAGTGTCCGTGGGATAGCACACAAACCATCGACAGCCTTAGATACCTTACCATAGAGGAGACTTATGAGTTGTCGGATGCTATCATCGAAAAAGATTATAATGACCTGAAAAAAGAGCTGGGTGACTTGCTCTTGCATATTGTTTTTTATGCCAAAATTGCCTCGGAGGACAAGCATTTCGACATTGCCGATGTGGCCAATGGTATTTGTGAGAAACTGATTCTCCGACATCCGCATATTTTTGGTGATGAGCATGCCGCCACTGCCGAGGATGTCCGCAACAATTGGGAGAAAATCAAACTTAAAAAGGAAGGTAACCGCTCGGTTTTGGGTGGCGTGCCCTCCGCCTTGCCAGCCATGGTCAAGTCTTATCGTATCCAGGAAAAAGCTCGCGGTGTAGGCTTCGATTGGAAAGGAACTGGATGAACTGAAAGCTGAAGTGGCTCAAAACTCTGATAGGGTAGAGGATGAGTTCGGCGATGTGCTCTTTGCCCTCATCAACTACGCTCGCTTTATCAAGGTTAATCCTGAAGACGCTTTGGAAAAGACCAATCGCAAGTTTATCAAGCGTTTCCAGTACATCGAACAAAAAGCAAAAGAGTCAGGCCGCTTTATCGGTGACCTGACCCTCGATGAGATGGAAGCCATCTGGCAAGAAGCGAAGAATAATTAGCAAATTAGTTAATGTGATAATTCAAATAATCTCACATCAAGTGCGTAGCACGAGACTCCCCTGAAGCGAAGCATCACTTCCTTTGAGCACGAAGTGCGAAACTTCCCTTTTTTAATTAATTGGCACATTAGCATCTTTAATTCTCCCCTCGAGCGCAGCGAGACTCCCTTGATGCGAAGCATCACTCCCCTTGAGCACAAAGTGCGAAACTCCCCCTTTTAATCAATTAGCACATTAGCACATTATCTAATTAGCACATTAAAAAAATGTGTATCTTTGCAAGTTAAATTTTATTCTAGAAAAATATTACTATGGATACTGTTTTAAGTGGCATTAGACCGACGGGCTTCCTGCACCTCGGCAATTATTTTGGTGCGTTACAGAATTTTACCAGAATGCAGTTCGATAATAACTGCTTCTTCTTTATAGCTGATTATCACTCTCTTACAACTCATCCGCATCCGGCTGATTTGCATGAGAACATTAAAAATGTATTGATAGACTATCTCGCAGCAGGTATCGACCCTGAGAAATCTACCATTTATGTGCAGAGCGATGTGCCGCAGGTGTGTGAGTTGACGACACTGCTGTCGATGAATGTATATGTAGGCGAGTTGCAGCGTGTGGCATCCTTCAAGGAGAAAGTGCGCCGCCAGCCCGATAATGTGAATGCCGGCTTGCTGAACTATCCGGTCCTGATGGCCGCGGATATTCTGCTGCATCGTGCCGACAAAGTGCCTGTGGGCAAAGACCAGGAACAGCATCTCGAGCTGACACGCGATTTCGCCCAGCGCTTTAACCACATCTATGGCGTGGAGTATTTCAAACTTCCTGTTGCTTATAATTTTGGAAAACAGTTAGTTAAAATTCCGGGCCTGGATGGCTCAACCAAAATGTCAAAGTCCGACAATGAGGCTTCCTGCATCTATCTGTCAGATGACCCCGCTGTCATCCGCAAGAAAGTGATGAGAGCTGTGTCTGATTCCGGTCCCACGGAACCCAACCAGCCGAAACCCCAGGCTATCGAGAATCTCTTTACGCTGATGGAAGCCGTTTCCGCCCCCGAAACAGTGGCATTCTTTGAGGAACAGTACAATAAGTGCCAGATCAGATACGGCGACATGAAAAAACAACTGGCAGAGGATATTGTGCAGTTCACTGCCCCGATTTATGAGAAGATTCAGGAGCTGCGTAAGAATGACGATTATATTGCCAAAGTGGCTCGTATGGGTGCTGAAAAAGCCCGCGCCAGTGCCGATAAAACTATCAAGGATGTCCGTGAAATCATAGGTATCAAGCATTTCTAAAAACTGAACTATGTCGTTGCTCTCTCAGTATTCGCTGTGGTTTATCCCTCTTTGCCTCTTGGTTGGTGCCGGCTGCGCTGTGTTGCTGTACTATAAATCCACTACCCTCGACCTGGATAAGAAAAGCCGCATCATCATGTCTTGCCTGCGTGGATTGGCAGTCTCTTTGATTTGCTTCCTTTTGCTGGCTCCCATGCTGAAAATGGTGGTGAAGGACCTGGATAAACCGCTGATTATCTTTGCGGTGGATAATTCTGAGTCTGTCGTGTTGGCTAAGGACTCAGCCTATTATCGCCATGATTATCCGAAGCAGGTGGAACAGTTGGTGAATTCTTTCGGGGATAAATATGATGTAAGATTGTATTCAGTAGGAGAAAAAAATCAACTGCAAGAAGAGAAAAATACTGATTTTCTGAATTTTACAGAGAAATCCACGGACTTGTCCTCCATCTTTAACGAGGTGGCTACGCTGTATGGCAATCGGAATATTGGTTCGATGATTTTGTTGAGTGATGGCATTGTCAACACGGGCAGTAATCCTTATTACAAGGCGTCGTCGGTAGAATATCCCGTTTATACAGTGGGGCTGGGTAGTACAGAAACAACCACAGATTTGTATGTTGCTGGTATCAACCATAATAAACAGGCTCTGAAAGGCAATTACTTTCCAGTGGAAATAAAAGTTGCGGCTAATCAGCTGGCAAACAATCATGTAACCCTTACACTTGAAGAAGGAAAAGAAGTGTTGATGACTAAAAATCTGAACATCAACAGCCGTAAGTTTTTCGAGACAGTTTCCGCCAATCTTCAGGCTACCACCAAGGGTTTGCACAAGTATAAAGTGACACTTACAGAATTGGATGGCGAGATAACCCATAAGAACAATGTGGCCTATTTCTATGTGGAAGTAATTGACTCCCGTGAAAAAATAGCAATTGTGTATAGCGGTCCGCATCCCGATGTGGCAGCTATCAAATCCGCATTGGAAAATGCCGAGAATTACGATGTTACTGTATCTTCTGTGCAAGATTTCAGATCCAATGTGGATGATTATTCCTTGATAATCCTGCATCAGCTTCCTTCTGTGGGACAGCCCGCGGCTAACTTGTTGGCTCAGATAGAGAAAACTGGTACTTCTGCCTTGTATATCGTGGGTAATCAGACCAACTTGGCAGCATTCAGCAATCAAAACACAGGGGTGAGTATTCAGCAGAATAAGAATCTGTTTAACAATGCGATGCCTTTGTACAATGAGAATTTTACGGCATTTACTTTTTCTGAAGAGGCTCGCCAGTTGTTGCCGAAATTGCCTCCCATAAGTACCATCTTTGGAGATTATAAGGCTTCGGTTTCTTCCAATATATTTCTGTACCAGAAGATTAACGGCGTCAATACACAGTATCCTTTGATTTTGTTCAATGACCATAATGGGGTGAAAACTGGTGTGATTTGCGGTACCGGTATATGGCAATGGAAACTGTATAACTATCTCTACACACAGAGTCATTGCGAGTTTGATGAGATCATCAATAAGATAGCCACGTATTTGTCGGTTAAGGCGGATAAGAGTCTATTCCGTGTGTCTGCTAGAAATGTGTACGAGGAGTATAAACCGGTGGTGATTACGGCGGAATTGTACAATGAGATCTATGAGCTGGTGAATGACGCCGATGTGTCGATTGTCATCACTGCCGAGGATGGCAAAAAGTACGAGCAGCAGCTGTCCAAGCAGAATAATCAGTATGTGCTGAATATGGGTGAACTGCCAGTGGGTGAGTATAGCTGGCTTTGTTCCACGAAATATGGCAAGAACAGCTATTCCAAGTCGGGCGTGTTCTCGGTGGATGAGGTTTTGCTGGAATCCACAAATTTGGTGGCTGATCATGGCATGTTACAGAGTATTGCCACGGCTACCAATGCCAAGTTCTTTTTGCCGGAAGACATGCAGCAGATTGAACAGGAAATCAAGAATAACGATAATATCAAGCCTATTGCCAATTATAGCAAGAAGTATAATCTCTTACTCAGCTCGTGGGTATATTTCGCCTGCATAGTACTGCTTTTGGCTATAGAGTGGTTCTTGAGAAAATGGAATGGAGGAATCTAATATGCTGAAAATAAAGAATGTGTTAGTGATGGCCTTAGTGCTGATGATGGCTTGTTCTGCCCAAGGTCAGAAAATCGCTTTGTTGAAATACCGCGGGGGTGGCGACTGGTATGGTAATCCTACTTCGTTGCCCAATTTGATTGCCTTTTGCAACAAAAATTTAGGTACTTCTATTGACAAAGATCCTGCTACGGTGGAGGTGGGCAGTGCTGACATTTTCCAGTATCCGTTCATCCACATGACAGGTCATGGCAATGTGGTTTTCAGTGAGGAAGAAGCGCAGAACCTGCGAATGTACTTGATTTCAGGTGGCTTTCTGCATATTGATGACAACTATGGTCTGAATAATTTTATCAGGACGCAGATGAAAGCGGTGTTTCCAGAATTGGATTTTGTGGAATTGCCATATAACCATCCGATTTACCATCAGAAATATGATTTTCCGAGAGGTTTGCCGAAGATTCATGAGCATGACGGAAAGCCTGCTCAGGGTTTTGGCCTGATTTGGGAAGGACGGCTGGTGTGTTTCTTTTCTTACGAGTGTGACTTGGGCGATGGCTGGGAGGATGCCATTGTGCATGGCGACAGCGAGGCGACCCGCACCAAGGCCTTGCAAATGGGTGCCAATATCATCCAATACGTATTTACCCGATAAATCTTGTAGGGACGCTTGTTTACAATCTCGTATTTGGAAATAAAATAACGGTGACCTATAAGCCGGGTTCTGTAATCTTCTGTCATTTATCTAGGCATTATGTTGCCATAATGCTCAATCAACCTACCCTCCGGGATCGGGCGAGCCACCCTCAAGCCCCGGTTTATTTGGTTTTTCAACCCATGAGGTTTACCCCCGCCGAATATCACTACCGGCGTCGTGAGCTCTTACCTCGCGTTTTCACCCTTACCTGATTGCTCAGGCGGTTATTTTCTGCGGCCCTGTCTGTGATTCCTTGCGGAACCCCTTCCTGTTAAGAAGCATGGTGCTCTGTGTTGCCCGGACTTTCCTCTCCCTCCTAATGGGAGGCAGCGACAGAACGGCCACCGTTATTTAATGTTTTGTCATATTTATAATTGTAGAGACGTGCCATGGCGCGTCTCTACAGGTATTTGTGTTTATTATTATTTTCGTAGAGACGGGGCATGCCCCGTCTCTACAAAGGAAATCGGTATTAATAATTCAACATTACTGGCATGATCAGCATTAGCAGGCTTTCTTCTGCGGAATATTCCTCAACGGGCAGAATCAAAGCAGCACGGTCAGGGCGGGACATTTCCAGGCGGATTTCAGCACCATCCATGTTCTCAAGCATTTCGCGGAGGAACTTGGAGTTGAAGCCAATATCCATTTTCTCGCCACTGTAAAGGCCAGCGATGCTTTCCTCAGCCTTGTTGGAGAAGTCGATATCCTCGGCGGTGATGTTGGTGCCTTCTTCAGACAAAGACACACGAACTTGGAAGGTGGACTGGTTAGAGTAGTTGCCCACACGTTTGATGGAGCGCAGGAACTCCTCGCGGTTCACCACCAAGGTATTGGGATTCTCTTTGGGAATCACATTTTCATAATTCGGGTACTTGCCTTCCTTCAGTGAGGAGAACAATTGCATGTTGCCGAACGAGAACTGGATATGGTTGGTGCTGGCTGAATATTCTACTTTCACAGGGGTATCAACACCTGACAGGATGGTCTTGAGGTGGGCGAGAGGTTTCTTCGACAAGATGAAAGATGCCGGGTTCTCGCTGGTGTTCTTTGTGTTGCGGTAGCGAACCAGCTTATGGGCATCAGTGGCCACGAAAGTGATGCATTCGCTGTTGAGCTCGCAGAACACACCCATCATGTTGGGTCTCAGCTCGTCGTTTCCAGTGGCGAATAAGGTCTTGCTGATGGCACGTTGCAGAACCATAGGCTCCATCTCAAATGATTCGGCATCGCCCATGGCTGGAATCTGTGGATATTCGTTGCCGGGGAAACAAGGTGCCTCGTACTCACCATTGGCGATGGTATAATGCACCTCGTTGGTTTCTTCATTGATCACAAAGACGATGGGATTGTCGCCCACAAGTTTAAGTGTCTCCAGCATGATCTTTGAGGGCACCGCTACGCAGCATTCGCCTTCAACGTTGGTCAGTTCAACGACAGCGGTCATGGTGGAATCCAAGTCGGATGCGGTCATCGTCAGGGTATTGCCCTTGACGGTGAACAGGAAGTTGTCGAGGATTGCCATGGTGCTGTTGCTTCCCAACACACCGCTGATGGCACTCAAATTTTTATACAAAACGTCTCTTGATACAATGAATTTCATAATATGTGATTTTAATATTTTCTTTTATTTCAACTTGCAAAGATACAAATTTTTTTAATGTGCTAATGTGCCAATGTGCTAATTTTTAAAAGGGGAGTTTCGCACTTCGTGCTCAAGGGGAGATTTTTAATGTGCTAATTAGATAATGTGCTAATGTGCCAATGGAATTAGTTAATTAGTTAATGTGCAAATTAGAAAATGATTAAATGTACTTTTAATTCTTCTACCTCCCACCTTCTACCTTCTACCTAATTCCTGGCCCCTGATCACTGACCCCTGTTTATCTCAGCTGTTTATACAAATCCCAATAAACCTGTGCGTCTTTTTTCTTGCCGCGTTTGTCGAGACTGGTGGCGATTTTCTTGTAGAGTTTGCGGTAGGCACCTCTGTCGTCCAAGCCATCTGCTTTGTAAATCTGAATGAGTTGTTGAACACCGGCATTGTCTAACTGATCGTGGTCGATAAGTTGTACCAGTGCTTTTTCAGCGTTCTTGACATCATTTTGGCGTAGGTAGATATTGCACATCAGATGATAGGCACTAGTGAACTTGAAGTTGCAGTCGATGATGTACTTACAGGTCTCAATGGCCTTGTCCATTTCGCCTTTGGTCATGTAGTAATGAGCCAAGAAATAGTTGGCGGTTTCATATTTGGGCAGGAAAGTTAGTTCATGATCGATGTAAGTTTTAGCGCTATCCAGCTGGCCTTTCATCAGGTAGCACTCTATGATGTTGTTGAGGGCCGCCTCGTTGTATGGATTGATGGCCAATGCCTCTTTGAAGCAGATAATGGCGCTATCTACCTGGTTTTTAGACTTGTACTGGTTGCCCAGCATGTCGATTTTGGACTGACGTTTCAGAATCAGGCAGATGGGTTTGCCATCCACATCAATCGTTTTGATGCAATCGGGTGGGGGGAAGGCACCTGCGTTCTTGATTTGTTCGGGGGCCATACCTGTGATGGTGAAAATGGCGTAATCCCAGTCATTGTTGCCTTTCTCATACCAGCGGCTGAAGAGAGGCGCAAATTTGGCGGTATCTTTACGGAAGAAATAGTTGACAGAAGCGGTATGCCAGGTGGCTACTTTTATCTTCGAGCCGTCTGGATTGGGTTCGGCATTGGCGATAATCCATTCGGAAGCCTCGCGGGTAGAGTGGTAGTAGTAGTCCATCTCGTAATTGCCGTAGGCCTTGTCGATACCTCCTGCCAGCTCATTGAAATACACATATTCGTATGGATGGTTGGCAATGATGTGGCGGATGGGACCAATCAGCAGGGCCAGCAGCAGCACTACGGCAGCAATATTCACCATAATCCCTTTTGTATTTGTCTTCTCGTCTTTCCGAACGAACGTAGTGAGTGTCTCCCCGTCTTCCCGTTTTTCCGTTTTCTTTCCCATTTTCTCCTCAATCCACTTCACCATCGCATCGAAGCCCCAGCCTGCGGCCACCACCATGGGCGGGTAGGCGAACATGGCATGACGCCAGCCACCATATACGTTGGCATGGGTGAAGACAATCCAAAAGACTGGGAAGAAGAAGGTGAAGAATACGAAGAATGCCCAGAAACGGTCTTCTTTTTTGATCCAGCAGAATACAAAGAACAGAATCACACCAATAATGACCGCGATGGGAATAGTCATGAAAATGTATTTCGGTGTATAGTACCAAGGCAGCACATCTGACCATTGCAGTGAGCCTTCAAAGAGCTGGCGGAGGGCAGTCGCAAATTGACTTTGCGCTTTAAATGTCTCAATAGGATTGTCAATAGGACTCACCAAGCCGAAGGGCCATAAGAGCATGGCGACAAAATAGCCGGCCACGGAAACGATAATGCCATACAGGACCATTTTCCCGAAGTCTTGCATAGATTTCTTCTTGAAAACATCTTTCTTAGGATGGAGCTTGAAGAGATACAAGACACTAAACATACCTAGGTATGGTATCAGCAAAAGTCCGCCGATACGTACAGAAATGGCGAAGGCGATACTGGCACCTAATAAGATGAAAGTGCTGATTTTAGGCTTGGGAAATTCTTGCAGATATACGATAATGGCATAGATGCCCCATAGCATGGCCATGGCGAAGCTCACATCTTTAAGGTCGTTGAACGAATGCCCCAGCAGTCGTGGTGATAAGAACATCAGAATGGCCACAAAAAAGGCCGAACGCCAGTTACCGGTAATACGATGGGCAATCAATCCGCCGAAAAGCAGCATAAGCCAGCCACAAATGGCATTACAGATATGGCGAACCATTATTTCATCTTCGATAGAGAAAATATGTGCGATGACATAGGCGATATTATCTACCGACTGTCCGTAATGCGGCAAGTTCCAGTCTGGACGCGCATCTATGGCTGTTGTATCTTTCCCTCCGGTAGCATAGAAATTGTAAACGGCTTTAGCCTGTCTCATCTGAAATTCTTCGTCGCCGCTAAAACCGGCATCCATGCTGAGTCGTATGGTAGTGCAAAGAGCAATAATTAAAAATAGCCAATAGATTAATTTCCAAGGATTGTTTTTAAGCCATTGAGTGATTTTGTTCATGTCAGGATATGATTATAAGTTGATTCTATGTTCAATGATGTATTCTGGTCTGTCTTTTGATTCGTCAAACAAGTTGCCGATGTATTGTCCTAAAATTCCGATGGTAAGAAGTTGGATTCCTCCAAAAAACACGATAAGGAGCACGATGGTGGTCCAACCGAGTACGAAGCCAGATGGATTGATGAGTTTTGAAATCAACACGATCAAGGAGTATATGAGACTGAGAATGACAGCGATAAAACCAAGCCAAGTTGCTATCTTCAATGGCTTTTTCGAGAAGGACATCAGACCTATGGAGGCAAAACGGAGCATTTTTCTGAGCGGGTACTTGGTCTCTCCAGCAAAACGTTCTTTGCGCTCGTAGTAGCAAGGTAACTGCTTATAGCCCATCCAGCTGATTAATCCGCGGATGTATTTGTTTTTCTCGTGCAAGCGGTTGAATTCATCGATGATTTTGCGGTCTATCAGACGGAAATCGCCAGTGTCAACGGGAAATTGTACCTCGGACATTTTATTCAATATACGGTAAAAATATCTTGCGGTCACGAGTTTAAACCAGCTTTCCCCTTCACGTTTCTTGCGAACGCCGTAGACAACATTCGCCTGTTCTTTTTTCTGGATTTCCAGCATGTCGAGAATTACTTCTGGCGGATCCTGCAGGTCGGCGTCAATAATGACGGCTAAGTCACCTTTGCAATTGTTGATACCGGCAGTTACCGCACACTGATGTCCGAAATTGCGGGAGAAGCTGATAACTTTGACATGTTGATCTTGGGCGGCAAGCTCGGATAAAATCGATAAAGTTTTGTCTTTACTGCCGTCATTGACAAACAGAAGCTCATAGTCGTACTCTATGGTTTGCAAGACTTCCGTGAGTCGCTTATAGGTTTCCTGAATCACCTGTTCTTCATTATAACAGGGTGTGATAACGGTAAGTAGCATATTTTTATTTTGAAAATTTGAATACTATGTTTCTTGCGATGCACATAAGCCAGGCCATGCTTTTGGAGAATACCCTTTCAATCCAAGGCATAGAGATGAACTTCTCCCGATGGCACTTGTCGATATATGCGTTGAAAATTTTCGCCTGACTCCATTTGAAGCCAGCTGTGCCGGAGGTACTGATGACACGAAATGAAAACAGGGGCTCTTTAATGACGAACAGATTTCCGTGTTTCAGCAGTTGGCAGAAGAAGTCGAATTCTATGAGATATGTTAAAGAAGGGTCAATTAAAAAACAAGATGTTTTATTTGCTATTTCTCTGTCGAACATAACACAACCAGGTTCTCCAAAAATATTTGTGCCATGGAGAAAACTTTTCTTGAGAACTTTTATTCCGTCATAAAAGCCGGCTTTTCCAGGAAATGCTTTCTTAAACAATATTTTGTTGTCTTTATTGATGACATTTTTTTCAGCCGTCACCATAACAATACTATCATTAGGGTGAGATAAAAAAATATCCACCTGTTTTTCGATGCAATCAGGTGTGATGGTATCGTCGGCACATAGTAATTTCACATATTTTCCTGTAGCTCGAGATAATGCAAGATGGTAATTTTGTATAACCCCTAAATTTGATTCGTTTTCATAAATTTTTATTCTCTCATCATGGAAAGATCGGATTATCTCTATGGTGTTATCCGTAGAATGATTGTCACTGACAATTATTTCAAAGTCTGAATATGTTTGATTAATCAATGACTGTATTGTTTCTTTGATTGTTTCACCAGCGTTAAAGCATGGAATACAGATGCTTACAAGATGTTCCATAAATTTAAATGTTTAAGCCGCTTAATAAACTTTGGTCGCTCCATAAATAATCCCATTCTCCAAAGCGTCCGATCGTTGTTATTCCAATTGAATTTAAATAATCGCGTATAATATGACGATTCGTGTATATTTCATGGTCAAAAATAACATTGGCGAAATCCTCAAATCGTATATCTATGAATAATATATCTTCTTCAAAAACAATTTTTTGATTTATAAGTGGTTGTATGGTTTTTTGGATTAATTCACTATCAGAATAACGTCCATGATTACAATAGACTTCCAATTGAAGTGAAGTGCATCCAGTGGGGGCGTTATCAGGAGATTTTAGAGAGGGAGAGTATACACGTGCGGCGATATTATCCTCGTCATAAATATACCACCATAAATAGGGCGGGATTCTGTTGGTCTTAAATCCGACAGAAATCTGGTACCCACAGGTGCATTTTAGCTTTTTACTAGCGGTGACGACCTCGTCAGGTGGAGTAGGGGAAAGCATACCTATTAAGTTAGGGAGGGGTATGCTAGAATAAAGATGGTGATACTTAAAAGCTTTACCCTTTGAGGTCTTTATTGTTTTATTTATAGCATCAACACATGTAACGTTTTCACCATATATTATGTCTTGATTTTCAGCGAGAATTTTGAGGTATTGTTTGTATCCACCATATTTAGGATACCTCATTTCCTTAGAGTAGTATGTAATAGGAGTTTCAGATGTTTTGCATCCTTCAATAACTTCTTCAATTGATGGCTGGTATAAACGGTTGCCAATCCATTTTGTCTCCAAATCTTTTGCTTCACACATCCAGTATTTACGGGTATATACCATAGGAAAGTGTTCGGCAAAATAATTGCCATATTGGATACGCAACCAGTCTTCATAATTGTCCGGAACTTTGTCTGATATGTTTTTTCTTTTTTTGAAATCATTGATTATAAGTGTTTTTTCTTCTTCAGACAAAGGGTATAAATTGTTTTGGGCAGGATGTTTAATCCATTTGTTTTTGTAGATGTTGAATGGATTTGGTATATGTCTATAGATATCAGGTGATGATTTTTCAAAGATTTGATTTACCTGTTCGTTGGCTGTAAATGAAAAATGAACGAATCTGTCGAAACGAAAACCATTGATAGAAAAATTGCCACACAAACCACCATGGGTTTTGTCTTTTTCAATAATTAAGGATTTCTCATTTCGCTTATTCAATGCATAAGCGGCTCCAAGTCCGGCAACTCCAGCTCCTAAAATAATATTTTGTGTTTCTTGTATGGACATCAGTGTTTCATCAGGGATTTATAGCTATCAAAACTCATCAGTTTCTTGTCCTTTTCGGAGATGATGAGATTATTTTGACCTCCGATTTCTTCGAATGGCCATTGTATATTGATTTTTGGATCATTATAAATGATGCCAGAATCACCTTCTGCATAAAAAACCTGATTGCATTTATAGGAAACGATGGAATCTTCCAAAACAAGATAACCATGCCCAAAAAATTCAGGTACGAAGAGCATAAGTGAGTTCTCTTCTGACAAATGAACACCAATCCATTTCCCAAAAGTGGGGGATGAAGGTCTTAGATCAACGATAATATCGTAAATGTGACCATGTATGCATCGGACGAGTTTCGCCTGTTGCTTTCCCAATTGAAAATGGATTGCTCTGATAACTCCCTTTTTTGATTTTGTATAGAATACTTCTTTAAGTTCGTGCTGAATGTGATTGCTCTGAAAAGTGTCAATGTTATAGTCTTTAATGAAGGCGCCTCTTTCATCGTATGCAATGAAAGGACTAATCAAATAGGCACCGGATAATGAAGTTTCTTTAAATTCAAATTTTTGAATCATATTGTGTTTATTGGATGGTTGATAACCATTGTTTTGTTAATAAAATTCCTTCCTCAAACGATACTTCAGGAACAAACCCTGTGTCATTTTGCAGATTGTTTGTGTTAAAGTCTGATAAAGACATGTTGGTTCCCGTATAGGGAATGTCTCCAAATATGGGTGGGTTGGTGGGATCTAAGCTTGAGGTCAATGCAATTATGAATTCCTTCAGAGGTCGTGCATGGGAACTTCCAATGATATATTCATTAAATGGTTTCCCCTTTTGTGCAATCAGGTAAAATGCCTTTGCCACATCTGTAACGTATATGAAATCGTAGTTTTGTGTGGCGGCAGTGAATTGTAAGGGTTCATGGTTGATTATTTTCCGAATGGTTGTATTGATAAATCTAGGAGAATATTCACCCGCTCCATACGCATTTGTGATCATGGGCCATAGAAGGTCTATGCCAATTTGTGCTGCGACAGTCTTGCACATAATATGGGCTGTTAATTTGCCCATTCCATATATATATGCCATGCCTGGTTTATTTCCAGGGGTGAAGACTGCAGAGATTACCTCTTTTTCCATAATGCTACCTGCACATACAAAACGGGAACACCCTAATTGTTTTGCAAATTTCAGACATTCTACTGTGTTTAATGCGTTTTTTAGTTGTAGATTGTAATCTGTTCTGCCATCACCTGCAGATCCTGCCCATGCAAAATGAATAAAGGTGTCGTATTTTTTGTTTTTACATACGGATTGTATGTTGGCAATGTCGTTTATGTCTAATGAAAGATACTCTACATTTGTGTTTGGTTGTATTCTTTTGGGCTCTTTTAAAATATCAATAGCCAGAACTTTGATGCCATTATTGGCAAAATATTTAACGGTATTGCTTCCTACAAAGCCATCGGCACCTGTGATAATAACGTTTTCCATGAGTGTTTTTTCTTCCCGTGTGGCCATAATATTGTTATTTCATATTTTCTAAAATGCAAAGATAATATATTTTTCAATAGTTATTTATTGTCTATGTCATTATTCGTAGAGGGAGGGTGAGTATATGTACTATTTATCTATTCAATAAAAATTTTTTTCCTTCTTCTGTCAATCCTATAATACGACCATTGTCATTTACCCCAAGTAACACTATTCCTCCGGCAGTGTTTGAGAAACTGACAGCGGTTTCGTAAAAGGACGATGGCAACCCTTTTGTTGCATCTTTAAACTCTATTCTTTCAGATTCTCCTTGTTGGATAATATGTTGCAGGTCGGCAAGCGTCATTTTTTATTGCTTTTTCTTTTTCATGGTGTATAATATCATTCTTGATAGTTTCGCTATTATACTTAATGTCTCAGTTACTATTCCCTTTGCTTGATATCAGAGGAAAGAATATTCAATGGGTGTGAAATTTTCTAATCTGCTCCGCCATCAGCTTCACAATAGATGAGGTTCCTTCTTGATAGTACATTTTGTACCATTCCAGCGTCATCTCCAGAGCTTGGCGGGCGTTGAGATGAGGTCTCCAGCCCAACACTTTTTCAGCTTTGGTGATGTCCAAAGACAATAGGCCCGCTTCATGTGGCTGGTTGGTGAGTTTGGGAAAGACAAAAGTTCCGCTGCCCCATATTTCGGTGGCCATCTGTGTCATTTCTTCCACGGTTAGGGTGTCGGCAGGGTTGGGACCGAAATTGAATCCTTCGGCGTAACGTATAGGGTCTTCCATCAGTCTCTGGGCTAAAAGGATATAACCAGAGAGAGGCTCCAATACGTGTTGCCACGGGCGGACCGCTTTGGGGTTGCGGATCTGGATGGCCTCATTTTTGGACAAAGCCCGTACAATATCCGGAACCAGTCGGTCGGCAGCCCAATCGCCACCTCCTATAACATTGCCGGCACGGGCAGAAGCAATTGCTTTATGGTGTTGGTCGTATTCGGCTGGGTTGAAGAAAGATTTTCTGTATGAGTCAATAACCAATTCCGCACAGGCCTTGCTGGCGCTGTAGGGGTCGTAGCCGCCAAAGCGGTCGTCCTCCTTGTAGGCTTGCCCGGTCTCGTTGTTCTGATACACCTTGTCGGTGGTAATCATCACACCCACGCAGGGTTTATCTAACAGACGGATGCCGTCGAGCACATTAGCGGTGCCAATGGCGTTGACCTCAAAGGTCTCAGCAGGAATTTGGTAGGAAGTTCTCACGATAGGTTGTGCCGCCAAGTGGAAAACCACGTCAGGCTGGCACTCAGCCATCGTTTTGTGCAGCAACTTGGTGTCGCGCAGGTCGCCGATAACAGAATGGCACAGCGTTTCGCCCTGAATCACCTCAAAAAGACTTGGGTTTGTATTCGGTGCCAACGAATAGCCGGTTACTTCCGCTCCCATCTGGTGCAGCATCAAAGTCAGCCAAGCACCCTTAAAGCCCGTGTGCCCTGTCAAGAAAACCTTTTTGTTGTTTAATACGTTGTCAATCACAATGTATAACCCTAACTATAATTATTAATTGTTAACCATTAATTGTTCCACATTTTCCACGGGGCTTTCCCCGATGCCCACAGCTCCTCAAGATGCATTTTGTCACGCTGGGTATCCATGCATTGCCAAAAACCGTTGTGTTTATATGCTTTCAGTTGTTGCATGTTGGCAACTGTTTCAAGCGGCTCTTTCTCAAAAACGGTGTCGTCACCCTTGATAAAATTGAAAATCTCAGGTTGGAATACCATGAATCCTCCGTTGACAACACTGCTGTCCACATCCTGTTTTTCGCGGAAGGATTGGACAAAGTTATCATCACCCATGTCAATTACGCCAAAACGTTGTCCGACGTTTACGGTTGTGAGGGTAGCTATTTTCCCATGTTGTTGATGGAATTTTACCAGTTCGGCAATGTTAATGTCTGCTACGCCATCTCCATAGGTGAGCATGAAGGGCTCGTTACCCACGTATTTCTGGATGCGTTTTACACGACCACCAGTCATGGTGTTCAACCCAGTATCCACTAAGGTCACTTTCCAGGGTTCAACTGCTGAGGTGTTCAAAACGGTCAGCTTATTGTCTTCAGTAAAGTCGAACATGATATCGCTGTTGTGGAGATAATAGTCGGCGAACCACTCTTTGATAACATAGTGCTTGTATCCGCAGCAGATAATGAAATCGTTGTATCCGTAGTGGGAATAAATCTTCATGATATGCCAAAGGATGGGCTTTTCGCCAATTTCAATCATCGGCTTGGGTCTGAGGTGGCTTTCTTCGCTGATGCGGGTGCCGTAGCCTCCGGCAAGTAATACAACCTTCATAGTTTTATTCAAATTTAGTTTAATCCGCAAAGATACGAAAAAAAACAATGTGCTAAATAGATAATTTGCAAATGTGCCAATTATGTCACTAAAAGAAGAATGCTATGTTGGGCTTTTTATTTGGTTCTAATATGATTACACCAAATCCCGATATTTCGCGCCAATGAGTTGGATGAGGTCGTCTGGGGCAACGTGCACCTGGAAACCGACCTTGCCAGCGCTGAAATAGATTTTATCGCAAAGGGTGGCACTTTCTTCCACGAAAGTGGGGAAGGGCTTCTTCATGCCGATAGGGGAGCAGCCTCCGTGTATATAGCCGGTGAGCGGCAACAGCTCTTTCTGCTTGATCATGGCGATGTTCTTGACACCAGCCGCGGTGGCGGCTTTCTTGAGGTCTAAAGTGCAGCAGACGGGAATGACAAAAACATAGTGCTCGCCCGTGTTGGCTACCGTCACCAGGGTCTTGAAAACCGATTCGGGGGCTTCATTCAGCAGGTGGGCGATGGTCTCGCCGTCGGTCATCGTGTTGTCATATTCATGAGCGGTGAATGCAATGCCCTTTTGGCTCAATATCCGCATTACATTGGTCTTTTCCATAAAACACAAAAATAATTGTCATAAAATGATTATCATAAAATGATAATTATAAAATGATAAAAAATTCCCCCGACATACACGCCATCTAATCTCTATTGCTGACCCCTATGCATAGCCTGCGGTTCCACCGCATTTGTCTTCTATAGACATGGGAACTCTAACGAACATCCTCCCCGACACACGCCATCTAATCTCTATTGCTGACCCCTATGCATAGCCTGCGGTTCCACCGCATTTGTCTTCTACAGACATGGAAGCTCTGACGAACTTCCTCCCCGACATACGCCATCTAATCTCCATAACCTAAACACTGACCCCTGACCCCTGATCCCTGATCTCTGACACCTAACACCTAACACCTAACACCTAACACCTGTTCCCTCTATTCCTCCTCCAGTTCCCTATGCTTTGCGTAATTGCGCCATTTCTCTATCACAGCGGCAAAGTCCTCCGGTAGTTCGGAGTCAAATAACATGTATTTGCCTGTAGAGGGGTGCACAATACCCAAGGATTTGGCATGTAAGGCTTGTCGCGGCATCAGACGGAAACAGTTGTCAATGAATTGTTTGTATTTGCTGAAGGTGGTGCCTTTCAGAATCTGGTCGCCACCGTAGGTCTCGTCATTGAACAAAGGGTGGCCGATATATTTCATGTGCACCCTGATCTGGTGGGTGCGGCCGGTCTCCAGCTGGCATTCCACCAAGGTGACGTAGCCGAAGCGCTCAACCACTTTCCAGTGAGTGATGGCATGCTTGCCTTGGTCGCTGCCTTCGGGAAAGACGGTCATCACTAAGCGGTCTTTGGGGTTACGCCCCACATTACCCACAATGGTGCCTTCGTCCTCTTTGAAATCACCCCATACCAATGCCCAGTATTTGCGTTCCAGGTCGTGGTTGAAGAAGCGTTTTGCCAAGGTCATCTGTGCAAGCTCGTTCTTGGCCACAATCATGATGCCGGAGGTGTTTTTGTCGATGCGGTGCACCAGCATGGGCCGCTGGTCGTTGCCGTCCTTGTCTTTCTTGCCTAAAAACCTGAAGGTAAGTGCATTCACCAGAGTTCCGGTATAATTGCCGTAGGCAGGGTGCACTACCAAACCAGGCTGTTTGTTGATGATGATGAGGTCGTCGTCCTCGTAGGGCACGTTGAGGGGAATGTCTTCGGGGATGATTTCTATGTCGCGCAGCGGCTGCGGCATCAGGATGGAGATGACATCCAATGGGTGAACACGGTAATTCTGCTTTTCGGGCTTGCCATTCACCACGATGCAGTTGGCTTTGGCTGCTTGCTGTATCTTGTTTCGCGAGGTGTTGGGGATGAGGTTCATCAGGTACTTGTCGATGCGCAGCATCTCGGTGCCTTTATCGACTACAAACCTAAAATGCTCGTATAATTCTTCTTTTTCCTCCGTGTTGGGAATATCTTGCGTCGTAATCTCGTTGTTGTCCATTGTTTGTTTGTCCTATGCGGGGGTTGCGGTTCCACCGCAAAATATTGTTTTTCCATTCCGTCTGCGTAGCTGGCTGAATCTATCCGTCCTATTGTTCGTTTATCCTATGCGGCGGTTGCGGTTCCACCGCAAAATTTTGTTTCGCCATTCCGTCTGTGTAGCTGGCGGAATCTCCGTCCTGTCGTTTGTCTATGCGGCGGTTGCGGTTCCACCGCAAGATTATATTTCGCTATTCTGTCTGCGTAGCTGGCGGAATCTCCGTCCTGTCGTTTGTCTATGCGGCGGCTGCGGTTCCACCGCAAGTATTAATTCAAAATTCAAAGTTCAGAATCACTACCCCGGCCTTCGGCCATACGTTGGTGGCTTCGCCTCCTTCTCCTCCTCGCTCGGCAGAGCTCAAGCAAGCATGACTTTGCACTCGCTCATTCGTCAACCCTAAAAGAAGGGGAGTTCTTAATTTCAATTAGCACATTAGCACATTGGCACATTAACTAATTTGCTAATTAACTAATTTGCTAATTGATTTTCTATCTTCCGCACAACTTGCACACTGTCTTTTTCACTTCGGCGTTGTCGAACACGCAGATGGGCAGCTTGTCGAACATTCCGCACAGGCGGGCTCCATCACGTTCGGCGGCCATTTTGACCGCTTTGGTGAAGAAACTGCTCATGTAGGTTTCTTCGCGGTGGGCGGCCAAGCTAACGTAGGAGAACAGGAAATCGTTGGAGATGGTGGCATCATCCAAGAAAGGCTCCATGATGCTCATGGCATACATGTAGTCATAATTCTTGATGAAATAAGAAGCCAATTTATAGGCGTTTTGCCAGCTTTCCAGCTTTTTGTTGGTGATGGTCTTGATTTTGTCAAAAGTGGCATTGTAAATCGCTGTTCCTTCTGTCGTGGGAGGATTGGCGTTGATGTATTCTATAATCTTGAACTGATATTCAAGGTTGAGGTTGTTGATGTCTTCTTTGGATAGGGTGGGGAAGCTGTACAGCTTGTCAATCTCGGCTTGTGTTTTGGCAATTTCAGTTACACTGCTGATGGGTGTATGGAATACCTTGCCAACAGCTACATTGTACAGAACAACGGGGTTGGTGGGTTCGTAGGTCAAGGTCTTGTTCATGCTGTTCACCATTACATCATTGAGTTTGGAAGAAAGGTAATATTGCATGTAGAGCTTGTTGTTATGCAGCTGCTGGAATTTCTTGTCGGCGGGAATTTCCAGTTGGTTGACACTGCTGGTGGTGTATTTTCCGGCTTCCACTTGCTTGATCATATAGTTTTCAATAGCGGTAGCCAAAGCATAATTTTTCTCTTTGATGGCTTTGTTGAATTTCCATGCGGCGAGGTTCTCGGCCTCGGCGTCGTTACCTGCTTTGTAAACCACGTGGAACACCAATTTGACATATCTGTGTTTGGACAAATATTCCTCTTCCAGTTCCTTGGCAATGGCGTTGTTGTTGGCTTTCAGATTCTTAACAGCCTCGGCTTTTGAATACAAGGTGAGGTCGTAGTGTTCGGGATTGTTGTTGACATCGCGTTTGAAGTCTTCCCATCCATCGTCGTAGGTGATGTTGGTGGTCACCCCGGGAAACATCTGCGCTAACAATTTCTGCATGCTTGCGGCACGCTTTTTCTGGTTGTTGATTTGAGTTTGGTCGGTGCTGTAGTTCAAAGAGTTCTGTGCGATAATATCGATACTTTTGACTTGATAGGCGGGAGCGTCGATGGCCTTGATGCTGGAGTCGATGTCGGCTTGGGTATAAGCCAGTTTGTTGAGGGTGAAGGGGAACTTCACTTCATGGGTGCCTTCTTCCGGGGCAGCTACCCATTCGCCAGAGCTTTTCATGCTGGCATAGTCGGGCATGTAATTGATTTTGGCCTGATAATTGGCTTTCTTGCATTCAATGGCCTTTTTGATGATGGTTCGGCAAGCGTATTTGCCTTCTTTCAGCACAATGATATTGACATCGAACTCGGCATCATTATCAATGGTTTCCGGCACAGTGGCTATTTTGGCGTTCAGTTTGGTGGATTTCTTGTCTTTGATAGTATTGTCGGACAACATGGTCTCAAAAACAATAGGTTTGGAGATAAATCCCTTGTTGATACGGTCATTGTCAATAGTGTTGTGCTCGCATTCGTATTGGCTGTGCTGTACAAAATCCAATACAATGGCGTCACCTTCCTTGCCAATAAGTCTTTTCAGGTATTTGTGGTCGCCGCAGTTGATAAACACCTCATTATCTTTTACTTGTATGTATTCTGAAAGGACTTCGAGGTTCTTGTCCGCATTGCATTTTGCACACACTTTTTCATCAGGGTAGGTCATCCCGTTTTTGTTTTTGGAGAAGGGAACGTCCTTTTCCATGGGGTCGGGTTTGTCGGGATTGAAAGTCAGGTCGTTGCCGATGATGAATGAGGCGTACATGCTTTTCATGTATTCATCGGTTTCAAACCCCATGCCGATATAAGTGTATTGTTTGTCCAGCAGTTGTTTGGCTGTTTTTAGGTTCTTCAGAATGGGTTTGATAAGTTCCAGGCAGAGGTCATAGTAGCTGTATTCTTGGGCACCCATATTGGCTTTTGCTTTGGTAACCAGCTCAATGGCACGGTAGGTGAGACCATATTTTTTCAGACGGAAGAAGGTGGTGCGGTAGGGAGGTTCGTTCAGCACGCCTTTTTCATCCTTCAAAGCCTGATAGTCGGCCTGCATCTGGGCGCAGTCGTCCGTTTCCCTGTCCGTTTTCAGCGGTTCCAGGAAGAAATATTCCTCACGGGCAAGGTTGACCATATCCAGCATACACTTATAAAGCACATCGCTTTTATAATTGCCGGGATTGAAATTCTTGGTGTATTCTGTCTTTGATTTCAATTTCTCCGGGTTGAAATCTATATAGGGGTTTTCTACCTGACAGAAAGATAAATTACTGAATGACAATAAGATGATTGTCAGTACAAGAGCATATTTTTTTATCATGACGAATATATTTTTTTGCATAATAATGAATATGCAATAATAATAAAAAAAACGATACAATCGTTTTTTTTAATTAGCAAATTAGTTAATTAGCAAATTAGTTAATGTGCTAATGAGATAATGTGCTAATGTGCTAATGAAGAATTCGAAATTCAGAACTCAGAATTCAAATTGAATTTTGAACTTTGAACTTTGAATTCTTGTTGACACTATGAATTCCTACGAATAAGCAAAAAAAAAAAGGACGACAAGAAGTCGTCCTTTTTTAGATTAGAGCCCTAAGCTTAGGCACCCAGTTGCAGGCGGTAGAAACCGGTGCAAACCAGCTTGCTGTCAATCTGCTTCATGAAATCAGCAACAGTCATTTTGCTGTCCATGATATATTCCTGACCCATGAGGGTGTTTTCTTTGATGAACTTGTTCAGACGGCCCTGGGCAATGTTGTTGACCATGTTGTCCTGAATGGTTTTGGCTTTTTCTTCAGCGGCGCTAACTTTGATTTCGCGTGCTTTGTTAGCTTCTTCTTCAGTCAACCAACCCTTTGTAATGTTGGAAGCGATGTGGTCATCGGAATCCACCAAGTTGGGGTTGATGCCAGCTTTCTTCAGTTCAACTTCAACAGCCTTTTGGATGAGTTCTGCCACGGTTTTTTCTTTGGCGATAGCCAATTCGTGGTCTTTCACATCCTGTGCGATGCTATTGCCGTCAACGGCCATGGGGTTCATGGCGGCGATCTGCATAGCGATGTGGTGACCGGCTTCTGCTACGTTGTCGCCAGCAATGTTGAAACCGGCGATGGTAGCCAAGCGGTTGCCATTGTGGTTGTAGTAAGCCACACAGGGAGCCTCGATGGTGTTGTAAGCGGGCAGCTCGATTTTTTCACCAGTTT
Organism: uncultured Bacteroidota bacterium; assembly: GCA_902802755.1. GTDB lineage: Bacteria > Bacteroidota > Bacteroidia > Bacteroidales > WCHB1-69 > RUG11690. Next base: position 2,967 of record CADCNH010000026.1, on the reverse strand, counting down.
TACCGGTCATATCGAGCAACAGTTCGGAAACCTTGCGGCCTTCGATAGACAGTTCCATCAGTTCGTCTCTGGTCTTCACATTGGCAGCCATGGCGTTATCAAGGATTTTTTCAGCGAAAGCGACGAAGTCGGCGTTTTTGCCCACGAAGTCAGTTTCGCAGCTCACTACGATGACTGCACCGAAGGTGTGGTCAGCGTTAGTCTTGGCGATGGCGCGGCCTTCGTTAGAAGCGCGGTCAGCACGTTTGGCGGCCACTTTTTGACCTTTCTTTCTCAGGATGTCAATAGCTTGTTCGAAATCACCGTTAGCTTCCACAAGAGCGTTCTTGCAGTCCATCATACCGGCACCTGTTTCTTGTCTGAGTTTATTTACATCAGCAGCTGTAATAGCCATAATATCAATATTTTAAATGTTAATACTTAATTATGCTTTGGCAACGGGGTTTTTCTTGGCCGTTGTTCTTTTTCTTTTCGGTTTGTCGTCTTCTGTACCGTCTTCTTCCTCAACACCTTTCACTTTCTTCACCACTGGTTTGTCCTCATTCTGAGCGGCTTCATCCTCGTCGTCATCAGCGGCTTCGGTTCTTCTTACATCTTCTTCTTCCTCTTCAACATCGATGTTGTCCTTGTCCATTTTTCTCTCGTTCAGACCTTCAGCGATAGCGTCGCAGATAGCCTTTACGATGATGGCGATAGACTTGGAGGCGTCGTCGTTAGCGGGGATGGGGAAGTCGATGAGGTTGGGGTTGGAGTTGGTGTCAACGATAGCGAAAGTGTTGATATTCAAGCGGCGGGCTTCAGCAACAGCGATGTGTTCTTTGAGCACGTCAACGATGAATACAGCTGCGGGCAGTCTTGACAGATCGGCGATAGAACCCAAGTTTTTCTCCAATTTAGCTCTTTCACGCTGGATTTGCAGTTTCTCGCGTTTTGAGATGTTGGCGAACTGGGGGCTGGCCATCAGTTTGTCGATGTCACCCATTTTTTTCACGGCCTTGCGGATGGTGAAGAAGTTGGTAAGCATACCACCAGGCCAACGTTCAGTTACGTAAGGCATATTCACGCCTTTAACGATTTCGGCAACGGTGTCCTTGGCTTGTTTTTTGGTAGCCACGAATAAAATCTTACGGCCGGATTTGGCAATCTGTTTTGCAGCGGCGCAAGCCTCCTGCAGTTTGTCCATAGTCTTATAGAGGTCGATAATATGGATACCGTTTTTCTCCATAAAGATGTACTGGGCCATTGCCGGGTTCCATTTTCTTCTGAGGTGTCCGAAGTGACAACCTGCTTCTAATCTAAACCTGCGCAATATATATAATAGTGTATATTAACGTTTGCTGAACTGGAATCTTCTACGAGCTTTCGGCTGACCGGGTTTCTTACGTTCCACCATACGCGGGTCTCTCTTGAGGAGGCCTTTTGCTTTGAGGGCGGGACGGAACTCAGGGTTGATCTCGCAGAGGGCGCGTGAGATGGCGAGGCGCAGAGCTTCTGCCTGGCCAGTCATACCACCACCGTCGAGGTTGACTTTGATGTCATATTCGCCTTCTACCTGTGAGATTGCCAAAGGCTGGGTGACTACATACTGAAGAGTAGCCAAGTTGAAATATTCTTTATAGTCACGGTTGTTGATCGTGATGTTGCCACTACCTTTCTTCATATAGATACGGGCAACGGCGGTTTTTCTTCTACCGATTTTATTGATTACTTCCATCTCTCTTATTTGATTTCGTTAATGTTGATGACTTTTGGATTTTGACCTTCATGCGGGTGCTTGGGGAGCATGCCTCTAATGGCGTGTTCAACAACCTTGATGGGGTTCTTGGCGAGCACTTCTCTCGGAGTGGCGAAACGCTGTCCGCCGGGATAAGTGGTGTGGCGCACGTAAACCTTGTCGGTCATTTTCTTGCCGGTAAATCTGATTTTGTCCGCATTGACGATGATGACATTGTCACCACAATCGAAATGAGGGGTGTAATAAGGTTTTGTTTTACCTCTGAGGATACGGGCAACGGCGGTGGCCAGTCTACCGACAATCATCTCCTGGGCATCAACAACAACCCATTCTTTCTTCACGATCTTTTCGTTTGCCGAAATTGTTCTGTAACTTACTTGATCCATTTTTTTTCTTTTTGTGAGGCTCTGTCTTCACCCACATCGCCTCGATTTCTACTTAATTTCCTTTTCTAACCTAAAGGATAATAATCGGTATTTTTTTGAGGGTGCAAAAATACAACTTTTTTATATATAAAAAGCACTTGAAAAAATTTTTTTTGAAATGTGTTTTGTGTAAATAAAATTTTTATATTTGCCGACCATATATAATGTAACGTTGTGTAGAAGCGGGTTGCGAAAAATTTTGCTTGCAACTTATTGAAATAGAAGTGGTTACAAAGGTATATGAAGAGTACGGAATTTTTTGTGCGGGTGTCGAATTGTGCAAAAAAGTGAGAAAAAATTCCGAAATTGGAGAGGTAGGGGAGAAGAAAAGAGGAAAAAAATCGGAAATTTTCCGTCCGAAAATGACAAAATTGAATCAAAAATAGAAAAAAATTACTCGAAAATGAAAATAGTAAATTACATTAAGGAATGTTATGACGAACTGGTACACAAAGTATCATGGCCGTCAGCCCAAGATCTTCAAAGTAGCGTTTTGGTGGTGTCTATTGCTTCCCTAATAATAGCACTTATCGTGTTTTTGATGGACGCACTGTTTAACGCAGGGATGGGCTTGCTCTTCCCGACTGTTTAATTTTCGGTAGTTCAATTAGGTGTTTAACCGTAAACGATTTTGAAATGGCAGAGATTGAACACAAATGGTATGTGATCAAGACGGTCACCGGCACCGAGAAGAAGGTGAAGCAGAATATCGAAAGCGAGATTGAAGCTTCTCACCTGAAAGACTTTGTGTCACGTGTCCTGATCCCGACCGAGAAGTATTACCAGATCCGCAACGGTAAGAAAATC
>CADCNH010000025.1 GCA_902802755.1 uncultured Bacteroidota bacterium | reverse complement strand
GCCGGCAAGGCTTTCTCCACATCATCGTAGAAGGCGATATGAAAATGCTCACCGTAAGGATAGTAATTGCAGCGGAGTTCAAATTGCTCCATCAGCTGCATCAAGCCAAAAATATCATCCGTTTTCATGGTAAACAAATGACCTCTGAAATTGGAGATAATTTTATTGGGAGTATCAATTTTAATGATTTCCCCATTCTGAATCAGCGCGATACGGTCACAACGGGTAGCCTCATCCATATATGGAGTAGAGACAACTACCGTAACTCCCTTATGCTGAATATCTTTCAGGATGTCCCAAAACTCACGACGAGAAACAGGATCCACGCCCGTGGTAGGTTCATCCAAGAAGAGCAATTTCGGTTTGTGAATCAGGGCACAGCATAGTGCCAGCTTTTGCTTCATACCTCCGGAAAGTTTTCCTGCCGGACGGTCTTTGAAAGGCACTAACTGTTTCCAAATGGGCTTTATCAGCGACATATTGTCGAGGATAGAGCTTTTGTACATAGTAGCGAAAAAAGCCAGATTTTCCTGCACAGACAAGTCGGGATAGAGAGAGAATACACCTGGCAAGTAGCCAATCACCTGACGGATTTGCAGGTAATCTTTCACCACATCCATACCCAGCACCTCCACCTCTCCCGAGTCCGGCTTCAACAAGGTAGTCAGGATATTGAACATCGTGCTCTTCCCTGCCCCATCGGGACCGACAAGACCGAACACCTCACCGTTTTCCACAGTGATATTAATGTCTTTGAGGGCTTGGACCTTCCCGAAACGTTTGTTAATATGCTGAATGGCTATTTCAGGCATGTCCTCTTTCTACTTGAAAACCACATCACCTGGCATGCCGATTTTCGCACTGCCATCGTTCGTAAAGCTGATTTTCACAGCGTAAACCAAATTGACACGTTCATTCTTGGTCTGAATCATCTTAGGTGTAAACTCAGCCTTGGGAGAAATCCAGGAAACCTTGCCATTGAATTTCTTTTCTTCACCTTTCTGTGCATCAATTCTGATTTCCACATTCTGATTCAACTTCACCGACGACAGCATATCTTCAGTAATATATACCTTGATGAACATGTTGGTTAAGTCGGCCATTTTGAACAAGGGCTTGCCCTGGAATGCCAACTCATTGGGTTCTATGTATTTCTTCAATACCGTACCGGTGATAGGAGCCTTGATATGACAACTGGCGATAGCGGTCTCCAACTGCAACTTTTGGAAGCTCAGTGCCTCTATTTCACCCAAAAGGGCCTTTTCCTGTGTACCTAATGACGACTTTGTGGCAGCGAGCTGGCTTTTGGTCATCGTGATCTCAGCCTGAATATCATCCAATTGCTTGGAACCTGCGGCATTGGCCTGCACCAAATTCTCCACACGTGTCTTTTCCTTTTCCAAGGTCACCAGTTTTTCCTGTAAGGTCTTGATCTGCGAAGGAATATCGGGACGGCGTGCCAATGCGGCTTTCATGGATGCATCGAGTTGCATCATCTGCAGATATAGCTGCACTGTATCTATCAGACCTATTTCCTCTCCAGCATCATAAGTATTACCCTCCTTCACATCGAAAGAAAGCAATTTACCATTACTTTCTGAAGAAATTGTGATTTCCGTAGCCTCAAAAACACCATACGCATCCGCTTGTTTGTGTTTACGGCGGCATGAGTCCAAAGTGAAAACCATCAGCATGGCAGCCAGCAAAACAAGGCAAAATTTCATACTTTTTGTTCCAATATTCAGCTTCATCATCTCGTATCTTTTCAAATTTTCATTCTAAGTTGTTAAAATTGAAATGTTTTTAAATGTTAAAGAAAACAAAATCATTCTTAACACTAATTTGCAAATATACGAAAAAAATCAGCAAAAGAGAACACAAATAAAATCTTCTTCTCCTCAAATTCAGCCTATATACTTGCATTTCGTGCTTTGGCATTCGCCACAGTGGATGCAGGTATTGTCAACTCTATCGTCATGGATAGCCGACATGGGGCATTTCTTCTCGCAGCGCTTGCAATGCTTGCACGAGGAGCTGTCAATCTTGATACGACGTGCTCCGGGAATCAAGGAGACCAAATTCAGCACCAAGCCTGCCGGACAAAAAGTCTTGCAGAATGGCCTGTAAATCAACAATGATGACACTATCAAAACAATCACCAAAGTCCACATAAGTCCACCGCTCACGGCCAAACGGAACAGGGACTTAAAGGGGTCTATGCGGCAATACCACGGCATTTGTTTCACAATCAGCAGCACTAACAAAGCCACAAAAGCCACTATCTGTATACAGCGCATAACCCGCTGGGCAGTTCGGGTTCTGAACAATCCGAACAGTTTATTTTCTCTCAATTTTGGCCATCGGCCCAGATAAATCAAATCCTGCAAAGCTCCCAAGGGACATAACCAACCACACCAAGCCTTTCCGCACAGATAGGTTAGCACCAGCAAAATCACAAAAGGAACAAAAAATGAAATCATAAATTTCTTGCCCAGCAAGAAAAGCACGGCATTTTGGAAATAAGAGACCACACAAGGGCAGCCGCCACGCACAAAGCCAAGATACACCATCGATGCCGCCAACAGCACGTATCGGGCTATCCGCATGCCTTTGCTGCCAGCCCAGCGGGATGACATCAGCAGACTAATGAGAGCCACTAAAATGAACAGAATATTGATGGCCACCGTTATCGGGAACATCCGCATCCACCATGACTCCGCAAAACTCTCGGGAGATATACTGTGTTCCACCAATAAAAACACCAAGCTGCAAAGCAACAGCCCCAAAGTTACAAATTGCAATAGATTTCGATTATTTTTCATGTTGTATATTTTTTGTCATTGCATCGGCTGCCATTAACTGTTAACTTTCAAACATTTCCTTCTTAAAATTAATAAGGTACACCTTCTCGGTGGCACGGGTGATGGCAGTATATAGCCAACGGACAAACTCCTTATCCAAAGCATCATCAGGCAAATAGCCCTGGTCAACCAGCACAATTTTCCACTGACCACCCTGTGTTTTATGGCAAGTGAGCGAATAGGCAAATTTCACCTGCACCGCATTCAGGAAAGGGTCATTTTTGATTTTCAGATAGCGCAAACGCTTATTGGCAATATCCTGGTAATCCATCGATACCTCTTGATACAGACGATGTGTATCCTCCTGTGACAACGATGCCGACTCACAATCCAAACTCTCCAAAATCAGCTTAATGTCAATATTAGGATACTGGGGATAATCGCACAAACGTACCGTCACATCAGCGAAATGGAAGCCATACAATTCCTGTATCTTATTGATAGCCAGTATTTCCATTATATCGCCATTGGCAATAAAACCTACTTCAGAGCCTTCATCTACCCAATAATAGTTGTTTTTGACCGCCATCAGGTAATCGCCCGCCGCAATCTGACTCTCACGGAACAAAATCCTGTTTCTGATTTCGCTGTTGAACATGAAAGCCCTTTTATTGGAACGGGTGATGGTCACAATCTCATCATGGTCGTAGCGACCGTATAGCGTGTTCAGTTCCTCCTCCAAATCGCCACCGGCAATACGCTGGAAATCAGGAAATTCTTCCGCACTGAAATAAGGAAAATCATAATCCCCGACTTTCAGTTTTCCACGCAACTGATTAGCATTGTATAAAATACCCGAATCCAAAGCCTGACGCACCACATCCGTCAACTGACAAGAGCTTAACGACAAATTGAACGAATGCTTCAAATATTCGATTTGCAAGGCAGGACTCTCATCCGAATGGACAGGCGGAAGCTGGGCATCATCCCCGATAAACAGCAGCTTATTTTGCTCTCCTTCAAATACATAGCTAATCAAATCATCCAAGACACTTCGCGAAGAGAACAAATCGGAACGCTGCTGCGAATCGGAAATCATGGACACTTCATCCACGATAAACAAAGTACGGTTCAGTTTATTGTCTTTCCTGCTGAAATGCAGCATTCCCTCTTGCATCTGCACTCTATAGATATGCTTATGGATGGTAAAAGCCTTATTACCAGAATATACTGAAAAAACCTTTGCCGCACGACCTGTCGGAGCCAAGAGTACTACTCGCTGATTCAGCTTGTTCATGGTCTTCACCAAGGCACTCACCAAGGTCGTTTTACCCGTTCCGGCATAGCCTTTCAGCACGAACAAAGCATTAGGTTGCGATGTGATTACAAATTCCGACAGCATATCGATAGCCGTTTCCTGTCCAGCAGTAGGCTCAAAAGGAATCTGTTGACGGAAAAGCGACTGGAAACCCTGTTTAGAAAGCATGACCGATAGCGAATTTAAAGCCCTGAGCCCAGTACCAAAGTTTATCAATCTTGTTTTTACCTTCTGTCCATTTCTTATTGATCCATGGTCCTCCGGCGAATTCTAAACGCGGGTCATAGAAAGGTACCGCATAATCCAAACGGATGATAAAGAAGTTGAAATCCAAGCGGATACCAACGCCGGCACATACAGCCAGTTCCTTATAGAAACGCTTGAAACTGAATTCAGGATAAACACGCCATATTTGAATGCCTTATAAATCGTACCACGATATTCCAAATTCAATTCAAACTTCACATCTCCAGTATATTCCACTCTTCGACCACCATAATATGCACCTGGTCCCACCCTTCTGTACGGGAAACCTCTCATGCTGCTACTTCCACCCAAATAATAGCCAAGTTCGTATGGGATATTACTTTCCGGGCCAATAGGCAGCTTGAAGCCTGCATTCAATCGCATGGCAAACGAATTGTTATCGTTTATGGTTCTGCTATATTTGAAAATAAACTCTAATCCCTCATAGCACACATAGTTATAATTACCCATTGTCCATCGCTCATGAGGCGAAAACAAAGCATTCAAGCCTGTCAGCAACAAGCCGCTGGATTCAAACAACAAAGTAAAACGCATGTTGTTTTTTTGCTTGTACTTCTTGAAAGGTACAACGTAATTAAAAGCGTACTTGAATGACAGCAAGAAGAACTGGTCAAAACGATTCAAATAATCATCGGTATAATATTCCAGAAACAGCAAACTTCGCGAGCCTTCATTATTGACAGTTCTAAACTCAACAGGAGTAATCTCGTGCGTGATATAATTATTAGGACGGATAGTATAGTAAAAACTTGCATTAAACATCCAACGCACATACAAGCCAGAATAGGTAGTTCCAAGCACTACTGAGGTGGAATACTTCAATGCCTTAGGATTTTCGAAATGCTTAAACAAGAACAAACGGGGAAAATCGATTTTCACATTGGCACCAACTTCCGGATACTGATACTGTTTCGAATAATAGAAATAGCTGCCATAAATATTGAAATTGAAATTTTCAGCTCCCTTGAACAGATTCTTGTTACCGTATGTAAACGACAAGCCACTCTTATCCGAGCGAACATCCACCTGGCCTCCAATACTGTGAACTTTTCTTCTCACCAAACGATATTCTGAATTCAGGTAGCCCGTTTTGGTAGCCGTATCACGCTTGGATAAATCCTCCGTAAAAATAATCTCTATATTGCTGAAATTATTTAAATCCGACAAACCTTTTTTGGAACGGGAATACAAATCTTCAGAATACATGGTACCCTTTTTGCTGTATATCTTGTCGGTCAAGGTTCTGTATTTGAAGTCTTTCTTCAGCTTACCATTCTTACGATAACGATTTTTCAGTTTTGGGGTAATGAATGCATAATTTGTTGAGTCGCCTTTCAAGCGATAAGAGTAGAACATGGTGGTGTCATATTCCGCATTTTCAGGGTATGACAAGTTGTAGTTGGGATGGATATTCACATTTTCAAAATAGTAACGATACTTGCTTTTCTCCACAGCCTGCACATCCGTAGTATCCATTACAAAATTGAGAACCAGAGTCTTATATCCTTTTTCATTCCGATAATCAGAAGCATTAATGGTATCCACTTCACAATAAAACAATGATGAATTCGCATGGTAGTATCCTTCATTCCGCAGCAATTTCACCATTCTGTCTATTTCATCAGTAATCAGATCCTCATCGTAACGGTCACCCCGCTTAATAGCTGCATCACGCATGTTGAGCACAAAAATCTTTCTGAACTCATACACCGGGACACTCATACTCACTCTACGCACATAATAAGGCTCGTTAGCTTTCACAAAATAATTCACCTGAGCCTTTTTCTTATGCGGAAAAGCAACTTCTGAACTGACTTCAGCATGGAAAAAACCCTTCTGTTTCATCACGGTTTTCAGTTTCTGTTCCGACTTGGTAATCAGAGCTGAATCCAACAGCACAGGTGGTTCACCCACACTTTCACGCAGCCATCTTCTGGCCTTGTTGTCCTTCAGTTCCCCAGTTTTCTTATCCAGTTTTGGCTGAGCGGAAGCATAAAGAGAGGTCTTCAGATTGAAGATACCCATGAACTTACTATTAGGCAAAGGCTGCACATAGTTGACCATATCCGAAAACTCGTCCCCTTTCACATCCTTCATTGTCACCGTATTCTTCACAAGCATATACTCATTGTCCTTCAGCACTTTGGTAGAGCTGCATGCGGACAAGAGCAATGCGAGGGTGAGGATGATTAAGGGGGTGTGTTTCATTTAGGGGTTAGGTTACAGGGGTCAGGGGTTAGAATTAATAATTAACAATTAATAATTAATAGTTGATAGTTAATAGTTTCAACTTTCAGTTTTCAGTTTTCAGTTTTCAACTTTAAACATTGGCACATTAGCACATTGATAATTAGCACATTAAAAAATTCAATTATCAACTATCTCATGTCATTGACGTCGACATTCGGGTGTTTGGTCAAATCGAAGACGAAAGAGCTGTCTTCCATAGGACTGTTGGTCACGAATTTATCAATGTGATAGCTATAAATAGTGTTGTCTTTCTCAAAAGCCGAGATGCTAATAATTTCCTGCTTTGCCTTATCGATCACCAAGCGGATTTTGTAGAAGGAGCTTGACTGTATCGGCATCAGGTCGATGATCTGCACCAGCTTGCTGTTTTCAGTATCTTCGCGGATGAATTTGGCTCGGTATTCCTTATCCCATTCGCTGAGGATCTTAGCTGGATTCAGCAGATTATCTTCTTCTTCAATATATTCGAAAATAGAAACCTCATTCACATCCTTCTGGTAGTTCCACAGCGTTTTGCCGTCGCAATAGCTGGTTTGATTGCCAAAAACAAAGGTATATTTTTCACCCTTGATCGTCATCACACCAGATTTGCTGTCCAGCACCTTGTCATTTTTCTCGCATTTGTAGGTGTAATCGATTTTCATAGTCGTATAAGCCGCATACTTGGAGGCAAGCTTCTTCAAAATGGGCGTAGCCCCTCCGTCAACACTCTGGGCACTGAGGCCGAATGTTGCCAGAACGATTGCGATTATCAGGCTTATTCTTTTCATTGTTGTTGGTTTTTAGGGTTGAACTTTAATTCGCGGCAAATATACAATATATTTTACCTTAAGATATTAGAAAAAACCGCAAGTTTAAAGAATTCCCATACGTTGAAGTATAACTTTCAGTTCCTCAGAGGTTTTCACTTTCACCTCACGGGGTTTTCCACTACGTTCTGCCGGACCGACAATGCCGAATTCCTCCAACTGGTCCATGATACGCCCTGCCCTATTGTAACCCAATTTCATTTTGCGCTGGATACTTGAGGTAGAACCTTGCTGGGTCTGCACCACCAAGGTGGCTGCATCCATAAAGAGCGGATCGATTTCATCCGAATCAAAATCTTCACCGCCATCGGCGCCACGGTCATCAGCCGTTTCCTCAGCCACCTCCGGCAAGAGGAAGGGTTCAGGATAAGCCTGCTGCTCCTCGATGAAATTGACAATACGCTCCACTTCGGGGGTATCCACGAAAGCACACTGCAGACGAATCAAGTCGCTGCCGGTAGATATCAACATATCACCCTTACCTATCAGCTGGTTGGCACCGCTACCATCGAGGATGGTACGCGAGTCAACGATGGAAGTAACACGGAAAGCGATACGAGCAGGGAAGTTGGCCTTGATGATACCGGTGATAATGTTGACAGATGGACGCTGGGTAGCGATAACCAAATGGATACCGATAGCACGCGCCAACTGGGCCAGACGTGCGATAGGCATTTCCACCTCACGACCTGCCGTCATGATCAAATCACCAAACTCATCGATAATCAGCACAATATAAGGCAGATAACGATGGCCGAATGCCGGTGACAATTTACGGGAACAGAATTTGGCATTGTATTCCTTGATGTTTCTCGTCTTGGCCAGTTTCAACAGGTCATAACGCTGATCCATCTCGGCACAAAGCGAATTCAAGGTACGCACCACCTTCTTGGTGTCGGTGATGATCGCCTCTTCCACATCCGGAAGCTTAGCCAGATAATGATTTTCAATGGCTGAATAAAGGGTGAATTCCACTTTTTTGGGGTCCACCAACACAAACTTCAACTCAGAAGGATGTTTGGTATAAAGCAGAGATGTGATAATGGCGTTCAAGCCCACGGACTTACCCTGACCGGTGGCACCTGCCATCAGTACGTGAGGCATCTTGGCCAAATCCACCACAAAAGGCTCATCGCTAATGGTCTTACCCAAGGCAATCGGCAACTCATACTTGTTGTTCTTGAACTTGTCGGAAGCCAGCACATCCTTCATCGACACGATATTCGGCGACTTATTCGGCACCTCGATACCGATGGTACCGCGACCAGGGATAGGAGCAATGATACGGATACCCAAGGCGGCCAAACTCAATGCGATATCATCCTCCAAGTTCTTGATTTTGCTGATACGAACGCCTTCCGCAGGTACAATTTCGTACAAGGTAACCGTCGGTCCTACCGTAGCTGTGATATTCTTAATGCTAATACCAAAATTATTCAGGGTTTGTTCAATACGCACCTTCTTCTCGGTCAATTCTTTACGCATCTGTTCCTCATTGGCTTCCTTAGCAGGATAATCATTCAGCAGGTCCAAGGTCGGGAATTGATAGAAGGACAAATCCTTTCTGGGGTCATAATCTTCCAAAGGTTCCTCGGCAACACCAGTTTCAGCATTTTCAGAACTTTCATTTTCAGCATCAGTGGGTTCAAGTACCTCTTCTTCCACTCCTGGGAAGAGCTCATCCGCGGTTTTTTCGCCACCGCCCATCTTCACCTCAAAAGGCACCTCCTCAAACTTCTTTTGTTCCTTTTTATTGGACAACAATTCGGCAAAACCATCATCCGGCACCTTTTCCTCCTCGACTTTATCTTCTTTTTCCGTAGGCTCAAAATGGAATACATTGCCACGATACTCGTCGCTCAGCTCATTCTTATTGGTGATATACAAATCCGACAATTTGGTATCCTCCGTCTGGGGTTCAAACTTAACCTCTTCCTCCTCCTCGTCGCGGCTAAACCATCTTTTTCTTTTCTTTTTATTCTGATTATCCACCACTTCATTCGCATCATTGGCACCAGACTGAGCTCTTTTAGGCAGATGCAACTTCAAGAAATAGCTCATGGAGAAATTATAACACAAAATCAGCAGGATCAGCAACAAAGCAATCAAGATGAGGATTGCCACCCAGCGACCTGTAGAAGAAACCAGCAGATTGGAGAAGTAAGTGCCAAAATTACCAGCCAAGAACTCATTGTCGGAGCTATAGACAAACACACCCAAAGTCAATGACAGCCATGCCATGGTCAGCAGTGTAGCCACTGTGGTGCGGAACAACGGGAGTGGAGTTTTGGAGAAAGTGAGCCGGATACCATAGAGGAAAAGCAGGAAGGCAAAACCGAGTGAGAAAATTCCCATGCAACAATCCACAAAGAAATAGGCCAAGTGAGCGCCCAAAGTACCTGCCACATTACCGGGGGCTATATGTCCAGACACATGTGAGAGGTCGGCCTCATGATGAAAGAAATAAGAGACAAGTGACACCAGCAACAGCACGGCAAAAAGCATCAGCAGCACACCATATACTTGCATAGCGCGCGGTCCGAAAATTCCACCACCAGAAGAAGTTGATGAGGATTTTTCTTTCCCTTTCTTTGAATTTTTCTTTTCTTTTTTCCCTTTGCCAGAGGACTTTTGGGAGACAAGTTTTGCGGTCTTCACCTTGTTCACCACAGGCTTCGGCTTTTTGTTGGCGTTATACATAAACTACAATCCTTCTAAAGTAATTAAATATCTTACAAAAATACTTCTTTTTGTCATGACAAATTATTTTAATAAGAAAAGAATATTAACAATAATATGTTGGAAATTTCGTTATCTAATGCAAAAGAAATTAGAGGACTAATCGTATTTTTGTCAAAATTTTCCAGATTATGAACTATCTAACATTATTACAAGCAGAAATTCCCGTCAGCGAGACCGTGACGGAGGCGACAGAACACCAACTCAGCATTTTCCAACTGGTTTTTGATGTCAACAGCTTATGGATCATGATACCTCTTATCATCATGCTGTGCTTGGCCATTTACATATTTGTAGAGAGAATGCTGGTGCTGGATAAAGCCAGCAAGGAAGACCGTAATTTCATGAACAACATCCGCGATTTTATCCATGACGGCAAGATTGAGTCGGCAGTAGCTTTGTGCAAAGGCAACGACACTCCCCTGGCCCGCATGATTGAGAAAGGTTTGTCACGTTTGGGCAAGCCGCTCAATGATATTGCCGCAGCCATCGAAAACACTGGCAAGTTGGAAATCCAACGCTTGGAAAAACGAGTATCCATTGTGGGTACCATCTCCGGTGCAGGTCCCATGTTGGGATTCTTGGGTACAGTTGTAGGTATGGTCATTGCCTTCCACAACATGGCCGCCAACCCCAACAACTTGGATGTAAGCACATTGTCATCAGGTATTTACACCGCAATGATCACTACTGTAGGCGGTTTGATTGTGGGTATTATCGCTTATTTCTTCTATAACATTCTGGTCAACAGAATTTCCAATGTAGTGTATATGCTGGAGGCCAAATCCACCGAATTCATGGACCTGTTGCACGAGCCCATGTAATTTTTCAATGTGCAAATTAGTTAATTAGCAAATGTGCTAATTATTAATTTGCTAATTTGCTAATTTACAAATTCACTAATTTTATCAAGATGAATATACAACTGCAAAATAAACAGAACGTACAGTTCAATTCGGCCTCCATGTCGGACTTGGTGTTCCTGTTGCTGATATTCTTCATGATCACCTCGACACTGGTGGCACCAAATGCCATCAACTTGCTGCTGCCGCGGAGCAATTCGGGCAAACAGCTGGCCTCAAGAAATATTGAGGTGTACATTGATGCTGAGAAGAACTACTACGTGAACCCTCAAAGTCATCAGTCGGCCCCCATCGCATACGAAGAGCTGCTGCCCGCTTTGCAGGATGCCGCTGCTAACGACAAATCGGAGAACAAAGCCATCGTGCTACGTGCCGACAAGACCGTGCCTATTGAGAATGTAGTGGCACTGATGGATGTACTAAACCAGTTGAATGACGAATTTGAGGAAGCGGACAGATATAAGATTGTGCTGGCGACAGAGGCGAAATAGGTAGAAGGTAGAAGGTGGAAGGTAGAAGGTGGAAGTTTGCGGTGGAACCGCAGCCGCCGCATAGAATGGAGGTTCCGCCAGATACGCAGGCGAAATAGGTAGAAGGTAGAAGTTTGCGGTGGAACCGCAACCGCCGCATAGAGGAACAGAATACAGGGGACAGATATAAATTGCGGTGGAACCGCAACCGCCGCATAGAGGAACAGAATACAGGGGACAGATATAAATTGCGGTGGAACCGCAGCCGCCGCATAGAGGAACAGAATACAGGGGACAGATATAAATTGCGGTGGAACCGCAACCGCCGCATAGAGGAACAGGATACAGGGGACAGATATAAAGGGAATTAATACCAATGGATAATGGACCAAGAGAAAAAAAATAAAATCATATCGGCAGGGGTGACGGCCATCACCATGTTGTTATTGATGGTTTTCATGATCTGCTGTGGTTTCACGGAGATGGTGCCACCACCACCCGCCAAGAAAGCCATATTAATCGAGCTGACCTCCGGTGGAGGTGGTGGCGGTGGAACGCCTATTCCACAACAGAATGCAAAACCTTCTAGTTCGGAAGAACCCATAGCAACCCAAAATGCTGTGGATGCACCTGTTATCAATAAGACAGGAAAATCCAAACCCAATGAAAACTCTGCTCCAAAGGAAGTCAAACCCGACCAAAACTCTCTTTACAAGCCTGGACGAGGAGGCTCTGGTAGTAACGGTGGAAGCGGTTCTGGTTCAGACAGCGGCACAGGCAGCGGTTTAGGACCTGGCAATGATGGTGGCAGTGGTGGACATCTCGGCTATGGAATCAATCGTGTCAACACTTATTTGCCTGATGTAACTATATCTGAACAAGGACAAGTAAGTGTAGAGGTACATGTAGATGCCGATGGTAATGTTATAGATGCCCGTGTCATCAGCAAAGTCATTAACGGCAAAAATTATTCTACGACAATCACTGATAGTCGTATACTTGCAGAATGCGTAGCCAAGGCAAAAACCGCCAAATATAAAAAAGGCAAAGAAGAGTTATGTATAATTGTTTTCAGATAAACCGAAAACATCCTATCATGTATAAATCATTGTTGGATAAGATTTTCCAAGCCTATCCAATGTATCATAAAATCGGCAGTGCCGCCTATAAGGAAGGGCTGGAAAATATTGAGGCCCTGATGGACATTACCGGCCACCCCGAACGCAAATTCAAAGCCGTACACATTGCCGGCACCAACGGCAAGGGCTCAGTAGCTCACCTTTTGGCCTCCTATTTCCAAGAGCGAGGCTGCAAAACCGGACTTTTCACCTCGCCCCATTTGGTGGATTTCCGCGAACGCATCCGCCTGAACGGACAGATGATCAGCGAAGATTCGGTATTGGCATTTTTCAACAAATTCCAGTCTCAATTCGACCTGCTGGAGCCGTCATTTTTTGAGATGACCACAGCCTTGGCATTCCACTATTTTGCGGAAGAGAAAGTGGATGTGGCAGTCATTGAAGTGGGCCTCGGAGGCCGCCTGGATTCCACCAACGTACTCTCTCCCCTACTCTCTGTCATCACCAACATTTCATTGGAACACACCCAGATGTTAGGCGACAGCATTGCCAAAATCGCCAAAGAGAAAGCGGGCATCATCAAGCCCAAAACGCCTGTCGTCATTGGCGAATTCCATCCCGAGAGCTTTCCTGTTTTCGAGGGCATTGCCAACCAGAAGGATGCTCCCCTATTTTTGGCGGAGGACAACTATAGCTTTAGCGGTAATTTTGACGACCTTAGTGTGATTGATGTGATGGGCAACACCCTCTACGAGCATTTGCAAATGCCGCTTCAAGGCGAGTACCAGCTCAAAAACCTCAAAACCTTCTTGCAGGCGACAGAAGTCATCGAAGAACTATGGCCTGCTGAGAAAGATGTGGTGCCACAAGCCATACAAAACATGGTGAGCAACACGGGATTCCAGGGCCGCTGGCAGATTTTGCGCCGCGAGCCGCTGACCATCTGCGATGTGGGCCACAACCCTGGAGGTTTGAGGCTTACTATGCAGCAACTGAAACAATACTCCTGCCGCCAGCTGAGGATGGTCTTCGGTATGGTAAAAGACAAAGATGTGGAGCAAGTTATCGGCATGTTGCCCCAAGATGCCGAATATTACGTATGCCAGGCACAGATTGAGCGTGCCATTCCCGCGGAAGAATTGGCAGAACGCATGCAGCAGCATGGTTTGAGTTGCCGTGTTTGCGGCAGCGTAGCCAATGCTTTCAAGCAAGCCAACGCCGACGCCGCCCCCGACGACCTCATTTTTGTAGGAGGAAGTTGTTTTGTTGTGGGGGAACTGTTAGCAATGCACAATGCACAATGCACAATTGAGAATTGATGATTGAAAGTTGACAATTAAAATTTTCTTACATTCACCTCCTTCTTCTCACTGGTGCCGTTGGCGGTGAGGATGCGGAGGGGGAGAGTTGTGTGGTGGCTTGGGTTGAAAAACTTCCATAATTTCCGATGTTATTCTGGACTTTTAGATTGTGGTGGAGCATATCCACCATGCCATTTTTACATTTTATCGAAAAAAATGTCCATTTTTGAAATGAAAATGTTTATTTTTTATAATATTGATCTTTAGTTAATTAAGTGTGTTTTGCCCTTGATTTTATGATTTGGATGTCGTAACTTTGCCCGCAGAAACAGAGTATTTATGGCAAAGAAAAAGGACAAGAAAGAACAACAGGCGATTGAACCTGTTACAAATTGTGACCAGTCCATGGAGGTGGTTGCAAATTGTGACCACCTCGAAGAGAGAGAAGTAACACTTGCCCAACATGAAATCGAGAAACGAATCATTGTAATTAGAGGAGAGCAGGTGCTTGTGGATCAAGATGTTGCTCAATTATACAACGTCACAACTAAACGGCTAAATCAGCAAGTAAATCGAAATCTTGTTAGATTTCCGGATAGTTTTCTCTTTATTTTAACCAAAGAGGAATGCAATGAGGTGGTTGCAAATTGTGACCACCTCAAATCATTAAAGTTTCGGCCAACATTACCATATGCATTCACGGAACAGGGAATAGCTCAATTGTCGGCAGTGCTTCATAGCAAGAAAGCCATCGAAACAAGCATAAAAATCATAGATGCTTTCGTCGCGATGCGTCGGTTTCTTATCCAAAACGCGAACATTTTAATGCGAATTGCTAACCTTGAGAAACATCAAATTGAGACCGACGAAAAGATTGATGCCATTCTCGATAAAATGGAAGAAATCTCCCCTAAACCACTCCCCGAACAACTCTTTCCGACTGGTTGCGTTTGGGATGCATGGGCATACGTCTCAGACTTGGTTCGAAGTGCTAAAAACAGAATCATTTTGATTGATAATTTCGTTGACGACCGTGTGCTTTCGATGCTAACAAAACGCTCTGACGGTGTCTCAGCAACCATTCACACTCGCTATAACGAGCAATTCCTCACTGACTTGAAGAAACACAACGCCCAATATCCTGAAATTCAGTTCGTACAGCTATCTCATAAAAACCATGACCGATTCCTTATCATTGACGATAAGGTCTTTTTCTTAGGTGCTAGTCTGAAGGATATGGGCACAAGCCTCTGTGTTGTTTCAGAGATGACAATTGCCCCTGAAACTATTTTAGGGTTGTTGGAATAAAATTTCTGCTATATTTCCCCCACCTTCACAATCTTCTTCTCTCTGGTGCCGGTGGCGGGGAGGATGCGGAGGGGAAGTGGGTCAGATGCTAGTGTATAATCCTTATTTATAGTTGCGTGCTGAAAGCACGTTATTCTATTAACCCCTAACAAGGCCGCAGACCGCAGTTTGGGGTGGCGGCGCTCACGGTAAAATACAGCGTGCCAAAGGTACGCAACTATGAGTGTTATTGTAGCGTGCCTTCCGCACGCAGACGAGACATTCATTGTCATCATCCCACACTGTGCGCTATCGCGCTTGTGAGGGGTTAATAGGATATTATGCCTTCGGCACATCCTGAATCAGTATCAATGCGATAAATCATAGTTGCACTGTCATAAAACGGGTATTTTTCATTGCCCAAACGTATAATGAGATGTGATGATACAATATGAAATATAAACATTCATTCCTATAAGAGAAAGCCACCATAATACGAAAATAACAAGGTTGACCGCATGATAGGACATGTGCCATTTTTCTGCAATCCAAAGTAAATCTTTCACACAAAGGTCAAATGCTGACTCCATTGGTAAATGGTAATGTCTGATTATTGTAATAAATCCAGCAATATAAATACTAAGATAAACTGCACATAAGAACAATAATAGCCATCCATGCCAATGTGGATTTGTTGCCACCCTCCAGATCGCGGCTCCTAATGGCAATGTTCCTGATACCGCAAGAAGTCCTCCTTGCAAATATAAATTAAAGATAACCGAAATCTGTTTATAGTTTAATCCCATACATTTGCCCAATAGCGAGAGAAATCTTGTGCAAAGTGTGAACGAAAACAATAAGATTTTATGCGGTATTTTCTGAGACATGAATGTTTTCAAAAAAAGATAGTTCTTTTTTATCCTATTTGCTGATCATACTGTAGTTATTTGAAAGTCAGCAGAAATTATTTCACTCAATAATTTCTGCTGACTATTCTTATACTGTGCTTATTCTGTATTCTATTTGCATTATGCTTTCTTAAGTATACGAACCAATTCTCCAATCCACATCACTAACGATGACAATCCGACAATTACCCAGAAATCGGCCATTGACATTGGTACACAGTTAAACATTTCGTTGAAACCTGGAACATAGACCATAGCTATTTGACCAAGGAAAATAACGGTTGCAATGACAATGAATCCTTGGCATCCTTTGAAATGAAATGCGCTTCTTCCTGTTTTATAGGCTCTCGCATCGAAAAGATACCAGAAATGGGTCATCACAAAAACGGTGAAAAACAAAGTCCCCTCGTATGCACTTAATCCAGAACCAGTGCCCCAAATATCACGTAAGTGACAGAAATCTGCAACAGCAGTAACATCAGCATTTTCAAAAACAACAAGTAATACGAGTTGAATCAAGAAGAACAACCCACCTATGCCAAATATATTGATTTTCATTGACTTATCAAGAATGGATTCCTTTCTGTCACGAGGTTTCTGTTCCATAACTTTACGTGTAGGGGGTAAAGAGGCAAGCGCAATGGCAGCAAAAGTATCCATAATAAGGTTCACCCAAAGCATTTGTGTAACGGTGAGTGGTGACTTGGTACCGATAAATGCTCCCACAAGCACAATGAAACAGGCTGAAACATTCACGGTTAACTGGAACAGGAGGAAGCGTTGAATGTTTTCGTATAAGGAACGCCCCCACATTACAGCATTGGAGATGGTTCTCAAGGAATTATCCAGAATCGTCATATCACTGGCTTCCTTGGCCACAGCAGTACCATCACCCATTGAAAGCCCCACGTCGGCAGCATTCAAAGCGGGAGCATCGTTCGTCCCATCACCCGTGACAGCCACTACATTTCCCTTATCTTTGAGCAATTTCACCAAACGCTCCTTATCATTAGGACGGGCACGCCACAGCACCTTGAGTTTGTTCACCTTTTGAGAGGCTTCATCATCCGACAGACCTGCAAATTCATTGCCAGCCATCATCACGTCATCCGAATCCGACTCTTCAACAAGACCAATCTGGCGACCAATCTCCTTGGCCGTGCCAATGGTGTCGCCCGTGACTATCTTAACCTGTATGCCGGCATTCATACAATCCTTAATTGCATCAGGAACCTCGGCACGAATGGGATCGGAGATCGCCGCAACACCTACAAATTTCAGATTCTCGCAATTCAGTTTGCCGTCTTTAATCACATCATCCTCCACCTGTAAATCGGCGTAAGCAAAGCCCAATGTACGATATGCCTTGTTTTGGTATTCCGTGAGGATGGCTTCATAAACATAGCACGTCTTCTGGTCGGCTTTTGCCAATGCCAACAGGATTTCGGGAGCACCTTTCACATACAAACGTCTTCCAAAATCTGGAGAATCAACGATAGTGGCCATATATTTGTTCTCAGTAGAAAAAGGCAAACGATCCACTATCTGTACCTGCTCGCGAACAGTCAGATAATTGACATTCTGCTTGTGTAGCCACAACAAGATGGCACCTTCGGTTGGATTGCCAATTGCCTTAATATGGTTGGCTTCTGCAAAGTCAAGATTGGCGGTGGAGTTCAAGGCAATCATTTCCGCAATGGATTTTTCGTCCAAGCCTTCCACTTTCATTTCCGCCACCTGCATTTGGTTTTGGGTAAGTGTACCCGTTTTGTCCGTACAGATAACCGAAGTGGCCCCCATTGTTTCACATGCGTGCATGGTTCGAGGCAATGTATTCTCTTTCATTAGCTTACGCATACTGAAAGCCAAACTTAATGTCACGCTCATAGGTAATCCTTCTGGAACGGCTACTACAATTAATGTCACGGCAATCATGATAGAACCGAGAAGATACTGAATGAGTAATGGCCAATCTGTGGTTATTGTAATTCCAATAGCAAAATATAGGATTATTCCTATGATAGGTAAGACCATGAATGCAAGTACCTGCATTAGTTCTATTTGTTCCGTATTATCTTCGTCTTTCTTCTTGTTTAGCAACCAAAATATAAGTCCTGCAAATGCAAGTGATCCTGAAAGGAAGCCTACTAACGCTATTAAGTTGGTTGTGGGCAGAGTGATGGCATATCTCACAAGTCTTCCAAGAACAATAAGAATGGCAATCACATAACTGGCTTTGGTAATCCAATCGGCAAGGCCATCAAGTTTCTCGCTCAGCGGTGTGGGTTCTCCCTCATCTACCTGGGCCGCTTCAAACACCTTACCACATTCTGTTGCATCACCAACCCGCATCACTTTGGCCACGCAATAACCTTCAATGATAGTGGTTCCTTTGAGAATGTGATAGGAAGGATATGTCGCATTGGCTTCGAATTGACGGGAATCAGTGGTCTTGTTGCATTGAGGCTCACCAGTGAGCGAAGACTCATTGACTACCAAGTTCAGAGACTCTTTCAACTCGCAATCGGCAGGAACTTCCTCGCCAGTTTCTAATATTACAATGTCATCGACCACTACATCTTTGCGTGGAATCTGACAAACATTATTGTTGCGAATAACCTTGACCAAAGTGTCATCGTTTACCTCGTTCAGACTTTGGAAGGTTTTCTCGTTCTTGCTTTCCAATACAAAGGCAACGCCAGTAGCCAGAATTAAAGCAACAATGATTCCGATAGGTTCAAAGAAGGTGGTCCATTCCGCGCCGACCCACTCAAATTCGTAGATGGAGATAGCCATTGAAAGCACGAAAGCGGTGATGAGGATTTTGAAGAGCGGGTCTTCGAAACCGCCAAAAAAGCCAACGATGGCGATGAGCAATGTGGATGCCAGTACGATGGCAGGCATCACCCAGATAATGTTGCCCATACTGCCTTGCAGACAAAAGGCAGCAATGATAGTTCCAGCTAAAATGGCCAAGAGACTTAAAACGATCCAATGAGTACAAGCCTCTTTGATTTTGTCCCATACGGTTTCCTTTTCGGGCGGCGTAAGAATGTTTACACCATACTTTTTGCGACTCTCGAGCACTTGGGCATCGGTGAGGCCGGAATAATGTTTTTGATTTTGCATAATGATTGAATATTATTGTTTAACTTCTTAATTTTGATTGATAATTCACACCTTTCTTCAGATATGTCATCAGAAGCACTACGCCTATAAAGGAAATCAGCACTCCGATGATTCCACCGCCCAAAGTATCGTATAGGCCATGGAGGATGGCTGGTACAGCGATGGCAAGGAAATAAAGAGAGCGACGATACTTTGGATATAGCATTGCAAAGGCAGAAAAGTAGCCCGCAATGCCGCACCAAATAGCATGTAAAAAGGGCAAACTGGTTAATCTTGCGATATTAAGGAAGAATGATGATGTATAATCTAATTGGGCATTCACCGTCATTTGGTATTCTACTCCTTCAAACACACCAAATGCCAAACCTGATATTAATCCATAGAAAACTAATGTTTGTGGCACAAGCGGTTCTTTGGACTTTGCTGATACAATCCATATCGGGATTGCCTTTGTCACTTCTTCTGTGATGCCAACTGCAAACACAAAGAATACTAATCTAAGCAGAAAGCCAGAATCTGGCCCTATCCAATAGAATGGATTGACATAATTTAAGCCAAATCCGAAAAGAAGGAAAACCACCAACTGGGATATAAAGAATATTGCCAATGTGTTTTTTAATTTTACCTGCTTTGTTTTAAAAAAATAGTAAAAAAACAGCCCCCACATAGTGGCAAAATAAAGCGACACTGTATAAAACACTGCAAAAGGGAACACATCAGCTAACCAACCCACAAGACCAATCAGCAGCAGAGGTACAAGTCCTATCATTGTCAACAACAATAGCCTCTTGTCGCTTGCCCAAACTTTATGTTGTATCACATCTTTAGGAAATATCAGTTCACGACCAATATCATTAATCTGATAGAATAAATTTCCATTGTGAGGAATTCGTACCTTAACATGATTTCGCTTGAAAAAAAAATCTATAGTTCGCAAACTATTGGCATCATATTCATCAAAAGCCTTATCGTGCAACAACAACTTTCCTCCTTCGACATATTGTCGAAGAACATCCAATGAATATGGACCATATTGCTGATTGTTGCGGATTACGTAGTACATTATTCTCCTTTAGGATTATCTCCGTATTGATTTGTCCCAGAATCACCATCTTGAAAAATCATCCATAAATAGAAAAACGGAACAAGCTGCCACCAGCCTTTCACTCCAATATCATGACAACGTTTTGTTCCCTGAGCGAATAATGCCCACATGACAGGAATTAGAAGCATTAACCAGATTAGGGCAAAACCAGCACTAATATCTCCTTCTGACAACACATTCATCGGAAGACTGTACAAAAGGTAAATCAAAAAAGTCAATCCGAACTCAAGGCGTCGGATACGTCCTTCAAAAGAAAAAACATGTTGAAACATGCCTTTTGAACAAGGTTGTTTCGGGTCGTTGGAGGGTGGTGTTGTAGGTGTGGTCAGTACAAGATTGTCTGACGTGGAACTTGAAACTTCTGATGTTTTTTTCAACGAAATGCCTTTCTTCAGATACATTTCACACGAAGAATTATTCAGCAGAGGTACATTACCTGTCCTTCCACACACTCCTATTGCCTCATTAAAGAAGCGGCATTGTAAGCATTGATCCTTTATCGCCATTTTCTAATTATTTACAAGTTGAACTATTATCAATCTGCCACCGTCTTCCGTGGAGAGCAGTATCTTCTTTCCTTCGGTAAGCTCCACATATTGGCCAATCTCTATTTTTTTGTCTTCGTCTTTGTCGTAGAGGCTTGACAACTTTCGGTTAATGAGTATCCATTTGCCATTGTGAAAATGAAAATCTCCGACTGGTTTTTTGTCTTCTGGCTTTGTTCTTTCGTTTGGTTCGATGAAACGATTTACGTGCCACATATATAGTGATTGCTTATCATAAACCATAAGGCGATAGTTCTCTGGTTTGAACACGCCTTTTCTGAGGGAATAATACAGGTTCAAAACGGGCAACTGTCCACGATACTCTTTGCCACAAAATGGACAGCGTGGTTTCGTCGTATTGTCAAACACAAACCAATGTGCCTCGCATCCTGGGTTTTGGCAAGGTTGCATCAGGTCCGTAGTTTTTACCAGTGCTGTTTCCCATTCATAAGCAACTGGGCGTTTAGAGGGATCATGCAAACCGTCAATGAAAGCCCTATCAAACAATTCTTTCAAATAAGGTCCGCAAATGGTGTATGGTAATTTAGACACATCGCCTTGCGGTAATTCGCTGGGACGTAGTTGGTTTACTTTCGGACGGTTGCTTTTGTCTGTTGGATGTTCAATGAATAATGCCTTAGAACCCATTGTAAGTTCCTCGTCTTTAGCTGGATCAAGATCATTTACCTTGCCGCCACGCAAGGGATGTCTGTAAAGCAGGTACATGTATATCAACACTGCAAGCGCATGACGGTCTGTTTGGATACTCGGCAATTTACGATTCGGGTCTGTTAAAGGAAGGTTTTTCGTCTGCAAGACTTCTGGTGCGATAAAATCAGGTGTGCCGACTACATCTGGAGGATATTTACCAGGCACCACCAATCCGTCGCAATCAATCACGGCAGCTCTCCCAGTTACAGGGTCAACAAGTACATTCTTGTATGAAAGGTCGGAATGAGCCAACCCTGCGGCATGAAGGCGTTTAACGGCACGGGCTATTTGAATACACATGTGAAAGTGTGTCAGCCAATTGCCCTTTTGATCGGCAGGTAAAAACTTGTTTCGTAAATGAGCAGAGGCAAACCATTTTCCTTCCTTTTCTTTACCTTTGAATGGTCCTGAAGAGAAGAAAAAATATTTCTGATATGTTGGACATACGATTCCAAGTTTACCGTTCCATTCCACCAATTTTTCTGGCCAACAAAACAAATTTTTCCAGTATTCACCACCCACTCGATTGAAAATATGTTCCCGATAAACTCCGGTAATATTCTGCAGGCGGTCTTTTGAATTCGCATCCTGCGGCTTACGGAAAAAACCAACCACATAGCTTCCATCGGGGCTGAAATAGACATCTTTCATCGCTCCAGAACCACGAACCTCGTCAATGAATTCTACAATAGAGCCATCCAATGCTTTTATACGAACTGTCTGTGCCATAATCAATAAAGTATTGCTATTGTACGGTCATCATGATTGCCTTGCGACCAGAAATCAAGCCATTTCAATAATTGGTACTGTGATTCGGTATTGTCATCTTCCAATTCGACTTCATGGGTGATACTATCGTACAGCTCATTCCATTTCTCAATCTTGTTAAGATTCGCATCCGTTTCAAACATTGGATCTGAAACACCGTCGGTCATCAGCATCAAGGCTGTAAAATCTTGTTCAATGGAAAACTTCAAACGTCCATAAAAAGAGGTGGCATCACGGAAGATTTCAGGCATGGTAAGAAATCTGGTTTGTCCAGCAAATTCGCCCTCATCAGGTGTGCCCAGTAGTTTAAAATATTGACGCTCTTTATCATAAATGCACATGGCTCCATCTCCCACCCAAAATGAAGCTACAAACCATCCGAAGTCAAATTTCTTGCAAACGGCTAATAGTAATGTCGTAGCATAATTTTTTATAGGAATACCCTTAACAGAAGCTTCAGCCTCTATTGCCTTGTATGACTTGAATGCGGCATTTCCAATGAGTTGATGGATAGAGTCACCTAATAATTTGCGATATTCATCACTGGATTCACTATTGTATGTAGTAATATATTCTTCAAAATCGGACAATTTCTTTGAGTCTGCAAAAAAAATTTTACAATGGTCAATGGCTGTATCGCAGGCCAGTGCAGACCCCTTGCGTGAATACTTTGCACTGCCAGCACCATCAGCTACAGCCATTAGATACCACCCGCAATCATCAAGGTACTCCACTCGAAAATGGTCGTCACGAGGATTCCCTTCGTGTGCGTGTGATCGTCCGCGCTGACTGGCTGCCACAATGTCTTTTTGGGGCATCCCGTTTATTGCCTCTACTTTAATATAAATGTGGTCACGATCAGGTTGATAATACTCGATATTTTCCAGGGTGGGAATATCTTTCCAAAGGGTCCGTGGGTCTGGATTAATAGCAATGGTGAATTTTCTTTGAAGGATGGGCTTCCCGTCAATCCACCCTTTGTATTTGTATGATAATAAAATATCAAAAGTGCCTGCATTGGTCGGCACCCCCATAATCTGGCATGTGTTATCTTCAGTTATTGTACAAGTAAGTCCTGAGTTCTCTAATCCTTCCAACCAAAAATCATCCACCAAATCAGTAGGAATTTTGAAAAGCGTTTCGTATTCCTTTCCGACTGTGCCATTGGGTATCGCAATTTGGAGGTCTTTCACTTGGTTTTCAATTATAACTCTTTGATCC
Source organism: uncultured Bacteroidota bacterium (assembly GCA_902802755.1). Taxonomy (GTDB): domain Bacteria; phylum Bacteroidota; class Bacteroidia; order Bacteroidales; family WCHB1-69; genus RUG11690. The sequence goes on along the minus strand of CADCNH010000025.1, from coordinate 5,724 downwards.
ATACATTCTTTGTCGTATTGATTCCACAATTTTCGCAAAGCAAAGTTTGCAAAGTCTGTTACTTCTGCTTCCGTGCATTCAATCTGCATGGTAGTCAGTATATTGTGTATTTTTTCGTATAGCATGTCCATATCCAATTCAAATTACTTATCCACGAGTTCGGCTTATATCAATACCACCTTCACTGATACTACCCAAACTTCCTTCCATTCCGCACCAAGGACACATGTTATGAGAATCTTCTCCCACACAGAAAATGTTGCCACATTCACAGATAACCACTCCTAATTGATTGCCACAGCAAGGACATGTTGGCATCCCACGCAATTCCTCTGTATTAATTTTTCTATTGGATTGCGTTTCGTCAGACAAAGCTATATATGTAGCCTCGTCAATGGGATAAGCACCTACTAATTTGAAAAATGAGACATCGTATGGGACAAACTCAGAAGGTCGCGAACTTCTCGCATATTTAACCAGATATGTTTTGTGAGTGTTTTGGCATTTTCCAAAAAGAACCACAAAATGTTCATCTACCTTACATGGTTTATCAGTATCCACTTTCTCCAAATTAATTCCGTCTGTGGGTGCAAGTTTCAAATTATCATCACCATAGTCTGTCACGGAGACACTTGTAGTTTTAATAGATGCTGTCACCCATTTGAAAAAAGCTTTGAAAGATTGCACATCGGTGTCAGTGAGACGAAGCACATTGTCGGATATTTCTCCCATCATCTGGGTATTTACATTGTCACCGATAGATACAACTATCAGATTACAATGTCGGCGGTAATGGCTGTTCCATCGTGCAAAAGCATTGTCAACATTGTCAGTCGGATTGCCATCTGTGAAAAGGAAAATTATAGGTTTCCAATCCCCTTTTACTTCGGTTGTGGTTTTCTGCAATGAGTGGTCCATTTCATCCATTAGAAAATTGAGAGCACAACCAAGCGATGTGCCGCCACCTATGGGAAATTTTGGAGGATAGAATTTATACAATTCCTGCAACGGAGACATCATCCTTGCTTTACCAGCAAAAGCGATTACGGAAACATAAGCTGTTTCCAATGCATACGGATCCATTCTCAGTTCATTGATAATGGTGGCCATGCCATCTTGAACCTGTTCAATCGGTGTGCCGACCATAGACTCAGACACATCAACGAGGAAATAAATAGGTAATCTTCTCATAATTTTGTGTTTAAACAATTACATTCACTTCTTCTGGTGGTGGTGGCAACTCCAGTTCGTCAGTTGCTCCGATACTTTTGTTACCTATCTCAATAGAAGCCGATACCCATTGGAAAAACTTTTTAAAAGACGCACTGTCAAGTGTATCAAGAGCATACACTTGGTCAGTTAGCTGTTTTAGAGGGTCCGTTTTGGCGTGCATTCCTGCAGCACAAGCCACTATACTTGCAAAATGCCGTTTTCTTACTTGGGGAATGGCTTTGTTGTACACTTGAATATCTGATGGCTTTCCATCCGTCAATAGAAACATTAATGGCATCCAGTCTCCCTTGCGTTCAGGGGTACTTAGCTGTACTTCCGAATCAACCTGTTTACAGAGAAGTTCCAACGCAGCGCCAGTGTGAGTTGGCCCTGATTCAGGGCATACTATCTCTGGTAGCTGAAAATCTTCCAAAGGTGTTAATGGAGCGAGCACCTTCACCTCTCGATCGTAGGTGATAATGCTAATGTTGACAGATTCTAAAGCGTATGGCTCTTGGCGTAGGCTTGAAAGCATTGATTCAATTCCTACTTTGACAGACTCAATCGGTTCTCCTTTCATGGACCCCGAGGTGTCTATCAACAAATATACGGGTAATCTTCTTGCCATAACATTGTAAGTTGATTTAGGCAAGCTGCGAGACACAACTTGCCCTGTGTGATAAACTTAGTGCTATACAACAATGTTGACTTCTGGAGGTGGCGGTGGCAATTCACTTAATCCGGTGACTTCTACACCAGCGTCTTCCACCTTTTGACTTCCAGTACTTACAGAAGCAGACACCCATTTGAAGAATGCCTTGATGGTAGCACTATCAGCAGTATCAAGCTGCACAACACATTCCGTGATTTTTTTCAAGGTATCTGTATTGGCTCCTTGGCCAGCTGCACAAGCAACTACCATACCGAATTTACGTTTCTTGAATTCAGCTATGCCTTTGTTCAAATCGTCTGTCGGCTCACCATCGGTCATGATAAACACCAATGGTTTCCAGTCTCCCTTTACATCAACAGTTGTTTTCACAACCTCAGTATCCACCTTATTAGCCAGCAATGCTAAAGCCTCTCCCAATGCTGTGCATCCACTTGCCTCAAAATTAGGCTGTTGGAATGCTGAAAGTTCTATCAAAGGTGTGACCTGTTGTGCAGATGAATTGAAAGTAATAACACTAAGGTATGCTGTTTCAAGTGCATACGGATCTGAGCGCAGGGTGGACACAAGTACCTGCACACCATTTTTCACAGCTTCTATAGGCTCTCCAAACATGGAACCCGAAGTGTCCAAAAGCAAATAAACGGGTAATCTTCTCATAACTATTTTTATTTTGAATAATCTCTTGCCACTCGGGCAATAGTGAAAACAATAGAACGATCTTCGAAGGAATCCCCAATTGCAGCAAATTTCCATTCACCGTTGTGACGGTATAATTTGCCCATCACCAAAGCTCTTTTTCCAATACAATCTGTTCTAGTTGCCACATCATATTGGGCAAAAACTTCTCTAACTTTTGTCGCTGTTCCTTCATACATGCGTATGGACGCATATGGAATACCTGAGAAGTCCCCTTGGTATTCATCATTATTATAGATATTCAAGAAGAAAACAATAGAATTAACATTATTGTTGACACGAGACAAATCAACAGTAATAATTTCATTGTCTAGTCCATCATCACCATTTTGGTCGCCCGTAAGATCATCGCCTGTATGATGTAATGCACGGTCATTTGAATCAAGTTTGCCCTGAGGTAAATTTGCCTTGCTTAAATTGTATAGAGGCGACCAAATATGGTCAACGACTTTGCCATCTGCATCAAACAGAAGGCAACTTAAATCCAGATCCACATCTACGACTTTATCAACCAAACCGAAAAAGCGCTTTTCGGTTATGGCACCCCAGTTACAACCAACACAGAAGTTGGTGAGTTTCGAACCATTTGTTTTTTCAAGGTTGATTCGCTGACCTTTTTCTAATCGTATTGCCATAAACTATCTATTTAACATTAAACATATTTGTCAACCAACTCTTCGAGTCCACCTTTATGCCCTACACCAAGAGCTTGAATCTTCCATTCTGTCCCTTTTCTATATATGCGACAAAACTCGACAGATGCACAAGCAGAAAAATCTTCAGTTAAATCATAAATATATTCTCCTTCTCCTTCAGCTTGTCCAGGTTTGTAGAGTCGAACATACGCTCTTTCTACTTGACCAAAGTTCTGTTTGCGTTCTTTCCATTTGTGTATGCTAACGCAAATTAAAACTTCCTCCACTTCTTTTCGGATTTTTCCTAAATTTATGTCCATCGTTTCATCATCACCATCTTCCGATGTTGCACCATCTTCGTCATCAATTGATCCAACAACTGAAATTTCAGGATCAACAGGACGCGACCCATGACGCATCGCATCGTTCGAAGAGAAATCAGTATCTTTCACAATAACTGATGGTTTTTCTGGCCTAACTCGGTTTTCAGAATTATAAAACACCAAGTAATTATCATTGATAACTTTTTTGTTTTCACCGAGCATAAATGCTGATACATCCAAATCAAAGTCATCTTCACTTGTCGCATCTTCTCTAACGTCCCAGCCAAGACCAACATGAAAAACATTAAGATTCAAATCGGCTCTTTCGCCTTTTTCTAGTTTGATTGCCATAATTAAAGATTTTAGTTGTTACACGTATTTATTATTAAACAATTATATTTCAAAAATTGTTAAGATAGGTAAATCAATATTGCAAAAAGATTCCTTTCGCAAGAAAAATTTTCTTGCATCACCAGCTGATAAGGATAATATGGTGCTCGACTGAAACATATCTATTTTAGATCTGATATATCAGTGGAAAAAGTCGAAAGTGTATCTTGAACACAATGATTGTCGTGTATTATTCCACTCATACTTGCTGTAGGCATCATTTTCTTTTCGGGCAGCATTAGACAAATGCCACCAACTAGTATCACTGCAAGAACTAGAATTATCTTGTATGGTTTAGCTCTTTCCATGGGCGTTTTTTTCCCCTCATTCCACCCGATTCCCAATGGTGAACAGTTCATTTATCATCTCGAAAAAACACATAAAAAAAAGCGCGGGAATCTGAGTTCATCGCTCATCCCGCTATCTGAGGCTCTCGCATTGCCCGCATCCGAGGATAAGCAATGCCTAAGCCCACGCTGTTGCATATTGAACGGATGTTTGGGATTATCCGCTTGTAGAGACGCAAAGTACTGCATCTCCATAGGTGCGAAATGGACATTGAACATTGCCTTATTGTGCGGATGCTTTTGAATTTGCGAGATTCAGATAGCCGCAGATAAGACGTTGACTCAACGCCTTTTATATATGTTTGTCGCCCGCCTTCCGCCCGTCCGGACTTCGGAACGAACAACGGGACAAAATTAAGAAAAAAAATTAATATAAAGTATTGTTGTGTTAAAAAAAAGACGGAAAATGTTTTTCGCAGGAGTTGAGAACAAGAGGGTTGGCAAAACGAGGTTTTATGAAAATGTTTCCAATCGTTTTTGAGTCGGTTTGTTAAATTTCTTCCATTCATAAAAATTAGTATTGTTAAATACAGGCAAGTAAAAATAGAAGTTGTTGATTATTAGTTTGATTTAATTTTTTATCATGGTTAATATAATTATTATTTACTTGTATTTTTGCTATAAAATAATAATTATAAATGATAAAAATATGACAAACATTATTGAAGTTGAGAACAAAATCATCAGTTTGAGGAATCAGCAGGTGATACTGGATGCCGATGTGGCGGAATTGTATGGGGTTCAGACGAAAGAAATTAATCAAGCAGTAAAAAATAATCCTGAAAAATTTCCCGAAGGATATATTTTTCAGCTTGATTATCAAGAGCTTAATCTTTTAAGGTCAAAATTTTTGACCTTAAAGAATAGTGGTCGTGGACAACACTCAAAATATCCTCCCAAAGCTTTCACCGAAAAAGGGCTATACATGTTAGCCACTATTTTGAAGAGTCCGAAGGCGGTGGAGACAACTATCGCTATTGTAGAGGCATACGCAAAGCTGAAAGAGCTGTCGAGGGTGATCGTGGAGATTCCCCAGCAAGAGGACAATGAACAAGTACAGAAGACATTGTTGCAAAGAGGCGACCAATTGGTGGAAGGGATTATGTCGGACATGCTGCCCAAACAAAGCAGCGAGACTTCCTTTGAGCTGAATCTGGCGATGTTCAAGTTCAAGCATTCGGTGAAGCGAGAGAATGATGAGGAGGTCAAACATTTGAAAGCAGAACTCGAAGAATTGAAGGAACAGATTAAAAATCTAAATACAACTAAAACATAAAATTATGAGTGACATTACTAGTGTTGAGAACAAAATCATCAGTTTGAGGGATCAGCAGGTGATATTGGATGCTGATGTGGCGGAATTATATGGTGTGGAGACACGAGACATTAACAAAGCAGTTCGCAATAATCCTGAAAAATTTCCACCTGGTTACATTTTTGAAATAAAT
>CADCNH010000024.1 GCA_902802755.1 uncultured Bacteroidota bacterium | reverse complement strand
AGAAAAAATAGTATACGGCAGTCTTGAGGAAAGCCGGCCAAACATGAGAAGGAAAACATGAAACAGCTTTCCTCATTTTGCCTGGGAGTGCAAGAAAACTGCAAATGCGGGACCTAGACGTTCTGATTAAAAGGCCTTCAGTTCGGGTTCCAAAATAAAGGAGCGGAACTCCGAAAAAGGAGATTCCGCCCCGATGGTTTCCCCTTCCGCTTCAGGAATCCAAGAGAGTCACGGTCATGTGAACCGGATTATGATCCGAATTCGCAAAGCCTGCGTCAATGGTTTTTACATTTTCCACCCGGATATTCGGGGAGACAATGAAGCCATCAATGACATAATACTGCGTATTTTCAGTGTCGGAGGGATTGTAGGGCTGGTTGAGCAGACGGCATGTCGGGCTACTCAGATCATAGGCATAGGAGAAACCATCCGGAAGCAGGCTGCTGTCCAGCTCTCCCGGGGACCAGAGATCGCTGTGGCGATCCGGGTAAATGTCCGTAGTACCGGGGAAATTCTGATTGAAATCACCGCCGGCAATCACATAATTTCCTTTTGCGTATTCGGAAGCAATAAATTCCCGCAGCTGCTGTGACTGTGCAATTTTCCCTTCTCCGCTGTCATAGGCTTCCAGATGAAGGTCTACGGTTACAAGATACCGATCCGTACCTTGAATGGGTATATAGTTGACAAGAAGGCAGCGCTTCAGGTTGGCAATCCGAAGCGGCCATTTGAAAGGACACGGAAGGGAGATACGGTTCGATTCGGATATGGTATATTCCGACATGTTCATCAGACCAGATTGCACCTTTCCGATGGGGGGCCATGGATAGGGAACAAACGGGCAGGAATAGTTCAGTGCAGTGGTATAGCTGTTTTTTCCGAGAAATTCTGCTTCGTCAATTCCGTACGTTCGATGGGAGTCGCGATCGACTTCCTGCAGCAGATAAATATTGGCTTTCCCCTCCGCATCCAGTGTATCGCGGATCCCTTTCAGATAGGCAGTGACCTGATCTTCATCTGCACTTTTCACATTCGTTCCGCCGTCCATGAAAAAGTCGGAACCGGCACCCAGACCGGCGTACCCGATATTCCAGGTGGTGACGGAAAATGTGCTTCCTTTGCCAACTTTACTTGTCACAGAAATTTTCTCGTTTCCCATGTCCGCCAGTTTCTTGCATACAATTAGTCCGATGCCGCTTCCAGGTTCACCAGCGGTGCCAGTCGTGCTATTGTGATAGGTGAATAAATTCGCAAGCTGTTCTTCTGTCATTCCTATGCCATAATCGGTGATGGCAATGCTTGCAACTTGTTTTTCTTCAATGGATTGGATATTAATAATTCCATCCTGATGAGAAAACTTAATGGCGTTGGATAATATATTTCGCAGGATTATTTCAGTGAAGTTCACATCTGTGTAAACGAAACATTGTTCTTGGATTTGTTGTCTGATGGTGATGTTCTTTTTCTGCCGCAGGGTGTCGATAAAACTTACACTTTTACGTACCAAGGTGTTTAAATCCACTCGTGTGGGTTTGTAGTTGAATCGTCCGCTGGCCACTGAAGACCAGTCTAAAAGATTGGAAATCAGATTTTTCAGACCATCTTGCGATTGCTTCAGGGCATCCAGTTGTTCTTTCTTGTCAGTTTCTTCCAAAACGTCATAATTTTCAACCATATAGTCTATAACCTGTTTTTGGGCAGCCACCGGATTGCGCAAATCGTGTGAAACAATGGAAAAAATGCGGTCTTTTGTCCTATTCATCTCGGCAAGTTCCTTATTCCTTTTTTTCCTGATAATCGCCAGGTGATAGCTGATAATCGCAACAATACAGATGAGCACTAGGATGCAGATTAACACGATGGAGAGAACGCGTTGGTTTTTGATTGTAATGTTTTGCAAATTAATCTTTTGTTCTTTTTCAAGAGTCTCATACTTGATTTTATTTTCCCCTAATATTTTATCGAATTCTTCTTTGTTCAATGATTCTTTATTGGCATAACTGGTTTCCAGATAAGATAGGGCTAGCTCGAGTTTGCCTTGTCTTCGGTACAATTGCGACAGCTCATATTGGATTTTCCAAAGCAAAGGTTGAAACTTGATTTCCTTACATGCTTGCTCTGCTTCCAGCAGGTGCTGTTCAGCCTCGTGGTATTGTCGCATTTCTCTTTCGCAAATTCCCATTTGTTTTAGCGTGATTATTTTATCAATAGTGCTTCCGTTGGCTTCAAAGATTTTCATGGCTTGGAGACAAATGCGTTGGCATTCTTTCCATTGTCGCATATTCATGAGAATACCTGCTTTTTGGGACAAACGTATGCCTACTTTGTCGTTTCGTCTGGCAGCACTGTCGATGGATAATGCCTCCTCAATGCATGTCAAGGCTTCGTCATATCGGTTTAAGAGACTGAGTATCTCACTTTTGGAACCTAACCTTATGGCCAATGATTTTCCATTGCCGGCTTTGGATTCCCGTTCAATGTCAATGGCTTGATTGATATATTGAAGAGCGTCTTCAGGATGTCCGGTTGAACAGTGGATGGCGGCTAAGGAGTTTAACGCATTACTTCTTATTTGTTCGTCTTGCAAAAGTGAACCGGCATCGTATGCCTTTTGGGCATATTCCAAGGCCTTGGTGTAATCACCGACACGCTGGTACGAGACATTCAAGAGCTCATAGCAGGAACATCGCCAATTGAGAGAGTCTTTGGGAGTGTGCGACTCTGCCTGAAGGGCATATTGGATGGCATGTTGAAAGTCGTTATGTTCGTAGGCGTATGTCGATAAGCCTATATGAAGCAACATCTGAAAACTTTGTTTATTGTTTAGGTGTTTGACGCTTACATCATAATCATAGTATTCGTCCTCTATAAAATAACTAACCAGATTTCGAGCGAGTGATTCTTGTTGACGCCCTTCTTTCTGGATATACAAGTTGTATAGAGAGTCAATATTGCAGTTGGCAAAAGCAAACAGCGATGTTAATAGGATGCTAAACAATAGTATTGTTTTCTTCATTTCCTTTCCTTGAAAAATAATGGTACAAACATACATAAAATTTTTGAACTTTCTGCCATTTCTCTAAAGAATTATTTCATAGGAAAGTCTGAAAACGCATGGATAATAATGTTATTTTTATTATGAAATGTTTTTTAGGCACCATGTATGTGGTTCGGTTTATTTGCGTAAATTTGCTGCCTGAATTATTTCAAGGGTTTCCGTTGGAAACTCGTGTTATTTACTTAGAGATAAAAATATGAATAGACTGATAATCTTCATCTTTGCAATGTGCATGGTAATCTTCGCTTCAGCCCAGGACTACGCCTCCCATTATGTGGCACCGGAAGAATCCGAAGTGAGGGCTAAGCTGGAGCAATGGAAAGATTTGAAATTCGGAATGATAATTCATTGGGGTTTATACGCTGTGCCCGGTATTGTCGAGTCTTGGTCCATTTGTTCGGAAGACGAGGACTGGATTCCGCGCGACAGCACCATCTCTTACGACGACTACAAGCAGTGGTACTGGAATCTGAGCAAGGAGTTCAATCCTGTGGATTTTGATCCCGACCAGTGGGCTTCGGTGGCCCATGACGCGGGTATGAAATATGTCGTATTTACCACCAAACATCATGATGGTTTTGCTTTGTTTGACACAAAATATAGCGACTTTTCGATTGCCAAAGGTCCTTTTGCCAGTAATCCCAAAGCCGATGCGTTGAAATATGTATTTGAGGCTTTCAGGAAACAGAACATGATGATCGGCGCCTATTTTTCCAAACCCGACTGGCATTCGCAGGACTATTGGTGGAGCCGTTATGCTACCCCCAATCGTCATGTGAACTATAAAATAGACCAGCATCCACAACGCTGGGAGAATTTTGCGCAATTTGTTCACAATCAGATAGGTGAGATCACATCGAATTATGGGAAGGTGGATATTCTGTGGCTCGACGGCGGCTGGGTCCGTCCGCCTGAAGAAGATATCAATATGGATGTTGTGGCAAAAATCGCTCGCCAAAATCAACCGGGCATCTTGATTGTGGACAGAACTGTCGGAGGTGTCTATGAGAATTACCAAACTCCCGAAAAACAGATTCCGGAGAAGCAATTGTCCCATCCTTGGGAGACCTGCGTGCCACTGAGCAAGGACTGGGGCTATGTGCCCAATGCGAAATTCAAATCTGCTAATGAGGTGATAGCCATGATGATGGAGATAGTGGCCAAGGGGGGTAGCTTGCTACTGGGTATAGGTCCCACACCACAGGGCTTGATAGAACCGGAAGTGGTGAAGATTCTGGAAGAGATAGGTACATGGATGAAAGCTAATGGCGAGGCGATTTACAATACCCGTTGTCTGGCCCATTATCAGGATGAAAATATATGGTTTACTACCTCGAAGGATGGCAAATTTGTATATGCCTTGTGTCCGGGCCTTTCTGGCGGGAAACCCAATCCTAGTTGGAGTGGTCACATCCCCGCCAAAGGCTCCAAGATACAATTGCTGGGCAGCCGTGGACCTGTGTATTATAAGGTTGAAAACGGTAAGGTAATTCTTCGTTTGCCATACGCACTGTCTGAAACTGGCCGGCCTTTTGTTCTCAAGTTCGAAGTGGAACAACCCGCATATAATGATTTGAACAAGAATGGTCGCTGTGATGTGTATGAGAATCCGTCGCAGAGCATTGACATGCGAGTGGAGGACTTGCTGCAGCAGATGACTCTTGAAGAAAAGGTGGGACAGTTGGCGATGACCATGGGATGGAGCTATTACGAGCGGGAAGGACAGAACTTCAGGCTGACAGACAAGTTTGAGCAAGACATGGGCCAGGGGCTGATTGGCGGCTCATGGGCGGTGATGCGTGCCGACCCGTGGACACAGAAAACCCTTGACAATGGCTTGAATCCGCAATTGGCGTTGTCTGTAAGTAATGCTATGCAACAGTGGGTGCGCAAGCATACACGATTGGGTATTCCGCTGTTTTTGGCAGAAGAATGCCCACATGGCCACATGGCTATTGGTACTACGGTGATTCCGACAGCTTTGGGAAGGGCTTCCTCTTTCAACAAACAATTGGAAAATGATTTGGGCAAAGCGGTAGCCAAACAGGCGGCCTTGCAGGGTGCCAATATGGCGTTCGGCCCGGTGCTGGATCTCAGCCGTGACCCACGCTGGTCGCGCATGGAAGAAGGCTATGGTGAAGATCCTGTGCTGGCGGCTCAGATGGGAGGTGCGTATGCAAGAGGATTGGTTTCTGGTGGTACTTTGCCCGTGATGAAGCATCTGTCGGCTTACGGCGTGTCCGAGGGTGGTCACAATGGGGCCTCCTCGCATGTGGGAACCCGTGAATTGCTGTCACAGCTTACCCTGCCTTTCCGCCAAGGACCGGAAGTCGGGGGGGTGATGACCGCCTATAACGACATTGACGGAGTTCCATGCTCCGCCAATAAGTGGCTGATTAAGGATATTTTGCGGGGCGCTTGGCATTTCGAAGGGGTGGTTGTCTCTGATTTGTATGCCATCAACGGATTGGTAAGCTCTCGAATGGCTGCTGATTATAAAGAAGCCGCTGTTCAAGCTTTGAAAGCAGGCGTGAATATAGACCTGGGAGCGTCTTGCTATGGACAGCCTCTGAAACAGGCTCTGCAAGAGAAACTTGTGGATGAAGCTGACCTGGATGATGCTGTACGGGCAGTGCTGAAATATAAATTTAAATTAGGCTTGTTTGATAAAAAATATGACGTAAAAACATCTGATAACGAGATTTTTAAGTCGTTTGGTTTTGATGGGTTAAATCGACGTGCCGCTGCTGAATCGGTGGTGATGCTGAAGAATGATGGCCTATTGCCGTTATCTAAAGACGTGAAACGTGTGGCGGTGATCGGTCCCAATGCCGACAATGTTTATAATATGTTGGGTGACTATACGGCCCCTCAAGCAGAAGGCTCGTTTATTAAACTTGTAGGCAATAGCATACAAGTGTCGTTGGATGAACAGGATGGTTCGGTAGTGACATTGTTGCAAGGCATTCGCAATAAAGTGCCTGATGCACAGGTGGATTATGTGAAGGGCTGTGCCATCCGTGATATGTCGTGGGAGGAGGTTGACAAGGCTGTGGAAGCTGCCCGTAATGCTGAGGTGGTCATCGTGGCCTTGGGTGGCTCCAGCGCCCGCGATTTCAAGACTAGCTACAAGGAAACCGGGGCGGCTGATGCTTCTGCGAAAACGGTGAGTGATATGGAATCAGGGGAGGGCTTTGACCGTGCAACACTGTCTTTGATGGGTTCTCAGCAGCAACTGCTGGAAGCTTTGGTGAAAACCGGAAAACCTATTGTGCTGGTGATGATTCAAGGTCGTCCGCTGGATTTGAATTGGGCAGATGATTTTGTTCCGGCCATACTCAATGCCTGGTATCCTGGTGCACAGGGAGGCAATGCCTTGGCAGACATTATTTTCGGCGATGTGAATCCTTCGGGAAAATTACCTGTTTCCTATCCTCGCTCGGTGGGCCAATTGCCAGTGTATTACAATGTTTCGAACCGCAGAAACAATTATACCGACGAGTCTGCCCAACCTTTGTATCCCTTCGGCTTCGGACTGAGTTATACAACTTTTTCATTTGTAGATATGAATGTTGCTCAACGGGCTGATTCAGTGACGGTTTCTTTTACGTTGACCAATACCGGTGACCGTGATGGGGCAGAAGTGGCACAGTTGTATTTGCGTCAGGAGAAAGCCTCAGTGGTGCGTCCTGAACGTCAGTTAATCGCTTTTGAAAAGGTTTTTCTGAAAAAAGGAGAGAGTAAACAGGTGACGATAAAATTATCCAAGGAAGACTTTTCTATCATGGATGATGAGGGTAGGCTGAGGTTTGAACCGTCGGAATATACCTTGATGCTTGGAGCTTCCAGTCAGGACATACGACTCAAAAAAACAATAACTTTGGATTAAAAATGCCGATATATGAAGATCGATATGATAACTTTGTTCTATGAAAAATAAACTCTTATTGCTTGGCATTCTCTGTTGTTGTTTGTTGCAGGCATGCGTGATTGAAGGAATTTCTTTTCAGCATAAAAACGTTCCGGATTACTCAAATTCTGACGAACCTTCTACAGAAGATAACACGGTTTTGACAGATGAATCTTTGAACGAAAGTTATAGTGTGTCTGAACTCCAGAACAGATGTTTGGAAAAACAGGTGACGGATTATGACGGAAACAATTATCATACGGTATTGGTGGGAAATCAATGCTGGCTAAAGGAAAACCTGCGTTCAACCCATGGTCGGGATGGGAAAATTCTCAATTATTATTATCCTAATGGCAAGTATGCCAATGTGCAAACATACGGGTATCTGTATGAATGGAGATCAGCGAAATCGGTGTGTCCCAAAGGTTGGCATTTGCCCACGATGGATGAGTGGGAAAAATTGGAGGATCAGCTGGTTCTGTTGGGCATGTCGTGTGGGGATGGTATGCAAAAGCAGGTGGCACAGGCATTGGCTTCTGAAAAGGGATGGCAACCCAGTCCCAACTCTTGTACGGTGGGCCATAATCAACAGTCCAACAATGCTTCAGGTTTCAGTATTCTTCCCGCTGGATTTTACAATTATGAACATTATAACAATTTCGGTTACAAAGCCAACTTTTGGAGTGCGAAAGAATATGATGCTGCATACGCCTTTAGCTTCGGTATGAGCTACGACAATGCCAGCATTAAAATATTCCTGGATACCAAAGCCAATGGCTTCTCAGTCCGCTGTATACAGGACTGAGAATTAATAATTTACATTTTACAATTTACAATTTACAATTAATAATAGTAGCCCCAATCAACTATTAACTATTAACTATTAATTGTCAGTTGTCTTTTCTTTCTCGCTGTTAGCGTGTTGAGCAGCAGGCAGGTCATGGTCATGGGGCCTACGCCGCCAGGGACGGGTGTGATGGCGGAGCACTTGCCAGCCACATCGTTGTAGTTGACATCGCCGCAGATGCGGTAGCCTTTTTCAGTTTCGGGGTCTTCAATGCGGTGAATGCCGATGTCGATGACCACAGCGTCTTTTTTGACATAGTCGGCGGTAATCATTTCGGGCTGGCCGATGGCGACAAACAGTATGTCGGCCTTGGCGCATATACGTTTCAGGTTCTTGGTTTTGCTGTGGCAGATGGTGACGGTGGCGTTGGCGTCCTTCTGGGCTAACATCATGGCCAAAGGTTTGCCTACAATGTTGCTGCGGCCCAGCACCACGCAGTTTTTGCCTTCTGTCTCGATGCCGGCACGGCGTATCAGTTCCATGGTGCCATGCGGTGTGGCAGGCTTATAACACTCCTTGCCTAACAGCAGGTTGCCCATATTGGCGGGATGAAAACAGTCCATATCCTTGGCAGGATCAACATGTGCCAGTACCTTGTCGTTGGAAATATGCTTAGGCAAAGGCAGTTGGATAATATAGCCGTCAATATCTATGTCATTGTTCATGAAATCAATGGCTTTTAGGAATTCCTCCTCTTTGATGTCTGCTGGGAAATGGTAAATGGAGGAGGTGAAACCCACGGTCTGACAGTTTTTCTTGATACTGTCAACGTAAGTTTGTGCGGCACCGTCGTCACCGACAATGACCGCTGCCAGATGGGGGGCGGCTTCCCCTTTGTCAATCATAGCCTTCACTTCGTTGGCTATCTCGGCTTTGATCTCAGCCGCAATTTTCTTTCCGTCAATGATTTGCATGGTGCTAGTTTACAGTTTACAGTTTACAGTTTATAGTTTTCGTTTTCGTTCACGTTATCGTTCACGTTATCGTTATCGTTATCGTTATCGTTATCGTTATCGTTATCGTTATCGTTATCGTTATCGTTATCGTTATCGTTATCGTTATCGTTTACAGTTTGCAAATTTACGTAAAAATCCCCAATTATATACTGAAGTGTGAATTTTATTGTGAAAGGTGATTTGTCGTGTTTGCAAAAATAATAATAATATTACACCATGGATATGTTAAAAACTTCTACTTCTTTAATCTAAAATTGTTAAAATGTTATAACTTAATTTTTAATGTACTGAATTCCAGACTATAAAAAAATGTGGTTTGTAGTTAAAAGCTATTGTTTTTGTAGTATCTTTGCCATCGAATCAAAACACGAATGAATTATGGAAAGTAAAGAAAAGAAAAATCCCATCGAAGAGGCCCGCAGGTATGTGGACAATGCCAGGAATGTCATTGTCCGGGCCAACTATGATGAGGAGTTGAAAATGTACACGGATGGAAAATACGTGAAAATGGCAGGAAACACTTTGTGGAATGGGTGTCTGGTGGCCTTGGACGCAATATTTGGTATTCGAAAATACGAGGGTCGTCCTTCTATTGATAAATACAAAGAGATGGCTGCCCAACGAGACCGTAAACTATTGGCTGCAATAGTAAAAGGATACGACATTATGCATCTGTCAATGGGCTATGACGGTATAAAAAGCAAAAAAGTTTGTGTTGTGGGTTTCGATAATGCCAACGCCATCATCGACCGCTGTGCTTTGCTATACCATCCGTAAACTGAAAACTGAAAACTGAAAGTTGAAAGTTGAAACCTATTTGATATTTTCCTCGACCATCTCTTTCAAGTAGGCAATGATTTCAGGATCTTTGATGGAGACACCGTCGAGGGCTTCGTTCACTTCGTCAGTGTCAAACACATAATCTACATCCTCACGCTGGTAGTGGAAGATGAAGTGGATGTCGGGATAGGCGGAGGCGGTGAGTACCACGGTGCCCGCCAGATCGCCCATAGGAGGGGTGTCTATGTTGGTCAGACCGAAGATTGCCGTGACGGTGGTACCTTTGCCTTTCTCGGAGTCGATGGTCAGCGAGCCGCCCGTGCGCTCGGTGTTCTGTTTTAGCAAAGGCAGGCCCAAGCCGACTTTGCGGGTGGTGCGGGTGGTGAAGAAGGGATTGACGACCCGTTCGGCCGTCTCTTTGTCCATGCCGCAGCCATTGTCAATAAAACGCAGAATCAGTTGGTCCTTGGCCTTGTCTTCAATCACCTCCAAGGTTATGTCTTTGGCTCCTGCACGGGTGGAATTTTGCAGGATGTCCATGATGTGCATTGATAAATTGTTCATAATTAAACTTTTAATAATACTCTTCTGCCGTTTTCCTGATGCAAAGCCATGCGGATTTCCTCAAATGAGCGTGTCTCAATCTCGAAATAGCAGGGTGCGATGCCCACTAGGTCGGGAATATGTGCATCCGAGCTGCGGGTGAAGGTTTTGTCTTTGAGGTAAGGGTGCTGCTGAATCATCTTTTCCTTGTCGCCTTTTTCCGATAATTCCACGGCATCGTAGGGCAGGTCGAAGGGGATAAAACCCAGCTGCGAGATGACGCTGTTCTTGAGTTTGTCGATATGGGCGGGGATGAAGATGCCGTCCAGCTCCTTGACCTTGGCGGCGATTTTCTCGATAGGCTCGTCCAGACCGGAGGTCAGCAGGCGCGGCTCTTCATAAACGATGTTCATTTCCTCATCAATCTGCACCTGGTCGCCGAAGAAGTCTGGTGAGTTGGGAATATTGGGCAAGTGCTCGTCCAGGTAGGCCTGGAACTCGTCCAACAGTTCGTGATTCTTGAAGTAGCAGGTGACGTGGGCCTCTTCCTTGGTGGTCACTTCGGCACCGCAGAGCACGAAAATGTCGCGGTTGTGCGAGTAATGCTCGGCCAGGCGGCAGTGGCGGGTGGCGTTATGGTCGGTGATGCCGATGATATCGACTCCGCGTTGCAAGGCCAGCTCGATGATGTACTCGGGCGTCATGTCCAAGTCGCCACAGGGCGAGAAGAGGGTGTGCGTATGAAGGTCAGCTTTGTAGATGTTCATTTTTAGTGGTCAGTGGTTAGTGGTCAGTGGTAGGGGGAGTTTCGCTTCGTTCAAGGGGAGTGGGCCTCGTCCAAAGGGGAGTTTCGCACTTCGTGCTTGAGGGGAGCTCTAATTCCCCTTCTTGAAGATTCGACGAATGAGCGAGTGCAGATTCATAGTTTACTTTGTGCATGCCGGGCGAAGAGGAGAAGAAGACGAAATCTTCAACGGGTGGCCGAAGGCCGGAGTAGTGGAAGTTAGAATTCAAAATTCAAATAATAACTTTCAGTTTTCAGTTTTCAACTTTCAGTTCTTCAGCATTTCATAAATAATACCGGAGGTTTCGAAGGTCTGTTTGTCGGTGCCTAAAATCGGAATACCTTCTTCAATGGCGGCTTCGAGCGTGTCGTCCTCGGGTTTGTTGCCTTTTACCAAAACAATGGCGGCCAGCTCTTTCAAGGAAGCAATGGCCATCACGTTCTTGTGGGTTTGCAGAGTAACCCATACATCGCCTTCCTTGGCGAAGCCCATCACATCGCTGAGCAGGTCGGAGACATATCCGCCCTTGATTTCTCTGTCCAAATTGTCGGCACCGCAGAACACGGTGAGGTTCATCTTTTCTACTAAATCTTTAACTTTCATTTTGTTATGGTGTTGATAATGTTTTTGCTTATGCTGATAATAATCGGAAATATTAATTTGCAAATTTACATAAAATTCTTGAGGTGCACAAAAAAATGTGTAAATATATCTTAACCTGAGCTATAATTCTGGTGTTGGGGTGATCATGCCTTGTGCTGTACCCCGGTTCATGCTCTTTGCAGGCTTACAGCCTGCGGTTGCCACGATGTGACAGCCCTACAGCCAGCGGCACAATCGTCTCGAAGAGACAACATCTTATTAACCCCAGATGAGCACAGCGTAATCTGGGGTGACGGCGTAACTTGTGTCTCGTTTCCGCGGTGCGCTATAAACCAGCCCCGAAGTACTGAACTGGCACACCGCGGAAGGGACTCATCGTAGCTGAAGAAAAAAATCATGCGGTAGCTATAAAAAAACAAATCAACAATTCAACAGTTCAACAAATCAACAAAAAGTAGTATTTTTGCACTTCAAAACAATTCTTATGGCGAAAGACGCGGTAATCATTATCTCCGGAGGTATGGACTCCACCACAATGCTCTACGAGTACAAAGACGAAATTGCTATGGCCATCACCTTCGACTATGGCTCCACGCAGAACGGTCGCGAGCGTGTGTGCGCTGTTACACACTGTCAGCGCCTGGGTATCAAACACATCATTGTCCCGCTTGAATTCATGCATCGCTATTTCAAAAGCACTTTGCTGATGACCGCCGATGACATACCAGAAGGCAACTATAACGACGAGAACATGAAATCCACGGTGGTGCCTTTCCGCAATGGTATCATGCTTGCAATAGCTTGCGGTATCGCCGAAAGTAACGGCTTGAGACGAGTGATGATTGCCAATCATGCCGGCGACCATGCCATTTATCCCGACTGCCGCCCGGTTTTTGTCAATGCCATGTCGGAAGCGATGTCAGCAGGAACCTACGAAAACATTAAAGTGTGGGCACCTTATACTTTCTTGAGCAAGAAAGAAATCGCTGAACATGGCAAGGCTTTGGGACTGGACTACACCGAGACGTATTCTTGCTACAAAGGCGGCGAGAAGCATTGCGGTAAGTGCGGCACCTGCCGTGAACGCATCCAAGCCCTGAAAGACGCCGGCATTGATGACAAAACTGAATATGAGTCCTAATTATAACAAACCCAATGACTTTCAGACAACTACCAATGCTCAACAAACATTAAAACTGTCAACTATCAATTATCAACTGTCAATTATTAATTGTTAACTATTAACTATTAACTGAAATGTATTACGTTAGAAAAACCTTGGAAATATCCTCTTGTCACCAACTGTATCTGGATTATGAAAGCAAATGTGAAAACCTGCATGGACATAACTGGATTGTAAAGGTGTATTGCCGTGCCAAAGAATTGGACAGCAATGGGATGGTATGTGATTTTACAGAGATTAAACGCTTGATTCATGGGAGAATAGACCATAGAAATTTGAATGAAGTGTTGGATTTCAATCCTACTGCCGAGAATCTGGCTCGTTGGATAGTAGATACGGTGCCGAATTGCTATCGTGCTGATGTCTGGGAGTCGCGTGACAACAAGGCCTCTTACATTGCCGATGATGCTGTGCAAAATTTTGATTAATTGTCTGATAGAAATCAGATTAGATTGATATTCTGGCATTTGTATAGGCAAAGTGTTTACCCCCATTTTGTATAAATCTATTAAGGAGTACTTGATGGCCACCAATTACATATATAAAATCAACGAGATATTCTATTCTTTGCAGGGCGAAGGTTTTCATAGCGGAACCCCTGCGGTGTTTGTGCGCTTTAGCGGTTGCAATCTGCATTGTGCTTTCTGTGACACACTACATCAGCATGGTATGATGATGTCGATGCAAGAGATTGTGGATGAGGTGAATAAGTATCCTAATGCGTCCTTGTTGGTCTTGACAGGTGGCGAGCCTTCTTTGTTTATTGATGAGGCTTTTGTGGCAGAACTGAAGACCGCAACCGGCAAGCTGGTAGCGATAGAAACCAATGGTACTCGCGATCTTCCCAAAAATATTGACTGGGTGACATTTTCGCCGAAGAATGCTTTTGCTGGTGGCGAAGCCGAACCAGGTGTGCTGACCCGTTGCGATGAACTGAAAGTGGTGTATTTGGGGCAGGACTTGTCGCAATACGACAGAATTGAGGCGAAACATCGTTTTTTGCAACCCTGCTTCAGCCCTGATGCGACACTATGCCAGCAGTACATGCAGGCGTGTGTCGATGCCGTCATGTCCCACCCCCATTGGCGTCTGTCGCTGCAGATTCACAGAACTCTAAATATTAGGTAATTAATAGGTGTGTCTGTTTTCGAATTCAAAATTCATTCTTTCAACTTTTACTTGTCAATTTTTAACTTGATTGGCAAATTAACATATTGACAATTAGCGTATCAAATCCGTGCGTACGTTTACTAATTTGTTAATTAACTAATTAACTAATTAACCAATTTGCTAATTAAAATTGGCACATTAGCATATTATCTCATTGGTCCATTAAAAATTTTTGTATCTTTGCAAGAATTTAAATGGCGAAAAATAACTTCGTCATGGCATTGTAGAATTCTTTATACCAGCTATTTATGGATAATTTTATCGTTTCAGCCCGTAAGTACCGCCCGACGACTTTCAACTCCGTGGTGGGACAAGAGCATATCACCTCTACTTTGAAGAATGCCATCAAGACTGGCCAGATCGCGCAGTCGTTCCTGTTTTGCGGTCCCCGTGGAGTAGGTAAGACCACTTGCGCCCGTATCTTTGCCAAAGCGTTGAACTGCCAACATCTGACTGCGGATTTTGAGCCTTGCAACGAGTGTGACTCCTGCAGAGCTTTCAATGAATCGGCTTCTTTCAATGTGTATGAGCTGGATGCCGCTTCCAATAACTCGGTGGAAGATATCCGTTCGTTGGTGGAACAGGTGCGTATCGCTCCCCAGGGTGCCAAATACAAGGTGTATGTTATCGATGAGGTTCACATGTTATCTCCATCTGCTTTCAATGCTTTCCTGAAGACGCTTGAAGAACCGCCTGCTTACGCCAAGTTTATTCTGGCTACGACTGAAAAACATAAAATTATCCCGACCATTCTTTCTCGTTGCCAGGTCTATGATTTTAAGCGTATCAACGATAATGACATTATCCGTCATTTGCAGTATGTGGCAAAAAGTGAGAATGTTGAGGCTGATGAGGAAGCTCTGCGTGTGATTGCCGCCAAGGCTGATGGTGCCCTTCGTGATGCACTTTCCATCTTCGACCAGATTGTCAGTTTCTCAGGAGGAAATATCACCTATAAGCAGACTATCGAGAATCTGAATGTGCTGGATGTCGATAATTATTTCAAGATGGTGAATTTCCTGCTTGGAGATGACCCATCGGCTGCTTTGCTGCTTTTTGATGAGATTCTGTCCAATGGCTTTGAAGCCCAGCATTTTATCTCTGGTCTGGCCAAGCATTTCAGAAATTTGTTGGTGGCACAGAATCCTTCCACGGTGAAGTTGATGGAGGCTTCAGACAGTATCAAGGAACAATATTCCATGCAAGCTCGAAATGTGGATAAAACATTATTGCTGAGAGCTTTGGAATTATCAAATGAGTGTGATTTCAATTATAAGACTTCAAATAACAAGCGCCTGTCGGTAGAATTGTGTCTGATGAAAATCAATGCCAATCACGTGTTTATGAAACATCGGGCGGCAGCGGCGACTAAAGTCAGGCAATCACGGGAGTGATTCATCCGAGCAAAGCGCGGGGTCAGCTGTTCAAGGAACATTCTCAACCGCACCAAGGCAATCAAGCCAGACTTTCGTGCCTCCTATTACGATTCCTGTGAAAAAAACACCGAAAATCAGTGATTTGGTGCATGATCCAGAACCTGCATCTTCTACGTCTCAGCCAACGACAACGGAACAGCCTTCGGTGGAGACGGCACCCCCAGCTTCACAGCTTGGCCAGGTTAGTGCAGAACCACTGGAGGAAAATAAAGAAGCCGTTCCTAATAATATCGCTGTTGTTGAGGTTAAACCAGAAACTTCAGAAGTTTCGGAAAAACCTATAGATACTAATGCTGCTAGTACCCCTGCAGAAAATGAAGCCTCCCAAAGCATCTCCTCTACGGACGAGAAGTTTAAGGAAGCGTGGAGCACTATGTTTGAGCTTTTGTTCCGTGAAATAGCCACCATCTATTATCCCTTGAAGGGTATGGTGCCGACTATTGAGCATAATATTATTCAGGTCAAGGTGAAGAATGAGTCGATGAAGGAAAATTTTGAATCACGTACACGTTTGGCCCTGGAGTATTTGCGCAACAATTACGATCCGAGAATTGATGATATACAGGTGGAGGTGGATGTTCAGACGGAAACCGTCAATAAGGTCATTTATGATACGCAGGATAAAATGAATGACCTGAAAAAAGAAAATCCGGATTTGCCAGAATTTTTGAAAATATTGAATTTGTCAGCAAAAGATATGTAATCAAAACCAAAACATTATGAGAAAAATATTTACCTTTTTAGTTTTTTTATTGCCTTGCCTGCTTTTCGCACAGGTGAATGCCATAGACGGTATCTGGTTGAATAAGGCTGTGCCTGATGGCCGTGTCGATAGCGTTTATCAGGGAATTGAACTTCCGCAATCTTTTACAGGTGAGGATGTTATCATTGGTGTCACCGATTGGGGCTTCGACTACACACATCCGGTTTTTTATGACTTGCAGAAGCAAAATTGCCGTATTCTCAGGGTCTGGGACCAGTTTCGCAATGCCGGACCAGCACCCGATGGCTTTACCTATGGTACTGAGATAGTGGGTCAGGAAGCCTTGTTAGCTGCCCAGTGCGATACATTCAATGTGTATGAGTATGGCTACCATGGCACACATGTGACCAGCATTGCTGCGGGCTCTGGCTCTATGAGTGGCTCTTTCCGTGGTGTTGCTCCTGGTGCCAATATCATTCTGTGCACTTTCCTGGTGAGTGAGCAGGCTGTGGTGGACGCTTTCCATTGGATGTTCCAAGTGGCACAACAAGAACAGAAACGTTTGGTCATCAACATGAGCTGGGGCTTGTATTATATGGGTTATATGGATGGTACAGGTCTTGTTGCGTCAGCTATGCAGGAACTGTCTGACCAAGGTGTGGTTTTTGTGACCAGTGCCGGCAATAACGGAGATGTGAAATTCCATGTGCATCAGGATTTCAATACCAATACGGATACCCTAATGTCAATGATTGAATTTGCCACAGGGGGTGAACCGCATCGCTACGGTGAGTCCATTACCATGACCAGTTCTCCGAACACTTCCTTCAGCTATGCTATTGCAGTGGCGGATGATCAAGGAGGTATTATTGGCTATACTCCATTCTATAACACCCAAAGAGGCGATTTTAGCCTCGATACAACAGCATACGTGGTGGGTTATCCTGTTGAGTATAAAATTGATAATGTGGCTGCATCGGTGCCCAATGCCCTTCCTCATGTTCGTTTGCGCGTGAAGAAATCCATATATGGAGGTGTGAAGTATGGACTGATTGTAGCGGCCAATGAAGGCGATTTCCATGCCTGGAATGTGATAGAGCTGACTAACGATGTGGGTAACTGGGGCGGTGCGTTTACTGCTCCTAATGCAGGTTGGACTGCTGGTAACAAGGAGTATGGCATAGGTGCACCTGCCAATGTGCCGTGTGCTATCTCGGTGGCTGCTCACCAGGCAAGGCAGAAAAACAACACTACGGGTGAATTTACAGGTGCTGGCAATATCGCTGGTTTCTCAAGCTGGGGACCGGTCATCGGCAATCCCGATAAACCCGACATTTCGGCACCGGGACAAAGTGTGATGGCAGCACTTTCAAGTTTTACCAGTAGCACGGACCATACGCCTACTAACACCTTTAGTTTTAATGGTAGAACCTATGGTTTTTGCTCTTTGTCGGGAACCTCCATGTCTTCGCCTTTTGTGACAGGTGTGGTGGCCTTGATGTTGGAAGCCAATCCTTACCTTACTCCTGACCAGGTGAAGTATATACTGAAACAAACCGCTTATCATGATCAATACACAGAATCGGGTCCACAGTTGGCTATTGGTGCAGGTAAGGTGGATGCCTATCAGGCTGTCTTAATGGCCTTGCAAATTGATGGTATAGAACAACATTCTGTAAGCTACAGCCGATGCCGTGTGTATCCGAACCCCGTCGAAAACAAGGCCTTTGTGGTCATTGAAGGTGATGAAAACATGTATGACGTACAATTGTTTGATATGTCGGGCCGTCAGTTGATGCACCAGACAATGACCTCCGGTGTGAACAATATTGACATGCAGGCATACGCCTCAGGTTGTTATTTCATCAAAATAAATGATGGTAAAAACATAATTACCAAAAAGATAATAAAACAGTAAACAATGTAGGGCTGTCATATCATGGCAGCTGCGTGAAAGACCCTGATAAAACAATATAATATTTTATCCCATAACTCGAAATCTCATGGAAAAAGCATACGTACCGGATCCGGAACTCGAAAGAAAGATGATCGTGAGGAAATACCGCGATTTGCTCAGCTATATGTATGACAAAACTACAGCAGAGCAGAAAAAGCTTATCCGTAAGGCTTTTACTTTGGCAGTGAATGCACATAAGGATATGCGTCGCCGTAGTGGTGAACCATATATTTATCATCCTATCGCAGTGGCTAAAATCGTCACCCAGGAGATCAATTTGGGAACCACCTCTTTGGTGTGTGCTCTCTTGCACGATGTGGTGGAGGATACGGATTATACCCTCGATGATATGCGCGAAATTTTCGGAGAGAAGGTGGCCAGAATTATTGATGGCCTTACGAAAATCGAGGATTTGGTTATCGATAGCAATGTGTCTATCCAAGCCGAGAATTTCAGGAAGATTTTCCTGTCTATGTCAGAGGATGTACGTGTGATTCTGATTAAACTAGCTGACCGTCTGCACAATATGCGTACCCTCGGTTCCATGCCGCCAGAAAAACAGTGGAAAATCGCTTCAGAAACCTCTTATTTCTATGTGCCGATTGCCCATCGTCTGGGTTTGTATGCCATCAAGAGCGAGCTGGAGGATTTCGCCATGCAATATACTGACCCG
Organism: uncultured Bacteroidota bacterium; assembly: GCA_902802755.1. Lineage (GTDB taxonomy): Bacteria > Bacteroidota > Bacteroidia > Bacteroidales > WCHB1-69 > RUG11690. The sequence continues at coordinate 5,375 of CADCNH010000024.1, read as the reverse complement.
GTCACATATCGTTTTATCGCTAACAAGTTGAAACATACAGAGGCTGACCGTCAGACATTGATTTCGGATTTTGTGAAGCCGATTCAGGATAAACTGAAAGCTGAAGGTATTGTGGCGGAAATGTCAAGCCGTACCAAGTCGGTATATTCAATTTACCAGAAAATGAAGCGTAAAAATATCAATTTTGAGGATATTTATGATATTTTCGCGGTTCGTTTTGTTTTTGATTCGGATCCCAAGGACGAAATTCGTACTTGCTGGGCCATTTATGCCATCGTAACCAGTCTTTACGAGACTAATCCGGAGCGTGAACGTAACTTTTTGGCACATCCCAAGCCCAATGGCTACCAGTCGTTGCACGTAACCGCCATGAGCAAGGCGGGAAAATGGGTGGAAGTGCAAATCCGTTCACGCCGTATGGACGAAATCGCAGAGAAAGGTTTCGCCGCCCATTATAAATACAAGGAAGAAAACCGAACCCCTGACGAATATGACAACAGGGTAGAGGAGTGGCTGATGAAAATCAGGGAGGTGCTGAATAGCGATAAGACTAATGCTATTGATTTCTTGAATGAAATCAAGTTGAATCTTGATTTGAAGGAAGTCTTTATTTTTACGCCTAAAGGGGATATGAAGCAGCTTCCGGCAGGCTCTACAGTGTTGGATTTGGCTTACGACTTGCATACCAATTTAGGCGATCATTGTATCGGTGCCTAGGTGAATTTCAATAGTGTTCCGCTCAATTATGTGTTGAAAAACGGGGATCAGGTGGAAATAAAAAAAAAAAAAAAGCAATTCCCCAAAACTGAATGGTTTGATGTGGTGAAGACTTCTCGTGCACGTGAGCGTATTAAGGATGCCATTCGTTTGGAACAGAAAAAGTATACCAACAAAGGTATGTCTATCCTAAAACGCTATTTTACCCATTTGGGCTTGGCATTCACCCCGCAGAATATCGGTAAAGTACAGGCAGAGACAGGTATCAAGTCGCCTATCGAGTTTTGGGACTATGTTTCTCAGAACAAGCTGACAGAAGACCGTGTGCGGAAGATGTTTTCCAACGAGAAAAATAGTGAATTGGAGGAATTCCAGAAGAAAGTGACAGATGAGATTACTAATAAACCTTTGAGCCAGCTGATTGAGGAAGAGTTGACAACCCACCCGTCGATGTTTATGCTGGACGACACTTCCGAGAATATCCGGTATAAATTATCGCCTTGCTGTAATCCTATCCCAGGTGATAATGTGGTTGGTTTTCAAATGCCTAACAATGAGATTGTTATCCATCAGACGAAATGTCCGAAGGCCATTGAACAGATGTCGAAATTTGGCAATCGTATTATCAAAACCAAGTGGCGTAAGGAGCAGAATCTGGCATTTTTGTCGGGTCTGCGGCTGACAGGTTTTGACAAGAAAGGTATGTTGAAAGATATAATAAATATTGTAACTTCTCAGTTGAACCTTAATATTCGTTCTTTGAACATTGAAACCAGAGATAATGTTTTCACGGGTACCTTAATGCTCTACATTGAGAATGTCCATGCCTTGAATGAGCTGATTTCAAAGCTGAAGAAAATTGACAATTTGGAGAAAATAGAACGAATTGGTTACGATTTTGAGTAAAAATGGGAATTAGACCAAGCACGCAAAAAAGTTGAAAAAGCATTATTTAACATTTTTAAATACTTGAATGGTAAAGGATTGACAAATACAGTTGGTTGTTAAAAAAAGTTAATAGCCATATCAAAAAAATATGGTATATTTGCACATTAATTTTAAACGAATAACTATGGCAGAAATTATTGACAAAGTACAAGCGATTATTGCTGAAAAATTAAGTGTTGATGCAGCCGAGGTTACCCCGGAAAAAAGTTTCACCAATGATTTGGGTGCTGACTCATTAGACACTGTTGAGTTAATTATGGAATTCGAGAAGGAATTTGGCATTCAGATTCCCGATGAAGAAGCTGAAAAAATTGCAACTGTAGGGGATGCAATTAAATACATTGAAAATACTATCAATAAATAGTATTATTCCCCCCGCCTCTTTTTTATGAACTTAAAAAGAGTTGTTGTTACCGGTATCGGCGCACTTACACCTATTGGAAATAATGTCCCGGATTTTTGGGACAGTTTGCTGAAAGGTGTAAGTGGAGCCGCACCGATAACTTATTTTAATACCGAATTATATAAGACCAAGTTTGCCTGCGAGGTAAAGGGCTTCAATGTTTTTGATATAATGGATAACAAGGAGGCCCGTAAGATGGATATTGCTTCGCATTTTGCGGTGGCGGCGACTCAGGAGGCCTTGACAGACAGTGGTTTGGAACTGGCCAAGGAGAACCCGCAGCGCATAGGAGTGGTCATGGGTTCTGCTATTGGCGGCTTACAGTCCCTCCATGAGGCATTTTATACACTTGTAGAGAATAACGGAGTTCCGCGTTTCAATCCATTTCTTCTTCCGAAAGTGCTGATGGATTCCATATCGGGAAACATGGCGCTTCATTTTGGTTTGCAAGGTCCAAATTACATGACATCTTCGGCATGTGCCTCAGGTGGCAATGCCATTATTGACGCCTATAATTTCATCCGTATGGGCCAGTGCGAAATCATGGTAGCCGGTGGCGCGGAAGCATGTATCACCGAGTTGACGGTGGGTGGTTTCGACGCCATGCGTGCTTTGTCCACCCGCAATGATGAGCCGCAACGTGCATCCCGTCCTTTTGATGTGGATCGTGATGGTTTTGTGATGGGTGAAGGTGCTGCTATCTTGATTATGGAAGACCTTGACCATGCTTTGGCTCGTGGTGCGCATATTTACGCCGAAATGGTGGGCGGCGGCCTGAGTTGCGATGCCTATCATATAACGGCTCCGCGTCCCGATGGCGCTGGTGCGGCAATGTCTATGCGTTTGGCCATGGATGAGGCGGGTATCCAACCAGAGGAAGTGGACTATATCAATGCCCATGGTACTTCCACCAAGATGGGTGATATCTCAGAATGCAACGCTATTGCGGATGTTTTCGGTGATCATGCGAACAAGTTGCTGATTAGTTCCACCAAGTCCATGACTGGCCACATGTTGGGTGCGGCTCCCGCTATTGAAAGCATAGCTTCGATTCTTGCTATGAATAAGTGTTTTGCTCCACCAACTATCAATCTTGACCATAAAGATCCTGTATTGCCGGATTGGAATTTTTGTGCGCATAAGCCCGTTGAAAAGAATATCCGTGTGGCTTTGTCCAATTCTTTCGGTTTTGGTGGCCATAATCTCACCTTACTCTACAAAAAATACGAATAGTGATGGCTTTTCTGCATAAAGATCCTGTATCCAGCCAGATCAAGTCTTTTATCAAAAATGTTTTCGGTTTTTCTCCACGACATCTTGACATTTACAAGATGGCTTTGGTGCATAGATCTTCTTCGCAAAGTGATGTGGTGGCAGGAAAACTGAATAATGAGCGTCTCGAATATCTGGGTGATGCTGTGTTGGGAGCTATTACTGCTGATTTTCTGTTCAGGAAATACCCGTTTGCCCCAGAAGGTCAGTTGACGGAGATGCGCTCTAAAATTGTATGTCGTGCCAACCTGAATGCCTTGTCCCGCAAAATCGGTCTGGACAAGCAAGTGATTATTGATTCCCATGTGCATGCTAAGTCGGTGAATGGCGATGCTTTTGAAGCGATAATGGGAGCTATATACCTGGATTTAGGTTATGAGAAAACCAAAAAAGTATTTATCCAGCGCATTCTGATGACCCAACTGGATTTGGAAACTCTGCTGACAGAGGAGAAGAATTTCAAGAGCAAGGCTCTGTCATGGGCACAGAAACACCACCTTCAGTTGACTTTTTCTCACAAAGAATTTGATAATCAGTCTAATAAATTGTATAAGGCTTATCTTTTCATTGATGGAGAAAAAAAAACCGAAGGAGAAGGCTATACCATAAAACAGGCCGAACAAGCCGCCGCAGAACAGTTCTGCGGGGAAACGATTGAAAACTGAAAACTGAAAGTTGAAAGTTTCCCATCTGTTTTAAAATTTAGATTTCATTGTAGGGTGCTCTGGGGACGTCCGTCTTACAATATTCTGTTAATATTTTTCTGCTCGATTAATTTACAATTGTTAAAATAATAGGCTTGAATTTTTAATTTATTGATTTTCAATGGTGAAAAATTTTGGTTTTTTCTTGAAAAATTGAATTTGCTATTATATTTTTGCATTCAAGAAAACAACATGAAAATGGATGTAATTAAGAATGAGAGCGAGATAAATCCCATAGATGAGGCACGCAGATATGTGGCCAATGCGGAAGAGACCATCAAGAGAGCCACTTATGATCCTGAAACGAAGTCATATCTGGATAAAAAGTATGTGAGGACGGCTGGTGATATTCTGTGGAAGGGCTGCCTGATTGCGTTGGATGCGGTTTTGCATGTGCGAAAGGGTAAGGGAAGGCCGTCGGTGGACAAATATAGATTGGCAGCGTCTCAACGTGACCGTAGGCTATTGCAGTTTATGAAGGTCGCATACGATACCATGCATTTGAGCATGGGTTACGACGGCACGCAAAATAAGAAAACCTGTGATTCTGGCTTTGAGTATGCTAATGCCCTTATCGACCGCTGCGCTACGTTGTACCATCCGGAAGAGGTTTGCATATAATGGGGATGATAGGTCTTAGGGGATAGGAATTAAGAAATTAAAAAATCAAAATCCAATCTCCAACTATCAACTATTAATTATTAACTGTTAACTTTCAACTGTCAACTGTCAACTGTATTGCCTGTCCAAAGAATTTCGGGATGTCTGATGCTATGAGGGCTGTTGGGTGCCCATGATGCGCGGCTGCGCAGTCACCAGCGGCACCGTGCAGCCAAACCCCGATGAGGGCTGCTGCCGCGGGGACATAGCCTTGGCTCAGCAGTGCCAGCAGCAGCCCTGTCAGCACGTCGCCGCTGCCGGCGGTGGCCATGCCCGGGTTGCCGGTGGTGTTAAAGAAGACTCGCCCGTCGGGCATGGCCACCGCCGTATGGGCCCCCTTCAGAATGACGATGACTCCGTGCTTCTGGGCAAAGGCACGCAACTTCTCGATGCGGTCAAAGTCATTGTCGGCCTTGCCCGCCATGCGTTCAAACTCCTTGATATGCGGAGTCAGTATGGAATTGGTGGGCAGAAAGCCTAACCAGGTCTTGTTCTCCGCCAGTATATTCAATGCGTCGGCATCCAAAATCAATGGGTCGCCGACCTCGTCCAGCACACTCTTCAATCCCTGGGTGGCAGCCTTGCTCTTGCCTAAGCCGCAACCGATGGCCACGGCATTGATGCCGGGATGCCACTCGAGATAAATCTGACTAAAACTGTCATTGTTACTG